>UQXZ01000001.1 GCA_900545225.1 uncultured Eubacteriales bacterium
ATGCGAAGTGGAAAATCCACTTCGCAATAAAGTCTAACTTTTGGGGGTCACCTCATTTAACATGTAGTATATGGCTTTCTTCTATATAATATATGTGATTACATATCAGATATAGTTTTATATATCTATATTAATGGATATCAAATTAATCCATATCATTATTAATACATATTAATCTATATTAGTGGATATCAAATCTGAATAATCCAACAACTTTTCCAAGTATAGAACAGTTATCTACAATAATAGGCTCCATATCCTTATTCTCAGGCTGAAGTCTTACATGATCCTTCTCTTTGTAGAATCTTTTAACTGTTGCAGAATCATCTACTAATGCAACAACAATATCACCATTATTTGCAACATTTGTCTGTTCAACGATAATTTTATCTCCATTAAGGATTCCAATATCAATCATACTGTCACCCTTAACCTTAAGAATAAATGTCTGTCTGTTTGATAAATATTCTGTAGGTATTGGGAAATATCCTGTTGTATTCTCAACAGCAAGCATAGGTGATCCTGCAGCAACTTCACCTAATTCAGGTATAAATGCCATTTCTTTTCTTACTTCGTTGAAATCATCATCTACAATCTCAATACTTCTTGATTTTGCCTTATCTCTCTTTATATATCCGTTTTTCTCCAGCTTCTCCAGGTGAGAGTGCACTGATGATGTTGAACGAAGATTAACAGCAGAACAAATATCTCTAACAGATGGTGGAAAACCCTTCTGAACAATCTGTTCTTTAATATAGTCTAAAATCTGTTGCTGTTTTTCAGTAATATCTCCATATTCTGACATAAGTTATATTCCTCCGTAGTTCGACTCTCTAATATATAATACGCAAATGTTCGAATATAAAAGTATATTCAACATTTAATAATCCCAGTATTTAACTAACTTTTTAAACAATTTTATCCATAATAACATGAATTTCATGTGCAATACAACTGTTTGTAGAAAAAATGTTCAGAAAAAATGTTCTTATCTTCATTGACAAAACTTTGTTCGCTAAATATAATAATAAAAACAGTTGTTCGGAACAAATATTCTGTATGGAAACATTATATTAGTAATTTGTAAGGGAGTGATATTATGGGAAAAGTTGTTGTTTTTGATTATAATACGGACGGATATAGATTTAATGCACAGAATTATCGCAATATGCACGTAAATAATCTGTATGGTAATACAAGTTCAGCTCATCAGTTATCATATGAATCTGTTAATCATATCGAACAAAATGTTCATTATTATGATAATCATACCAAAAAAGGTGGTTTCTTATCTAAATTAAAGATGAAGCATTTAATAATTGGCATATCAATTATGATTTCTTCTATTATAGCGTGCCTGCTTATTATGACTTCAGCCATGAACATGAAAACACATGAATCAGGTTCTAATAATGTAAGTTCATATAATTCATACAATAATGTAAATAATCAGATTAATGATGATAATATGAACAAAATCATTGCTGATAACAACGTGAACGTTATTCCGGGTAATCCTTCAGATGTTTATTACTCAAGCATCGTAATTAATAAAGGCGATACATTAACAAGCATTGCACAGAGATACAAAGGTCCTAATGAAACTGTTAAGGAATATATTGATAACATCATTCGATTAAATAACATGAGAAACGATACAATATACTCTGGAGCAAAGATTATATATTATTACTGGAAATAATTACCTGATTCAACAATCTGATGCATCCCAGGAACATAAAGCATACAACACATCTAATAGAAAATTAAAACTAAAACATTAATAACTCATACAAAACACATAAAAAATAAATATAATAAAACTAAATAAAGCCTGTTGTGGATTTTCACAGCAGGCTTTTTATTTATCTGATATAATATAAACTTCGAGTATTTAAATCTGCAGCCTGAGTATGATAAGTCGATAAACCGGAAGTCTGAACACGATGTTCGGTTATTCGTTTATTTGAATGTCTGGCTGTTTGCCATATTGGATATATATATCTGGGCTTTATCAGATCAATGGTTATATGACATATGCATTACTATTCTATATTGATTTTTACTTATTTATTCGTTAAACTGTAATTTAGCGAATATTTATATATCATAATATTCTCATAAAAACTACTCTCTCTTACGGCTCTGAAGCCGCTATTTTCCAGAGTTTATGATAGATATCATCAAGATAAAATTTATTACCGAAATATTATCTTCGAATAATTTATTCGCGAATAAATTTATTTCACAATTACATATTATTTATTTCCAAAATAAATTATTTCGTGTCTGATATTATTATCAAGAATTGATATTACATAAATGTTCGAATATACTTTTATTTATATGGAATTTTTAATTACATATGTATCGTTATCATCGGTAAATAATCACTGATAATATAATAATTATTACTAAACCAATAAATTGAATTATGGACCTATACCAGTTCATATTAATATACAAGGAGGTAATTATGGCAGGTTCAACTTATTCCAGACAGGAAGAAGCCAGATATACACTGCAGCTTAATAAAATGCTTGATGCACTTCCAAGATTTCTTGTTGAATACTTTAACAGTCTTGAATTTACCAAGCAGCCAAGAACTAAAATTGCATATGCATATGATTTAGATACCTTCTTTGACTTTTTAGTGCAGAATAACCGAAGTCCGCTTTATGGTATGGATAAAGCCTTCTTAAGGCTTTCAGATCTCGATAAGGTAACAAGCGAAGACATTTCCGATTTTCTTAGATATTGCAAGGCTTATGACAATAATGGAAAAATTGTTACTAATTCAGACAGCGCAATTAAGAGAAAGCTTTGTTCTGTTCGTGGTATGTATAAATACTTCTACAGAATGGATAAGATAAAAAGCAATCCTTCAACCCAGGTAGATATGCCTGTTATCCATGAACACAATATTGTTCGATTAGAGGCGAATGAGGTTGCTAAGCTTCTAGACAATGTGGAATCTGGTGCAAAGCTTACAAAGCATCAGGCAAAGGTTCAGAAGAAGCTTGCAGTCAGAGATCTTGCACTACTCACTCTCCTGCTTGGTACAGGAATCCGAGTATCTGAATGTGTAGGACTGGATATCACAGACGTTGATTTCGACAATGACAGAATAAGAATTATCCGAAAAGGTGGCGCTGAAAGCTTTGTTTATTTTGGAAATGAAGTTCGTGAAGCTCTTATCGATTATGCAAACGAGCGAAAGGATAAAATCCCATTAAAGGGACATGAAAACGCATTTTTCCTTTCAAGACAGAACAAACGCCTCGGTGTCAGATCTATTGAGATTCTTGTTAAGAAATACGCAGGTACTGTTACGAATATTAAAAAGATAACTCCACATAAATTAAGAAGTACTTATGGCACTAATCTTTATCAGGAAAGCCGCGACATTTACCTTGTTGCTGATGTTCTTGGACACAAGGACGTTAATACAACAAGACGCCACTACGCTGACATGGTAGATGAGAATAAACGTAAGGCAAGAAATATTGTTAAATTGAGAAAAGAAGATTAAATAAATGTGTTATACTATCTCTTAGCAACATAAATTAAGCAGGTTTAATTAAATAGTTATTAAGTAGGTTAAAATGAGTTTTATAGAATTACTTATTCTTGCCATAGGTCTTGCCATGGATGCATTTGCCATATCCATCTGTAAGGGATTATCCTTTGGCAAATTAAAGCTGAAACACTACCTTATTGTGGGGGCATATTTTGGTGGTTTTCAGTTTGGAATGACCGTTGCAGGTTATTATATAGGAATAAACTTTTCTTCATTTATTGAAGCATTCGATCACTGGGTTGTATTCGGATTATTGATGCTTATCGGTCTCAATATGATTCGTGAATCACTTGATAAAAATGATGACGAGATAAATGATAAACTGGATGTTAAAACAATGGTTCTCCTTGCTATTGCATCCAGTATTGATGCCCTGGCCGTTGGTGTTTCATTTGCATTTATACATGTGGAAATCTTCTATACTGCAGCTGTTATCGGAATTGTAGCATTTGTGCTTTCCGTTTTAGGTGTAAAGATAGGAAGTATTTTCGGTGCTAAATACAAGAGAAGAGCCGAAATGATCGGTGGTATCGTATTATGCCTTATGGGCGTAAAGGTGTTATTAAGCGATCTTGGATTAATTCCGTTCTAATTCGTTATAATTTAAAATCATCGATTATTATTCATAAATTAATCACGAAAAAGAATTAATTTGGCACATAATAAATATTCAGGTATGTTAAAAGCCGGCACATTCATTTGAAAATGTACCGGCTTTTTTGATTATCACTTTATTTAGAAATTAAACTGTTCTCTATTATCAAAACTTTCCTATAAGTAAACTATTTTCAAGTTATCTTATAAAATTAGTTCTCTGTGGAGCTTCTTTTTCAGGAAGTCCGTACTTTTCTTTTCCAAGTGCAATACTCTTCATAAGAAATGTCATATTTCTTGCAAGTGTACGCATTCCCTGTAATCCTTCCGCATCCTGCTCAGCTTCTCCGATGTCACGACCATGGATGCTGTTCCAGTACTGTCCTGAAGCTACAGGCATACCTGCAATTGTAAAGAACTTATTGAGTTCATCAAATGTTGAAGATAATCCACCTCTTCTTGCAGCTACAACTGCTACTCCTACCTTCATTGTCTTATCAAATGGTGTACTGTAGAAGAGACGTGTTAAAAATGCCACCAGTGTTGCATTTGCTGATGCATAGTAAACAGGACTGCCTACTACAAGACCGTCACATTCTTCAAACTTTGATGCTAATTCATTTACTTCATCATCGTAGATACATTTTCCGTTCTTTCTGCAGTTCTGGCACGCAACACAGCCTCTGATTGCTTTTTCTCCGATATGAACGATCTCTGTTTCAATATTTTCCCCCTCAAAGATCTTTACCATTTCGTGAAGAGCTGTATATGTATTGCCATGTTCACGAGGACTTCCATTAATAAGTAACACTTTCATATTTCCTACTTCCCCTTTCAATAAATGATGAATGACACAATATTATAGAAACGCGTGCAACATCATTTTCTTGTATAATTATAATTTTATACTTTTATTTATAAATATCCACCATATATTTATGGTGGATATATGGTGCAATTAAAAGTATCACATTTCCTGTATCATATTCTTTTCTTTAATATGTTTCACCATGATGGTTCTATATTTTTTATATAATCTGATACCTACCACGACTCCATTTATTAAGGTATAATTAACAAAATATTATAAATTTATATCGAAAAAAGGAGTATCTGCCATGAGTGAACAAGATTGCAATTTCGAAAAATTATACGAATTAATTGACAGACACAAATTCGTTAGCTTCAATGACTTCTTATTCTATCTTAAGTCAGTTAAGGATAAGGATGTTGTTGAATTTGCCAAGAAAAATCAGGATGCTTTCAAGAGTTATGTTGATAAGGTAAACAAGGTTGATGACGATACTTATGAGTTCTTTATGTAATGTCTGAATGCGACATTTTACACCGTAAATTTTAGGCTATGAATGCAATGTTTTCAGCTTAAAACCATAGGAAAACACTACATTTTCCCATTATCGTTTGTAAAATCAGTCATTACATTGTCATTATGTTGTCATAGTAAATTATTTATGATATTTTTATACATAGTATATAAATGTATATAAATTTTTAAGGAAGGAGAAACAGATACATATCTGTTGATTGAAAATGTCAGAAAATAAAAGAAGTTCATTTTCTGGCTCAATTGGATTTGTATTAGCAGCCGCAGGTAGTGCCGTAGGTCTTGGTAACATCTGGAGATTCCCATATCTCGCAGCAAAAGACGGTGGTGGATTATTTATCATCATCTATCTTATACTTTCTGTTACATTTGGTTTTACACTTATCATAACAGAAGTTGCCATCGGACGAAAAACTAAAAAGGGTCCATTATCCGCTTATAAATCTCTGCATAAAAAGAGTGGATTCTTAGGATTCCTGGTTACCATTGTTCCGATGATCATCTTGCCTTACTACTGCGCTATCGGTGGTTGGGTAATAAAGTACTTCGTGGGTTTCATCACAGGCCAGGGTGTAAGCATGGCTGAGGACGGATACTTTACAGGATTTATTACAAGTACAGCTGAGCCACTCATCTATATGTTCATATTCTTAGGAATATGTGCACTTATTATTTTACAGGGAGTTGTTAAGGGAATTGAGAAGTTATCCAAGTTCCTTATGCCTATTTTACTTATACTTGTTGTAATTATAGCAATCTTCTCTCTTACTTTGTCACACACTGATCCTGATGGAACAACAAGAACAGGTCTTGATGGTTTGAAAATTCTGTTTATACCTGACTTCTCAAATGTTACTCCTGGTTCATTTCTTTCAGTTTTAGTGGATGCCATGGGGCAGTTATTCTATAGCTTATCTGTTGCTATGGGTATCATGGTTGCATATGGATCATATGTTAAGGATGATGAAAATATTTCAAAATCAGTTGGTCGTATAGAGATTTTTGATACTATTATTGCTATTCTTGCCGGTGTAATGATTATACCTGCCGTATATAGCTTCATGGGTGCTGACGGTCTTAGTGCTTCAGGTCCGGGACTTATGTTCATTTACCTTCCTAAGGTATTTGCAGCCATGGGTAGCTGGGGTAACATTATCGGCGTTATCTTCTTTGCCATGGTTCTTTTCGCAGCTATAACAAGTGCGATTTCTATTCTTGAAGCTATCGTTTCCAGCTTTATGGATGAATTCCATATTTCAAGAAACAAGGCTACAATTATTGAAACAATTATTGCCGGTGCTGTTGCTATTGTTGTTTGTCTTGGTTACAATGTCTGGTATTTCGAAGCAGTATTACCAAATGGTACTACAGGTCAGGTATTAGATATTCTTGACTACGTAAGTAACAATATCCTGATGCCTATTGTTGCTATTATTACATGTATCCTGATTGGATGGATACTTGGACCGAAGACTATTATCAACGAAGTTGAAAAGTGTGGAATTCAGATGAGCAGAACTAAACTTTACGTTGTAATGATTAAATTCATCGCTCCAATCTTACTCGCTATCCTCTTCTTAAAGGCTATCGGACTTATAATGATTTAACATCATTTAAAATATTTAAAACAGTTGTTTTACAGGTGCTTATCTTCCATGGTAAGCACCTGTTTTTTATGCAAAAAAAGGACACAGGCAAAAACCTGTGTCCTTTAATATGCGCTAAAGCTATGCGCAATTCTTACATGCACTATCTTAAATTATTATCCCATGTAAATGATCCATTTCATGCTGAATTATCTGAGCTGTCCAGTCTTCATAAGTACCGGTATGCTTCTTGAAATTACTGTCCTGGTATTCAACAGTAATTTTTCTATATCTCACACATGGTCTTGTACCAAGGAGAGACAGACATCCTTCTTCAGTAGAATATGGCTCTTCTCTTTTAACTATTACAGGATTAAACATTACAAGTGGCATAAAGCCCATGCTTACAATGATTATGTTTTTATTTTCACCAATCATGTTAGCAGCCATACCAACACATTCTTCCCTGTGAGCTGAAAGAGTATCAATCAGATCATCTGCTATGTGCTTATCTGAAGCATTTGCAGGTGTTGATTTTAATTTAAGAAAATTTATGTCTTTTACAATTGGTCTGATCATATTTAATACGCTTATATGCTTATAAGTAATTAATCCTCATATCTTCTTCTGCTGCTGTCTCTGTTTGAGTTACCACCAGATGATCTTCTGTTATCACGACCTTCTGAAGATCTTCTTCCGTCGCGACCGTTTGAACGTGAGTTGTTATTTCTCTTCTTTGTGTTAGAGATTTCTGTGTTAACTCTTCTGCCGTTCATCATAATTCCGTTAAGGGCAACGAATACATCATCAACCTTAGAATTATCGATTTCGATAAATGAGAACTTCTCCATAATGTCGATATCATAGATTTCTTCATCTGTAATATTGGCATCATTTAAAAGCTTTCTCATTGTATTAACATTAACTCTGTCTAAACGGCCAACGTTAATGAACATTCTTGTTGCATTTGGATTGCCTGATCTTGAGTTACCTCTTCTTCTGTCGCTTGAGAAGTTCTCTTCGATTTCCTTAAGTTCTCCTGTATCAGAATCTCTTGCAAGGAATGCTGCAGCAACATTGAGAATTGTATAAGCATCATCTGTATTCTCAACGAAATCAAGAATAGCTTGCTCATATGTATCAAGCTTCTGATGGCTTAAAACATCAAGAATACCATTTAATGTCTGCTGAATACGTACATTTGTAATTTCAGCAACATTTGGTATTGTCATAAGCTTAATCTTAGCCTTTGTATATCTCATGATTTCATGAAGTCTGTACATTTCTCTACGGCTAACAAGTGAGTATGATACACCTTCTCTGTTTGCTCTACCTGTTCTACCGATACGGTGAACATAGTATTCCATATCGTCTGGAAGATCATAGTTAAATACAACGTCGATATCCTTAATGTCGATACCTCTTGCAGCAACGTCTGTTGCAATAAGAGTTTCAATGTTACCGTTCTTGAACTCTCTCATTACTCTGTCACGCTGAGACTGCTTCATATCACCGTGAAGACCCATAGCGTTGTAACCACGAACTGTAAGGTCATGAGCTAACTCATCAACCTTCTTCTTTGTATTGCAGAATACCATTGAAAGCTTAAAGTCGTTAACATCGATAAGTCTTGCAAGTACATCTGTCTTGTTATCAGGAGAAACCTCAAGATAATACTGCTTTACAGATGATACTGTAACTTCACTCTTTGTTGTCTTAATCTTTACAGGATCCTTAAGATACTTCTTTGTAATATCAAGTATTTCTCTTGACATTGTAGCTGAGAAAAGAACTGTCTGTCTGTCTTCAGGTACTGACTGTAAAATCTCATCAATATCTTCTCTGAATCCCATATCAAGCATTTCATCTGCTTCATCAAGAACGAGAGTCTTAAGATGATCTAATCTGATAGTCTTTCTTCTCATGTGGTCCATAAGACGACCAGGAGTAGCTACAATAATCTGTGGCTTTCTCTTAAGAGCAAGAATCTGTCTGTCAATGTTCTGTCCACCATATACAACAGCGATTCTTATTGACTTCTTATACTTTGTAAGACGAATAAGCTCGTTTGCAATCTGGAGTGCTAACTCTCTTGTTGGCGCAAGAATAAGAGATGTAACATTACGCTCTGATGTATCTGTGTTTTCTACAACAGGTATACCAAATGAACATGTCTTACCTGTTCCTGTAGGTGCCTGAGCAACGATATCGTTATTTGCGATCATTGCAGGGATACTCTGGCTCTGAATTGCAGTCATCTCAACGAATTCCATATCGTTAAGAGCCTTTTTAAGTTCCTTTGAAAGGTCAAGGTTTTCAAATAAATTGGCTGTTGCCTCTTCCTTTACTTCCTGAACTTCGTTATTTTCTGTATTTTCCATATTCTCCATTATTCATCCTCATGTGAAGTTGTGAGATTAATCTTAACCTCACCCTTGTATAATTCGTCAATTGCGACACTTAATGGCTTTCTGCTGTCGCTGCCAGGAATCTTAGCTCTTCCGTTCTCAAGATTGTACTTTTCTTCAGGCTTAAGCTCTGGTGTTGCAGTTGGATCATTCTTTAACTGCTTAGCAATCTTCTCTTCGATAGATCTTGACTCAATAATTTCTCTTGCACGGTCTGCAGCAGCCATTACGATTGAGTAACGGCTTTCTATCATGTTGTCCTTATCTGCCTCAGAATTTATTTTATCCATTAATTCACTGTAAGATGGATGTAACATATGAATTCCCCTTTCATTATTTACTACAAATGTCGCTTAACTCTTGTTCAATGTTATGAATTACTTCTTCCTGTCTATATACTTTAAGTCCTTCAATTTCTACTATATTATGTATTGTAGAAACACAGTCGTCAATTGTATCATTTACAACCACATAGTCATATTCTCTTATGACTTTTGATTCCTCAGAAGCTCTCTTAATTCTGTCTGCAATAACATCTTCACTTTCAGTTCCACGCTCTCTAAGACGCTTTTCAAGCTCTTTGATGCTTGGTGGTAAAAGGAAAATGAGTAAAGCATCAGGATATAACTTCTTTACATTTAACGCACCGTCGATTTCAATTTCAAGAATGATGTTGTGACCAGCATCCATCTGGTCTTCAACATATTCTTTAGGAGTACCGTAATAATTATCCACATACTGTGTATATTCTATTAACTCCTGCTTCATAATCATTTCTTCAAAATCTTCTTTTGTCTTAAAGAAGTACTCTCTGCCGTGAACTTCACCCTCTCTTGGGTTTCTTGTTGTCGCAGAAATAGACAGACAGTAATCATTAGGATAAAGTTCAAGTAATTTTTTAATCGCAGTTCCTTTTCCTGTTCCGGAAAAGCCTGAAATTATAATGAGCAAGCCTTTTTTTATCATTCTAATACCCCTATATAACTTTAAGATATATTAGTTGTTGCAATTACATATTTTTTTATTATATCATTACACTATTATATAGTCAAAAGTATAAAAACGAGGTTATTATGGCATTTGATGGAATTTTTGTGTCCGGAATAAAGAGCGAACTTGAAAAGAACCTTCTTGGAGGAAGAGTCTATAAAGTTACTGAGCCGGAACGAGATGAAATAATACTAACAATAAAAAATAACAGTTCTACATATAAATTATCAATTTCTGTAAACCCATCTTTAAGTCTCTGCATGCTTACTGATGTAAATAAGAAAAGTCCGATAAATGCTCCAACATTTGTTATGCTTCTCAGAAAGCATATTCAGAACGGAAAAATCGTATCAATTACACAGCCAAATGTAGACCGAGTAATTGATATGGAAATCGAGCATATGAATGAACTTGGAGACATGGTAAGCGTACATCTCTGTTCTGAGTTCATGGGTAAATATTCAAATATTATTCTGTGTGATAATGAATATAACATTCTTGACAGTATAAAGCGAGTACCTTCTACTGTCAGTTCAGTTCGTGAGGTTCTTCCGGGCAGAAAATATTTCATTCCTGATGGAGATAAGTTATCTCTTGATACATTAAATAAGAACGAATTATTTGAAAGTATCCGTGATAAAAAATGTATATTGCAGAAAGCCATTTACACATCTATCACAGGTCTCTCTCCTGTTATCGCAAATGAAATATGCAATAATGCAGGACTTCCTGCGGATTTACCTGCTACTTCAATGTCTTCAACAGAGATTGAGAAGTTATACAATGCCCTTATGAATTTAAAGAGCCGTATAGATAATGATGAATTTACATTTGCAATATATAAGGATTCATATTCAAACAAGCCTGAATTCAGTGCCGTTCCGCTCACAAACGGATATTATGATTCCGTCGAATATGACAGCCCGAGTAAACTCCTTGCGGATTTTTATAACAGTAAAGCTCTGAGAAAC
Source organism: uncultured Eubacteriales bacterium (assembly GCA_900545225.1). Classification (GTDB taxonomy): domain Bacteria; phylum Bacillota; class Clostridia; order Lachnospirales; family Lachnospiraceae; genus UBA4285. The sequence goes on from UQXZ01000001.1 coordinate 11,475, forward strand.
AGAATTGCTCAAAAGTCAATTGAATACAGAAAGCTGACTTCCAATCTTCTTGAGAGAGAAACAAAAAAACTTGCTCTTCAGGAGAAACAGCTTGAAAGCACATTAGGAAGAGATAAATACAGAATCTACGGCGAGCTTTTACAGGCATACGGCTACAATGTTGAAGAAGGTGCCACATCAATTACGGTTCCTAACTTCTATGACAATAACAACAATATTACTATTCCATTAAAGAATGATCTCTCTCCTCTTGAAAATGCAAATGCGTATTTTAAGAAGTACAACAAGCTTAAGAGAACATTCGAATCTGTTTCTGAACTTGTGGAAGAAACAAAGAATGAAATTGATGCTTTAAGATCCATCTTCAATTCACTTGAGATTTCAGAAAATGAAGAAGATTTAAGTGAAATCAGAGAAGAACTCCACTCTTTAGGATATATTAAGAAGAACAGCAAGGAAAAGCTCAGCAAAACTCCAAAGCCTATGCACTACATTTCATCTAATGGATTTGATATTTTTGTTGGTAAAAATAACTATCAGAATGAATATGTTACATTTAAGCTTGCTGAAGCAAATGACTGGTGGTTCCACGCAAAGGATATGCCGGGTTCACATGTAATCGTAAAGACAAATGATAAAGAACTTCCTGACAGAACATTTGAAGAGGCCGCTGCCCTTGCCGCCTACTACTCCGCTGCCGGCAACGCCAAATCAGATGAACAGGCAAAAATAGAAGTTGATTATGTAAGGCGCAAAGAATTAAAGAAGCCTCCGAAAGCCAATCCCGGATTGGTCATTTACCACACGAATTACTCTCTCATCGCCAATACCGATATTTCAGCTCTTAAAAAAGCAGATGAATAATTAAATAAAACCGGTACGCAGCAGGCGGACAATAATATATTGCTTTTACATGATAATCCGAAAAGCAATATGTAGGATGCTGACTGTCACATACCGGTTTCTCCATCACCGTTTACCTGTTAATTTAAAGTAAATGTAAAAATTACAATACTTCTTTGTAAATCTTTATTACAGGTTTCTCTGCAAGAAGAGCTCCGATTTCGGGAAGTATTCTTGTGAAATGTTCCGAATTATTATGAGATTCAATGGCGTCCTTATCCTTCCACTCCTCTACAAATGTGAACTGATTATTATCCTTTATATTCTCATGAAGATGATATGAGATATTACCCTCTTCCTTTCTTGTACACTCAACTATTTCCTTTGCAAGCCCCATAAACTTTTCTGCCGAATCTTCTTTAACTTTAAAATCCGCAATAATCTTAATCATGATAACCTCCGTATGTTCAATAATTTCCTGAATATAATGACTACAATCTAACATAACGGCGCAAACCGCACAATTGCCATATATGTAAAAATGACATGTAAAACAGTTATTTTTACATGTCATTTTTATTTTTATTTTTCTTTTATCATATTCCTGCAACTGAAATATGTTATTACAAAATAACCGCCGTAAATTGCCAGAATAAATGCTATCGCTCCGAATAGTGATGCAAAATTCAAAACCGAATTCAGCGTTGCCATTTGCAAAATATTATCTATGAACATAAGTCCCACTATCGAATGAATGACTCCAAGTATCAGAGGCAGTATGAAAAATGAAATCATTTGCGAAAACAGACCTTTATTTAATTCTCTTTTGCTTACTCCGAGTTTTCTTAAGATTGCATATCTTTCCCTGTTATCACTCGTCTCCGATAACTCCTTAATGGAAAGTATTGCACTTCCGGTTATTAAGAAAATGATTCCGATATATACACCGACAAATAATATTATGGCATTAAGGCCGACAGCCGATGAATGTATCCTGATTTTGCTGTTTATACTAAAAGCAGAGTTACCGTTGATTAATTCACTCCTATTGGATTTATACAAATCATATATCATTTTTTCAACGGCATTTTTCCCTGCTTTATCATTTGCATTATAATTTGCCGTTAAATATTCTATTGAGCTGTCTGCATATTTAACAACATTGTCGGGAACTATTATAATTCCGAAGTTATCCTTTGACTCTGACATATTAACAAACCCGTCGACACAATTTGCATATTTAGGTTTTAATACATTATTTCCTAATATAATTGTCTTTCCGGATTCCAGAGACTTATTCCTTATCTTGGTTACCATATCATAATTGGCCGCAATAATATATTCATTGTCGCCTAATGTATATGTCTCGTTTCCGAACGCTTCGGCTACCTTATTATAATCGCTTATTGACATTACTTCTTCCCGTAAATAATAATCCCTGTAATTCGGATCAGCGTTTGTTGTATTAAATGTGACATCATTGAATGTGTATATATTATATTCAACCACATCTTTTAAATATTTATCCATATCAAATCCATAGGATTTAAGAGTATCTTCTATTGATGTGTTTTCCTTTGCATTGTCCGACTCAGTTACATTATTATTTTCTGTGGAATCGGATATGTAATTGCTGTCATCCGTAAATGATTTCTTCATAATCTGCACATCTACGGGGGTAAGTTTATCCATGTCTTTATTAATTGAATTAATAACCGTAAGTCCGGATGTAAGTATTGTCATCGTCAGGAATAACATTATACATATAATGGTCATTACAAATATATTTGTATTTATTTTGCTGCTGACCTGTCTGACTACAAACGAATTAATCCCCCTATAATAAAAACCTTTAAAAGATTGGCATAATCTGAGTAGTAATCCTGAAGCAGACCAGAATATAAAAAATGTCGAAACGCAAAGAATTGTTAACGGTATCCAAATTTCCGTAAATACTAATGATTGAAAATTGACCGTAACCATCATATAAGCATAAATCAAAGCTGCAACGGATATTCCGAATACTGTAATACAAAGTATGGGATTTTTCAGTTTAACTTTCTCCGATTTCTTATTTGAATTAATCAGATCAATTATCTTTTTCACATTAACGCTTATAACGTTAAATAATATAACTACGGCATATATTATTACAAAATATATTAATGTTTTTATAAATGAGCTCTCAGAAAAAACAAATGCAAATTTAGTCATATCCGCCTCAAACATATTGGCTATTATAAGGCTGATGCCCTGACTTGCGGCTATTCCCACTCCGAGTCCCACTCCTAATGATATGACGCCTATAAAAAGAGTTTCGATTGATAATATGGCTGAAACACTTCGTTTACTCATTCCGAGAATTAAATACGTACCGAATTCCCTGTTTCTTCTCTTCATTAAGTAACGGCTTGCATATATTATTAAGAATCCCAGCACTATTGAAATGAATATGCTCAGGTTCCCCATTACGGTAACCATTAATTTGACAGCCTGTCTCGAGCTGTCGTTCATTTCAAGAATGGCCGCCTGAGAATCCATGGCATTAAATACATAAAAACAGGCGATTCCTATAACAAGAGTAAAGAAATAGATTGCATAATCTTTAATGCTTCTTCTGATGTTTTTAAATGCGATTTTAAAGAGCATCACTTAAATCACCTCCAAGTAATGAAATCACATCGATAATCTCATCAAAAAATTCTTTTCTGCTTTTATTTCCTCTTATTATTTCATTGAATATTTTTCCGTCCTTGATAAATATTACTCTTGACGCATAACTGGCGCTGAATGTATCGTGAGTTACCATTAGTATAGTCGCCGAAATATCATTGTTTAAATATTGCAGTCTTTCAAGAAGCATTTTACTTGATTTTGAATCAAGCGCTCCTGTCGGCTCATCCGCAAGTATGAGTTTAGGATTTGTTATAATCGCCCTTGTGGCAGAAACCCTTTGCCTCTGTCCTCCGCTCATTTGATACGGATATTTGTTAAGAATTTCTTCTATCCCGAGTTTAACCGACATTTCACGTATTCTTCTGTCAATCTCTTTGTAATTTACCTTTTGTATTGAAAGAGCAAGTGCGATATTTTCATATGCCGTAAGTGTATCCAAAAGGTTAAAGTCCTGAAATATAAATCCCAGTTTATCCCTTCTGAATGCAGCCAGCTGTTTATCGTTTAACTCCGTAATATCATTGCCTTCAACATAGATATGACCGGCGGAAACCCTGTCGATAGTCGCAATACAGTTGAGAAGAGTTGTTTTTCCTGAACCGCTCGCTCCCATTATTGCAACAAATTCCCCCTCATTTACATCGAATGATATATTGTCTATCGCTTTAGTAAGATTGGTTCTGTTTCCATAATATTTTTCTATATTTCTTATCCTTAAAATATTATTCATATTCATCCCTCCGTGTACCTTTCTTACTCAGCATTATATATACAATAATATTTCATGTCGTTTTTCTAACATTAATAAACATTACATTTTTGTAATGTTATAATATTCATTATCTGCAAATGTAATCGTCAGGCAGGTATATTCTCCCTTCTTTGATTGTATATCCACGGTATGTCCCAGTCTGTCGCAAAGTTTTTTTACTATATACAGCCCCATACCGGTTGACTTGCCTATATGTCTGCCGTTTTTTCCCGTAAATGATTTTTCGAAGACCCGGCTTAAATCACAGTCATCTATGCCGATTCCGTTATCTTCTATATTTAAGCGTGTTATATTTCCGCTTTTTTCCGAATAAATTTTTATTGACGCACCGTTTTCTCTTTTATATTTTATACTGTTGTTTAATACCTGATTAATAATAAACTCAAGCCATTTACCGTCAGTAAGCACCATATTCTCTTTTATATCTGCTTCAAGTTCAATATTATTCTCAAGAATCAAATCTTTATTCTTTAAAGCCACATTTCCGATAACCTTATTCAAATCCGTATACTTAATTATAAAATCCTTTTCCGCATATTCCGAACGTACATAATATAATATCTGCTCTAAAAAATTGTCTATTCTGTTTAACTGCACCGTATATTTTTTATTTTCATTATTTGAATTATGGTTAATAAGCATAAGCGAGGCCAACGGGATTTTTACTTCATGTATCCACATTTCAACGTACTCCTTAAAGTTATCAATACTCTCTTTATATTTCCGTATATTCTCCGCCATTGACTTATCCGTGATGTATAAAATGTCGGTAAAGAGTTCGCTCTCATAGAACGACTCGGGAGTAACAACTTCAGTTATGAGGTATTTTTTATCTAATTCTTCCAATTTATGAATTATATTATTGTAGAATCTTCTTTTCCTTACAAAATCAATAAAAAGCAATACTGTTCCCGCAGCGGATAACAAAACAATTACTGCGGTTATTAATTCATTATTCACCTTGAAAGCGTTGAGTAACATTACAATAAGCACCGATAATGTAACGTATACAATAATATGTATTATTTTATCCCACAAATATTTACCTAATTTCATACCAAAATATATCCCTGTCCTTTTCTTGTTTCTATTACGTCTTCATATCCAAGTTCCGACAATTTGCTTCTTATTCTTGAAACATTTACCGTAAGTGCATTTTCATTGATATATTCCGCATTGTTCCACAATATTGTCATTAAACTGTCTCTCGAAACTATATGTCCCCGGTTGTTAAATAAATGCTGCAAAATCAGCATTTCGTTTTTTGTCAGACTTATTTCTGATTTTTCCGTTTTTATTGTTCCCTTGCATATATCCAATGACAAATTACCGTATGTCAATATGTCGTAATTCTTGTTTACTCTCTTTAATACAGCCGATATCCTGAGCTTTAATATTGTAGGATTATAAGGTTTGGTAACATAATCATCGGCCCCGTAACTCATACATAAAACTTCATTTATTTCATCACTGTTGCTGGTAACTATAATAACCGGTATATCCGATACCTTTCTTAAATTTTGCAATAACTGATCTCCGCTTAAACACGGAATATTAATATCCAGAAGTATAAGATCCGGATTGTACTCCGATATTTTATCCAATGAGTTTTCAAAATCACATAATATTTCTGCCGTATATCCGCTTAATTCCAATAAAGTTGCCAGTTCTTTGCTTACGACTTTATCGTCTTCAATTATCATTATTTTACTCATAATCCACCTGCTGATTAAAATTCATATAATATTAAAATGTATATAAATTATTATCTTATATTACAAAAATAAAATAAAGTAAAAAAAGAGGGGGATATCCCCCCTCTTTTTTTACTTTATTACTGCTTTGACAAATGTCTTTTTTCCTTTTTGAATAACAACACCGTCTTTCAGCTCATCTTTCGTGTATATTCTCTCTATAGTGTTAAGTTTTTCTCTGTTTTCGTACAAACCTCCCTGAGTTATGGTTCTTCTGATTTCAGACTTGGATTTACCGAGTCCCAGCTTAACACCAAGTGTAAGGATATCGATCTTTCCATCCTCTAAATCATCTGCACTAAGCTCAACTTCAGGAATGTTGTCATTGCCACCTGCAAATACAGACTTGGCATCTTCAAGAGCCTTCTTAGCCTTTTCTTCGCCGTGTACAAGAGCTGTTACTTCATAAGCTAAGATTTCCTTTGCCTTGTTCAGTTCAGCACCTTCCCATGCTTCCATCTTCTTAATCTCTTCAAGAGGAACAAATGTAAGCATCTTTAAGCACTTGATAACGTCAGCATCGTCAACATTTCTCCAGTACTGGAAGAACTCAAATGGAGTAGTCTTGTTCTCATCAAGCCATAAAGCACCTGAAACTGTCTTACCCATCTTAATTCCCTGTGAGTTTGTAAGAAGAGGAATTGTCATGGCACTTGCATCCTTACCGAGCTTCTTTCTGATAAGCTCAGTACCTGCAAGCATGTTACTCCACTGATCATCTCCACCAAATTCAAGGTTACATCCGTACTTAGTATAGAGTGTGTAGAAGTCAAATGCTTGCATTACCATGTAGTTGAACTCAAGGAAGCTTAAGCCGTTCTCAAGTCTGTTCTTATAGCACTCAGCTCTGAGCATGATATTTACATTAAAATAAGGGCCGATATCTCTGAGCATATCAATGTAGTTAACATTTCCAAGCCAGTCAGCATTGTTAACAAGGATAGCCTTGTCATCGCTGAAATCGATAAATCTCTCTAACTGCTTTTTGATAGCTGCAACATGAACATCTACCTGCTCCTTTGTGAGCATTTTTCTCATGTCTGTCTTTCCACTTGGATCACCAATTAAGGCTGTAGCTCCACCGATAAGTGCTACAGGCTTGTTTCCGCCTGCCTGTAATCTCTTCATAAGTGAAAGTGTCATGAAGTGACCTGCATGTAAACTGTCTGCAGTTGGATCAAATCCAATATAGAAGCATGCCTTACCTGAATTGATAAGTCCGCTTATTAATTCTTCATCAGTTGTCTGAGCAATAAGACCTCTCTCTTTTAATTCCTCATATAATGTCATAGTTTTCCCCTATCTGCGATTTACTTTTCCTTCAAATATACTATAAATTGATGTATTTATCTATTGTTATTCTGTCATATGAGTATGATTTTTTATGTGTTCACTGCAGTATTCGTAATTTCCCTTACAAATAGAACAATATCTGAATGTTTCGTTCTCATCATCTATGTCAGTCTTACCACAGACTGCACATACATGGATTGGTTTGTTATTACCAAATCCCCTTGTGGCATTTGTTGCCCTGTTCGGATTAGGACCTGCTCCTGAAGGTCCCTTATTAGGATTACCCCAGTATCCTGCTCCTGTACCAAATGATCCGCTGTTCATTCTCTTATAGAATTCTTTCTGTCTCTTCTTAGCCTTTGCCCTGCTGTTATTTAACAGGCTGAATACTAAGAGATTTACTAATGCAATTGCAGCGGCTGTTGCTTCTGCAGGTGTTCTTCCGATTCCGAAATAGCCTACTGTGTAAGGAATGTCCACAATATATGAAAGATATCCGCATACTACAGTACCTGCAATATACACAAAATCAATCACAGCGAGCCATTTTGCCTTTACAGGAATGAAGAACATAAATAAGAACATTACGTTTGGTACTTCCATTGCAAATGCAATAAACATTGAGAAATTAATGTAATACATTGAAAGTACAAATATCTGACCTGTAAATACATATATCAATATGGAACCAACTACAGTCATGGTCATTCCCATAAAGAAGAACACATTAAATTTAAATGCGCCCCATGCACGTTCCAGATTTCTTCCTATAAAGTAATAGATATACAGGACAAATATAAAAAATATAGGCGATGTAAGTGACGGCGGTTCAATTAAGAATGTAAATATTCTCCAGACCTGACCATGTAAAATCTCCGCAGGGTTTAAGTTTAATGCCATTACTGCGGAAAAATTGCCTGAAATATACAAAAAGTATCCTACTGCATATGCGATAATCACATAGAGCATAAGGTTTTTTATTGCATATTTACCGATTTTCTTCTCCAGCTTATCAAGAAAACTCATAAATATTTATCACTATTCCTTTCTTTAATATCAGCTTCAACATCAGCTTCAAAATTAACTCGTTAAATTCTTTGTATAATATCAATTTAATACCTTAATTGCAACATACACACTTACTCTCCTGCCCTGTAAATATCAAAGATTACCTATAATTATACACATAATTACCATTGATTATTGAATTTAAGTTTTTTTGATTATATAGTATCCATTATACTTAACATTGTTAACTATTTATGTAGGGGGTGTGGGATATATTTTCGAATATATTCCTTAAATATATGAATACATATTACTTAGGAATAGATATAGGTTCCACAACTGTAAAGGTTGTTATATTAAATAAAGAAAATGAAGTGCTGTTTCGTGAATACAGACGACATTTCGCAAATATTCAGGAAACAGTTGCGGACCTTCTTGAAGAATCAAGGGAAAAACTTGGGGAATACAATGTAAGAACATGTATTACAGGTTCAGGTGGTCTCGCCTTAGCCGATAAAATGGGTGTTGAGTTTACACAGGAAGTTGCTGCCGTTGCAGACGCCATTTCCCTTAAGGCTCCACAGACTGACGTAGCCATTGAGCTTGGTGGAGAAGATGCAAAAATTATTTACTTTAAGGGCGGATTAGATCAGAGAATGAATGGTATTTGTGCTGGCGGTACAGGTTCATTTATTGATCAGATGGCATCTCTTCTTAAGACAGATGCACAGGGACTTAATGAATATGCAAAGGATTATAAGTCAATCTATCCTATTGCTGCCCGTTGTGGTGTATTTGCCAAGACTGACATTCAGCCACTTATTAATGAAGGAGCAACAAAGGAAGATTTGTCTGCTTCTATTTTTCAGGCTGTTGTAAATCAGACTATTGCCGGACTCGCCTGTGGTAAGCCTATTCGTGGCCACGTTGCATTTTTAGGCGGACCTCTTCATTTCTTATCTGAGCTTCGTAACGCTTTCATAAGAACTCTTGAGCTTACAGATGACGAAATAATTGTTCCTGAGAATTCTCACCTTTTTGCGGCTCTCGGTTCTGCCGTACATGCCATGAAGGAAGGAGATAATCTCTATAGCGTTGATGAGCTTATCGAAATGCTTAGAAAGGGAATTCATTTAGCTGTTGAAGTTCAGCGACTTGATTCTCTCTTTAATAATGAAGAAGAATATGATGAATTCATTGTAAGACATTCTAAGGATTCCGTTAAAAAGAGAGATTTAGCAACATACAAAGGAAAGGCATTCTTAGGAATCGACGCCGGTTCTACAACTACTAAGATTGCTCTTATCGGTGAGGATGGTTCACTTCTCTATTCATTCTACAGCAGTAATAACGGTGCCTTAATTGATACTACTATCAAAGGCCTTACAGAATTATATGAGAAGCTTCCTGAAGGTGTTGAAATTGTATCCGGATGTTCAACAGGTTACGGTGAAGCTCTTATTAAGTCAGCATTACGCCTTCCTGAAGGTGAAGTTGAGACAATTTCTCACTACACTGCTGCCGCTTTCTTTGATCCTGAAGTAGACTGTATTATCGATATCGGTGGTCAGGATATGAAATGTATCAAGATCAAGGACAACACTGTAGATTCAGTTATGCTTAACGAAGCATGTTCATCAGGATGTGGTTCATTTATCGAGACATTTGCCAATTCATTGGAGTATGCAGTTTCTGACTTTGCCAAAGAAGCTTTACTTGCGGAAAATCCTGTGGATTTAGGTTCCAGATGTACCGTATTCATGAATTCAAATGTTAAACAGGCACAGAAGGAAGGCGCCAGTGTAGGTGATATTTCAGCGGGACTTGCATATTCTGTAATTAAAAATGCTATTTATAAGGTTATTAAGCTTTCTGATCCTTCAAAGCTTGGTGATCACATTGTTGTTCAGGGCGGAACATTTTATAACAATGCGGTTCTTCGAAGCTTTGAGAAAATCGTTGGCAAAGACGTTGTAAGACCTGACATTTCCGGTATCATGGGTGCATTTGGTGCCGCTCTTATTGCTAAGGAAAGATACCACGGAATAGATGCTGAAATATTAACTTTAGATGAATTAAAGAATCTATCATATACTGCTACACATGCACGTTGCGGATTATGCGAAAATAACTGTCACCTTACAGTTAATAAATTCTCAGACGGACATAAATTCATTACAGGTAACAGATGTGAAAGACCTGTTAAAAACATCAACAATGAGCACAAGAAGGATTTACCAAACCTTTTTGAATATAAGTTAGAGAGACTCTTTGACTACTACACACCTTTAACTGATGAGGAAGCTACAAGAGGCACAATCGGACTTCCAAGAGCCTTAAATATGTATGAGAACTATCCGTTCTGGTTTACATTTTTTACTAAGCTTGGATATAAGGTAGTACTCTCACCTCCATCATCAAAGAGCTTATATCTCTTAGGTATTGAATCAATTCCTTCAGAGTCAGTATGTTACCCTGCAAAGCTTGTTCATGGTCACATTGAATGGCTTATTAAAAATGGAGTTAAGGATATTTTTTATCCATGTATTCCATATGAACATAAGGAACAGAAAGATTCAAACAACCACTTCAATTGTCCTATTGTTACTTCATATGCAGAGAATATCCAGAACAACATGGAAACTCTCCATACAGAAAATATTAACTTTATGGCGCCATACCTTTCACTTGAGAATACAAGTATTTTAAAGAAGAGATTAAATGAAATCTTCCCTGACATTCCTAAATCCCTTATTAATGCCGCTATCGATAAGGCATGGGATGAAATGCTTAAGTCAAAAGAGGATATTCAGAAGAAGGGTGAAGAAGTTTTAGATTTCCTTGAAAAGACAGGCGAACACGGAATCGTCGTTTCAGGAAGACCATATCACGCAGACCCTGAAATTAACCACGGTATCCCAGAACTTATTAATTCTCTCGGAATTGCAGTACTTACTGAGGATTCTATTGCTCATCTTGGAAAGGTTGAAAGACCGCTTATTGTTCTTGACCAGTGGATGTACCATTCAAGACTTTATGCAGCGGCCAGTGTTGTTAAGGAAAGAGACGATCTTGATTTAATTCAGCTTACATCATTTGGTTGTGGTCTTGATGCGGTAACAAGTGACGGTGTAAATGATATTCTTAAGAATTCTGACAAGCTCTACACTCTCATTAAGATTGATGAGATTAATAACTTAGGTGCTGCAAGAATCCGTATCCGTTCTCTCCTTGCTGCTATCAGAAGCCGTAAAGAGAAAAATGAACAGAGAAAACACAGACCTTCTCATATGAGAAGAATTGAGTTCACTGATGAAATGAGAGAAAAATATACAATTCTCTGTCCATCAATGTCTCCGATTCACTTTGACCTTGTTGAACCTGCCATGCGTTCATCAGGATATAACTTCGTCGTTCTTGACAATGATGGACGAGCTGCCGTTGATACAGGTGTTAAATATGTTAATAATGATGCCTGCTACCCTTCAATGATGGTTGTAGGACAGATTATGAACGCTCTTAACTCCGGTAAATATGACTTAAATCGTACTGCTCTTCTTATCACTCAGACAGGTGGCGGATGCCGAGCTTCAAACTACGTAGGATTTATCAGAAGAGCCATTGCTGAAGCAGGTTACGATCATATCCCCCTTATTGCAGTCAGTGCTCAAGTGTTCGAGCATAACAGCGGTATGATCTACGATATCAACATGGGTATTAAGGTATTTGCCGCAATCATTTACGGTGACCTCTTTATGAACATGGTTTATCGTATGAGACCATATGAAAAAGTTCCGGGCAGTGTTAATGCTATGCATAAGAAATGGGTTGATATCTGTACTGAACAGTTAAGTCAGAAGAAACTCAAGCTTAAAGACCTTAAGAAGACAATCCGTGCAATGGTAAATGATTTTGACAACATCCCTATTACTGATAAGGTTAAACCAAGAGTCGGTGTTGTAGGTGAAATCCTTGTTAAATATTTACCTTCCGCAAATATGGAAATGGTTGACTTACTAGAGTCAGAAGGTGCTGAGGCCGTTGTTCCGGGACTTATCGGATTCCTTTACTATATTGTTAAAAATGCAATATTTAAAAAAGATAACCTTGGAGCATCCAAACTCTTTGCATTCTTCAACACTCTCGCTAAGAAGTTTATTGATTTCTTTAATAAGACTGCAGTAAAGGCACTTGCTGAGAGCAAGCATTTCGAGCCACCAATGCCTATTGATGAGGTAGCAGCTCTTGCTACACCATTTGTTTCACTTGGTAACCAGACAGGTGAAGGTTGGCTCCTTACAGGTGAAATGGTTGAGCTTATTAAGAGTGGCGTACCAAATATCGTATGCTGTCAGCCATTTGGATGTCTACCTAACCATATCGTTGGTAAGGGTGTTATCAAGGGATTAAAGGAAGCTTATCCTGAGGCTAACATCACTGCCATCGACTTTGATCCGGGTGCATCACAGGTTAACCAGATTAACAGAATTAAGCTTATGCTGACTTCTGCGAAGCAGGCATTGGAGAAAGAAAAGAACGTAAATGCTGTTTCTAATGAGGCGTAAGGTGAAGTTACAATAACTAAATCAACTTGATTAAAATAAAAAAGACTGTATCCGTGCTAAAAATGCACGTATACAGTCTTTTTTTATTTTTTATTTAAACTGTCGATATATGCAGTCATTTCTTCATATGTATCTATGAATTTAACGTTTGCTACTTCTTCTGCCTTTACGAAGCCTTCTTCGATCATTTTTTCAGCGAGAATCTTTAATGAATCGTAGAAACCGTTAAGGTTAAAGATTATGCTCTTTTCCTTAACAACATCGATTCTTGTAAGAGAGATTACTTCTGAGATTTCTTCGATAGTTCCAGGACCACCCGGAAATGCGATGAATAAATCACCAAGTTCCATCATTTTCTTTTTTCTCTCTCTGATAGAAGGAACAATAAAAGTTTCTGTTAAATCCTCCCTGCAGCCCTCTCTCTTGTATAAAACTTCGGCAAATACACCATATACCTTACCGCCGGCCTTTAATACATTGTCAGATACTGATCCCATAAGGCCTTTTCCTGATGCACCGTATACTAATGTATGTCCGTTTTCGCCTATCCATGTACCAAACTTTTCTGCCATTTCACGATAAACAGGTGTATTACCAAAATTTGATCCACAATAAACTGTTATATTCATTGTTCCCCCTTTCCACTTCCAGCCTGGAAAAATCCATTTAAGTGTATATATTTACTTTCATATATGCTTTTATTTTGCATAATACTTTTAAATGCAGTTTTCTTATTTCTATTGGAAAATGCATTTATATATTTTCTATCTGCCAGTCAATTGGCTCTTCACCATGCTCAACAAGGAATTCATTTGCCTTTGAAAAATGCTTACATCCAAAGAAGCCTCTGTATGATGACATAGGACTTGGATGAGCAGCTGTAAGTACCAGATGATTCTTATTGGTAAGCATGGACATTTTACTTTTTGCAGATGCTCCCCATAGCATAAAGCAGATAGGTCTGTCCGATTTATTTAATATTTCAATAATTGAATCTGTAAATGTCTCCCAGCCGATTCCCTTGTGAGACAGTGGCCGATGGGCTCTTACAGTAAGAATTGTATTGAGAAGCAGAACGCCTTGTCTGGCCCATTTGGTCAAATCTCCGTTGTTGGGAATGTAGCAGCCAAGATCATCACGTAGCTCTTTATAGATATTAAGAAGTGATGGAGGAATTGCAACTCCCTTATTAACTGAGAATGACAGACCGTGAGCCTGTCCTGCATTGTGATACGGATCCTGTCCCAGTATCACTACTTTTACTTTATCCAGTGGAGTACTTCTTAATGCATTTAAAATATCGCTTTTAGGCGGATATATTGGAGTTTCTTTCTGATACTCCATAATCACAAAATTATAAAGCTGTTTAAAATATGGCTTTTCGAACTCATCTTTAAGAGCCTCGCCCCATGTATTTAATTCTTCTGACATATAACCTTCTTTAAACTTATAATCTTACTGATATTCCGTTTTCTCTTAAATACTCTTTTAATTCTTTAATGCTGATCTCATTAAAATGGAATAATGATGCTGCAAGAGCCGCATCTGCTCCGCCTCCCTTAAATGCATGAAGGAAGTCTTCCATACATCCCGCACCACCTGATGCAATTACAGGAATTGAAACGCTGTCTGATATCGCCTTTGTAAGTGCGATATCATAACCCTTTTTCTGGCCATCCTCATCCATACTTGTAAGAAGAATTTCACCTGCACCAAGACGCTCAGCATCCTTTGCCCACTGTACGGCATCAATGCCTGTATCGATTCTTCCACCTGAACGGTAAATGTTCCAGCCGCCGTCTTCTCTCTTCTTTGCATCAATGGCAACAACTACACACTGTGAACCGAACTTCTTTGCAGCATCAGTGATAAGCTGTGGATTAAGAATTGCAGCTGAGTTAACTGAAATTTTGTCGGCACCTTCTCTTAACAATACCTTAAAGTCGTCTATTGTTCTGATTCCGCCACCAACTGTAAATGGAATAAATACTTCCTTAGCAACCTTTCTTACAAGATCTACTGTTGTATTTCTGTCATCAGATGTTGCTGTTATATCTAAGAATACAAGTTCGTCAGCCCCGTCTGCGTCATATTTCTTCGCAACTTCAATAGGATCTCCCGCATCTCTAAGATTAACAAATGATGTTCCCTTTACAACTCTTCCGTCCTTGCAATCCAAGCAAGGTATTATCCTTTTTGTAAACATATTTATCTCACTTTATCTCTAAAAAATTCTTTAAAATATGAAGGCCTGTATTACTGCTCTTTTCAGGATGGAACTGGCATCCGAATACATTTCCCTTCTCAACTACAACATCCATTGATGTAGTGTAATCACATGTTGCAGCAATCTCTGCCTTGTTATCTGCATCGGCATAAAATGAATGAACAAAGTATACATAAGACTCAGCATCAATACCATTTAAGATACGGCTGTCCTTATTTGTAATATTCAGATTATTCCAGCCCATGTGAGGTATTTTAAATGAATCCTTTGCAGGGATTTTCTTTATGCTTCCTTTAACGATGGAAAGACCTTCAACTCCCATATCTTCTTCACTACTGTCAAAAAGAATCTGCATTCCGAGACAAATGCCAAGAAACGGATTACCGCTCTTTGCATAATCTCTGATTGTCTCTACAAGGTCATATTTCTTAAGGTTTTTCATGGCATGACCAAATGCACCTACACCAGGTAAAATAACTCTGTCTGCAGACTTTATTACGTTTTTATCATTTGAAAGTACAACTTCACTTCCAAGATGCTGAATTGCCTTTTCAACACTTTTAATGTTGCCGGCATCATAGTCAATAATTACAACCACAAGTTTTCTCCTTTTGTAATCAGGATTTTAATTTTTAATATTCGCAAGCATATGATTTTTATCAAATCTGCTGTCAATTACTACATTTACAATATCACCGACATTTATACTGTCATCTGACTGAATGAGACATTTTACATATCTTGTTGTATATCCTGTAAAATATGTTACTCCATCAATTTCAACAGTTTCTTCTATAAGCACACTGTCTTCTTTTCCAATACAGTTGTCGTTATATTCTTCCTTTAATCTGTTTGTAATCTCAATGAGCTTACCTGCTCTTTCAGATTTTATATTTCCAGGAATCTGATCAGGCATATTTGCCGCAACAGTTCCATCTCTCTTTGAATATGGGAATACGTGAACTGCCGCAAAATGTATCTTCTCAACATAGTCATATGTTTCCTGAGCCATTTTCTCTGTTTCACCAGGGAATCCCATAATGATATCTGTTGTTATGGCAGGATTCTCATAATATTCTCTGAGTAAATCGCACTTTTCGCTGTATTCTTCAGCTGTATACCCACGCTTCATTCTGTCTAACACTGAATCAGAACCACTCTGAAGTGAAAGATGAAAATGAGCACATACCTTTTTGCTGTTCTTAATCTTCTCAAGAAATTCTACAGTTACAATGTCAGGATCAAGAGAACTTATTCTTACTCTTTCAACTAAAGGTAAATCATTTATGCTGTTAATTACATCAGCCAGATCATGCTCGTATTTAATATCTGCGCCATAAGCTGACATATTTATTCCTGTGAAAACGAATTCCTTGATTCCCTTCTGAGATAAGTTGTCGATTTCATTAACGATATCTTCTAACTTTCTGCTTCTGATATGTCCACGTAAGAATGGAATAATACAGAATGTACAATATTTATCACAGCCGTCCTGAATCTTAATAAATGCTCTTGTATGAGAAGTATTGTCAGAAATTTTCAGCTCTTCAAATTCAACCTTCTGTTTTAAATCAGTAACAAATGACTTTTTGCTGTCTATGATACCTGTATTTCTCATTTCCATAAGCTCATAGATACTTGATACAAGATTTTTCTTATCTGATGAGCCGATAACAATATCAACTGGTTCAGTTTCCAGAACTTTTTCCGCATTGGCCTGTACGAAACAGCCTGCAGCGACAATAATGGCATCCTCGTTAAATGATTTTGCCCTGTGAATCATCTGTCTGGATTTTCTGTCAGCAATATTTGTTACGGAACAGGTATTAATAATGTATACATCTGCAGGTGTTTCCTTGGAAAAATCAACAATTTCAAAGCCTGCATTTTTTAACGCCTCTTTCATACTTTCAGTTTCGTATGAATTGGTCTTACATCCTAAATTATGTAATGCTGCTCTCATCTTAAATCTTTCTCTACAATTTCATTCTGGTTTTTATAAATACTGTTGCTATCTACACAGCCTCTTACACTTGAAAGAGGATATACCTGAGTATCTTTTCCGATGATAGTTCCAGGATTAAGTACGCTTCCACATCCAATTTCAACGTTGTCACCGAGAATTGCACCAATCTTCTTCATACCTGTTTCAACATTTCCTTCAGGTAATTTAACTGTAATGAGCTTCTTATCTGAACGCACATTTGAAGTAATTGAGCCTGCTCCCATGTGTGAACCATATCCTAAAATAGAATCTCCTACATAGTTGTAATGTGGCACCTGAACATTGTTAAAGAGAATTACATTCTTTAATTCTGTTGAGTTACCAACTACACAGTTATTTCCGATAAGTGCCTTACCACGGATAAATGCACAGTGACGAACCTCTGTATTTTCACCGATAATACATGGTCCTGTAATATCTGCTGAATCAGATATCTTTGCATTCTTTGCAACCCAGACGTAGTCTTTAATCTGGTCGTATTTATCAGCCGGAAGCTTCTCTCCCAGTTCAATAATATACTCACCAATTCTTGGAAGAATTTCCCATGGATAATTACATTCCTTAATGCGGTCTCCTAAAAGACTCTGGTCTAAAGAAAATAACTCTTCTGAAATGTTTTTTGACATATCTACTCCTGTTTATCTGATGTTTTTATAGTATTTCTTTAATTCATTTATCTTATTCATAAGTACAGATTTATTGTTACATTGTATAACAGCTCTGGTCCTTATATCAATAAATCCGGACAGTTTTTGCATATATTCTTCTGAAGTAATTACACCATTTGAAACGAAATTCAGGCCCTTTTCCCAACTGGCTGTAAATGCAGGGTTTAACAGCTGTGGAATAGAAATGCTCGTTGCATCATAAATCACTTCTCCCATTAATGTAGGTGTAAGAACCTGTGTCTTTTTATTGGTTGAAATGTATTTATTAGTGTTGAGCTTTTTAAGTATTTCAGCTCGTGTTGAGCTTGTACCAATTCCACTGTTTTTAATCTGTGCTCTTAAATCTTCATTTTCAATGAGCTTACCTGCATTTTCCATTGCAAGAATAATTGAACCTGAATTATATCTCTTTGGAGGAACTGTTTCGCTCTCCTTAACTTCAAGACAGTTTATAAATATCTTATCGCCCTTTTTAAGCTTAAGAACTTCAGGTGAAATCTCACTCTCGGAAGACTTATCCTTTGAAAATGACGGCTTGGCAATTTCCAGATATCCCTTCTCTCTCAAGGCTTTGAAACTGGCATTGAAATTCTCTTTATATTCCTTATGGGCTAAACTATTTTCAACATGATTAACATCAGATTTGCTTTCCTCCGGAGTTACAGCATCAGAGCAGCTTTCTCCTGATTCAGCTGTATCTGTCTTAACTGCATCATGAGTCTTTGTCCTGCCATTTACAGGTAATTCAATCTCTAATGCAATCTTCTCGTATACTGCAGGCGGATAAAATATACTTAAGAATCGTCTACAAATGATTTCGTATACCTTTTTGGCTGTGGCAGAGAGACTTCTAAGCGCCCCGAATCCCTGTCCTGTAGGGATTATTGCATAGTGATCAGTAATCTTCTTATCATCCACATACTTTGTCTTTGCAATGCCTGCATAGAGATTATTATCTAAAATAAACTTTACAGCAGATGCAAATGCCGGAATATTTCCCAATCCTGCGATGTTCTTATTTACAACCTTTGCAATTGCCGTTGATAACACTCTGGCATCTGTTCTTGGATATGTAGTGAGCTTCTTTTCATATAATTCCTGAACTATTTTAAGTGTTTCATCAGGTGATATTTTAAAAAACTTTGAACATTCATTCTGGAGTTCAGCAAGGTTATAAAGAAGAGGTGCTGATACCTTCTCTTTTTTCTTTGAAAGACTGGATATTACTGCTGTAAGTCTTTTTTCTTCAGTCTGTGCATTATTTTCTGTTTCAGGCGAATCAGTACCATTTTCTAATATACCGTCTGAATCTGCATCATTCAGATCATTGGGATCTGCATTAATTTTATTATTCTTAGGAATAAACTTAATGTCTCCGTCTTTAATTTCCAAATCCTGCTTTTTATATAAATCCTCAGCAAATGAACAAGCCTCTTCCTTATCGTAGAAGCCGTTGTCTTTATAAATCAGACTAGAATCCAGATATCGGCTTGTATCAGTTACCTTCCATTCCGCACTAAAGCTGTCTGACTTTGAAATCACCTTATAAAATGGAGTCGTAACAAAATTTCTTATTTCACGTTCTCTGTTTACAATCATTCCAAGAACACAAGTCATAACTCGTCCGATGGCTATAACACATCTATCCATGGAAATCTTTCTTGCCACATCATTTCCATATGTAAGTGTAAGAAGTCGCGAAAAGTTAATTCCCATAAGATAATCTTCAATCTGTCTTAAATAGGCAGCGGATGAAAGATTGTCATACTCGCTTAGAGGCTTTGCCTCCGTTATTCCTCTTTTAATTTCTTCCTCAGTCTGAGAGTCAATCCAGACTCGTCTTTCGTCCTTGTCAGTTACTTTAGCTTCCTGCTTAACAAGTCTGTAAATGAGCTCTCCCTCTCGTCCCGAGTCAGTACATACATATATTTTATCTACATCTTTTCTGTTTAATATCTTTTTAACTACGAAAAATTGTTTTTTAGTAGCCGGAATAAGCTCATATTTGAAATCTTTAGGACTAAATGGAAGTGTACTGAGTGACCATTTCTTTAATACAGGATCATAGGCTTCAGGATAACTCATGGTTACAAGGTGACCAACACACCATGTAACGATATATTTATCCGATTCCATATATCCGTCAGCTGATTTAAAGTCAGAATGTAAAGCCTTGGCAAATTCTCTGGCCACGCTAGGTTTTTCGGCTATAAAAACTGATTTACTCATACTTCACATTCCTTTCTAAAAATTTCATTCACATAATCTGTCGACATCTGATGTCTTCATGGGTTAACACTTTAAAACATCTTTATATTTAGCAGATAATAATTCTCTTCCGCACATTGTGCTGTATTCCAGTAAAGCTTAATTATATAACATTCTGCCTATAATTCATAACGTTACTTTACCTACATACACATAAAAAGCATATTGAAACACAAATAAAAAAGATGGCACTGAAATCCTGTGATTCAATACCATCTTTATTTTATGTGATTATATAAACTAAATATCAGTTATATATCTGAATTCATTTAACACATTTATTAAATATCACTAATTAGTTCTTAGGTGTGATATATCCCTTAGCAGCTAATAACTCTGCAATAAGAACAGCACCACCTGCAGCACCTCTTAATGTGTTATGAGCAAGTCCTATGAACTTGTAATCAAATACTGTATCTTCTCTTAATCTTCCAAGAGAAATACCCATACCGTTCTCATAATTCACATCAAGCATAACCTGAGGTCTGTCTTCTTCTTCTCTATACTGGATAAAGTGCTTTGGAGCACTTGGAAGCTCTAATTCCTGAGCAACACCGCTGTAGTTAACCCACTTTTCAATTATCTGTTCCTTTGTAGGCTTCTTCTCGAAGTTTACATATACAGATGCTGTATGTCCGTTAAGAACAGGTACTCTGATACACTGTGCTGTAATTACAGGCTCTGTAGCTGGAACGATCTTTCCGTCAACTACTTCACCCCAGATACGAAGAGGTTCCTTCTCTGACTTCTCTTCTTCTCCACCGATGTATGGAATAATATTTCCAACCATTTCAGGCCATGTCTCAAATGTCTTACCTGCACCTGAAATAGCCTGGTATGTTGATACAACAACAAGCTTTGGTCCGAACTCCTTAAGAGCATTAAGAGCTGGTGTATATGCTTGAATTGAACAGTTAGGCTTTACACAGATAAATCCTCTCTTTGTTCCAAGACGCTTCTTCTGTGACTCGATAACTTCAAGGTGCTCTGGGTTGATTTCAGGTACTACCATAGGAACGTCAGGTGTCCATCTATTAGCTGAGTTGTTAGAAACTACAGGAGTTTCTGTCTTAGCATATCTTTCCTCAAGAGCCTTAATTTCATCCTTTGGCATATCAACAGCACAGAGAACGAAATCTACCTTTGAAGCGATTTCATCCATGTCAGCGTCCATATCCATAACTGTCATCTTCTTAACATATTCAGGAGTAGGAACATCTAACTTCCAACGGTTACCTACCACTTCTTCATATAATTTTCCGGCTGATCTGCTACTTGCAGCTACAACTGTAACTTCGAACCATGGATGATTCTCAAGCAGAGTAATAAATCTCTGTCCAACCATTCCTGTAGCGCCAAGTACGCCTACTTTTAATTTCTGATCCATAATTTATTTCCTTTCAATATACTTGAAGTGCAAATGTACATCAAATATTAGCACAATCCAGTTTTCTCGTCTATTATTTTATTTTTCTCAGCAATCTGAACGATATGTGATGCTGTTTCTTCAATAGATTTATTTGATACATCAATAATGTTGCAGTGTAAATGTCTCATTATGCCTCTTGCATATTCCATTTCACTGTTAATTCTTGAAACATGGAAATAATCAGAGTCACCATGAATACCCATATTTTCCATTCTTGTCTTTCTGATTCCGTTTAACTTATATGTATCAATAATAAGTCCGATAATCTTTCTTGGTGGAATTGTAAATATTTCCTTTGGAAGTGGAACTTCAGGAACAAGTGGTAAATTGGCTGTCTTTATTCCATAGTTATAAGCAAGGAAAAGTGAAAGAGGTGTCTTACTTGTACGTGATACACCAAGAATTACGATATCAGCCTTTGGAAATCCTGAAGGATCCTTACCGTCATCATACTTAACGGCAAATTCCATGGCATCAATTCTCTTGAAGTAATCATTTGAAAGTCTTCTTGCCTGGCCTACATTCATATCTGCATCTTCATTAGTAAGCTTCTCTGCACTCCAGATTACAGGACCTAAAACATCAATAACATCAATGTCATACTCATCCTTTTTCTCCTGTAAATACTGTCTTAATTCAGGATTAATGAGTGTATGCACTATCATTCCTCTGTTTCCGGCTGCCTTTTCAAATATTTCATCAATCTGTTCCTTTGAAAGAACATATGGCTTTCTTACGACCTTTATTATTGTCTGATCAAACTGATTTCCTGCGGCCTTTGCAACTGCCCAGGCTGTATCACCTGCTGAATCTGATACAGCATAAATAATTTTTCTCATAAACGCTCCTCAATTCATTAATATAAATAATACAAACTCTTTCTATATAACCTGATTTATAACAATCTGATAAATAATTTCACTTTAATTCAATTCCAATAGGACAGTGATCTGATCCAAATACATCTGTATAAATAACAGAGTCCTTTACTGAATCCACAAAATCCTTATTTACAATAAAGTAGTCAATTCTCCAGCCTACATTGTTCTCTCTGGCTTTACCCATGTAACTCCACCAGCTGTATTTTACCTCTTCAGGATAGAGATGTCTGAATGTATCAACAAATCCTGATTCAAGAAGATCTGTCATCTTGTTACGCTCTTCATCAGTAAATCCTGCATTTCTTCTGTTAGAAGCTGCATTCTTAATATCAATCTCTTCATGGGCAACATTTAAATCGCCACAATATACAACATTTTTCTTTTCTGTAAGCTTTAAAAGATAGTCTCTCATAAGATCTTCAAATCTCATTCTTGAGTCAAGTCTTTCAAGATCACGCTTTGCATTTGGAACATAACAGTTAACAAGATAGAAATCTTCAAATTCAAGAGTAATAACTCTGCCCTCACTGTCGTATTCCTCATCTCCCATTCCAAATGCCGCAGAAACAGGTTCTACCTTTGTGTAAATCATTACACCTGAGTAACCCTTTTTCTCAGCCGGATATAAATATTCCTTATATCCTTCCTTATGCATCGGATTCTGATCCTCAGTCATTTTTGTTTCCTGAAAGCAATAAATATCTGCATTTTCCTTATCAAAGAACTCTTCAAGTCCCTTCTTATGGCAGGCTCTGAATCCTGCCACATTCCAAGATATTATTTTCATTATAATTCTCCATATTATAATTTTTAAACTATTTTTTTATTATACAATATGCATTCTGTTTTTAAAGTAAAAGTAACGCAAATTTCCCAATAAAAAATCCCACAGTAAGGTTATACCCTGCTGTGAGATTTGAAAAATTTTAATATATCAATTTTGATTAATCAACCTGGACTAATCAATCTTAAAAATCATATTTCAAGATCACTTCTTATGGCCCAGCGCATCTTTGTAGATCTCGCTCTGCCGTTTCTTCTGCATTCCTCCGCTGAAGGTCTGATTACATCTGAAATGTCGCTGTAAATGCCATTTCTCTTGCCTTCTTTAAATGACTTTTTAACAAGTCTGTCTTCTCCTGAATGGAATGTTAAAATGGCAACTCTTCCATTTGGCTTAAGTACCAAAGGAAGCTTCTCAAGGAAATCATAGAGCACTTCAAATTCGCTGTTAACATCTATTCTTAAAGCCTGAAAAACTCTCTGGCATGTTTTCTTAATGATATCCTTTAATTCATTATTCTTAGGTAAGAATGATAATGCCTCTTCAATAACGTTTCGCAAATCTGTTGTTGTCTTTACAGGATTACCGTTTTTCTTTCTTTTAAATATTTCCTCAGCAATTTCTTCTGCATATGGCTCATCAGAATTTTCATATAACATTCCTGCAAGTTCATCCTGTGTAATGCTCTGAAGTCTTTCTATCGCACTCTCGCCTTTATTTGGATTCATTCTAAGATCAAGAGGTGCATCTACCTTATATGAAAATCCTCTTTCAGGGTCATCAATCTGCATTGATGATACACCAAGGTCAGCTAAAATAAAGTCAAATTTGCCAACTTCATCTGAAACCTGATCGATATTTGCAAAGTTAGTAAGCTTAACTGTGAGAATATCCTCTCCAAATCCCTTATCTCTGAGTCTCTTTTCTGTCTTTGCAGACTCAATCGGATCTACATCAAGACCATAAATGTGACCACTGCCATTTAACTGCTCTAACATCTTAGATGTATGACCGCCATATCCTAAAGTTGCGTCCAGACCAGTCTGACCCGGTTTAATCTGTAAGAAATCAATAATTTCATCTACCATAATAGAAATGTGCATTCCTGCAGGTGTTCCGCCCTTTTCAATTACTCTGGCTACAGTATCCGCATATTTATTTGGATCATGCTCTTTGTACTTTTCTTCAAACTTCTTGGGATATTTCCCGGAATATCTCACTCTTCGCTTGTGAACCTGATTATTTTCTCCCATTGTTATCTCCGTTGTAAAGTACATATATCTTTATTCTATGTACATGTTAATTTAATATAAGTTGTTTTTCTTCTAAAACACAAACTGAAAACTGAAACCTAATTTACATAATTCAAAACACTGTATTTTACAGGTTATACAATTTAAATCTATATATTTCAGTTTCTATAATTCAAATCTCAGTGTATTTTGCGCCCTTATCCAGCTTTTCAGCACTCATATTGTAAACCGCATCAATAATATAATTTCTATATGAAGAATTACCATCCGGTTTTGTCATTCTCTCATATGCAATTTCTCCGGCAAGTCCAATTGTACACACTGCAGAAAGTGCTGCACCAAGTACGTTATCAGTGTTAGCAGATATAAATGCTCCTAACATTGATGATAACTGACATCCAGTGCCTGTAATTGATGACATTTCAGATCTGCCGTTTTTTACTGCATAGGCCTTTTCTCCATCACAAATGATATCGATTGCACCTGTAACAACAATTATAGCACCTGTCTCCCTGGCAAACGTCTTACAGAATTCTGCAACCTGGGCTACATTTTCATCTGTAACAATATCATCAATATCAGCATCAACTCCACGTGTTTCAGCATTTAATCCTGCAAGTGTCTTGATTTCGGAAATATTTCCTCTGATAACTGAAAACTTAACTTCTTTTAATAATCTTTGTGCAGTTTCAGTTCTAAGCTTTGAAGCACCTGCACCTACTGGATCTAAAATAACAGGCTTATTTAATTCATTTGCCTTCTTGCCTGCGGCAATCATTGATTCAATGGTTCTCTTATTTAATGTACCGATATTGATATTAAGCCCATTGCAAATGCTTACAATATCTTCCACTTCATCAATATCATCCGCCATAATAGGTGACGCACCGATAGCAAGTGTGATATTTGCACAGTCATTAACTGTAACATAATTTGTAATATTATGTACAAGAGGTTTTTTATCTCTTACGTTCTGAAATAATGTTCCTACCATATTCCGTATTCAACCGTAAATGATTGATATCTCCTTTCGTATATTTCTTATAATCTATATGTTAAATGTTATTGCTTTCTGATATTAACATTATTTATTCTAAAATGTTTCCTGATTAAGCAACCAATCAATCTATCTATCAACAAGTCAATCAATTAACCAGTTAACCAGTTAACCAATTAATCAATTAATCAATTAACTAGTTAATTATATACCATTATTGCCATACAACATAAAATATTTATATTTTATGTTGTATGAAAATTGCAACTCTTTTTCAAATATTTTTATTTTGTATTTTCTATACAATTTTTCGCATAAAAAAAAGCTCAGACCAGACGGCCTGAGCTTTTTAAAGGATATCTCTATATCCATTTTTATTATGGACTATTCCATTAATAAAAATTATTCAGCAACTTCAATGATCTGCTTCTTGTTGTAGCTTCCGCATGTTAAACAAACTCTATGAGGTGTCATTAATGCGCCACATCTACTACATCTTACGAGTGTTGGAGCAGTCATCTTCCAGTTTGCTCTTCTCTTGTCTCTACGTGCTCTAGATGACTTATTCTTTGGACAAATTGACATTCTTCACACCTCCTTCTGACAACACATATCAGGTATTATATAATTAAACATTAGTAATGTCAATATATTATATTTCGTTTCCGAGAAGTGTTTTAATTTCTCTTGCAATAGCAAGTTCTTCGTTAGTTGGAATTACACAAACCTTAACTCTTGAGTCAGGTGTTGAGATAACAGCTGGCTCTCCATGCGTATTTGCATTAACTTCCTCATCGATAGTAATACCTAAATATCCAAGGTATTCGCATGTCATGCTTCTGATCCAGTCAGCATTCTCACCTATACCGGCTGTAAATGTAATTGCATCAACACCGTTCATTGCAGCTGTATAACCACCAATGTACTTGGCAAGTCTGTATGTAAACATTTCAAGTGTCTCTGTAGCGAGCTTATCGCCTCTTTCCATAGCTGCTCTTAAGTCACGGAAGTCACTTGAGAGGCCGCCTGAAACACCGAATACACCTGACTTATGATTTAATACATATAATACATCCTGAATTGACTTCTTCTCTTTTCTACAGATGTACTCAAGTATTGCAGGATCAATATCACCTGATCTTGTACCCATTGGAAGACCTTCAAGTGGAGTAAGCCCCATAGATGTATCAACACACTCTCCGTTAAGAGTTGCAGAAACAGATGAACCACCACCAAGGTGACATACGATAATCTTAGAATTATTCTTGTCTAATCCTAAGAAGTTCATTGTTTCCTTAGCAACGAATCTGTGTGATGTTCCGTGGAAACCGTATCTTCTTACATGATACTTGTCATAGTACTCTCTAGGAATAGCATATAAATATGCCTTTGGAGGTAATGTATTACCGTAAGCTGTATCAAATACGGCAACATTTGGTACTCCGGGGAGGTTCTCTTCAGCACTTGAAATCCCAATAAGGTTAGCAGGGTTATGAAGAGGTCCGAGCTCAATATGATGTCTGATCACATCCTTAACATCTTCTGTGATAATTGCACAGTCTCTGTACTTAGTGCCACCGTGAAGCACTCTGTGACCAACAGCTGTAATATCACTAAGGCTCTCTAATACACCGTAATTTTCATCTACAAGTGCCTTAATGATAAGCTCCATGGCTACACCATGGTTCTTAATAGGCTGTTCGATAACAACTTCTTCACCATTATATGGCTTATACTTAAATCTTGAACCGTTGATTCCGATACGCTCAGCTAAACCCTTGGCAAGAACGAATTCGTCTTCCATTCTGAAAACCTGATATTTAAGGGAAGAACTTCCGCAATTTATAACTAAGATATTCATTCTATAACTTAATCTCCTCTTAAAACATTAACTATGCTGAGCCTGAACTACTGTAAGTGCAACTACACCTACGATATCAGCGGCGCTACATCCTCTTGAAAGGTCATTAACAGGCATTGCAATTCCCTGAAGTAAAGGACCGTATGCGTTAGCTCTGCCAAGTCTCTGAACTAATTTATAACCGATATTTCCGGCATCAAGGTTAGGGAATACAAGAACGTTAGCCTGACCTGCTACCTTGCTGTCACTACATTTAATCTTAGCAACTTCCATATCAATGGCTGCATCTAACTGTAATTCGCCATCAATGTCGTACTGAGCATATTTTTCTTTTGCAATGGCTGTTGCCTTCTGTACCTTTTCAACATCGTCATGCTTTGCTGAACCAAATGTTGAGTATGAAAGTAAAGCAACCTTAGCCTTAGCATCGATGAATTCTTCAAATGATGCTGCACTTGTTCCTGCAATAACAGCTAACTCTTCTGCTGTTGGGTTCTGGTTAAGTGCACAGTCAGCAAATAAGAAAATACCATCCTGACCGTATTCAGGTACAACTGTTTCCATGAAGAAAAGTGTTGAAACAAGTTCTGTACCAGGCTTTGTCTTGATAATCTGAAGTGATGGTCTGATTGTGTTGGCTGTTGAGTGACATGCACCTGAAACAACACCGTCAGCTAATCCGCACTTGCACATTAAACATGCAAAATACATATAGTCATCATCCATCATCTGAGCAGCCTTTTCAGCATCAACACCCTTGCTTGATCTGAGCTCTACGAACTTGTCTATAAGCATCTGTCTGTTCTCATATGTAAATGGATCGATAATTGTTGCACCTGTAATATCATATCCCTTGCTATGCTCTGCAACCTGCTCTTCTGTTCCGATGATAATGATGTTAGCAATATCCTCTTTTAAGATAGTCTCTGTTGCTGCATATATTCTTTCGTCCATTGACTCTGGTAAAATAATTGTCTTTTTATCTTTTCTTGCAAGTTCCTTAATATGATCTATAAAACCCATATGTAACTCAAACTCCTTTTTATTTATAACAACGCAAACAAAATAAATTCCACGCTGAACATTTTTAAAAATATATTTGTAAATTATATAATGAAAAACGCTATTGTACAAGTATTTATACATTGTTAGTTAACAAATAATTCAATAAAATCCACATATTTTTGCCTGTTACCTGATAATCTTATTAATGGTACTATAAACATATGGTTTGACATTGTAATTCACATTGTTTACCATGGAAAATAACATTTAGAATTCATCTTTTTTAAGGAGTATATATATGAAAGCTGTAGGTTTAGTCACAGAATATAATCCTATGCATAAGGGGCATGTTAAGCATTTGGAAAAGTCAAAAGAACTTTCTGGTGCAGACGTTGCAATTGCTGTTATGAGTGGCGACTTTGTACAGAGAGGTGAGCCTGCAATTATGGACAAATATCTCCGTACTGCATGTGCCGTTAACACAGGTGTAGACCTTGTGGTTGAACTTCCTGTCCGTTATGCAACAGCCAGTGCTGAAGGTTTTGCCATGGGTGCAGTTGATATCCTTAATTACTTAGGCGTTGACAGCATCTGCTTCGGAAGTGAATCAGGTAATATCGATGCTTTAACAAAGATTTCATCTGTTCTTGCAAGTGAGCCTGACGGTTTCAGCGATGCAATTAAGGAGAATTTAAAGACAGGTATGTCATATCCTGCTGCAAGAGAGGCCACTATTGTTTCTCTCGGTATTTTCGATGAGAAAAAGGTTCATAACTTACTTGCATCACCTAACAATATTCTCGGTATCGAATATATTAAGTCTGTTATAAGAAATGCATACAACATTAAGTGTCTTACATATGAAAGAACAGGTCTTGCATATGACGAAGCATTTGATGAATCAAATGAAGGCGAAGTATATGCTTCTTCATTTGCTCTCAGAAACGAAATATTTGAGCAGCTTGATGCATTAATGGCTACATTAGAAAATAATCCTGATATGGATGATGATGCATTAAATGACATTATCCGTAACGATTTATTTAGGAAGGTATTCGAAAGCATTCCTGAAGATACAGAAGATATCGTATCTGAGAGTTTTGGCCGTGCAATGCCTGTAAGCATTGATGATTTCAAAGAAATGCTTGCATACAAGATTAACAGACTCATGTATGAGACAAACTTCAAGAAGAAAGATCTTATTAAGAGACTTTGCGAATATGAAGGAATTACAGAAAATCTTGCAGGCAGAATTGTTAATAACTACTTACCTAAGGCAACAATTACTGAATCAATAATAAATATTAAGGATAAGTCACTTACTTATACTGCTATTTCAAGAGCACTTATTCATATTTTACTTGGTATAAAGAAAAAATGTGAAAATGATGTCATCGACAGCTTTGAATCTGCTGCAGATGATGAAGTATTTGTATTTGAAAATAAGCCTGACACAGTTCCATATATCAGAATCCTTGGTATGAACAAAAAGGGACAGGAATATTTAAATCAGATAAAGAAGAATTGCCCTATTCCTATTATTACAAAGGTGGCAGGAAATGAAGAACTTCTTGCAGAAGATATTTTCGCTTCTAATCTTTACAACCTTGTAATTGCTGAGCAGTTTGGAATTGATGTTCCTGATGAATTCAAACGTGGAATCTATATTGAGGACATTGGATTTACAGGAGAATCATTCTAAGACGGATACTTAAACGGAAACTTTATATTGAAATTTAACATAAAGTCTTAAACAATTTTAAGGTATACATCTTAATAAAAAACAAAAAGGTGAATCACCATAACGGCGATTCACCTTTTTTATATTTAATCAGAAATATTAACTTCGTTTATTGAAATAACAATTAATTATTTAAAAATCGACTCTGGAAGAATCAGATTTTAAATCAATTAGTTCTTGAAACTGTGGATTGGAGCAGGAATTCTACCCTTTCTGTTAACGAATTCAGAACAGTCGAAGTTGTTAACAGGCATAATAGGTGCATAACCTAATAAGCCACCGAATTCAACATTTTCACCAACACCCTTGCCGGCAACAGGAATAATTCTTACAGCTGTTGTCTTCTGGTTGATCATACCGATAGCAGACTCATCAGCAATCATACCTGAAATTGTTGTAGCCTTTGTATCTCCAGGGATAGCAATCATATCAAGGCCCACTGAACATACACAAGTCATAGCCTCAAGCTTCTCAATTGTTAAGCACCCCTTTTCAACAGCCTTAATCATACCCTGATCTTCAGAAACAGGAATGAACGCACCACTTAAGCCACCAACATATGATGAAGCCATAACTCCACCCTTCTTAACCTGATCGTTAAGTAATGCAAGAGCAGCTGTTGTACCAGGAGCACCAACACACTCAAGACCAATCTTCTCAAGTACTTCAGCAACACTATCACCAACTGCAGGTGTAGGAGCAAGTGAAAGATCTACGATACCGAACTGTACGCCAAGTCTTGCTGCTGCTTCTTCAGCAACAAGCTGACCAACTCTAGTAATCTTGAATGCTGTCTTCTTGATTGTCTCGCAGAGAACCTTGAAGTCCTCACCCTTAGTAGCCTTAAGAGCATGGTTAACAACACCAGGACCACTAACACCAACGTTGATTACAGCATCAGTTTCTGTAACACCATGGAATGCACCTGCCATGAATGGGTTGTCATCAGGAGCGTTACATAAAACAACGATCTTAGCACATCCGATAGAATCTCTATCCTTTGTTAACTCAGCTGCTTCCTTGATAACTTGACCTAATAACTTAACGGCATCCATGTTGATACCTGTCTTTGTTGAACCAACATTAACTGAAGAACAGATATGCTCTGTCTCAGCCATAGCTCTTGGAATTGAACGGATAAGAAGCTCATCTGCTGCTGTCATTGACTTTGAAACGAGTGCTGAATAACCACCAATGAAGTTAACGCCTGTTTCAATGGCAGCCTTCTCAAGTGCCTTGGCAATCTTTACGAAGTCATCAACTGACTTACAGCATCTTGCACCTACAAGTGCAATTGGAGTAATTGAAACTCTCTTATTTACTACAGGAATACCGAATTCTCTACCGATATCATCACCTGTTTTCACAAGATCCTTTGCATATGAAACAATTCTTTTGTAAACATTTTCACATGTCTTATCAACGTCTTCATCTACGCATGGAAGAAGATTGATACCCATAGTAATTGTACGAACATCAAAATTCTCCTGCTGAATCATTTTATTAGTTTCGGTTACTTCATATAAATTTATCATAATATTAAAACCCCTGTTAATTATGTTATATTAATATTGTTATATAAATGTAATCTTATACAACTATAACTGTGAATTAGATTCTGTGCATCATGTCGAAAATTTCTTCTCTCTGAATGTTAACGAGAACGCCGATTTCCTCACCTAATGCCTTTAATTCTTCACTAATTAATTCAAGAGTCTTTGGGCTTTCCTTTAAGTCAACTAACATCATCATGTTAAGGTACTTTGAAACGATTGTTTCACTGATATCTAAGATGTTAATTCCGTTTTCTGCGAAATATGTACAAACCTTAGCAATGATACCTACATTATCTGGACCTACAACTGTAACAACACACTTTTTCATAACATACTCCTTATTGTTTATATCTTACAATTTTTAACTTAGTTTATATTACTATTATATCAGACGGCTTGTCACTATTTGTAACACGAATATCAAAATCATTTGCTCTGTATTCATGTTCACCGCTGTCAATGCCGTGTCTTACCGTCTCATATGCTAATAATTCATAATTATTATTTTTACTCAGATGTCCAAGCAATAATGTTTTCATATTGTCATGTAACAGATGATTGACGAAATCTGAACAGTCATCATTTGATAAATGACCATATTTACTCATTATTCTTCGCTTGGTTTCATATGGGTACGGACCGACTTCCAGCATTTTTCTGTCATGATTGGATTCTGCCAAAAGAATTCCGCAATTCTGTAAAATCTCAATCTGGGATTCATTGTATTCACCAAGATCAGTTACTACTCCAATCTTCTTGGATAAATCTTCCGCGTGCTTAACCGTATAAGCTACAGGATCCGCCGCATCGTGACTTATGCCAAATGGACTTACAATTAAATCTCCTATAAGAATATCACTATTTTTATTAATTGTGTTAAATAATTCTCTGTCTATACTTCCAAGAGACTTTTTCTTCAGAATTTCTTCTATAGTTTTCTCTGTTGTATAGTATGCGATAGCGTCATTTCTTGCAAGAACACCCGCCGCCGCAATGTGGTCAGAATGTTCGTGAGTAAAGAAAATGGCATCTATATCCTTAATGGAAAGATCCAGTTGCTTTAATCCTTCACATATACGTTTTCTGCTTATACCCGCATCTATAAGAATATGAGTATTGTCAGAACCTATATATGTGCAATTGCCGTCACTTCCGCTGGCTATACTCATTAAACGCATATTCATTTCACACACCTTATTAATCAAGTAATATCTTCTGGATTCTTGCTAAATTGTCCTTTGATATTAATTCATCATCCCAGTTTGATATTTCAACAAATTTAGGATGAACATCAAATTCCTTTATTCCCTTATCGATTGTATGAGGAATTACACCTCTTAAGTACTTCTCTCTTATTTCGATATCAGACATCTGCTGGGACATAATATCAAGGATTTGTTCAGCAGTCATATTTCTGTTGAGAACAAGTCTCTTAATTCTCACATCCTCAGGAGAATAAATGTACCAGACCTCATCACAGAGTTTTTCAAAATGTGACTCGTACATCAGAGCAGATTCAATAAAGTAATATTTATATCTGGCTGATGTTTCCGGATTGGTCATATCCGCAATAATTTCATTTTTAACAAGCGGATGAACAATGCTGTTAAGCACTGCCAGTTTCTTTTTATTGTTAAAAACAATGTCTCCTAAAAGACTTCTGTTAATTTCTCCATTTTCAAGAAGAATATCTTCACCGAAGAAGAAAACTATTTTATTATATGCGGCCTCACCCTTCTGAGTTAAATGTCTGGCAACCTCATCCGTATATACAATTTTGGTATCTTCTCTTTCCGCTAAACTCTTAAGGAGTGTACTCTTACCGGAACCGATACCACCTGTTATTCCAATAACTTTCATATATTTTCCTATATCTCTAATATTTATGTCAATTATTAATGAGCATTCAGCCAGTTATCGCCCTCTCCAGTTTCAATCATGAGAGGAACCTTAAGCTTAACGGCCTTTGTCATTGCCTCTTCCAGGATAGATTTTACTTCATCAACTTCATCCTTGTAAGTCTCAATAAGTAATTCATCATGAACCTGCAATATAAGCCTTGATTTTAAGTTTCTGGAATAGAGTTCATTAAATACCCTAATCATGGCAATCTTCATAATATCAGCAGCCGTTCCTTGAATAGGTGCATTCATGGCTACTCTTTCACCAAACGATCTCAATCGGAAGTTCTTTGAAGAAAGATCCGGTATCGGTCTCTTTCTTCCTAAAATTGTCTCCGAATATCCCTTATCCTTGGCGCTTTGTACAAGATTATCCAAAAATGTCTTAATCTTAGGATATGTATGGAAATAACTGTCAATATACTGCTTAGCTTCAGAAACCGATATGGAAAGGTCATTACTGAGTCCAAATGAGCTTATTCCGTAAATGATACCGAAGTTAACTGCCTTTGCATTTCTTCTCATTTCCGGAGTTACCATGTCAACAGGAACATGGAATACCTGAGAAGCTGTCATTGTATGAATATCTTCCGCACTTCTATATGCATTGATAAGCTTTTCATCACCAGACATATGAGCAAGAACTCTTAATTCAATCTGAGAATAATCCGCATCTAAGAATACACATCCGTCCTTAGGAACAAATACTTTTCTTATCTGTCTTCCAATTTCCATTCGAATAGGAATATTCTGTAAGTTTGGCTGAGATGAACTTATTCTTCCTGTAGCAGTTACTGTCTGATTAAATTCACCATGTATTCTTCCATCTGGCTCAATAAATGCCACAAGACCTTCACCATATGTTGACTTAAGCTTTGTAAGTGTTCTGTACTCAAGAACATTTGCAACTATTGTATATTCCGGTGCAAGACTTTCAAGTACATCTGCCGCAGTTGAATATCCTGTCTTAGTCTTCTTACCATGTGGCAGATGAAGTCTGTCAAAGAGTACTTCACCAAGCTGTTTTGGTGAACTGATATTGAAGTCCACACCTGCTTCTTCAATAATTTGCTCTCTTATTGTTTCAATTCTTTCAGAAAGCTTCTGAGTATAATTATTTAACTCATCTTTCTGCACACGGATTCCCTGCATGGACATATCCGCAAGAACAAGACTTGTAGGTAATTCCACATCCTTATAAAGGCTTTCTCCATCAACGGAAACAAGTTTTGAATAAACCTCTCTTCCACTGTGGAATAAAACATTTGCCTCTAATACAGTCTGTTTCTGAACATCCTTCTTTAAATCCTTCGGTGTTTCAAGCACTTCCTTAAGATATGTAAATGCAAGAACATCATATGAGTAATTTCCTACATTAGGATCAACAATATATGCCGCAAGTCCAAGGTCGAAAATGTTATCTACAGGAAATCCATAACTTGTTTCAAGTTCTAAGTTCTTAATGAAGAAATTAATGTTATTAACATAAATCTTCGCAAATGTTTCCCTGTTATCAGCCCTGGATATTCTGTCAAATAATTCCCTTACGCCACTGAGTATCTGCTCTTTTGAAAGATAAGGCTCCTGAACAGTATAAATGCTGTCACCTGAAGCAACTGAAACAAATACATTGTCACCGTCATTTATAAGGCTGATTGATGCATTTCTGGCATTTGAGACATTTTCAAAAATATCATCTGATAACTTTGTATATTCATCAAAGTCCTGAATTTCTACAGTCTTTAATTCAGTCATTGGCCCAACAGGGTTAAAGATGTTGTCATCTATGTGAACTTCTTTTTCTGGTGTTACTGTAGCAGCTCTATCAGAATCCGCAGTACCATTTGCAGCTGCACTTTCTGCCATTAATTCACCAAATAACTCTTCAATGTCGTCATTTGAAGCAGGCTGCATTGCATTTTCATCCGGCTGATTTACATCCTTGTCTGAAGCTGCTGTGCCATTTGAATCAGAACCACCATCACTTCCATAGCCCTTCTTTTTTAATCTCTCAACAAATGTTTTAAGATTGAGCTTAATGAGAAAATCCATTGAATTGTCATTGCATAAGTTTTCTAACTTTGCACCATCGATATCTGTTTCAATTGGTGCATCCACATCAATCTTTGCGAGAAATTTACTGAGGATAATATTATCCTTACTCTCTGTAAGTTTCTTAGCTGTTGATTTTGATTTAATATCATCAATATGATCCAGAAGATTTTCTACTGTATGATATTCAGCAATAAGAGGCATTGCGGTTTTCGGTCCAATTCCCTTTGCCCCCGGAATATTATCAGATGTATCTCCCATAAGAGCCTTTAAATCAACAAATTCTTCAGGTGTTACGCCATACTCTTCATAAAGCTCTGCAGGTGTATATGTATCAACCGTAGTTTTACCGGCTCTTGTCTTAGGATTCTTCATTGTTATATTGTCGTCCAACAACTGAAGTAAATCCTTATCTCCGGATACAATTACAACCTTTTCTCCATTTGCGGACATTCTCTTTGATAATGTACCGATAATATCGTCTGCTTCATAACCAGGCTTTTCAGCAATTGTAATATTCATGGACTTAAGAACGTCCTTTATGAGAGGAACCTGAACTCTTAAATCATGGTCCATGGACTTTCTTGTACCCTTATATTCTTTGTACTTTTCATGTCTAAATGTAGGTTCAGATCTGTCAAATGCCACTATCAGTTTGTTCGGTTTTTCTTCATCAATGAACTTGAACAAAATGTTGAGGAATCCGTATATGGCTCCTGTAGGAGTACCGTCCGGAGCGGTTAACGGAGGAATGGCATAAAATGCTCTGTTGAGTATGCTATGACCGTCTATAAGCATAAGTTCTGAACTCATCTGAATACCTCGTCTATAAATAAAAAAACGCACATATAGAATATCTAGTCTGTGCTTTAAAAATTACATAAATTTTAATTCCTAATGCGGATGGTGGGAGTCGAACCCACACGATGTCACCACCGGCAGATTTTGAGTCTGCTGCGTCTGCCATTCCGCCACATCCGCAATCTAACCCTGTTATATTATCATAACAGGGCTGATTTTACAATATATTAATAATTATATAGCCTTGCCATTTGGCCATACCCAGCCGATATAACCGCGATATCCTCTGCATGTTGCAGTGGCATCTGAGTCAAATGATTCGATGGACTGAATCTTAATATAACCTACGTTACTTGCTACTTTACCATTGCCAAGATAGATTCCGATATGACCATATTCGGCACCTGCCGCACCCCATCCTGAACTGATTACACATGCTCCTACAGGAATATTGTCCATACTTCTGCTTCCTGAGTAACTCCATTTTAACCAGTAGTCAATTGCATTACCTCTTGGAGGTGTTATACCAGTGTAGCTGTATACACCTGATACCCATGCAGCACACCAGCCTGGTAATGCAGGGAATGTTGAATTACCGGCAGCGGCATTTTTTGCAACCTGCTCTCTGAGAGAAGATGAACCCTGGTTGTTATTTCCTGTATCTTTATCATCATCTGAAGGAGTTGTCGTTACAGGTGGCTTTGCAGCCTCTTCACGCTCAATTCTGTCAAGCTCTTCCTGTCTCTTTGCTTCTGCAAGACGTGCTTCCTCTTCAGCTTTCTTTTTAGCCCCTTCTTCAGCAAGAAGTGCCTTTGAGAATTCTGTATTGAGCTGCTCTATTTCAGATTTCTTTGACTCAACAAGATTATCAAGCTCTTTCTGCTTGTTAGTCATTTCCTCTTTTGCACTGTTCATTTCAGCAATCTGATAATTGAGCTCTTCCTTTAAAGAAGAAATCTTATCTACATTTACCTTAATGTCATCTAGCTTACTTCTGTCATATGAATATATCTTCTGATAATATTCAGCAGTATTTAATGCATCTGCAAATGATTCAGATGTAAAAAGACTCTCTACAAGGCCGTTATTACCATTTTCATAGTTGTACTGAATTCGATATTTCATATCAGAATACTGCTGATCAAGCTCTTTTTGAGTATCTTCCAGATCCTTATTAACATCATACATCTGAGAAATAAGATCAGTAGCCTTGCTGTCTAACTGATTAATCTCATCATTAATGCTCTTTAATTTACTTTCTAATTCTGAAAGCTGATTGTTGGACTGATTAATTTTATTATTAATTTCCTCACTGGATTCGGCATTAATGGTTGTGGTTACACCAACTACTGCCGTACCTGCGGAAATTATGGCCGTTACAGCTGCCCCGGCTTTTACTAAAAATGATTTCATAATTCCCCCATTTATGATTTATACGCGTATGTTTATCCTATGTTCATTTAATATTTAACTATAATCAGATAACTTAATTCTTTAAGTATCCTAACTTCTTAGGTATATCAACTTGTTAGCTATCCTGACTGTGTTATCTATATAAAAATTGAAAATTTATAATATCAATTTTTATATAGCCTTTATCGAATTGATAATAACATATATTCAGGACTAATAATAATTAAATCTCGGAAAGTACAAAAAAAGCGTGTAACAGTGAATATTTACTGTTACACGCTTTAATAATATATAAGAATTACATTTTGTAATTAAACTCTTCTGATTGTTGTAGGTCCACCAATAATATAAATTGATGAGTAACATACAGAACTACCAGGCTGTGGTGCATGAATCATCTGTCCGTTACCAACGTAGATACCTACGTGACCAGGATAACAAACGATATCGCCAGGACGTGCTTCTGAAATAGAAACTCCTCTACCTATAGATGCAAGTGATGAAGACTGACGAGGTACGCTGATACCAACTGCTGCATATGCTCTATTTACAAGACCTGAACAGTCGATACCGCTATAGCTGCTACCCCCAAATACATATGGTGTACCTAAGTAGCTTGCTGCTGCAGAAACTACATCACTATATGAAGCATCACTGCTGCCTCCATCTGATGATGAAGAATCTGAGTCATCATAACCTGAGTTGCTGCTACCACCTGAACTACCTGATGGACCTGAAGATGACTCACTTCTTGTTGGAACAGATGCAGCTTCAGCTGCGGCTGCTCTTGCTGCGGCTGCTTCCATAGCTGATGCAATCTGTGTATCGAAGTCCTTAACTGTAGCTCTCTTATCAGCAATTGTTGCTTCAAGCTGTGACTTCTTATCCTGATATTCCTGCTGTGAAGATGCAAGTTCAGCCATGTCACTTTCAAGCTGTGACTGAAGTTCCTTTATCTGCTTTGTTGTAGCATCTAATTCTTCAAGAGCTTTTCTGTCATAGTCGTACATTTTCTGAGCATACTCAGCCTTGTTAAGGGCATCACTCATATCAGTTGAAGTAATAAGAGCTTCTTCAACAGTCTTATTCTTGTTTTCGTACATGTACTGGATACGAAGTTTCATATCCTGTTCCTGCTTCTTCTGCTTCTCTTCAGCAACCTTTAAGTCAGCATTAGCCTTTTCCATCTGGTCGTTGATTTTTGCAGCTTCACTTTCAAGATTGTCAATCTGCTCTAAAGCATTTGTTAATTCTTCCTGTAAGTTGTCAATTTCTGACTGAGCATTGTTTTTCTGATTTGTTAAGTCAGTAACTTCGTCAGCGAGAACTGTCATTACAGGTGTTGCACCAATAGCTGCACCTGATATTGACAAAGCGAGGAGTTTAGCGAGTTTCTTAGATTTATTTGATTTCATAACTGAATAATTCCTTTTCCAAATATCTTATTCGATACTATGCTTATACTAACGTAACTGTGCTTACGCAACGCCTGCTTATGCTACCGTAACGTGTGCTCATATTATTGTACGCTGACATAAGCATGGTAACGAACAAAATATATAATTTTAAAATTCCGGTCCCATAAATAACCATTAAATGTTACGTATTTGTTACTGTAATTTTACAAACTACGAATACAGTATATATGTATCATTACAAATTATCAAGCAAATATAGTGTTTAATAATATAAAAAAAGTGTAAATCAATAATTTATAAATATATTATAAATTGTTAATTTACACTTTCTTTAATTTTCTTATGAAATTATCTGGCGTTATTCACCTTATAATCATTGGCAAGCTGCTTCATTTCTTTAGCATTTTCCATTACATTTTCTGTAATTTTACTTCCGCCCAGGAATCTTGCCAGCTCATTTATCTGTGATTCTTCATCCAGCTCCCTCATACAGGTAATTGTTTTATTATCACTTACTTCTTTATATACATAGAAATGAGTATCAGCCATGGCTGCTATCTGTGGAAGGTGGGTAATACATATAATCTGATGTGATTTGGAAATATTGTGCATTTTCTCAGCTACGTACTGAGCAGTTCTACTGCTTATTCCCGTATCGATCTCATCAAATATCATTGTTCCCGTAATATCCCTGTCTGCAATAACACTCTTTATTGCAAGCATAATACGACTGATTTCACCACCTGATGCAATATTTTTTAGTGGCTTTACATCTTCTCCCGAATTAAGACTTATTAAAAATTCAACACTGTCATATCCATTAGATGAAAATGTATCATTTTTTCTGACTTCAATTAAAAACTGAACATTGTTGAAATTTAAATCTGTCATTTCAGACATTATTAATGACTGTAAATGTTCTGCTATACCGACTCTTTTGTCATGTAATGACTGACAGACCTGATTCATTTCATCGATAAGCTCATTAATTCTGTCTTTAAGCTTTGTAATATATTCGTCAGAGTTAATTAAAGTATCAAGTCTCTCTATCTTTTCATCAAGAGCTTCAAGAATCCCCTTAACACTTCCGTTATATTTTCTCTTAAGTGTGTTATAAAGATCTATTCTGTTTGTAATACGGGCGAATTCCTCTTCGTCCATTTCGTTATTCTCTATATAAGAATATAAATCACCTGAAGCATCTGAAAGAATACTTTCAGCCTCTTTTAATGCATCATATATCTGAACTAAATCCTTATCGTAGTTAATGGCATCACCGAGAGATTTGATAGCCTTACCAAGTAAATCGATGCTGTTTACATCACCTGACTCCAGTGACTGCAGTGATTCTGCCACTCCTCTTCTGATTTTTTCAAGATATGACATCTTAGAGAACTTTTCTTCAAGTTCTTCATCTTCTTCGACAGTTAAAGAAGCTTCTTCAATTTCCTTAATCTCGTATTGAAGAAGTGAAATCTCTCTTTCTCTAAGGCTTGCATCATCGCCAATATTTGCAAGTTTTGAATTGCACTCCGTATATTCCTCATACAGACTCTTTTGTCTGTCCATAAGCTTACGGAACTCATCATCACCAAATGAATCTACCAGCTTTAACTGATTTTCAGTTTTAAGCAGTAATAAATTATCACGCTGACTGTGCATATCTATAATTAAAGAAGATAATGATCTGACCTGTGCTGCAGAAACAGTTACACCGTTGATTTTAAATACAGATCTTGCAGGTAAAATCTTTCTTGTAACTATAATATCTCCATCAGACAAATCAACGGCATCAAGCTCTGTAAGGGCTTTTAACTTATCTGCATCATTTATATGAAATGAAACAGAAATAAATGAATATTCCTCTCCGGCTCTAATCACATCTGAATTAATCTTTGCACCTAATGCGGCACCTATTGCACCAAGAATAATGGACTTACCTGCACCGGTTTCACCGGTAATTATGTTAAGTCCTTCATTAATGTCTATGTCTAAACAATCAATAAGTGCATAGTTTTCAATATGTATATTAGTTAACATTCATATCCTCTCTAGATTTCACAACAATGTGCAGTCTCTCTTTAAGAGATGTGGCATCTTCCTTTGATGATGTGGCAACCATAATAGTATCGTCTCCGGCGATGGAACCTACAACTTCTTCCAAGTCCATTGCATCAAGAGCAGCACATACCGCACTTGCCATACCCGGAACGGTTTTAATAACAAGGAGATTCTGGGCTACGGACATGGAAATAAATCCATCTCTCATAACATTTACATATTTATCTGCAAGATTAATATCTGCAGACTGATATATAACATACTTCTGATGCTTACCGTCTACTGATGTTTTAGTAAGATTTAACTCTCTGATATCTCTTGAAACAGTTGCCTGAGTAACGTTATATCCCGCCTGATTAAGAGCGTCCGCAAGTTCTTCCTGAGTCTCTATGTTATTTTTTCTGATTAATTCAATTATTTTATTTTGGCGCTCAGACTTCATGTATCCTCCTACTAAATTCAATTGTCAAAACAATCAACCATAAATAATCAATCACTAATTGTTAATCAAATTTGATTAATCAAACCTGGTTAATTATTAGTGATTATTCAATCTTGATTAGTCATTTATAACTAGACATTCATGATTAACTATTAGTGGTCCATCATCTTGTCTCTGATTCTCTGTAAGAAGCTGATTTTACTTGTCTTGGCAAATATTGCACACTCAGGATGCTTTGTAATTACAACCTTATCTCCAGGGTAGAGAGCAAATCCTGTCTCACCGTCAAATGTAACTACTCTTTCCTCTGCTAACTGCTTGTTATCAGTCATAACAACAGTAATTTCAGAATTCCAGTCAAGTATAATGCTTCTTGCATTAAGAGTATGAGGACAGATAGGAGTTATCATTATGTCCTTGGCAGTTGGCTCGATAATCGGACCACCTGCTGAAAGAGCATATGCTGTTGAACCTGTTGCAGTTGAAATAATAAGACCATCCGCAACATAAGCATTTAAAAACTGATCATCAACAATAACATCAAAATCAATTACTCTTAATGAACCTCTTCTGTTGATTACGATATCATTTAATGCAAAGTCTTCATATACAACTTCACCGTCTCTGATTACCTTACCTGAAATCATTGTACGGTGGTCGATTTTGTAATCTCCCGCAATAATTCTTTCAAGAGCTTCATCAACTGTATCCATCTCACAGTCTGTAAGGAATCCCAGTGTACCGATATTTACACCTAAAATAGGCTTCTGAAGCACATGAAGATCTCTTGATGTCTGAAGAATTGTTCCGTCACCACCAAGAACCACGATAATATCAACATCTTCGGGAACATCCTTTGGATTTGTATATAAAAACTTTGTATTTTCTAAGTTAGAACCTTCATCGCGACACTCACAAACATGTCCCATAGATTCAATTTTTTCTTTTAATTTACCAACAACTGAGCCATCGGCATCTTTTCTTTTATTTGAAAGTAGGAAAAATTTTAATTTCTTACTGTTCGAATCACTACTCATTTCGTTTAACTCCATTAAAGCATCAAATAAAATAATTTTATACTAAAGTAAGCGAATCGCTTGCGTTATCTGTTACGAGTTTTATTCTTTCACGAAGCTCTTCCATGTCTAAAGCCGCATCATCATCGCCTTTACGTAAATATAAAAGATACTCTATATTTCCTTCAGGTCCCTTTATAGGTGAATAATCAAGTCCGATAACTTTGAACTGTGCATTCATTGCAAACTCTATGACATTTTCAATTACTTCTTTATGAACGTTAATATCTCTTACAACTCCGTGCTTGCCTACCTTATCTCTGCCAGCCTCAAACTGTGGCTTAATAAGGCATACCATTCTTCCGCCATCCTTAAGGATTGAATAAGCCGGAGGAAGAATTTTCTCAAGGGAGATAAATGATACATCACAACTGGCAAAATCTATCTCCTCGCCAATATCTTCCGGAGTAAGATATCTGAAATTGGTCTTTTCCATGCATACAACACGTTCGTCATTTCTAAGGCTCCAGGCCAGCTGACCATGTCCTACGTCAATAGAAAATACTTTTACTGCACCATTCTGAAGCATACAGTCAGTAAATCCGCCTGTACTTGCTCCAATATCCATGCAGACTAAGCCATTTAAGTCTATATTAAAAACCTTAACGGCTTTATCCAGTTTCAAACCACCTCTGCTAACGAAAGGCGGCTTCTCGTCCTTTACTACAATATCGCATTCATCCGCAAATGTATCGCCTGCTTTTGTTTCTTTCTGACCGTTAACATAAACGCTTCCGGCCATAATTAATGCTTTTGCTTTTTCTCTTGAATTGATTAATCCTCTTTCAACAAGAAGTACATCAAGCCTTTTCTTCGCCATAACTACCTACCAAATTATTATAAGCGGATTCTACTCTCTTATATATTGATTCAACATCCATACCAAGTTCGTGGAACAGGATGTTAATATTTCCATGCTCAACATAAGCATCAGGAAGCGCTATTGGAAGTACCTTAACACCTAAGTCGTTGCTTAAAACATATTCGCTGACATGCTCACCATATCCACCTGACGCGACATTTTCTTCCATAGTCACAATAAGCTTGTGATTCTTTGAAAGCTCTCTAATCATCTGTCTGTCGATCGGATATACAAATCTTGCATTTACTACAGTTGCATCGATTCCCTTATTCTTAAGCTTTTCCTGAATCTTTAATGCATTTTCCATCATTCTTCCGACTGCTACAATGGCAATTTCACTGCCTTCGTGAACATATTCAGAACAGCCGTAT
The DNA here is from genome assembly GCA_900545225.1 of uncultured Eubacteriales bacterium. Taxonomy (GTDB): domain Bacteria; phylum Bacillota; class Clostridia; order Lachnospirales; family Lachnospiraceae; genus UBA4285. The sequence continues at coordinate 55,458 of UQXZ01000001.1, forward strand.
CTGATTGGCTTAACATCATCGCTTAAAATGTTGCTTGCAGCACCACTCGGATATCTTAAAGCAATAGGTCCTCTGTGAACATTTACTGCATAAGCGAGGCACTGTCTGAGCTCCTCTGCATTTATCGGTGCAAGTACTGTCATATTAGGAATACATGATAAGAATGAAATATCAAATATTCCCTGATGAGTCTCACCGTCACTACCTACAAGACCTGCATGGTCAATTGCAAATATTACCTTAAGATTCTGATTACACACATCGTGAATAATCTGATCATATGCACGCTGTAAGAATGAAGAATATACGGCAAATATAGGCACCATGCCTGCAGCCGCAAGACCTGCAGAAAATGTTGTTGCATGCTGTTCAGCAATACCAACGTCAAAATATCTGTCAGGGAATTCTTCAGAAAATGCAGTAAGACCTACACCGTCAGGCATAGCTGCCGTAATACCCACAATCTTGTCATTTTCTCTTGCAAGTTCACATACCTTTTCTGAGAAGATCTTTGCATAAGACTTAGATGTGCTCTTTTTCTTAGGCTCTCCTGTTTCAATAATAAACGGACTAACACCGTGGAACTGCTGAGGATAATCCTCTGCAGGTGCATATCCCTTACCCTTTACAGTCTTAACATGTACAAATACAGGACCATTTATTTCAGATGCAGCCTTAAACACTCTTATAAGCTGACTAATATTGTGTCCGTCAACAGGTCCGAAATATGTAAGACCAAAGGATTCAAAAAACTCACCCGGAATAAGTCTGTGCTTGATTCTGTCCTTAGACTTCTTCAGATTATTGATTAATTTTTCGCTATATGGCAGCTTCTTAAGAAACTCCTGTAAATGATGCTTTATTTCAATATATTCGTGGGATGTTCTGATATTGTTAAACATCTCTGACATTCCACCAACATTATTGGCAATTGACATGTTGTTGTCATTTAACACGATTGTATAGTTACCCTTAACACTTGAAATGTTATTAAGAGCCTCAAATGCCATACCACCTGTAAATGAACCGTCACCGATTACAGAAACAACCTTATACTTCTCTCCCATTATGTCTCTGGCTTTTGCTATACCAAGACCTGCTGAAAGAGATGTTGTACTGTGACCTGTATCAAATGCGTCATAATCACTTTCATCTCTCTTAGGAAATCCACTGATACCACCGAATTTTCTAAGATGATCAAATTCCGCTTTTCTTCCTGTCAAAATTTTATGTGCATATGACTGATGACCTACGTCCCATATAATCTTGTCCTTTGGAAGGTTATATACAATCTGCATTGCCATTGTGAGTTCCACAACGCCAAGGTTAGATGCAAGATGACCACCTGTTTTACTTATTTTCTCAATAAGAAACTTTCTGATTTCAGAGGCAAGCTGTTTGTATTCCCTTGGACTGATTTTTTTAATATCATTAGGTTTATTTATTTTATCTAGTACCATTTATCCACATCTCTCCAATTTCTATACGGATAAACAATTGTTATTTGTTCCTTACGGTTAAATAGGTAATAAGTTCTGTTAAGAACTCATTATTTCCTAAACTTTTCAATATCTCTATAGCTTCTGAAGAATAGCTTTCAACATCTTCCTGAGCTTTTTCCAGTCCATACAATGATACATATGTTGTCTTCATATTGTCGGCATCAGAATGTACCGGTTTACCGATATCTTCTTCCTTACCAATTTCATCCAACATATCGTCTCTTATCTGGAATGCAAGACCGATAAGCTTTCCTGCTTTTTCAATTTTTGCAAGCTCATCATCAGTACATCCTGCAAGAATTGCTCCGATTTTAAGTGAAGCTCTGATTAATGCTCCTGTTTTAAGATCAAAAATAAAATCAAGCTCTTCTTTTGATATCGGATGCCCTGTCTTAATAACATCCAGAGTCTGTCCGCTTATCATACCGTATAATCCGGCTGATCTTGAAAGCTCTTCTCCTGCCTTCAATACCTTTATGGCATATTCACTGTCTATCTTACATACATTTAATGCAATCTTAAAAACTATCTCATATGCATAGTTTAGAAGTGAATCACCTGTAAGGATACCCATGTCCTCACCATACTTAACATGAGTTGTTGGAAGTCCTCTTCTAAGTGAATCATTATCCATGGCAGGTAAATCATCATGAACCAGTGAATATGTATGAATATACTCAATGGCTGTCATAAACTGCTCAACAACCTTTCTATGAGATGGATCACCATTTAAGAGCTTAAATGCTTCGCTGATAAGCATTGGTCTGAGTCTCTTTCCGCCGGCTTCAACACTGTATTTCATAGGTTCGATAATAAGTGAGTAAAAACCACCATCTTCCGGAAGATTATCAATAAGCACTTTATTGATATAATCCATCCTCTTTTTTAATTCTATATCTAAGTGCATAATATCTCCGTTTTAATTATTCATTAATAACCGTAATATGTTTTTCAATCATATCGAGTCTCTTGGCAGTGTCCTCAACAAGAAGTGTTCCTTCTTTGTATGCTTCAAGGGCTTCTCCTAAAGAAATCTCTCCTGACTGCATCTTTGAAACAATTTCATCTAATTTTTCAAAGTTCTTTTCGATTGTATCTGAATTAGATTTATCAAATACGTTCTGATTTTCTTCACTCATAATCAGTCTCCGTTAATCAAGTATCCAGTATATTTACATTATCTATATTATTAACCGTTGTATTAATCTTACCATCTTTAAGATAAATGTTAATGTTGTCCCCAACATTAACATCTTCAACCGATACAATTCTCTTGTCCTCAGATTCCAAATATCCGTATCCACTTGAAATTCTCTTAACAGGCGAGAACGCATCAAGACTATTATAAATAAGTTTAAGCTTATGTTTATTGACATCTATGCTATTATGTATAGATGTTGTTAAAGCATTCTTAATAACAGGAAGCTTGCTCTTATACCGAACAAGCATGTTAGACAATGTATATTTCAACTTTTCAGCTAATGAATTGTTGGCGTTTTTTCGTTCTTCCAAAACATTAGACAATAATAAATTGATGTGATTTTTATAACTTGAAAGTTTCTCTTTATTCTGAATGAGCTTCTTTGCAGGGCTTAAAGCCGAAAGCATATCATTTGCTGACTTAAGTCTGTTCTTCTGCTCATTTAATACTCTTCTTACACCGGATAATAATGTGTCTCTGTATGTATCAAGTGACATAAGTACATCATTAATATCAAATGCCGCAATTTCAGCTGCTTCGGAAGGTGTTGCCGCTCTTTTATCCGCAATATAGTCAGAAATTGTATAGTCAATCTGATGACCTACCGCTGAGATAATAGGAGTCTTTGCATAAAATATTGCCTTGGCAACTTCAGGTTCGTTAAATGCCCAGAGGTCTTCAATTGAACCACCTCCACGGCCTACGATAATTACATCAAGTCCAAGCTTATCAAGAGTCTCAACACCCTTTGCAATGCTAAGCTTTGCATTTACACCCTGAACAAGTGCAGGATATAAGACAATCTGTGCATATGGATTTCTTCGTTTAATTATCTTTTCGATATCTTTAAAAGCAGCGCCGTCAGGAGCCGTACACACACCTATCTTTGTAGCAAATTTAGGTATCGGCTTCTTGTGTTCTTCATTAAAAACTCCGGACTTACGGTATCTCTCCATAAGTTCCTGGAGTTTCTGATAAAGATCACCAATACCTTCCTGTGTAATGCTGTTGACATATATCTGATATCTTCCATCTCTTTCAAATACATCAACACGGCCGTTAACTATAATTCCCATACCTTCTTCAAGGCGGAAATTAAGCTTGGATGCGTTACCTTTAAACATAACAGCTGAGATTGCGGAATTTTCACCGCTGTTGCCCCTGCTCTTAATTGTAAAATAAATATGCCCTGTAGCATTGTGATACTTTACATTAGAAGCTTCACCCTTTATGTAAACATTACTTAATAAATATTCACTGTTTATAAGTCGTTTAATAAATGTATTAAGCTCCAGCACGGAATATATTTTTTTATTATCTTCCATTCGCTAAACGCCTCAATTGTCCGCTGTTTTTTCCTTAAGGACATTAGAAAGAATTCCGTTGATAAATGAGCTTGCTGACCCATCTCCATACTTATGAGCTAATTCCAGTGCTTCGTTCATTGCAACTCCGTCAGGAATATCAGCATCATATAAAATTTCATATACAGCAAGACGAAGAATTGCAAGTTCAGCCTTGGCAATTCTTTCTATTTTCCATTTATTTGATAATGCTTCTATCTTCTCATCGATATCATCGATTTTAGAAACAATGTTATTTACTTTAACTACAATATAGTTCTTATCATCTTCAGAGAATTCAATAATCTCATCATTTACATTCTTTGCAGTATCTAAATAATTACAAATAATGAGGTCACAATCCTCTGGCGCCTTATGAAAATCATATCCAAAAACAATTTTAAAGATATGTTCTCTTACAGAACTTCTTGACATATTCTTAGCCATTATTCATTCTCCACAGAAACACCTGTTATTCTTACGTTAACCTTATCAACTGACAAACCTGTCATTGTTTCAATAGCCTGCTTTACACGGTCCTGAACCTGTGCAGAAACATCGGGAATTGCATAGCCGTCCTTAATGTTAATTGAAACATCAGCTGTAATTACTCTGTTGTTAATATGGATCTTAACACCCTTTGAAAGCTTACCTGCGCCAAGTCTTGCAGCAACTGCATTTGTAATATTTCCGGCAAGTGCAGCAACACCTTCTACTTCTGTAGTCGCAAGAGCTGCAATAACAACAAGTACTTCATCTGAAATACTGAGTTCTCCTAAACCGACAAGATCCTTAATAGAATACTGAATATTACCTCTTGAATTATTAGCCATATCAATCACCTTACCTTTGTGAATCTATATTTATACATATATGATTAATGATGTTAATCAAGTAATTATCTATATTTGGTTATTATATCACAGTATAAAACAATATGTGTATATTTATACATAGGTTGGAATGTGAAATATTCATAAAAAAAGGGCGAAGCGTAACTATCACTCCGCCCTAAAATCAGAAAACAAAAGATGTGTATAAATATTCGTTAACCAAATAAATCTTCAATTATCAAATAACACATTAATCTTCTACAAGATCTCTTAAGCTGTCTTCAAATGGAGCGTATGCAATACCGTTTTCTGTAATAATTGCTGTAATAAGGTCTGCATCTGTAACATCAAATGCAGGATTATATACATTAATATCTTCAGGAGCCATTGGCTTTTTAAACCACATGCTTGTAACTTCTTCAAAATCTCTCTGCTCGATAACGATATCTGCACCTGTCTTAGAATTGAAATCAATTGTTGATGAAGGAGCACATACGTAGAAAGGAACATTGTAACGCTTAGCAGCAATTGCAAGAAGGAGTGTACCAATCTTGTTAGCTGTATCACCGTTAGCTGCAACTCTGTCACAACCAACGAAAATAGCGTCAATCTTGCCCTCTTTCATAAGAGAAGCTGACATATTGTCACATGCGAGAGTAACATCCATACCTGCACTTGAAAGCTCAAATGCTGTAAGTCTTGAACCCTGAAGAAGTGGTCTTGTCTCATCGCAGTAGATCTTGAAGTTATATCCTCTTTCCTTACCTAAATACATAACAGCTGTTGCTGTACCGTAATCAACTGTAGCAAGCTTACCTGCGTTACAGTGTGTAAGAAGAGCATCTCCGGCCTTAACAAGTGTAAGAGCGTGCTCACCAATTGACTTACACATGTCAATGTTGTTGCTGTAAATTGCCATAGCTTCCATCTTGATGGCATAAACGATGTGATCCAGACGATCACCGATGTAATCGCCTTCGAAATCTTCATTTGCTCTGACAGCAGCATCATATGTCTTATTTAAAGCCCATGATAAATCAACAGCTGTTGGTCTTGAAAGGTTAATATATTCCTTTGCATCATTTAACTGAACGAAGAATTCATTGATGATATCATCATTTGAATAACCTTCGTCATTAGCGATTTCCATAGAGCCTGGAACTTCGTTATGTGTACGGCTGTATGAGATTTCCTTAGATGCAAGGTAAAGGGCAAAACCACCTGTAATACCGATTGCAGGTGCCCCTCTTACCGCTAATCTGCTGATAGCATCTCTGATATCTTCCTGTGTGCGAAGCTTAACGATCTTAATCTCCTCAGGGAGCTTTGTCTGATCTATAATTTCAATACAATCACGTTCGTCATTTAATCGTACTGTTTCATAATCTAATATAGTCTTTTTCATTATTTTCTCCTTAACTGCCGGTTATGCACTGCCTAAATAAAAGCTAAAATCATCCAGAAACCAGATTAGAATTATTAACTAAATTCAATTTAGTTAATTAAATCCGGCTATTCTGATTTCACTTATTAATCATTTATTGCAAGCCAGCCATCAACATAGCTCTTACCATCTGTAAAGCTATCATTTTCTAACATAAGCTTCTTAGCGAAAAGTAATAACTTACGCTCTGCGCTTACTCTCTTATCGTCATCCTCAATTGTTGTGATGTCCTTTACCTTAGCCATACCAACTATTCTTCTGATAAGCTCAGTTCCTGTATAACCTGCAGTATCATTGAGGATATTTGCGATATATTTATTTTTAAATATTGGATTCTTTGCCATAATATCAGCACATTTTTCATCGTATAACTTATCTGCCTTTGAGATAAATAAATCAACGATATCTCTGATACTGTCTAAAACCCATGTTTTAAATACTTCTGCATCAGCAGCATTCTTATCACATAATACTTTATCTGCATGCTCATATGCAAATAAGAGGTTTGCAATGACATTTCCTATATCATATCCTGCAGGACCGTAAAATGCGAATTCAGGGTCAAATACATATAAATGCTCTTTATTAATAAATATAGAACCTGTATGTAAATCACCATGAATAAGAGAATCCGTATTATTCATAAACTTGAACTTAAGCTCTGCTGCTCTCGCCTTTAAGTCTTCGTCAGAATAAATATTCTCTTTGATAAAGTCCATGTTACTTTCAAAAGGATTATTTCTCTTATTGTAGTCAGAATATGGCTCTGAGAAAACAAGATGCTCTGTAAGGTCGCATAAATCAGGATTAGTAAACTTACGGACAAGCTTCTTTTTTTCCATATGATCCATAACAATGTCACTTGATAAAATAAGAGTTTTAACCATGAAGTCGGCAATCTGCTCCGCAAAGAGTGGATAGATTGTTCCATTTAACATCTCTGTTCTCATCATTCCATGTCCGATCATGTCTTCCATAACCTGAACACACATTACTTCATCATATAAATAAACCTTTGGAACAGAACCCGGTGCATATTCACCCTGTAACTGAAGAACATTTGCCTCAATTCTTCCTCTGTCTGTAGAAAGCTTAAGTTCCTTGGAAATTCTAAGTTCTTCTCCAGCCTGCTTAATGATTATGCTTTTTCCATTCTCATTGGCAAGTCTGAACACATAGTTGAGGTTTCCATCACCGATTTCCTTACATACGAGCTTTTCATCAGCCGCAAAATATTCCGGAAGTTTTTCTCTTATATATCCTTCAATATCCGGTTCTGACATTAAAAAATATTTATCATACATAGGATCAATCCTTTCTTGCCTTGTAAACTTCAAGAAGCTTCTCTTTCTCTACTGCTGAAAGAGGAAGGTCAGGTCCAAGTGCTTCAGATGCAATAACAATCTTAGCTAACTTTTCAACAGCCTCAGCCTTACTGAAAGCCTGGCTTACACTCTTGCCTGCTGCAACAAGTCCGTGATTTGCAAGAAGTACAACATCCTTATCCTTATCAACGAAATATTTCTCAAAATGGGCATAAACTGCAGGTGTTCCCGGCCTTCCATATGGGCATACAGGAATGTCACCGCCGTAGAACATATATCCTTCAGCCATTTCATTTGAAATAGGTCTTCCTACAAGGGCAAATGCTGTTGCATATGTACTGTGGTTGTGCACTACTGCCTGAATATCAGGGCGGAGCTCATATATTTTAAGGTGCATTCCAAGCTCACTTGAAGGCTTCCACTGTGATTCTTCAACAAGATTACCGTTCTTATCTACTTCAAGAATCATTTCAGGTGTAATTTTTTCCTTATCTTGCTGTGTAGGAGTAACAAGGAAATTCTCACTATCAGGAATTCTTACTGTGATATTACCCTCAAATGAATTAAGCATTCCAAGATCATATTGCTTTTTAAAGTAGTAAATAATATCTCTTTTTAAGTCATCGATTATAAAATCATCTTTGCTCATAACAAATATCTATATAAATAACAAAATTGCCGAATGTTTCACTGCAATTAAAGAAATATATATTTTTCCTTTCATTTTTGTAAACATATATGTGTATTCTACTACAATTAGCGTTACTTTAAAACATTTCTAACAGATTGTCGTACCTAAAAAATTAATAAATAAAAAACAGAAACATTTAACTGTTCTGTTCCAGTAAATGTTTCTGTTTTATATAAAATATTTAATTAAACTTATTAATCATTATTCACTTCTTAAAGCTTCAACAGGATCTTTCTTAGCTGCCTTGCCTGCAGGAAGTAAACCACCGATAAATGTTACTAATACACTGATACCAACAAGAATAAGTGCATGAACAGGATTAAGTATTGCAGAAACTGTTGTATCATCTACAAGCTTCTGGATAATGGCTGTTGCAGGAATATCTAAGAGATAACCTATTCCAATACCGATACCACCTGAGAACAATCCAATAATAATTGTCTCTGCGTTAAATACCTGGGAAATGTTAGATTTAGATGCACCAAGTGCTCTGAGGATACCAATTTCCTTTGTTCTTTCCATTACAGAAATATGAGTAATAATTCCGATCATGATAGAAGAAACAACAAGTGAAATCGATACGAAAGCTATAAGTACTGCAGAAATTACAGTTACCATGCTTGTTACAGAGTTAGCAATTACTGATACATAGTCTGTAAATGTAATTCTTTCATTTTCCGGCACAGTTTCATTATATTCATTGATTGCATTTATAAGATTGTCCTTAGCTTCAAAGCTGTCTGTATAAATGTTAATTGATGTAGGTCTGTCCTTATTGATAGTACCTAACTTAACAAGGGTATCTTCATATGTAGTATTTCCGATATAGTCTTTATAAACCTTTAATAAGGTATCGTCATCTGACTCATTATCAACCCAGTTATCAAGAGCTGCAACCATCATATCTTCATATGACATTCCAGGCATCATCTGCTGCTGGGCTGCAGCTGACTGACTTGCAGCCTGCTGTCCCTGTGAGCTTGCCATAACCAATGTATATGTAGAAACCTTCTCGCTGTCAGGAAGAGCCTTTAAGTAGCTCTTAGCTGCCTCAATCTTATCTTCGTTAGTTGTTACATTGAACTTTGTTCCTGTAATTACACTCTTTTCAGTGTTCTCCATCTGCGCCTTTACGACTTCTGACTTAGATTCAATATCATAAATATGATCAGTCATCTTAGATGTGAAACCTACAGGTGTATCAAATGTAGAACCACCGTTTTTACCCTTTGACTTTACAACACCAACAATTTTGAATGGGATTGATTTATCAAGGTAATCTTCCTGGTTAAATGATGTAAGTGACTCCTTATAAAATGTTCCGTTACCACTGCTCTTGTAGAACTCGCATGTAGGAATCATGTAATATTCCTTACCGATAACTTCAGAGTAGTCAGAAATAATCTGGAAATCACCTGTGTCTACATCTGCCTTGCCTGCATAGTCATCATATTCGTCCTGTGTAACTAAACCTAAGCAATATGCCTGAGCAAGTGTTATAGAATTAGTTTCGTCAAGGAATAAAACTGCTTCGTTATATTCTGTAGGCCATTTACCATCTACTACGTCATAACCATCAATCATAGTAGCGTTAACGCCAGTTCTTTCTCTGTCAGGTGGAATTTCCGCAAAGATTGTAGACTTATCTGTATTACTTCTTCCTATAAGAGAAGACATCATTGTCAAAGTTCCACTTGTAGTACTTCCGTCTCCAGGAGAACTTGCAGAGTCTATATATTCACCATTTGAGTCCTTTGAAAGAACTGTAAATGTCATGTCATATTCATATGAAACACCGTTCTCTCCGATATACTGATGAATATTTGAATCAGGATCATCTATGTACTTCTTAAATGATGACAAATCATTTTTGATAATGTTGAAACCACTTAATCCGCTGACAGATCCATAAATACCGTCTCTGTCTGTCTTTCCTGCATTCGGATTGCTTGTAAAGCCTGAAGATGTTATGGATGAAAGGTCAACAGTCTGTGACTGAATCATAAGAGGATAAGAACTTAATGTATCCTTCTGCAATGTATCCATGTAGTCATTAACTGCTGTAGAAAGGGAAAGGATAAGTGCAATACCTACAATTCCGATAGAACCTGCAACGGCTGTAAGAATTGTTCTGCCCTTCTTTGTTCTGAGGTTGTTCATACTGAGCTTAAATGCTGTTCCAAGGCTCATTCCAACCTTGTTAGTACATACGCCGCTCTCATTAGATTTCTCATCATCTCCCACAGGGTTGGTATCTGACTTAATCTTACCGTCAGAGATGGAAACTATTCTTGTAGCATATTCCTCTGCAAGCTCAGGGTTATGAGTAACCATAACTACAAGTCTGTCCTTAGATACTTCTTTAAGAAGCTCCATAATCTGAATACCTGTTTCAGTATCAAGAGCGCCTGTAGGCTCGTCGGCGAGAACGATTTCAGGATCATTTACAAGCGCTCTGGCTATGGCAACTCTCTGCATCTGACCACCTGAAAGCTGATTAGGCTTTTTGTTCATGTGATCCTTAAGTCCAACCTTCTCTAACGCATCGATGGCACGCTGCTTTCTGTCGGCTGCTGAAACACCCGAAATTGTAAGAGCCAGCTCTACGTTAGACAAAATAGTCTGGTGACCGATAAGGTTGTACGCCTGAAATACAAAACCAACGGAGTGATTTCTGTAGGCATCCCAATCCTTATCGTTGTAATCCTTAGTTGAAACACCGTTAATGAGAAGGTCTCCGGATGTAAAATGATCCAGACCGCCTATGATGTTCAACATAGTTGTTTTACCTGAACCTGATGGCCCAAGTATTGCTACAAATTCGCTGTCGCGGAACTTGATACTTACATGATCAAGAGCATGATTGACAAATCCGCCTGTATTATACTCTCGTACAACATCCTTTAATTCAAGCACGACATCACCTCGTATCTTTCTTATTCTTAATGTGAAATAGTATTGATGATATACATCAATTTGTTACAAATATCATCCCAATCATAATTTGCATTTACATATCTGAGGCCGTTATTACCCATATTTCTGTTCTTTATAGCATCATGTTCCAGGTTATAAAGGGCATTCTTAAATTCTTCATAACTTTCGTAGGCATATCCGCCTTCCGACTTATCTATATGTCCCTTTAAAACCTTACATTCTCCATTAACTATTACAGGTCGTGAAAGCTTAAAACTCTCAAGCACTACCATGGAAAGACTTTCAAATTTTGAAGGCTGAATAAGGGCAACTGCACCTGCAATAGCCGCATATTTATCAGCCTCGTCAACAAAACCGAGTGAAATTACATCTTCTCTTCCTTCAACATTAATTTCAGTCTTGCCTACAAGTACAAGCTTTAAATCCTTTGAAGAATCACCCTGTTCTTCCTTATATTGTTCAAAGTAGTCAAGAAGCTGATTAACATTTTTCGATTCGCATATTCTTCCTACATATATAATGTACTTATCAAGGTTGTACTTTTTCTTAAAGCCCTCTACATCAATATGTTCTGGAAGATCAACTCCTACGCCACCTATTTTGTAAGGTATACCGTAGTTCTTAAATACATGGCGAACAAGGTCTCTTTCTTCAGTAGTGTTGAAGAAAAATGCTCTTGGAAGGCTGAACAGCTTTTTAAATGCACCTATATAAAGTTCATATTCATCATGTGCAAGTGGTAAGAGAATTGATTTATCAGCAACTTCAGGAAGTCCCTTTACTGTTGGATAATATAAGTATGTAAAGAATATGAATACATCGTAATCATCCTTGTGATTCTTTATATACTCAACTAAATCAGGAACAAGAGGTCCCTGCTCGTCTATCCATATATTTTCAACTGCTTCCTGCAGTTCCTCATCACCGGAATAATTATTTCTTATGGACATGGATACATTTGAAAATGTATCTATATTTCTCTCAGCAACTACTCCGAATCTTCTTATCTTGACATCGTTAAGCCATTCAATGTCTTCTTTGTATTCATTTTTCCAAGTCATGTAATCCTTGGCCTTAGTTGTAAGAACTTCCACGTTACAGAACTTAGCCATTCTCTCTGCAAGAAAACGACAATGCTGTTCTGCTCCACCGTTTACTTCTTCACCGTATCGTTGAATAACGAAACAAACCTTTTTATTGTGCATCTTTCTCTTTTGCCTCTAACTTCTTTTCTAACTCCATAACCTTGTTTTCAAGAGTATTGATCTGTAAATCCATTCTGTCGATAACATCCCATAATCTGTTAATTTCGTTCTCAGATTTTTCAGAATTTGTCTTTACAACATCATCCAGTTTTCTAAGATCTTTTTCTTTCTGGATAGCATGTTCAATCTTTCTTTTCTGCTCTCCTGCAAAACCTCTTAATGAGTGGTAACACTCCTTAATTTTTTCCTTACCGTCCATAATTTTAACCTCCCTTCCCTCTACCTGTATTTTACCATATTTAGATATTTAAATCCTTTATTTAAGTATTAAATTAATTGATTTGTGTAACATTTTCTTATCAAATATCTGTTATAATGTTTTACACACATTTAGGCTTTTTTTATAAAATTAAGATACATGAATTAAGGGGGAACTATGGCTAATTACAATCCGGCTTCTTCGGTAGCCGAGGAATTTATCAATGAACAGGAAATTCTTGATACAGTAAAATATGCACAAAAGAATAAAAATGATTTAGAGCTTATCCGTTCCATCATAGAAAAAGCAAAGCCTGTAAAGACTGATACTGGATATGTATGTAACGGCCTTACACACAGAGAAGCAAGTCTTCTTCTTGCATGTGAGGATAAAGAAATTAACGAAGAGATTTACAAAATTGCGGAAGACATTAAGTTAAAGTTCTATGGCAACAGAATTGTTATGTTTGCCCCTTTATACCTTTCTAACTATTGCGTAAACGGTTGTCTCTACTGCCCATATCATTTAAAGAATAAGACTATTCCAAGAAAGAAGCTTACACAGGAAGAAATCAGAAACGAAGTTATAGCTCTTCAGGATATGGGACATAAGCGACTTGCTCTTGAATGCGGTGAAGATCCTGTTAACAATCCTATTGAGTATGTTCTTGAGTCTATTAAGACTATTTACAGTATTAAGCATAAGAACGGTGAAATCCGTCGTGTAAATGTAAATATCGCCGCTACTACAGAAGAGAACTACAGAAAGCTCAGAGATGCAGGAATCGGAACATATATCCTTTTCCAGGAAACTTATAACAAGAAAGCATATGAAGAGCTTCATCCAACAGGTCCTAAGAGCGACTATGCATACCATACAGAGAGTATGGACCGTGCCATGAGAGCAGGAATCGATGATGTAGGTCTCGGTGTATTATTTGGTCTTGATAACTATGAGTATGAATTTGCAGGATTACTTATGCATGCAGAACACCTTGAAACAGTTTTCGGTGTTGGACCTCATACAATCAGCGTTCCAAGAGTTAAACCTGCAGATGACATTGATCCTGATGAATTTGATAACTCACTTTCAGATGACATGTTTGTAAAGATTGCAGCATGTATCAGACTTGCAGTTCCTTACACAGGAATGATCATTTCTACAAGAGAAAATGCTGAAGTTCGTGCAAAAATGCTTCACGCAGGTATTTCACAGCTCAGTGGCGGTTCAAGAACAAGTGTAGGCGGATATTCAGAAGTAGAACGTCCACATGATACAGAACAGTTTGATGTATCTGACCAGAGAACTCTTGATGAAGTTGTTAAATGGCTTATGGACAACGGTCACATTCCTTCATTCTGTACAGCATGCTACAGAGAAGGAAGAACAGGCGACAGATTTATGGAACTCTGTAAGAACGGACAGATTCTTAACTGCTGCCACCCTAACGCACTTATGACTCTTGCTGAGTATCTTGTAGATTACGCTTCAGAGGAAACTAAGGAGCAGGGATTCAAGGTTATCGAAGAAGAACTTAACAAGATTCCAAAGGAAAAAGTAAGAACGATTACAGAAGAACATCTATATGAAATAGAACATTCTAATAAGAGAGATTTCAGATTCTAAATGCTAAATGAATACATTATTATAATGATGTATTCATTTTAAAAAGGATTGTACTTCGTTAATTGAAGTACAATCCTTTTTAAATAACGTGAAGTTTAACTCATAATTACAATAATGAGTTTTACATAAAAAAGACTTGTACCTCAGAAATTGAAGTACAAGTCTTTTTTTAAATTATTTCGTCTTCCGACTTCTTATACATAGGCATTGGAAGGAGCTTGTGTATATTTCTTACATGAAGTCTGTCGATTCTCTCCTTTGAGACAGAATTATCACATTCACCTGTGTAGATATATTTTTCTAATTCATCATATGTAAATCCAAGCTTTTCCTCATCACTTGTACCACTGAGACCATCAGATGGTGTTTTGTAGATTAAATCATCAGGAAGATTTAACTCCTTTCCAATCTGGAGAACCTCAGAAACTGTAAATGATGAAAGCGGACTAAAGTCTCCTGCAGTATCACCGAACTTTGTAGAGTAACCTACGTAATCTTCAGAGTAGTTACATGTATTAACAACAAGTCCGCCCTTATCAAGTGACTGGGCAACTCCGTATAAAACACTCATTCTGATTCTTGGTGGCATATTTATTTTTGCATCACGGCTTAAACCCTTATTATCTGAAACATTTTTAAATTCAATATTGCTTTCAAATGAATCAAGATATGCAGAAGTTATCTTATTAATATTAAATTCAATATGTTTAACATTTAAATATTCCACAAGGCGGCGGCTGTCATCAATGTCACTCTGCTCTCCGTCAGGCATAATGACACCAACTACCCTGTCTGCTCCGAGAGCTTCCGCACAAAGGGCAGCGGCTACACTTGAATCCTTACCACCTGAAATACCTATAACGGCATATGCATTAGGTACACTTGAAGCAAAATATTCCCTGATCCAGTTTATTATATTATCTTTTGTTTTTGAAGGTTCTCTTAACATTCGATACTCCTAAAATATGTCTGTATGGACATCTCAAAACTTACTTTCATACTTCCATTTGCATCAGATTAAGTCCTGATCTTAATATAGAACTAACGCATTGGAAATCATTTTATTATTTGTTTAAATGTACATCAATTAAGGGCATGTTGCAAATTATATGATATACTTACGGCATGTGTATTTATAGTTATAAGAAATAAAGCGGGGTTACTTAATGGCAAATATGACAGAAGAAAAACAGTGCTTCCAGTTCGTATGTCCTAACTTTCCAAAGTGCAAATGGACTCGTGCGGGAAGATGCTGTGCAATAGAAGCAGATCCTTATATCACAGAGATCGATGAGAAAATGTGTAACAAAGAAAATGATTACGCATGCTTCGAAGCTGACGAAAGAGTAAAACAGTAATTTAAAATATTAAAAAAGCCTGGGTATATAGTTTTGTGTCTATATGCCCAGGCGTTTGTTTTTGTTATTTAATTTCTATTTGTTTTTCTAATGTGATTTATATTTTATATACTTAATCACCGCATCCATGTTCTAAAGTAATCTATATTCTGCAGACTCCATTAACACACCCATTTTCATTAGATTCGTCACTACATCCGCTTTTATCAGAATCATCACTATGAACTTTCTCTTCAGAATTATTTTCTGCTACAGCGTCACCTGCCAGCGCTTCTCTTATGGCTGTAATAAATGCATTTTCTTCTGCAGCCCCTTCAAGCTTCTTATCCCCTATAACAAAAAGAGGTATACCGTAAAAATCAGGGTCTGCTTCCACTTCACTTTCGTCAGCTCTTACTTCATCTGTAAATGTATCACTGTCTAATGCATTTACAATATCATTCTCGGAAAGTCCCGCTTCCACACAAATCTTTACAAGAGTATTTCTGTCGCTGAGCTCAAGTCCCTTTGCAAAGTATGCATCAAATAAACTCTTTGTCAGTTTACTTATTATTTCTTTATCGTCCTTTGACTGTGCAAACTTAAGAAGTCTGTGGGCATCAAGAGTATTGGTATATTTGGATTTTGCGTAATCCATATCAAGACCTTCCATTCGGCCAAACCTTGAAACTCTTTCAACATGATATTCCGCGCCCTTTGGCCCAAGCTTCATGTTTTTGGCATATCGCTCCGCCATTGTTCCTGTACATTCCTTGGGTGCATTCGGATCTAATTCATAGCTTTTCATTTCAAGCTCTATATCATTTTCCATGCCAAGTCTTTTTATGGCTTTTAATAATCTTTCCTCTCCGATATAACAATAAGGACATGCAAAATCAGACCAGTATGTAATCTTCATATATAACTCCAGTTTTATATTTAAAATGTTTATGTATAAATTGCTTCGATATTTAAATACAGAAATAAGTAATCACACGAATACAAATCTCAAGACATATTCATGATTCAGTTAAAACCAATTATACATTTAAGAGAGAATATTATAAACTGTCATTTCACATGTTTTATAACATTTAAAACAGTACTTATTTCAATCTTAAAGGAAAAAGTGACCGAAAAGCTGAAAGCAGAAAACGCTATGCTTTGGGTTGGCAAAATGAATGAGATACAGGCAAGGGCAAGAGAAATCGTTAATGCCGAGTTGATTTACAGCCAAGCAATGTAACGCCTAAAACCTAAGAAATGCGGTGGGCAGGGGTAAATCCCTGCCCACCTATTTTATGTTCTGAAAACGCCTTGAAACAGGCATTTTTGACACCGAAAAGCGTTACAAATAACCTTGTGCTGTTCCGTACAATTTCAACTGGGTTGAATGAAAAAGGAAGAGGCAGTTTAGAGAAAAAAGGGGGGGTGAAAAATAGGATTTGAAAGATTTTTCACATAGACAGACACATGGTTCAAAAATTGTCTTTGCAGGATAAGAGGAGACACCAACTTGTTAAGACGCTGGAGTTCTTATTTTGCCATGTTAATCCCACTTCTTGCAAAGAAAAGCAGATTGTCAGAGGATTTCTGTGCTGCTTTTACACGATACACTCTGTTGAAGTAGTCGCAGTACGGCTCCTCCTCGCATCGGGTAGCGTGAAGTCGTAATGGCGGAAAGGAACAACCGAATAGGATAAACAGAGAGCAAGCCGTTAGTCGCACTGATTAACGGTTTGCTCTTATTTATACTCAACAAATTTGATAGGCAGAGCAACCTGCGTGATATAGGCATCCTTGTTGGTACCGTGTGTGGGCGGTCCCTCCATGTAAATGTTGCGGAAATATCCATGCGGCGTCATGCCGTTAGTCCTGGCATATTCCAGCAGCCGTGCATGAACAGCCGGAAAATTTTCATAGGCACCACGGTAGTAGATGCAGATTGCCGACACCTGCGGAAAGGTGCGGATGTCTTTCCCTTTGCTGTCCGGTATGACAGGAACTATATATGTCCCATCCAAACCGGAATCAATGGGTATCTGAATGCACATTCTGTTATGCAAATCTATCTGATAATGTTTTACGGTATGAATATATGTCTGACGAAGTTCTGCTGTCTTTCTTTCCAAATCTGCACCGTGGAAATCACGGCAGAAGGCGGTAAATTCCGGTAAGGTAACATGGCGGACTTCTGGATCAGAGGGATGTATCTGGCGGAGCTTCAACTGTGCGATATATTGGTTAAGCTGGCTGCGCAGCAGAATCAAACGGCTTATCTGCTCATCCAGATGCGTCGTATCGTCAAAATAACTTCGGATTTCCGGCAGTGAAAGTCCAAGATCCTGCAGGGTTCTGATGATGCGGATGTGTACCATGTTGTCGGCGGAATAATACCGGAAGCCGCGGTTATCGTGCCTGACGGCGGGGGTCAGCAGGCCAAGTTCCTCGTAGTTGATCAGCATCCTGCGGGTTACACCGAGCGCTTTGGTGACTTCTCCTATCTGAAACAAATTCTTGTCTGTTTGATCCATATCTTTGTAAATCCCTCTCAGAAAACTTTTTTGAAAAGATATTAAAAAGCACTTGAATCGAACATCAATGTTCGATTTATACTTGTTATATTAAAAATATATTATCCTGTCAAGAACGGGAGCAGACGGAGATTGAATTTGACACACAGACAATACACAATTTTTAAGAATTCAAGGAGGAAGGATTATTATGAACATGAAGCGAAGAATTTTTGGCCTACTACTGGCAATCTGTATTGCGGGGGGACTTCTGCCGGTATCGACGATGCCTGTTGCTGCAGCCGCAGGTCCTACAGTTACGATCGGTGGCAAAGAATTCATCACTGACAGCAGCGGAATTATGGCGTATCGTTATAATAATGATGCATATGATGATTATACTTTTGATATTTACGGAAAATTTGGTGGCGAATGGAAGCAAACAACTTACGATAGTAGTGGCTACTATACCTACATCAAAATTGCTGATTCTTCAAAATTTGTGCAAGCAGTTTCTTCCGTTGACAATGGGTACACAATTTCAGATACGGGTTTGAATGTTGGTATCGATTTTGCCTTTACCAACAGTGGGAAAACGCTGCAAATATGCTATACCGTTGCAAACACTTCGAATGAGACTGTGACATTTTCCCTGGGAACCGGCTCCGATGTCCAAATCGGTGCGGATGATGCGGCAGGGATTTCCCTCTTTGATAATCACGGCGGGTTTAAAATGGTTTCTGCTAAATCGAGCGATCAGAGTTCTAACGGAGAGTATGCTCAATTCAACTTCTTCGGCAGAGGCTATGAAGGCGTGACTGCGGTTGATAATTTCTGGTATGGGCCATACTCCTCTGATGACAACTTTTATTGGGGTGGAAATAAAGAAAGCGCCGTTTTCTATACAGATGACCAGCGGGTACCATATGAGAGAATGGACTCTGCATGTTCGTGGAACTGGATAGACGAAACGATCGAAGCTGAAGGGAGTAAGACATATTCTGTGCTGATCGGCATAGGCGGTGCAGAAAGCGAGAATGCCGCACAGAGCAGCGGAATATCGAGCAGTAACGGTGAAATCAGTCTTGAACTGACATCACCTGTTTCCGGTCCGGACGCTTTTAAGGTTTACGTAGATGGTACAGATGCTGAAAATGCTTTGACTAACGGTACCGACTATACGATAGAGAATCCTACTTCTAACAATCCTGTCATAAAGTTTACCGACACTGCGGGTTTGACCTGTAAAAGCGTTATAAAAGTAAAAATTGACGGTATTAATGAGCTCGTGGAGATTGCAAACAACATCCCTTGCAGTTACATATATACTGCGAATGGTACAGTGATTACCGGAGAATGCGTTTGTGGCAAGGAAACGGTTGTGAGTGTTTTTGCCCCGACAAGCGTAATTTATGATGGGACAGAGAAAAATGCGTTTTTGAATACAGATAATTGGACATTGAAAAATGAAGTTCCTTCCATTCAGTACGGCGAGACGGATGACCGTACAAATGTGACAGACAAGCCGATTACCGCTTCCGTTACAGTAGGAGCGGACAACAACGTGGCGACTGCAAGTGTGACATATACCATCCTCCCCGCCGACCTTTCCGAAGTATCAGTGAAACAGACGGGCACGCTTACAGCTAACGGCTCTGCTCAGACACCGACTGTTTCTGCTGATGCCGTATCCGTAAATAGCCAGCCGGTTACTTTTACTTACAGCAAAGATGAAAAAGGCACATATGGTACAGATGTTCCTGCATTTACAGAGGCAGGTAATCATACCGTGTATTTCAAGGCATCCGCACCGAATCACAAGGACACGACCGGCAGCTTCACTGTGACCATCGGCGAGCAGAAAAGCAACGAAACGGTCGTGCCAACTGAACCTACCGAACCGACTGCTCCTTCCGAGCCAGATGATACGAGCAAGCCTTCCGAACCGAGCAAACCGGACGACAACAAGGACAACCCCGATACGGGTGTAGACAACCCGCAGACCGGAGACAGCAGCAATCTTGCGCTGTGGTTCGTTCTCCTGTTTGCAGCGGCAGGCGGCCTGACCGCAACAACTATTGTCATCAGAAAAAGAAAAGCCGAATAACAGAGCCTGAACACAGGTTCAGCCCAATCCCTTCTGCCGGGTAATATTTACCCTGACAGAAGGGATTTTTTTGTACCCGAAACCGTGCAGAAACAGGAAACCGGGAAAAAGGTATCTTCCCCTTGCCCCGCTTCTGCAAACGCCTTACAGGGCAGAAAAACAGCGAAAACCGCACCGAAAACATACCAATATGGAAGCGTATGAGCCAACATCATACGCTTTCTTTTTTTGCCCGAAAATCGAAAAACTTCTGATTTTGGGTGTGCATTTGACGGCGGAACTCCTAAACGATTTGATTGACAGGATTGTGATACACGCTTCCGACAGGAGCAGCGGTCACAGAAAACAAAAGATTGAGATTTACTACAAGGCTGCCGGTATCATCAACATTGCCGATGAGGACTGCGTTGCGGAGGACGGCAGAAAAGAGCGCTGGCGGAACACAAAATCCGCTTAAAGCGCAGAACGGCGGCACAGTCCCTTAGACTGCACCGCCTCCTACATATTTACTTCGTTACCGCACCTCGGCTATAAAGAAAGTATCTTTTTTATTATTTATATTTATTTTGTATTAGTTAATTCCGGCTGCATCCTTAAGTGCCTTAACGAACATAACGCCATCCTGTGCACCGTTAACAATGAACTCACCCTTTTCACCATTAATGATTGTATAAGGTGTTCCGATTTCCTTGCTTTCAGCTTCTGCCTCATCAGCACGAACCTCAGCTTCGAATTCATTACTGTCTAATACCTTCTCAATGTCTGCCTTGTTAAGACCGGCTTTTTCAGCAACATCGATAAGTACATTTCTGTCACTGAGCTCTAAGTTATCTGTAAAGAAAGCCTTGAAGAATCCGTCTACAAGCTTCTCTGTAACATTTGAATCGCCCTTTGACTGAGCAAGCTTAAGAAGTCTGTTGGCATCAAGAGAATTAGTATATCTTGCTGTTAAATAATTTAACTCTAAGCTCTCAAACTTACCCCAGTCTGAGATTCTCTTCATTGCCATCTTAGCTCCTGTAGGACCGTAGTAATATCTCTTACATACAATCTTAACTGCATCGTCAACATATTCCTTAGGAGCATTCTTGTCGTATTCAAGAGTTTTGTATTCAATCTCAACATCATTTCTGTCGATACCGGCTCTCTGGATTGCATCTTCCAGTCTTGCCTTACCGATATATGAATGTGGACACACAAAGTCTAGCCAAAATGTAATCTTCATTATACTTCCCCTTATAAACTGCTAATATTTATGCGTGTTTTTTATAATTCCTTACTTCATCAAATGTAGCAAGTACTTCTGCGTCAGGCTTCTTAGTACAGAGACTCACGATTACATTTACTCCGATTGCGATAAGGAATGCAGGTAATAATTCGTAAATGTTAAAAGCTCCGCCTAAAGGTCTTACTGCAAATTTCCAGATGAATACCATAGCACCACCAACGAGCATACCTGAAAGTGCACCGTAAAAGTTAGATCTCTTCCAGAAAAGTGCAAGTAAAACTACAGGTCCGAATGCCGCTCCAAATCCTGCCCATGCAAATGAAACAATCTGGAATACAGAGCTGTCAGGGTCCCATGCAAGGAACACACCGATAACAGCTATGGCAACTAAGCTTAAACGAGAAATAAGCAATAACTTCTTCTCAGAGATTTTTCTCTTGAAAACACCTACTAAAATATCGTTAGTAACACTTGATGATGCTGCAAGAAGCTGTGAATCTGAAGTTGACATTGTTGAAGCAAGAATACCACTGAGGATAATACCTGCAATAATTGCAAGGAACCAGCCGTTCTGTGATAACAATGACGCAATTTCAATAATTACAGTTTCTGATCCTGATCCCTGAAGAGCTCCGATAGAACCGTTATCTGAAAGTGCTAATCCGATAACACCAATCATAACTGAGATTCCCATTGCAATGATAACCCAGATAGTTCCAACTCTTCTTGAAGTCTTAAGCTTTTCGGCATCTTCGATAGCCATGAATCTTAAAAGAATATGAGGCATACCGAAATATCCAAGTCCCCATGCCACTGTGGAAACTATATTAAGGAATGTATACGGTTGTGCCGCCCCCGTTGTCGGATCGTGTGTCTGTGTAAATGACAGATAACCTGCCAGACCTGAAGCATTTTCAATTACATTATCCATACCTCCGGCTACATAAACACCGAATCCCAGAACGATAAATAACGCAACGGTCATAATAATACTCTGAATAAAGTCTGTTGTTGATGCAGCAAGGAAGCCACCGAGCATTGTATAAGCAATAATAACAATGGCACTTATTATCATGGCTAAATGATAATCAATTCCGAAAAGACTGTTAAAGAGCTTTCCGCAGGCTGCAAATCCTGATGCTGTATATGGAACAAAGAATACAATGATCCATGCAGCAGCAATAAGTGTTAAAGACTTCTTCTTATCTCCATATCTGTTAGAGAAAAATTCAGGTATTGTGATTGACTTTGTCTTTTCTGAGTAAATTCTAAGTCTCTTTGAAACAATCAGCCAGTTTAAATATGTACCTGCGGCAAGACCGATAACTGTCCAGCCTACATCTGCAAGACCTGTCAGATATGCAAGTCCCGGCAATCCCATGAGCAGGTAACTACTCATATCACTGGCTTCCGCACTCATGGCTGTAACCAACGGACCCAGCTTTCTTCCACCGAGATAAAAGTCTCCCATAGTTTTATTCTTATTGGAGAACTTTATTCCGATACCAACCATCGTTGCGAGATAGGCAATCATGGCTATCAACATTAATATTTTCGCTGAACTCATACACTTCTCCCAATAGTTCAATTTTGTAAACCATAAATCAGTTTACAGCTACATTCGTAAATGTCGTAAACGATATTTTAGTTTACAGACAGTTAAGACAAATTTTATCATTTTTATGCAATAAAGGCAATTTATAAAGTACGCGTAAATAAGGAAAAGCAACGGAAAATACATGTATTTTGCAAATAATACATTTTATTTCCATTGCTTTTGTATTTTAAATATTAATTATGAATGCTAAATATAAATATTTAATATAAATGTTTGTAATTGATTAAATGTATCCACCACTTCTAAGTAACCATATCCACAGTGTCATGGTAAATGAACTAAGAAGTGTACTCAATGCAGCGGATCCTGCCGACACATTGCCCTCATGCCCCATATTTTTAGCCATAATAAATCCTGCCACAGTAGATGCAGAACCAAGCATAATAATAAGTGCTATAAGTTTTTCACCTTCAAATCCTAACCAGATGGCAACCGGTGCAAAGATAACAACGAATAAAACAAGTTTCATAAATACAGAAAGAATAACCGGACCTTTCTGCTTCATGATACTTCCAAAGTCTATCATCGCACCCATGGCAAGAAGTCCAAGAGGACTTGCTGTACGGCCTATGTAAGAAACAGTTGTCTCTGCAATTGTCGGAAAATGTATCCCTGTAAGAGACCAGGCAAATCCAAAAATAATTCCCCAGATAATAGGATTCTTTATAATACCTATCAGTGAAGACTTTATTTTATTGCCGTCAATTCCCGTATTATTCGGATTCATAAGAGAAAGAATAATAACGGCAGATACATTGTAAAGTGGCACACATCCAATCATCATAAGTGAACCTACGGACGCGGAACCGTAAATATTTTCAATATATGCCATTCCAAGAAGAGAGGCACTACTTCTATATGATGCCTGAACAACCTCTCCTCTTACACTCCTGTCTCTGAGGAAATGTGCAATCCCCCAGGAAATCAATACACTTATAAGTGTAGCTACAAAACAGAAAATAACGTATTTTGTATCCCATATAGTGAAAATGTCTACATCATACAGCTGAATAAATAAATTGGTAGGAAGAGCAACCTTAAATACAAATTTATTGATTCCGCTTGCAAGATTTTCACTTAATAAACCGATTTTCCTGAATACGAACCCGAGGATCATAACCAGAAAAATCGGCATTGTTGCATTTAAACTGTAATAAAGATTATCCATCTTAATGTCACCCATTCATTTTAATGTAGAGAATATAGTAACCCAAGGGGACGGAATCGGCAACCGGGAATTCTGGGTGAAGGATGTTTTAGGATGAAATATAAAAAGCTTTTTTACCGTGATGTCATGCCAGCTTCATTGATAATTTTTCAGTCAACATCCGTATCTTATTTTATTGCCATCTTTTTAACCATGTCGCCTATTGTAAATTTCAGTAGAACATTAACACCATTGTTTCCTGATATGTTCATGCTGTCTGAATTTCTGATCAGATCACGAAACCAAACTTCGTCTCCAAATTCAAAAGCAAGAAGCGGTGGGCACTTTATCGTTAAAACAACTTTGTCATTTTCCACGTTAACAATTATCGAATCAAATGTGCACCAGTCTTCTTTGTCTTTAAACATTTCCAAATATTCGCAAATCTTATCAAATTTCTCTCTGTTGATAATTTCATATCCACTTTCACAAATTATCTGTCCTAAACTTCTTTTTATTTTTAGTCTTCCATTTCGTAAACATTAAAGTAATTCAATATTAACGTAACACTTCCGTTAATTTTTCCGCATATCAATCATTTCGGCTGATTGCAAAAGCCAAATGGAGAGAACTTCCTTACGAAGTCTCTCCATTCAGGTGTCTTTTATTCTCACTTCCCTATATTCCTATACTTCTCTCCAATGCACTCTATTATCCCATTAAGCGTCACGTGCTTCTCATCAACATCCAGCACTTCCACAGCATTTTTCTGCTCTTTTTCAGTCTGTCCCTCTTTACGGAACCAGATTTCCGGCTTTTTATTGCTGTTCATCTTAACAATCCAACGGTCGCCGCTGCACAATATCGCCATTTCAAACGGTGTATACGCCACAATCTTCATATCACTCTTCAATATGGCTCTCTCCAGCAAATCAATATTAATGTTATATCTTCTGAAAATGCTCATGGCCATGGACATCTGCTTTTCGTTGCCACTGCATGCCTGTCTTAAAAGTATATTTCTTTTGCATTTAAGACACATTACCATTCCGTCAGAAATTACTTTTGAAGCTGAAAATACATCTGCCTCTATGTCCTTTACTTCATCACACTGTCTGTCGTGTACATATATGCTCAGAATTGAATAAAAATAATTTAAATTCGGGTCTGCCAGAAGATTCTTTTTTAATCTCTCGCATGGATTATTTTCATCTTCTTTTTTCTCATCCGAATCATCCTTAATAAGCTTTATGCGACCGTGAACTATTGATGCCTTATATCCCTTTTTATCAAGCCTTGAAACATCAACCAGCTCCTTGGCAGTTTCTATATTTAGCTCACCGCCATCCTGCACATAAAGTTCCATTCCATATTCAATGCTTCGGCGAATCATTTTCCAGTTTATGTTAAATGAAGTATCGCTTATGTAAATGTCTCCCGTATCAGTATCAACAAGAGCCATTACGCATTTAACGCAACTTACACTGTGAAGATCCTCAACGATAATTCCGCATGAGTGAATACTGTCCGTGTTTTTTAGATTCTTACCCTTATCACTGTAGACTATGATTCGGCTGTTATATAAATCCTCCGCCCAGGCAAAGTACTCCGCATCATATTCCTCAGTCATACGGTCGTATTCATTCTGGTATATAACCTTGTGACTCTCCGGATTTATGAAACTCTGTTTCTCCACTTCGGGATTCATGCTATCATCTCCCTGAAATCTTCTTCGCTGATAATCGGAATTCCTAGTTCCTTGGCTTTCTTATTCTTTCCTGTTGTGGAATTCACATCATTATTAATCAGATAGCTTGTATTTCCTGATACACTTCCGCTTACCTTACCGCCGAGTGATTCAATATGTGCCTTTAATGCATCTCTGTTTTCATATGTATTAAGAGAACCTGTGATAACAAATGTCTTCCCTTCAAGAACATTTGAAACATTCTGCTCAGTCTTAATAATATTTAATTCCTGTAAGAGCTTAATATACTCGTCCTTATTATCTTCATCAGCAAAATATCCAACAAATGAATCAGCAAGAACATTTCCAAATCCGTCTATATTTATCAGCTCTTCTTCAGTAACAGTGAGCACATCCATTGGATCTTCGATATTCTTACATAATACCTTGGCATTTGATACGCCGATTCCCGCAATGCCAAGACCATATATCAGATGATAAAGCTCTGTAGTTCTGCTCTTCTCAACCGCATCTATTAAGTTTGCATATGACTTCTCACCAAAGCCTGGCATTGTTACGATATTTTCTCTATAGTCATCCAGATGATAAATGTCGTGGAAATGCTTTATAAATCTTTCCTGGATAAATTTCTCAGCAGTTGCCTCAGAAAATCCATCAATATTCATGGCATCTCTACTTGCAAAATGTACAAAGCTCTTAATATGCTTTGCTGGACATTTAGCATTTGGACACATAAGAACTTCTACGCCATTTGTGTCATCAATATATGTATTCTCACCGCAGACAGGACATTTTGCAGGTATTTCAAACTTACATGACTTTGTAATGTTCTTTGCAATCTGGGGAATAATCATATTTGCCTTATATACTTCTATTTCATCCCCTATACCAAGCTCAAGAGACTTAATATAGCTGATGTTGTGAAGACTTGATCTCTCTACTGTTGTTCCCTCTAACTCAACCTCATCAAATATGGCTACAGGGTTAATAAGACCTGTTCTTGAAGCTGACCATTCTATTTCCCTAAGGTGAGTTGACGCAACCTCATCCTGCCATTTAAATGCTATGGCATTTCTTGGGAACTTGGCAGTTGAACCAAGAGAATTACCATATGCGATATCATCAAATAATAATACTAAGCCGTCAGATGGAAATTCATTTGTCTTAATCTCAGACTCCATCTGCTTTACGTATTTATCTATATTTGTCTTATCCACAAGATGATAATCAACTGTTGTAAATCCCTGCTCCTTAAGCCATTTAAACTCATAATCTCTTGAGTTGTGATTGTCTATATCTGCGCTAACAAGGGCAAATGCATAAAAGTAAACATTTCTTCCTGCAGTTACTTCTGAATTTAATGCACGCACTGAACCTGAGCAGAGGTTTCTTGGATTCTTATATCTTGCTTGCATATCAGGAATTGAATCATTTATCTTGTTAAAATCAGAATATTTAATAACGGCCTCTCCACGGATAACAAGCTCACCCTTATATTCAATAGATAATGGAATATTTTTAAATACTTTTGCATTTGGTGTAATGATTTCTCCGATTTCACCATTTCCTCTTGTAACGGCCTTAATGAGTTCACCATTGTTGTATGTAAGAACAATGGTAAGTCCATCCATTTTCCATGAAAGGAGAGCCTGCTTGTCGCCTACAAAGCTTTCAAGCTCCTCCACGCTCTTTGTCTTACCGAGACTAAGCATTGGTGAAGCGTGGCGCTCCTTAGGTAATTCGCTCATTACCTCGTAGCCGACCTTTCTTGTTGGTGATCCTGATAAAACTATACCTGTCTCTTTTTCAAGTGCTTCCAGCTCGTCATACATGGCATCGTATTCAAAGTTGGATATTTTCTCTATACCGTCAACATAGTATGCCTTAGCAGCATCATCCAGTATCGGAATGAGCTCCTGCATTCGTTTTATATTCTCTTCCTTTGTTCCCACTTTAAAACCCTCTTATAATTGGAAAATTTCCATTACAATTAATTCAAAATCTATCTTTATAATCTGTTAGACATCAAAAATCTTACTTCTCCAAATCAAGACCTTTTAACAGCTTTGTATATTCTCCGTCTGTAAGATTTCTATACTTACCAACGGGCAGATTGCCAAGCTTTATATTCATTATTCGTACTCTTTTTAATCTTGTAACAGTATAATCAAATGCTTCACACATTCGTCTTACTTGTCTGTTCATTCCCTGAACAAGGACTATTCGGAATCTTCTTGTATTCTTAATTAACTTGCCGTCCCAGTCTATTGTCTTATCTCTGTCAGACTTGTCATAGATTGGCTCACATTTACATTTGGCAGTTGTCTTATCAAGCTCCCTGATATAGACACCGTTCATCATCCTTTTAAGAAAATCTGCAGTAATGTCCTTGTTTACATCTACCACATATTCCTTCTCGTGATAGTATGAAGCCTTAAGCATTCTGTTCATTATCTCACCGTTATTTGTAAGTAAAATGAGACCTTCTGACGCCTTATCAAGTCTTCCAATAGGATATATTCTCTTTCCGTAATTTATATAGTCTACGATGTTGTCCTTGCCCTGCTTATCTGTTGCTGTACAGACAATTCCAACAGGCTTGTGAAATGCTATTAAAATGTTTTCCTCTTCTTTTTGAACAGGCTTTCCGTCCACACAGATATTTGCATTTTCATCAACCTGCTCGCCCATTTCCACCGTTTTTCCGTCAACGGTTACTCGGCCTTCTTCAACTAATTTATCTGCTGCTCGTCTTGAGCAATAGCCAATAGAACTAAGTAATTTATTTATTCGCATATGAAACCCCTGTCATTTAAATATGTATTTAACATTATAACATTTTACGATAGTTTCTTTAATTCTATTATAAAAATGTGTTACAATACGAAAAGTTAAAGGATTCTGCATTATTCCTTAAAAACAGGCTTTATCTGTGTATGTAGCTTAATGGATAGAGCGTTCGCCTCCGGAGCGAATAGCGTGGGTTCGATTCCCATCATACACATTTGTAAATGCATGAAAAAAAAGACCACACTAGAGTATTGATTTTGTCTGGTCATTTTTGTTTTTTCAATTACCAACGGAAGATATATAATCATTAATCAAAACTTCATTATATTTGCAAAAAACAAGCCCCTTATGAGGCTTGTTTTTATTTTATTAAATTATTAAATAATTTAATTATTTGCTGTAGCTTCTACTTCTACATCGATAGTAATTAGGCTGTCACTCTTTAATGTAACGCCCTCAGGTAAATAATCAGTAAGCCATACCTTAAATGTCTTGTCACTTGTAATTCCCGTAATATCAATTAAGTTAGCAGGGATTTCTATATTTGTTATGGCATCAATAACGTCATCATTTCCCTGAATTGTCACTTCCTTCTGAGAAGGTGTAATACTCTGTACGGTATGTCCCTGGGCAACATTTCCTGTTGTATTATATACTAACGGTACTGTTTTAACCTTCTGAATATTTGCATCAAAGCTGATATTGTTTCTTGACATTGTAAGTGACGAATCATTTATTACATCACCGTCTGAATCATATGCCACTATCGGAATATTTATGGATAGTTTCGTAGCATGTTCTTCGTTACTCTCGCCCTGTAATGTAGCTTTAACTGTAGCAATTCTGTCTACTGCATCCGCATTACCTGAAATTGTAACGGTGTCAAATGGAAGCTCCCAATTGGTTAAAACATGATTTGTTTCCTTCAGGCTGTCTGCATCAAATACCAGTGGAAATGTTTTAACACTTTTATTGCCTATCCCCATTATAACGGATGATGTATTAGGCACTACTATAATGTCACTAACCTTTTCACCGTCTTTCACAATGCTTACATCAATATCCACACTGTTTGTAAACATATTCAGATTACTTAAATCTGCTGTGGCAACTATATCATTTGCTTTAATGTTGGATACCTTACTTTTTGGCCCTGTTATATTTACAGATATCTTTCCGCCGTTAAGTATTTCATATGAATATCCCTTATCCGTCACGCTGTTAATGTTAGTCAGCTGGACTGACACATTGTTAAGTGTAACGCTGACTTCACCGTCATAAATATTAGCAAGTGTTATCCATATAAGCACCGCGACTACAACAGAAATGATCTTAAGCCACATATTTTTAAATATATTTTTCTTCATATTTATCACACTTCGCTTTTCATATCTTTTTCTTTTTTGTTGTTGTATGTTATAGGATTAACACTTCCTGAATTACTTCTTAAATACTCAAGCATATGATAAAGAGTTTCTCTTTCTACATTTCTCTTAATCATACCGCCGCAGGCAACTGCAACCTTACCTGTTTCTTCAGATACAACTATTACAAATGCATCTGTTTCTTCTGCCATACCAAGGGCTGCTCTGTGTCTCGTTCCAAGCTCCTTGCTGACATTCTGATTCTGTGATAATGGAAGGTATGCTGTTGCACACACAAGTCTGTCTCCCTCAATTATCACGGCACCATCATGAAGAGGTGTATCTTTTTCAAATGTATTAATAAGCAATCCACTTGATATTTTACCGTCAATCTGGATACCGGTCTTTATGTACTCATCAAGCGAAATCTCCTGACTGAGAACTATCAGTGCTCCTGTCTTTACGGAAGCCATATCATATGTGGCATTTACTATTTCAAATATAGACTGCTGACTAAATCGCTGGTACGAATCATTATTTTTAAACAGTCCGCCCGTCTTAAAGAACCTGACACCAAGTTTCTCCAGGGCTCTTCGGATTTCCGGCTGAAGCAGGATAACGAAGGCGATGAGTCCTACATCCACCAGACGCTTTACAATCCACAAGATGGTTCTCATGTTTAAGATATATGCTATAAAAATAAATATAATAATTACAGCTACACCCTTAAGCATGGACCATGCCTTCGTGCTTCGAAGCCACAGTATAATTCTGAATGTCAAAAACGAAATAATTGCTATTTCAATAATATCTATAACCGAAATAGAAGGTATGTATATTTTTGACATAAAACTTTCAAAAAATGACGTTATCATAGAGACAATTACTGCTCCTTTTTCTTATCCTTCTCTTTGCTATTCTTAGCATTAATATGTGTAACTTTAATATTGTCAACTGATACCTTAATCTTAGGCACTGCTTTTACGTAATAATAATAGTCATCATCTTCAAACTCTAATCGCTCAGTCTTAGCGTATGAAGCGTTAAATGTGAAAATACTGCTCATTAAGCCTATAAATAATGCAATGGCTGTTTCTATAATGAACATTATTATCGGAGTATCCACTCTCCAGATGAAATACAAAATTACTATTAAGAACAACTGGACTATTGTACCTACTACGGTAGCTAATCTCCAGGCATTGTTAAGACTTGAATTTCTTATGATGCCCACCACAACGATTATTATGGTAAATGACACCATCATTATGAGCATTTCCTTGTTGTTTAAAATGTGATTTGTAACGAACAGGAGTGCATTGGAACTGTTCTCCATTATATCTCGTGTAAGATTTAACTCGAATTTGCTCACATTTCTTAAAATGTAATACATAAGAATACCCATGTTTACTGAGAATAAACATGAAACCGGCACATATAAGGCAATTACAATCGGTAAAACATAAGGTATCTGTAATGCGAAACACATAAATGTCAGAAGCACTGCATTCACAGCTCTTGGAGCAAACCTGAATACTACAAGATAGCTGATCGCAAATATACACAACACAACCGTTCCCAGTTCCGAGGAAATAGCATACAAATGAATGGTAATAACTGACGAAACTATAAGAATCTGTACATAATTTTTACCAAATGCTCCCGCGACTGATATTGCCACTATCACTAACGGCATACACAATATAGATGCAAATCCTATCATATATGTAACAACTGATAATGAAATCAGTAACATCGCAAATCTGAACAAAAATCTGACTAATGTATCATGAGTTTCATAATATTTGAGAAATCGCTCTCTCATCTGTAATAAAAAATTCATTGACCTGTCGTCTCCTCATTGTTCGTTGATTCAATATAGTTTCTTCTTTTCAGATATGTTCTAAGCTCTGAAACCTTAAGATAGTATCTCTTGGAATAAATTCCTATTGCGATAAGAATAAAAACGCCTTCAGCAATTCCATATATTAAAAAGTCATGGAATTTACTGAATAACAGCAACGGATTGTTCATAAAATTAGAAAAACTCTGTCCAATATCACCAAAAATCATTGTATAAATGATTCTGCATAATATATAAGCTATTGTTATGGAAATAAATGTCCACACAACTCCACGAAAAACGTATGAGCTTTTCCTGCTTTTTTCAAGCTGCTCTGCCGTTCTTCCTGTTTTTTTCTCATACATAGCAAGCTTTATCTGTATTATCAGTTTATTTTTATTCATAATTGGTCCACATTTTTAAGAAATTGTATCTGTTTAATATTAACATAATTTAGACATATAAAAAAGGACGAATGTGGGCTACAGTACGGTGTACAGGATAAAAATTGATAACTTTTTTTGCCTGGAGCAATTTACTTAATCAGATGTTATGTCACGAAGTTAATCTGTATAAATAAAACATATAAATGTTGATATAAAAAAGCTTAGGCCTTAAAGACCTAAGCTTTATAAGTATATTAATTTCTATCAGAAATTATTCTCTTAGAAATTACTCTTCCCAGTTGTGATATACGTTCTGAACATCATCATCTTCATCAAGCATTTCAAGAAGCTTGTTCATGTTCTTGATATCTGTCTCATCTGTAAGCTTTACATATGTCTGAGGAATTCTTGTAATTTCAGCAGATGCAAATGTAATTCCCTCTGCCTCAAGTGCCTCTCTTACTGTATCGAAATCAGCAGGATCTGTTAATACTTCGTATGAATCCTCTTCTTCGATGAAGTCAAGTGCGCCTGCATCTAACGCAGCCATCATAAGTGTATCTGTATCGATGTCACACTCTTCCTTATCGATGATAAGCTGACCATTTGTATCAAACATGAATGATACGCATCCAGGAGTACCGATGTTACCCTGTCCCTTTGTAAATGCAAATCTGATGTTTGATGCAGCTCTGTTTCTGTTATCTGTAAGAGCTTCAACGATGATTGCAGTACCGCTTGGACCGTAACCTTCGTATACGATGCTCTCTAAATCTGCCTCTGAAGATGAAGCAGCCTTCTTGATACTTCTTTCGATGTTGTCGTTAGGCATGTTGTTAGCCTTAGCCTTAGCAACGATCTGACGAAGCTTTGAGTTGTTATTTACATCAGGGCCACCCTCTTTAACAGCGATGAGGATTTCTTTTCCGATTCTTGTAAATATTTTACCCTTAGCTGAATCGTTCTTCTCTTTTTTAGCTTTAATATTGGAAAACTTTGAATGTCCTGCCATGATTCTCTCCTGATAAATAAAAAGCTTCCATATCTTACAATATGGAAGCTTAAAAATATACGATATATTACAAAAGGTATAATAAGCTTAACCTTCAATATCTATCTTTTATAATTACTTACGAATACCAAGCTTAGCGATGAGTGCACGGTAACCTTCAAGATCTTTCTTCTTAAGGTAGTCAAGAAGACCTCTTCTCTTACCAACCATCTTTAAAAGACCTCTTGTTGAATGGTAATCCTTCTTGTTAACCTTAAGGTGCTCTGTAAGTTCCTTAATTCTTGCTGTAAGGATAGCGATCTGAACCTCTGGTGAACCTGTATCGCCTTCTTTTCTTGCGTACTCTTTGATAATAGCCTGCTTCTTTTCTGCTGAAATCATAATAATCCTCCATTAAATTAAAACACCTGATATTAAGCAAAGGTGGATAACTCCTACTGCTGAACATCGGTTATAAACAACTTCACAAGTTTAACATATATAAATATATATTTCAACACGGAAATTAATTTAATATCTCTAACGCTTTTATTTTATCTTTGGCAATTGCAGCCTTTAATTCATCAAGTGAATTAAACTTCTCTTCCGGACGAATCATTTCAATTAAATCTACTTTGATCTCCTCATCGTAGAGTTCCCTGTCAAATGCTTCATCTAAAATGTTGCTCTCAACACTTATGGCACCAATATTTTTATCACCTAGATCTTCTACTGTTGGTCGGATGCCAATATTGGTTACGGCATTGTATGTGTCATCTCCCACTGAAACTCTTGTGGCATACACTCCAAATGGAGGAAGTGCCTTGGATTCTGCAGGATAGAGATTAAGTGTAGGAATTCCTATAGTGTGTCCAAGTCTGTTACCTCTTGTAACAATACCGTAGAGTGAATAGTCATGTCCAAGCATTTCCATTACGGCCTTCATGTTGCCTGATTTTAAGTTCTCTCTTATGGCTGTGGAGCTGAGTACATTACCATGTAAGCGGTATGTAGGCTCAATCTGAACACAGAAATCAAATCTCTTTGAAAATTCCTTAAGCATTTCCACGTCGCCCGCACCCTTATAGCCGAAAGTAAAGTTTTCACCTACGCAGACATATTTAACCTTAAGAGCATCTACCAGAGCCTTTCTTATAAAATCCTCCGGAGAAATATGCATAATTTCATCCGTAAAATGACATTCTATAAGGATATCCACGCCCTTGTCCTTTAAGAATATTCGCTTCTCTTCTTTTGTCATGAGGTATTTAGTTGTTTTGGCTAAGGAACTTGGCATGTCAAGAAATGTGATAACCACACTCTTTAATCCGTCTTCCTTTGCAAGCTCTACGGTTCTGTCCACAAGTTTACAATGCTCTATGTGAAAACCGTCAAATTTACCGAGAGTCACTGCTATCGGACCATCGCAAATATTCTTATACTCTGCTAAATTATCTACTACTAACATATCAAACCCTGTTCATGTCATACAAAAACACTTTTGTTCTGAGGATGTCTCCATCTCTTTCGTAGATTCCTATAAATGCCCCATGGGAATCATACACTCTTGCCATATTTATATTGTCGAAAGCATCAAAGTCGCTTTCTTTTATCATGTACTCAGCAATTTTATTGCCATTGTACAACAATTTTGAAAATTCTTCTTCTATCGTAATTTTACCAATGTCTGAAAATGGAACATCAGGTTTTATCAATACTGAATCAATATTTCCATCCTTGAAAATGTTCTCAAGTTCTGAAAGCTTTATTGTTTCTGAAACATCGATATTACCTGTATATGTTCTTGTAAGCTCGCTCATGCATGAAAATGAGCCTAAAGCGCGTCCTATATCATCAATAAGAGTTCTTATATAAGTTCCCTTTGAACACTGAACCTTAATGCTGTATTTTGCAACTTTTATATCACCAATAGTCTCTTTTACATTTTCAGATATATTCTGAATTTCTGACAAAGAAACAACTTCCTTATCAAGCAATTCAATACCATATATCTTAACGGCTCTTGGCTTTCTCTCTACGACCTTCCCCTCTCTTGCAAGCTCGTAGAGATGCTTTCCGTTCTGACGTATTGCTGAATACATAGGTGGAATCTGCTCAATGTCACCTGTAAATTCAGGTAAGACATTTTCAAATCTTTCGCTGTTAACAAGTTCTGTTGCCTTAACTGATGAATCAACACCCTCGCCGAGAAGATTTACATCCTTTTCATCAACATTTCCTGTTACATCTAATGTATCAGTGCTAAATCCAATTACAAGCTCAGCAACATATTCCTTTTTACTTCCTGCAATATAATCGCTCAGCTTGGTGCATGAACCTACACATACCGGAAGCACGCCCTCAGCCATTGGATCCAGGGTTCCCGTATGACCTACTTTTTTCTGATGAATAATACCTCTTACCTTGGCACATACATCAAATGAAGTAAATCCCTTTTCTTTATATATCGGTATTATTCCGTCTATCATATCGATCCCCTTTTACGATAACTCTTTTTCTAAAAATGCTACTATATCCTGTTTAATCTTGTTCTTTCCATCAAATGTTGAAAATCCTGCTGCACGGATATGTCCACCACCACCGTGGTTTATGGCATATTTGCTCACATCAATATATTTCTTTGATCTCATGCTGACCTTATTCATTCCATCAGATGTAGGATAAATAAATACCGCAACTTCAACGCCATTGATTAAACGGAGCTGCTCAACTATTCCACCAAGATCAGAAGGCTTAACACCTACAGATTCCATATCCTCTTTAGTTACATATGAATATGATACCTTACCGTCAAATAAAAGCTCTGCATTGTCTATGGCCTTGGCAAGTGCCTTAGTTTGAGTAAATGTTCTCTCATAGAATACACCGTCTATAATATCACTGAAATCAAATCCATAAGTGATAAGCTCTCCGGCAATTTCCATTGTCTTCTGTCTTGTTGCAGCATATTTAAATACACCTGAATCAGTAACAATACCTGTGTAAATACACTCTGCAACGTTCTTATTGAACTTTGTATTGTCTAATGTTGTATATAAAACCTCACATACGGCAGGTGCTGTATCATCTATGTAAGTATAATCTGCCATTTTTTCACCTGTTGAAACATGGTGATCAACATTTACAGTTACTCCTGCACTATCGAATATTCTTGCAAATGGCTTAATTCTCTCCTTTGCAGAGCAGTCCAGTACAGCAAACATATCCGGAACAAATCCGTCGTCCTCAGTCATGATTTTATCAAAGCCGTTTAAATATGAATATTCACCCGGCTTACCTGTAAGATATGGAACAACCTTTATTTCAGGATAGTTATAGGTAATATAGTTGTATAATCCTAAAACTGATCCAATGCAGTCACCGTCAGGATTAATATGACCGGTTATTCCGACACTTTTAACATTATGTTCTTTAATAAT
Source organism: uncultured Eubacteriales bacterium (assembly GCA_900545225.1). Classification (GTDB taxonomy): domain Bacteria; phylum Bacillota; class Clostridia; order Lachnospirales; family Lachnospiraceae; genus UBA4285. The sequence goes on from UQXZ01000001.1 coordinate 92,296, forward strand.
ATTGTCAATTTTTATCATAGTAACCTTTCTGACTTACCGAACTGAAAGAACAATTAAAAACACAATCCAATTTTAATTGCTCTACTTATAAAGCTTATAAAAACCGTAATTGCGGTAGCAATTGCAATTTTAAAAATAATAATTCTTAATTAATACCATCTTTTAATGAAAAAAGGATTAAGAATTATTATTTTTATAATTAATCCTCTTCAGTCTCAGCTTCTGTTGCTGAATCACCCTTTACGTCATCAATAAGCTTAGACATTCTTACACCGTACTCAATTGAGTCATCAGCGATAAATTCAATTTCAGGTGTGTTTCTTAAGTTGATTGTCTTGGCAATTCTTGTTCTGATAAATGCCTTTGCACTGTTTAAACCGTCGATTGTTTCATTTAATGCGGCTCTGTCACCAAGAACACTGATATATGCCTTACATGTCTTTAAGTCTGGTGCAACATATACATCTGTTACACTTGTAAGACCGCTGATTCTTGGATCCTTAACTTCATTGCTGATAATGTTACTGAGTTCCTTGCGGACTTCATTGTTAATTCTAATATTCTTTATACTGTTTTTTCTCATATATTCACCTGTTAACAGAGCATATGCACAAACATATGCATGAATTCATTACCTAAAAAAGGCTTTATCTAAATTAGATAAAGCCTTTTATTACTTAAGTGTTATTGTATCACAAATTTGATTATCTTGGTATCTCAACCATTTCAGATGCTACTACAATATCACCTTCCTGTATATTACCGAAGTCTTCAAATACGAGACCACACTCGTATCCGCCCTTAACTTCCTTAACTTCGTCCTTAAATCTCTTAAGTGAAGCTATCTTACCATCATAGATAACATTTCCGTCACGAAGGATTGTACAAAGAGCTCTTGCCTTAAGCTTACCTTCTGTAACGATAGAACCCGCGATGTTACCAACACCTGAAGCCTTGAAAATCTGTCTGATTTCAGCCTTACCGATTTCCTGCTTCTCATAGATAGGCTCAAGCATACCGTGAAGAGCAGCTTCGATATCGTTAATAGCATGGTAAATAACGCTATAGAATCTGATATCAACATCTTCATTATCAGCTGTTGTCTTAGCCTGTCCGTCAAGCTTAACACCGAAGCCGATGATGATAGCATTTGAAGCAGATGCAAGGATAACGTCAGACTCACTGATGTTACCAACACCACTGTGGATGATCTTAACAGCAACTTCTTCATTTGATAACTTCTCAAGACTTGTCTTGATAGCTTCTACAGAACCCTGTACGTCAGCCTTGATAATAAGATTAAGTTCCTTAACTGTACCAGCCTTAATCTGATCAAATAAGTCATCAAGCGTAACTCTGTGCTTAGACTCATCAACCATCTTCTTCTTTTCTTCAGAAATGAATGTATCAGCAAAGTTTCTTGCTTCCTTCTCATTTCCGAATGCCATGATGATTTCACCGGCATTAGGTACTTCGTTAAGACCAAGGATTTCAACAGGAACAGATGGACCTGCTTCCTTAATGCTCTTATCCTTATCGTTAATCATGGCTCTGATCTTACCGTGGCTTGAACCAGCAGCAACAGAGTCACCAACGTGAAGTGTACCCTTCTGTACGAGGATAGACGCTACAACACCTCTGCCCTTATCAAGCTCAGCCTCGATAACGATACCTCTTGCCATTCTCTTCTTGTTAGCCTTGAGCTCTAAAACGTCAGCTGTAAGCATAATCATTTCAAGAAGGTCATCGATACCTTCACCTGTTTTTGCTGAAACAGGACAGAAAATTGTTGTACCGCCCCATTCTTCAGGAATAAGCTCGTATTCCATAAGCTCCTGTTTTACTCTTTCGATATTAGCTGTTGGCTTATCAATCTTGTTAACTGCAACGATGATTTCAACACCCGCTGCCTTAGCATGGTTGATAGCTTCAATTGTCTGAGGCATTACACCGTCATCAGCCGCTACAACGAGGATAGCGATATCAGTAGCTTCAGCACCTCTCATTCTCATGGCTGTAAATGCTTCATGTCCAGGAGTATCGAGGAATGTAATAAGGTCTCCGCCCTGTGTCTTAACCTGGTATGCACCAATCTTCTGTGTGATACCGCCGGCTTCCTTATCTGTAACATGTGAATTCTTGATAGCATCAAGAAGAGATGTCTTACCATGGTCAACGTGTCCCATTACAGCTACTACAGGAGGACGAGGTGTAAGCTTGCTTTCATCATCCTCATCATCATTTTCCTTTAAGAGCTCTGCAATAACGTCTACCTTAACTTCATGCTCACATAAAACGTTGTACTCAAGAGCGATTTCTTCTGCTTCATCATAAGTAAGCTCATCATTGATTGTTACAACTTTACCCTGTAAGAATAACTTCTTAATAAGGGCTGCAGGCTGAAGCTTTAACTTTTCAGCAATCTCCTTAATTGTAACCATATCAGGAAGGATAATTGTCTTAATAACTTCTTCCTTCTTCTCCTTCTTTGGCTTATCTAATGCAGCGATATCATTTTCTCTGTTCTTACCCTTGTTCTTCTCTTTATCCTTAGAGAACTTAGAGTTGTTATTGTTGTTAAACTTTCTTGAAGGATTCTTTCCATTCTTTGAAGTCATATCGTCTGAAGCAGGCTTTCTGTCGTTGTTCTTTGCTCCGCCATTTCTGTTAGAGTCAAACTTGCCACCATTCTGATTTCTGTCACCGAACTTCTTGTCGCCGTTGTTGTTCTTTCTGAAATCACCGTTGTTGTTTCTGTTGTCTCTCTGACCGTCACGGCCTTCGCCATTTCTGTTGTCAGACTTGTTTCTGTTGTCAGACTTGTTTCTGTTATCAGGTCTTGAACCGAACTTCTTGCCGCCGTTGTTATTGTGGTTATAACCGTTCTTCTTATCTCCTGAAGAATTTCTCTGATCTCCGTTAGATCTTTCTCTGTTTCTGTTATCGTTATTGTTTCTGTTTTTCTTTTCTTCAGATGTATTCATTTCTGTCTTACTTCTCTGTTTATTATTAGAATCAGGTTTTATACTATCTTTTTTTACATTATCTTTGTTTTCACTTGTCTGAGATTTGGAATCAGATCCATATTTTCCACGTACTCTTTTTACTTCATCATCTGAAAGACCACTGAAATTAGTGAAATTCTTACTGTCTGTACTTAAATAAGCACATATTTCCTTTGATGGAATATTTAATTCCTTTGCGATTTCATGTACTCTCATCCAACCCCTCCTTATTCACCTTGAATATTTATCATAGCCTCAGCAAAGCCAAAATCAAGTATAGACACAACCGATCTGTCTGATTTACCTATTATGGCACCGAGTTCCTGTTTATTTTCTTTTACTTTAATCAATGGAACTTCGTAAAATTCACATTTATTAGTAAATAATTTATTTGTATTTTCCGAAACATCACTTGCAAGCAATATTGCATATGCTTTCCCGGACTGTATATCTCTTATACATGTGTCTTCGCCACTGGATAACCTTCCGGCTTTTGCGCATATTCCAAGTATTGACCTGATAGTTTTTACTTTCTTAGGGAAGCTTTCAGCCTTCATTCTTATCACCTCTTCTGTATAAAAAATCTAAAAACAGCTCTTAACCCATATTGAGAAGTCTGTCCTTTAATTCATCGGGAATAGTTACATGCATTTTAAAAGCTCTGTCAAATCGCTTTCTCTCCAATGCATTCTTAATACACTCACTGTTCCTGCAAATGTAGGCGCCATGACCGTTTACTTTACCGGTATCGTCTATAACCAATTCTCCATCCGGTGTTTTCACCACTCTGAATAAATCAGCCTTGTCCTTTTTCTCAGAACAGCTTATACATATTCGTTGTTTTATTTTCTTCTCTGTCATGGAAGCCTCCGCAATGTTTCTTAATTATTCTTCATTTGCTTCAGATTCGTTATCTGTATTTTCAGGCTCATAATTTGAGTCGAGTTCATCATCGAAATCTTCCAGCTCATAATCCATATCAGCAGCTTCATTTTCAATCTGTGATTCGCTCTTGATATCGATTCCGTAGTTTGTAAGCTTTGCAGCAAGTCTTACGTTCTGTCCTGCCTTACCGATTGCAAGTGAAAGCTGATCGTCTGAAACGATAACCTTAGCCTTTCTTTCATCCTCATCAACTTCAATCTCTAAAACTCTTGCAGGGCTTAAAGCGTTCTTGATAAGTCTTACAGAATTGTCACTCCACTCGATTACGTCAATCTGCTCATCGCTTAATTCAGCAACGATTCTCTTAACTCTTTCACCGTTCTTACCTACACATGAACCAACAGCATCAACGTCTTCATTTGTTGAGCATACAGCCATCTTAGTTCTTGATCCGGCTTCTCTTGCTATGTTCTTAATAACAACTGTGCCGTCCTGGATTTCAGTAACTTCTTCCTTGAAGAGTGCCTTAACAAATTCAGGAGTGCTTCTTGAAACTTTAATGTAGATACCGCCCTTACCCTTGTTGTCAACATTTACTACAACAACTCGGATTCTGCTGCCTACAGTATACTCTTCACCCTTAACCTGGTCGCTCTTTCTTAAGTTAGTCTGTGTCTTGCCGATATCAAGAAGAACATTTCCTCTTTCATCAATTCTCTGAATTGTACCTGTGATAAGAGTACCTTCCTGGCTCTTAAATTCATTATACAATGCATTCTTCTGCTCTTCTCTGATCTTCTGAACGATTGCGTTCTTAGCATTCTTAGAAGCTGTTCTTGTGAACTTGTCAGTTGGGAGTTCAATAGTGATTTCCTCACCTACCTGAGCTTCAGGAACATATTCACGGGCTTCTGATAAAAGCATTGTAGAAATAGTTTCCAATCTGTCGTCATCAGCATATTCATAGATTTCGTCATCAGGAATTACAATTCTCTTAGCGTAGATATGAAATTCACCTGTAACTCTGTCTACCTTAATGATACAGTCGGTATCTGTTCCATATTGTGACTTATATTCTTCAAGAAGTGCCTTTTCGATAGTATCGAACATTACATCCTTATCGATTCCGCTGATTATGTTAAGATCATCAACTGCCTCAAGTAATACCTGCTCCTTGCTCTTTTTATCCTTGCCACTCTGTGCCTTAGCCATCATTTTCTCCTTAATGTAAATGTAATAAGCATTAATTATTTCTTTTCAACATATGCAAGTCTGATGCCTGCGATATTGCTTCTTTCTATTGTTAACTCATCAGAAGATGATTCATCTTCTATAGTAAGTTCCTTAGCTGTATATGACTTTAAAATACCTGTAAGATATTTCATCTTATCAATCGCCTTGTAGAGGCTGATGTCAACAAGCTTACCGATTGAACGGTCATAGTCCTTTTCTTTCTTTAAAGGTCTTGTAAGTCCCGGTGAGCTCACCTCGAAAATATATGGTATATCGATGAACTCTTCTCTGTCTAAGATTTCATTCATTGCTCTGCTGAAGGTTTCGCAGTCTGTAATGTTAATGCCACCCGGTTTGTCGATATAAATTCTTAAGTAGTCTTCTCTTCCTTCTTTTACAAATTCTACATCAACAAGCTCGAATCCCATTTCCGCTGCAAGCGGTTCTGCAAATTCTTCTGCTTTCTCTTCGTAAAAAGATACTTTGCTCATATTACCTCCTTTGCCATATAACGCAAAAGGAGTAAACCTTTGTATTGGTTTACTCCTTTCATGATTATTAATTAAGTAGCTTGTAGGGGAATCGAACCCCTGTTTTCGCCGTGAGAGGGCGACGTCTTAACCCCTTGACCAACAAGCCATATGCCCTTGCACTTATGTGCTCTTGCGACCGCCTGTTTAATATATAACACAGGCAAAATAAATGCAAGGACTTTTTTAAAAATTTTTAAATGTTTTTCATTTAGTACAATATCTACTGATTATCTCTTATATAAATGCTTATCCAGAATGTATTCATAAACACTCTTTGAAAGTGTCTTTAGCGGTAAAGGCTTATTCTCGCAAATATACTTTCTGATATTTGTGGAACTTATCGGGAATTTAGTTACAGGCATCACTCTCACATCTGCATTAAATCTTTCCTTAAGCATTGCAATGTGATCATTAATCCTTTCAATATCATCTCCCTCTCTCTGACCCACAAGGAAAACAGCATTTGATAAAATGTATTCCGCATTTCTCCATTTTTCAATATATAAAAGAGAATCTGAACCGATGATGAAATATATTACAGCGTCACTGTAGAGTTCCTTTAACTCTCTTATGGTGTCCGCAGTATATGTTATTCCCTTTCGATCTGCATCAAGCATTGAAAGCTGCATGAAATCCCTGCTGCCCTCTTCGCTGAATACTCCACCGCATAAGTCACTGTTGTAATCCTTAATGCAGAGCTCAATCATTTCAGCTCTTACAGAGGTGTCCAACAGCTCGTCATCTTTTTTATAATATGTTCCGGACGTAGGCATAAGAAATACCGTATCAAGTCCGTAATGTTCATATGCAGTTCTTGCCAGCTCCATATGACCCAGATGAATCGGGTTAAATGTTCCGCCTAAAATACCTAACTTCTTATACATTTACTCTCCATACGACAGTTGAATTCGAGCCGCTTTATGTTTTTTGTTTTTAAATGGTTTAAGAATACATTTGTCAAAGATTAATCCCAGGATAACTCCACATGCTAGCTGTACCAAAGTATGGAAAATCATATAGTAAATTGTATCCGTATTTAATGAATGATATATGTAATTATGTATATAATCTCCAAATAAATCATGAACTATAAGAATATACAATGTATATCTTCCGATTAACTTCAAAATATTTACGGCAGATACACTGTGATTCTTTGCCACATAACTGGCAATGTAATACATAATAATAGTACCTGCAATGGCGACAATAACGCCAAGTCCGTATATGTTGTATTCTCTTGTAACAAGTTCAAAACTTCCCTTTATAATCATATACAGCCAGATAAAGGCCAGTACAAAATAACTTGCCTTATTATCATTAAACAATTTAAGAATATTGTATTTCTTAAATATGAAGCCAATGTAATAAAATACCAGTGCAAACATGGCTATATCAATCAACCAAGGAAGCTCTACTGATGTAGAGCTGATTCCAAAGCCAACAACGGATATAGTGAGTACCGTTATGGCTCTGTACAACTCATTTTTAAATACTGTACTTATTAACAGGAACAATGCCCTTATAACAAATAGCAGTACAAAGAAATACTCCATTCCAATAACCTTAAATGTCGGATCTTCGAAATTAACCCATACTAAAAGATAATCCACAACATCATATCCCATAAATATAATCTTAAATGCCGCACATATAACATATGGAATAAGCAGACTCTTTACTGACTTCAGTATCGAGACTCCCGGAGAAACATTGCAATTATCCTTAAAGAAAAATCCCGAAATAAAAATAAATGCCGGCATATGGAAGCTGTATATATACATTCTGAAATCAGCATCAATAGGTGCGAAATGTCCGACTATCATGGATATAATCAAAAACGCCCTTAATACATCTATTGATACATCTCTTTTTTTTCCGGATACGACTAATTTGTGTTCTGATTTACCAATGCTTCTGTATTTTAGGAGCATTTTCTTAATGCATAGCACAGCCCATACAATAATCGGTATTGAAATATAGGATAAAAGTATTCTTGAATATCCGTTATTTGGAAGTCCAATTACGTTTATTGTCTTATCAAATACCCACATCTGTGTTTCAAGCTGTATAAGATGAACACACATAAAAATAAGACTATTCTTACCTATCCACTCAAGCGGTGCAAAATTGCCGATTTTCTTTGATATATAAATCACCGCATAGCTTGCTGCAAATGCACATATAAATCCAAGCAAAATGTCTTTTGTATATGCCGATGCCATATAAAATGATCCTTCAAGATAGAAAAATCCAAATATACAAACTATTAATGAAATAATAAATAAAGCAAATTTGTTAATGCCTGCCAATATTTTCGGATTATGTTTTACTTCATACCCTGCATACATAAACGGTAAAGCAAACATTGCCGACTGTATACTAAAAGGAAACCAAATCTGACTTGCTGTAATATACGCAACAAGAGCCAGGCTGGCAATTACCCCCCCCTGTATGTATATGTTCTTTATTAATCGTTTTATAATTGAAAAAAATATAGTCGCAAAAAACAAGGCCGGAAGAAACCATATCGCTCCTATTCTTCCACCTAAATCTATATCGCCAAACTTAGTGCACGACCCAGACGCCCATATACTTCTTGTAAAATCATCAGCAATTTTCCCTGTTATCGACGCAATAGAATCATCACCGTGAATAATTAGAACTATTGCATCAATAATTATTATCGCAAAACATGTTATAAAATATGGAAGCATAAATGTTTTAAATTTTTTTGCGATATATCCTGCCGTAAGAGGAACATCTTTAAAAAGATAACCGCTTAATATAAAAAATACCGGCAAATGAAAAAGGAATACTATATTGCCAATCCAGTTCACTCCGAAATGCCCGGCGATTATGGCTAACATACATATTCCACGGGCAATGTCAATCCAGCCTACACGTCGTATCCTTTTGTTAACAACATCAGCCATTTAATTCAATTTTTCTCTTTTTAGGATCCTTGTTAGGCTTATAGAGTACGGCCTTTCTTCCTATAACCTGAACAAGTTCTGATGATGTTCTCTCAGCAATAAGTCTTGCAACTTCCTTTGGATCTTCAGGTGAGTTCTTAAGGATATTGATCTTAATAAGCTCTCTTGCTTCTAAAACCTCTAATAAAGCCTTAGTAACCTCAGGTGTAAATCCTTCCTTTCCAAGCTGGAATACAGGACTTAAATTACTTGATAACTTAATTAAATATGCTCTTTCTTTGCTTGTCATAATAATTCTTCTCCATCTCCTTCATAGTACTCAAAGTCGAGATAATCACTTACTCTTACTGTATCACCTTCAGAAAGCCCAAGTTTTTTGAGTTCTTTGATGATACCGTTCTGTTCCATAAACTTCTGGAAGAAAAGAAATCCCTTTGTAGAATCAAGGTTTGTATATCCTAACATTTTGTCTACTCTTGGTCCTGATACGCTATATGTTGTCTCATCAATTCTTTCTACATAGAATGGCTCATCCTCGCCATCGCTGAACATAGCATCCAGGTCAATTTCAGGTGTAAACTTGATTTCTTCCTTAGGTAATTCCTCAAGTAAATCATTTACCTTATATAATAATTCCTTAACGCCCTGTCCTGTTGCAGCAGAAATTGGGAAAATCTGCATATCCTCGCCATACTTTTTCTTAATATCGGCAATTCTCTCTTCTAACTCTTCTTCTGTAAGACAGTCAATCTTGTTAGCTGCAATAACCTGTGGCTTATCAAGAATTGTCTTGTCGTAATTGTATAATTCGTTATTAATCTTTTCGATATCATCAACAGGATCTCTTCCATCAATTCCTGCAATATCCACAATGTGAATTAAAAGTCTTGTTCTTTCAATGTGACGAAGGAACTCAAAACCAAGGCCTGCACCTGTTGCGGCACCTTCAATAAGTCCCGGAATATCCGCAATAACAAATCCTTTAGAACCATCCACATCAACTACTCCAAGGTTTGGATCAAGTGTTGTGAAAGGATAGTTGGCAATCTTAGGCTTTGCTCTTGTAACTGATGATAAGAATGTAGACTTACCTGCATTTGGGAAACCTACGAGACCAACGTCAGCAATAAGCTTAAGCTCCATTCTGATCCAAAGTCCCTTAGCTTCTCCACCCGGCTGTGCGTACTGTGGAGCCTGCATTGTTGAAGTGGCATAGTTCATATTTCCCTTACCGCCTCTTCCACCCTTAAGGAGAACCATTCTGTCATTCTCTCCTGACATATCGGCAATTACCTTGCCTGATTCGTCATCGTAAATAACTGTTCCCTCAGGTACCTTAAGGATGATATCTTCACCATTTTTACCTGTACAACGTCTCTTACCGCCTTCTTCACCACTGGCAGCCTTGTACTTTCTGTTAAATCTGAAGTCGCCAAGAGTATTGATACCCTTATCCACTTCAAATATTACATCACCGCCATTACCGCCATTACCGCCATCCGGTCCGCCGTTTGGCACATATAATTCTCTTCTGAATGAGACATGACCGTCTCCACCTTTTCCTGATTGAATATAAATTCTCGTTCTATCTGCAAACATAATTAACTCTCTGTATAACTAACCTTAATGTAATCCGGATGCATCATTGCCAAATCATCAACTGATGATGCTAAACTTTCCATGAAAATGTAGCTTAGATCTGATATTTCATCTCCTGTAAGCTTGAAAACAACCATAGGAATATCTTCATCTACTATATTTTCACATGGATCATCCGTAAATTCATGTACCTGTCCGATTGTGTGTGAAACCAGAGTTGAAATAGCCGCACAAAGGGCATCATCCCCGTCTAACGCAAAATCAACATGACCTGTTACTTTAAAACTATATATTTTATTGTCATTATCTATAAAAAATTCAACATTGGTCATAGTTTTATACCCCGTTCCTGTAAGCCCAAAAGGCTTTTAATTAATGCATTCAATATTATGCATTCAATTGCAATACATTCTGTTAAATGAACTTATTTCATATAGTAGTACATTAAATATTATGTATTTATGACTATAACTTAAAGAGTATAACACAAAGATTTAAAATTTAATAATATAAATGACTGCCATGATATACATTTGAAGATTTTTAAAATACTCAATTTCTTTTAAAGAGGTGATGTTTTTACTACGAACATCAACAGCTGAAACTCTGTTTAACTGCACACTTGTCAGAGTCATTCCCTCTGTAAAACCAAAAGTAGTTGACAAATATGCACGGAAAGTTGCATCCGGGAAATTTGTTCCATTAAATACAACTCAGGCTTCATCAGCAGGATCAGCATATACTTCCAATGTGTTATCATCATTTGCAGGAGCACCTATGGCAGGTGCATTGTCCTGATTTGAATTTACATTATCTGCATATATACCACTGTGCTGCTTACAGCGAGTACACTCACAGCAGATGCAGCGGCAAGTGCCATCATTTTTCTCTTAAATTCTCTCATTTATTATTCCCTTTTCAGTTATACTTTTTAGTTAAACCTGATCAAGTTTTAAATTCATTACATATATAAATTTGAATATTGTTATAACATTATGGAACGCTATATAACAAGACACTTTTACCTTACGATTTCGAAAGGATGAAGCTCATTTCCATGCTGATTTCCCAATATGTAATCAATGCCCTATAAATACCTTGTTTTACAAGTTTTATACATTAATTTTTGTTTATTTTATACTGTCGTTGTGCTAATATATGAACCATCACTTATTTATAAAGATAAACAATATATTTGATAAATATTTGAAATATGATTCACTTTTAAATGCATGATTTCAATTGTGTTTTTAATAATTTAATCATATATAAATTGTTTTTGTTTAAAATTCAATCGCTTATAAAGCGTTCTATTTTTAAAGTTTTATATGTAGATTATTAATAGGAGGACATAATATGAGTTTCAACTTAGTTAAAAAAATTCCTGATCCAACAGAGATCAAAACAATGTACCCTGTTCCTGAAGGCTTCGCTGAGCAGAAGGCTGCATTTGATAAGGAAGTAGCTAAGATTTTCACAGGTGATTCTGATAAGTTCTTATTAGTTGTTGGTCCTTGTTCTGCAGATAATGGAGAAGCTGTTCTTGATTATGTTGAGAGATTAAGAAAGGTTCAGGAAAAAGTAGCTGACAAGATCATCATCATTCCAAGAATCTACACAAATAAGCCTCGTACAACAGGTGTCGGTTACAAGGGAATGCTCCATCAGCCAGATCCTGAAAAGACATCTGATCTTTTATCAGGTCTTATTGCAATCAGAAATCTTCATCTTCATGTTGCAACACAGACAGGCTTTATGACAGCTGACGAAATGCTCTACCCTGAAAATGCTGCATACCTCGACGATATCGTTTCATATGTAGCTGTAGGTGCAAGATCTGTAGAAAATCAGCAGCACAGACTTGTTGCAAGTGCATTTGACATTCCTGTAGGTATGAAGAACCCTACAAGTGGTGACTTAAGCGTTATGCTTAACTCTGTAACTGCAGCTCAGTCAGAGCAGGAATTCATTTACAGAAACAGCGAAATTAAGACATCAGGTAACCCTCTTACTCATACCATTTTAAGAGGTGCTACTAACAAGCATGGCAGAAATATTCCTAACTATCACTATGAAGATATTATGAATCTTTTCAACATGTACAATGAGCGTAACCTTGCTAACCACGCTGTTATCATTGATACAAACCACAGCAACTCAAACAAGCAGTACATGGAGCAGGTTAGAATTGCTAAGGAAATCATGCACAACAGACAGATTTCTAATGATATCAAGTCTATCGTTAAGGGCTTAATGATTGAAAGTTACATCGTTGGCGGATGCCAGAAGATCGGAAACGGTGTTTACGGACAGTCTATTACAGATCCATGTCTCGGATGGCAGGATACAAAGAACCTTATCTACACAATCGCTGAGTTAGTGTAATTAGGTTCGATATATCAGATGTTATCCATTTGAGATAATATCCTGAGATTGTATCTTACTTACAATAAACTTCGATATAAATAAAAAAAGCTTAGGCCTTTGGGGCACCCTCCGTAAGGAAGGTGCCCCAAGGTGGCTCTTGTATCTCAATTAACTTTGTTCCTTTGAAACGGTGTAACCCATGTGGTTACGCCGTTTTCTCTTTGTTACGCTCAGTGAGGTGGTGCTGGAAGGCTTCTTCCATCTCCTCCGGGGTCAGTTCGTGGAGAATGCCGACGCCGCTGTAATAGATGTCCAAAAGTTGCACTCGCTTGCCGTCAAGGTATCTGGGTGCATACACCACGATTTTATCCACGAACTCGTGAATCAGCTCCGGCGTACCTTGATACGCACTTTTTCTTCTTTCATTTAGATCATCTCCTTCGTAAAAATGGGGTATTCATGGGCGTGCCCCTGAGTGAAGTCCGCAGACCGTAAGGCTGCGGATTTGGATTGTGGGGGTCACAATCCGATGCTCGTTATTCCTGTGGACAGCACCTCTCGGTCATAGCGGCTTCTTGAAATTGTCATTTTATCTCCGCTGATTAACGGCGGTCATCGTCTCCTTGGCTTTGCTTCGCCTGTCCTAGGAATAGGGAGCGGTTAGCTTGTTTTTCTTCTTGATTCCTGTAATCATTTTGAATTTCACCTCATTTCGGATTGCATTTGTAAAAGGCCTGTTTTTGCCGGAAAAAGTCCCGTTCAAGACCGATAGAATTTGAAGATTTTCCAATGAAATCGCCGCAGACGATGCAGAGGTCGTCCCGCATTTCCTCAATAGGAAATATGCAAAAATCTGCGGTCTTGACTGTTAAACGTCTTTCCCCATAAACAGGAGAAAACACGGGTGTAAAACGGAACTGTTTTTAAAAAAATTTGCAGGTTGTTTGCCGTTCTCCTCGAATGTCGTTTTTCTATCCCTGCCCCGGAGTTTCACCGCAGCGTCGCTTTGATTGCTCTCTATCTGAGAGATTTTCGCAAGGTCATATCCCATTCGGACGGTCTTTCAGTTTTTAATTTTCCCTTCAATAGGTAGCCAGCGAGAAGGCTTATTTATTACCCCCCCTCAATCATCAACTGGGAACTTTTTTTCCGTTTGAGCAAAAGAATTTTTGTAAACTTTTTGTGAACGACGGCTATAACGACAAAAAGAGCCGGCACACAGCACATCAAATCAGCGGGAGATGATCTCTCGCCATATCTTTGATGAAACTATGTACTGGCTCTGAAATTCAGAAACCTTCAAGGTCTGCTTTTTCCGCCCCGCAGGCAGATGCTGCGACAGGAGCGGCGCAGCCGCAATCCCTTTCGGCGGCTGCCTTGTGTTTCATTTCAGATATTCAGTTGTGGACTCTCTAATGAGAACAAGGTCTAGTATAGCGTATAGAACACTTGTTCGTCAAGTTCTTTCGGATCATAACAGCAGAAAAGACGGCTGCCGTTTCCGACAGCCGCCTTTTGATTGATCATTTGATTTTATTTTACACTGCGTTTTTTCTTTCTGCCGCAAACGGTTGCGAGGATTCCTGCGCCACCGCTGACAAACAGTAGGGAAACCCACAATGCAAGGTTGGAGTTGTCGCCGGTTTGAGGCGAGGTAGTTGCGTCGCTGCTCGGTTTATTGTTATTACCGGTGCTGTCGCTGGTGCTTGTGTTGTTATCACTCGGAAGCTTTGCCGTTACAGTTTGCTCCTTGGTGATTTCCTGTGTTGCTTTGGCATCTTTGTAATACTTACCACAGTCAGCACAATACCAGCATTCGATATTGCCCTCGGCAGTCTTGGTCGCCGCCACTGCATCAATGTGTCTCAGATCAGCGTGGCTGTTGGCATCAAGCTCACCGTAGCTTTCACCGCAGAACTCACACTTTGCCTTATCCTTGCAAGTGGCCTTGCCGCCGGAGTGCTCACTGAGTGTCTTGCCGCAGAGATCGCACTTGTGATCCTTATTAGTATCAGCGCACTCACTCAAAACCTTTTCGCAAACATCACACTTGTGATTCTTATCAGTATCCGTATGCTCTGCCTCATCCGTTTTTGCTCCGCACTCGGTACACTCGTGCCAATGACTTGCTTCATCCGTTGACCACTCGATTGAATAGTTGTGCTTTTTTTTTGGGAATCACAACGCTCGCGCCTTTTGCATCGCAACGGATACAGTGGTATGACTCGCTGCCTTCTTCGGAACATGTAGCTTCTTGATCCACCGTGAGTTCTCCAGCGTAGTGATGGCCTCCATATACATCTTCACAGATGTTAGAAAGGTTCTTCTGCGTGATGCATGCTTCCACCTGCTGCTCGGTTTCGTTTGTGCCTATACCGTTCAAGTTGGTGTTTTTCTGGTTGTCGAAGGAACATCCGTCAGTGGTGCCGGCCACAAGCTTTCCGGCGAATCCGCCAGTGGTTTTTTCATCACAAGTAACAAGGCTTGCGGAATGGCAGCTGACAAAGGTTACGTTGGAGTTTGCATAAATTTCTGTGTTTCCTGCACATCCAATGAATCCGCCGGCTCTTGACTCCCATTCGGTGACGGTGCTGGTCACGGTTCCAAAGGAAGCGGAGTTTTTAAACGTTCCAAACTCCGCCAAACCCACAAATCCTCCGACATTCCAGTTGGAAGCCTCAACGGCTACATCTGCGATACAGTTTGTGAAGGTGGACTCGGTGGTTTTGTCATCCCAAGTAGAAGAGCTGGCATATCCGACAAAGCCGCCCAAACCCCACGAACCGGAGATTCTTCCCTTTGCAGTGCAGTTTTCAAATGTGGTATCGCCGCTCACGCCGGTCATACCGCCGGTATTACTTGCTCCTGTAATTGTAACATCAGTTGCACAATTTCGCACGATGCACCGACTGTCTTCACCGATCAGTCCGCCGATTTTGTTATAACCATCGGTTGCTTTGACCGTAATGGTTCCGGAAACGGAGATATTCTCAAAAACGCCAGTACCCTTATAACCGCTGTTCACCATAGCTCCGGCTACAAGTATGCCCGCAGATACATCTTGAGCAGGTCCAGCCATTATGGATTCGTCAACATAAAGCGCCGCGTTGGCAATGGTAAGATCCTTTACGCCTACTTCGTTGCCCGCCGTTGCATTGGATATATAACCAAACAAACCGGCAGATTGTTTATCCTTGCTCTGATCAACCACCATACCTGATATCGTCTTACAGTTGCCGTCCAGAAAGCCCTCGAAGGATGTGTAGGAGATTCCGCCGTAGTCACCGATAGGAATCCAACGGTGCGCACTCAGATCGACCTCCTTCTCCAAACGGAAGTATTCGCCTTTATGGGTATTTCTTGCCGACACATCCTTGGCAAGCTTGGCAAGCTGCTCACCATTTTCAATTCGATATGGGTCATCCTTGGTACCGATGCCGCCTGCAAATTCCGTTGCTGCATAGTCATCCCATTTAGTATCCTGCACGCCGCTGTCAGCATACGCACGAACGGCGTTCATTGTGATGACCATACATACCGCAAGCAAAATACCTAAAAATTTTCCACTCTTTTTCATTAATTATTTCTCCTTTTGCTTCTGCTGTTTATCAATTTAATTCAATCTCAAATCAGATTTGCATAGGTTTATTTTCGTATTAACTTTAAATGAATCGCTCCTTCTTTTTTGCAAATTGCATCTGTCCTTTTTTCGCAGCCTCGATCTGCGGAAGGAACAGCGCCCGCTCATTAAAAATCATATAGTTGTTCAGCGCCAGAATAGACAGGTGTACATACGGCGCTACTTCCTCTTTGGTGCAGCCGAGAATCTCGGCAATCCGCTCCGTGTAGTTAGGGTAGCGTCCCGCCAACTGAACCAGATACGGCTTTGCCTTCTCTCCGTATTCCTGCGACACACATACGCTGACCAGAAAACGCATAACTGGGGACAGTTCATCCGCAAGAGTGACGAGATGGTCCATCATATTGGCCACATCATTAATATTTTCAAGGACAATGCTGAACGCACTCTGTTCAATACGGGAAATCGCTTCTTCGGCACAAGCCAGAACCATCTCTTCTTTTGTGTCAAAATAGTAATAGATCCCGCCGTTTTGCAGATTGTTTGCATTGCAGAGGTCTGTGGTAGTCGTTACCGTCAGCCCTTTTTCAACAAAGCAGTCAAGGCATATACCGATGATTTCCTTCGTCCTCTCAGCCTTCTTTGATGTTTTATCAAGTACTGACTTGAAAATAATACAAATTAAATGAAAAAACATTAGAAAAGCCGCCGTCACTTGACAGCAGCCTTTTCGATAGCGTGTTATGCATAAGTCAAATCGTTTGAAACAATCTCCATAGCGGCGTTGCGGATGTTATTCATCTTCTGTAACCACAGCATTTGGTTTTCCGCTTTGAACGCTTCCGTTACGCCTTCCTTTTCGGCGAGTTCTTTTACCAGCCGAGGGAACATTTCCTCTGCCTGCCGATCAATGTCGGCAAGATAACTGTTCAGCTTGCCGCTTGTCAGCAGAATGTAGTAACGTACCCTGTGATACTGCTTCAGATACCGCAAATGCCGCTGTCCCAATATGCCGATATACGCCGTTCTTTCTTCGGGCAGTTTCAGGCAGGGAAGATAGTAATCACCCTGCAGTTCATGCCAAAGCCCGTTTTTCTCGTTATAAATGTACTTATCCATTTTGTAATCCTCCAATATGATTGATTTTACCTACAATCCAATCATTCCGGCCGATTACAAAAGCCAAAGGGAGAGGACTTCCTTACGAAGCCTCTCCCTTCGGCCTAAGCTTTTTTATGCTTTAACATCTGCCACTGAGCTTTTTGCGCTTTCACTTCTGCTATCACATTTTTAACAATCAATTACTGTCCATTATTTATTGTCTTGGCAATTCCATTTAATAAGAATGGGAAGTAAGCTTTTCTTATTGTATAACCGTCAGCTGTGTAGTCATCATTTAAATAACCATTGTTCTTTTTAAATGGTGCTGTAATGTCAATGTAGTTGGCACCTGCTGCAGTTGTCTTTGTTGAAAGTGCTGTATTAAGAGCATCAACATCCTTCTCTGTATGGTATGTACCATTTGAGATTTCAAGATCCTGTGTAATTGGCATCATTGAAACAACATAAATAGTAGTATCCGGTAATGCCTCCTTTAACTTTGTAACAAGTTCAGTTACCGCATCCGATGTAGTTTCAGCATTTCTGCCATTTCCAAAATTAAGATCATTTCTTCCGTAGTTGATAAATACCTTTTTAGGATTTAAAGCCTTAACTTTATCTACACTTGCAAGTCCATCTTCAGTCTTTGCACCTTCCTTGGCAAATACTCTTGACTGATCAATTAAGCTATATCCTGCTAAGTAGTCGAATAAGTCATCACCGATAAATGCAGAATCCTGGAAAACTCCTTGATTTACAAAGTCTTCAGCTGCAACTGTACCTGAAAGCTTAAAAATCTGTCCTTCAAGATTTGAAGGTGCAGCTGTTGTAGTTTCTGCAGTTTCTGTTGTCTCCTCTTTATCAGTTTTAGCAGGAGCACCTGAACCCCCACCGCCAAATACAACAGCGAGAACAATGGCAACTATACCACCGGCAACGCATATTGCAGTGATTATCCATTTACCGAACTTACTCCACCATCTTTTGTTCTTATTGAGAGTTATTTGATCTTTATTAATGTCGCTCATATTCTCCCCTTTCTCATATAACATAAAAGATATGTCATGTAACTGTTATGTTAGTGAAAATAATTATATACTGCCTGTGCCACTGTGGCGGTCATTCCGTCAACCTTTAAAAGTTCATCCACATCTGCATTTCTTATCTTGTCGATATCCATAAAATATTTCATAAGAGCCTTTCGTCTGGCAGGTCCCACTCCTTTTATATCGTCTAAAACGGAATTAATCTGAACCTTGGAACGGAGCTTCTTATGATATTCTATTGCAAATCTGTGGGCTTCATCCTGTATTCTTGTAATAAGCTTAAATCCTTCAGATCTTGTGCTTATTGGCATTTCCACATTGTTATAATATAAGCCTCTTGTACTGTGGGTGTCGTCCTTTACCATACCGGCAACAGGAATGTGAAGATTTAATTCCTTAAGCACCTTAAGGCAGATATTGACCTGTCCCCTTCCACCGTCCATTAAAATAATATCCGGCAGCTTGGAAAAGCTGGTTTTGCTGTCGCCTTCGCTCTGTTCCACAATGGCTCTGCTAAATCTTCTTGTAAGAACTTCCTTCATACTTGCATAATCGTCCGGCCCCTTAACCGTCTTAATCTTAAAACGACGGTAATCATTTTTCTTAGGTCTTCCGTCCTCAAATACAACCATGGAACCTACAGATTCCACACCATTGGTATTGGAAATGTCATAGGCTTCAGCTCTGGAAATATGGTCAATCCCAAGAATATCAGCTATTTCCTGCATTGCACCTGTGGTTTTGGCCTCTTCTCTCTTAATGCGTTCCGCATCCTTTTCAAGAATTAAAAGAGCATTTTCCTTAGCCATGGTAACAAGCTTTTCGTGAAATCCCTTTTTAGGTGTAATAATTACAACTTTTTTCTTTCTTATGGCGGATAACCATTCCTCGATAACTTCCTTATCATCAATGTCCGTCTCAAGAGAAATGATATCCGGTATATAAGGTGTTCCTCCGTAATATTGCTTCAGGAACTGAGACAATATAATATTGCCGTCATCACCATCTGCCACATCCATTCGGAAATGATCCCTGCCCAGTAACTTACCGGATCTGATAAAGAATACCGAAACCACACATTCACCATTTTTCATGGCATATGCAATAACATCACGGTCTTCATTATTGTCACCGGTAATCTTCTGTTTCTGGGTAATCTGTCTAACAAGATCTAATAAATCTCTTGTTTTGGCAGCTTCTTCATATTCCATGGCTTCCGCCTGTGCCTGCATTTTCTCAGTAAGAGAATCCAGTACAGACTTGTAATTACCTTTAAGGAACTTAATAACCTCATCAATCTGGGCTCTGTATTCCTCTTCAGTAATCATACCGCTTGCACATGGAGCGGAACATTTTCCAATGTGATAGTCCAGACATGGTCTTTCCTTATCAATATCCTGAGGAAGTCTTCTGTTGCATGTTCTTATCTTATAAAGCCTGCACAGTAAATCAATTGTCTCCTTTACTGCATAGGCTGAAGTATAAGGCCCGAAATATTTATTGGAATCATGCTTTGCATCTCGTGAAAACATAACCCTTGGATACTTTTCCTTAACCGTTACTTTGATAAACGGATAGGTCTTATCATCCGTGAGCATAGTGTTGTATTTCGGTCTGTGCTCCTTGATAAGATTAGATTCCAGTACAAGTGCCTCAAGCTCCGTATCAGTCACAATATATTCAAATCTCGTAATATGAGTGACCATATACTCAATTTTCTGAGAATGCTTTTTGCTGTTCTGAAAATATTGCTTTACTCTTCGCTTAAGTATCTTGGCTTTTCCAACATATATTATTTCATCATTTTCACCATGCATAATATATATTCCGGGCTTTTCGGGAAGCTTTTTTAATTCTTCGTCTATATTAAACATTTTAAATATTAAATATATTTTAAATATTTTCGTTAAAAATTCTGATTATAAAATATCCTTACATGTGTTTACGATATTTTCTGATGTAAATCCAAAATGCTCGAAAAGCTGGCCTGCAGGAGCAGATTCACCAAATCTGTCGATTGCAACATTTGCTCCGTCAAGACCTGTATATTTAGCCCATCCAAAGCTTGAAAGTGCTTCAACAGAAACTCTCTTTCTACAAGCATCAGGAAGTACGCTTTCCTTGTATTCCTTAGACTGTTTCTCGAAAAGATCCATACATGGAACACTTACAACTCTTACATCAACGCCGTCAGCTCTTAACTTATCAGCTGCTTCAACAGTGATTCCGATTTCAGAACCGCTTGACATAAGGATAAGTTCAGGAACTTCATTCTTTGAATCCTGTAAAATATATGCACCCTTGCTGATGTCTGCAGATGATGTATCCTGTTGTGCTAAGTTCTGTCTTGAAAGAACAAGGATAACAGGCTCATTCTTGCTTTCCATTGCATACTTCCATGCAGCAGCTGTTTCTCTTCTGTCACATGGTCTCATTACACTTACGCCAGGCATTGCTCTGAACTGTGCAAGCTGCTCGATTGGCTCATGAGTAGGTCCGTCTTCACCAACACCGATACTGTCATGTGTAAATACATATGTGATAGGAAGCTTCATAAGAGCTGCAACTCTGATCATTGGCTTTAAGTAGTCACTGAATACAAAGAATGTAGAAGCGAATACTCTGAGTCCGCCGTAAAGTGCAATACCGTTAACGATAGCGCCCATAGCCTGCTCTCTTACACCAAAATGAAGGTTACATCCCTCATAGCTGTCATGACCGAAATCGCCTGCACCCTTCATGTATGTTTTGTTAGATGGAGCAAGGTCAGCTGAACCACCGATAAGGTTAGGCATATGCTCCTTGATCTTGTTAAGGATTACACCTGAAGAGCTTCTTGTAGCCTCAGCTTTTTCAGCATTTGCATTGTAATCTTCACTTGCAAATAACTCATCAAGATTATATCCGTTGTGGTACTCATCCCACTTTGTCTTTAATTCAGGATACTCAGCTGCATACTTCTCAAATAAAGCATTCCACTCGGCTTCACTTTCAGCACCCTTCTTCATCTTCTCTTCGTAGTTCTTGTATACTTCATCAGGAACTGCAAATGCTTCTTCAAGAGGCCAGTTTAAATCCTTTCTCATCTGAGCAATGTTGTCATCACCGAGAGGTGAACCGTGACAGTCAGCTGTACCTGCAACATTTGGACAACCATATCCGATTGTTGTGCTGATGTTGATAAATGAAGGTCTCTTTGTATCAGCCTTAGCCATTTCAATGGCCTTTCTGATCATTTCGACGTTGTTACCGTCAGATACAGTAATTGTCTGGAAACCGAAAGCTTCCATTCTCTGATTTACATTTTCAGCGAATACGTTATCTGTGCTGCCTTCGATACAGATCTTATTTGAATCGTAAAGTACGATAAGCTTATCAAGTCCGAGCGTGCCTGCAAGTGAAAATGCTTCTGATGAAACACCTTCCATCATACATCCGTCACCACCGAGTACATATGTGTAATTATCAACGATTGGATATCCAGGCTTGTTAAATACAGAT
Organism: uncultured Eubacteriales bacterium; assembly: GCA_900545225.1. Taxonomy (GTDB): domain Bacteria; phylum Bacillota; class Clostridia; order Lachnospirales; family Lachnospiraceae; genus UBA4285. The sequence continues at coordinate 114,082 of UQXZ01000001.1, forward strand.
GCCATGTGCTTTTCAGCCATAGCCATACCAACTGCCATACCCATACCCTGTCCAAGAGGACCTGTTGTAGCTTCTACACCAACTGTATAGCCATACTCAGGATGTCCTGGTGTCTTTGAATCCATCTGTCTGAAGTTCTTAAGATCTTCAATTGTAAGGCCGTAACCTGTTAAATGAAGAAGTGAGTAAAGAAGCATAGATCCATGTCCGCCTGAGAGAATAAATCTGTCTCTGCCTGCCCACTCAGGGTTCTTTGGATTGTGCTTCATGTTGTTTGCAAATAATTCATATCCAATGGCTGCACAACCGAGTGGAAGTCCCGGATGTCCTGAATTAGCCTTCTGGATTGCATCTGCTGATAAAAAACGAATTGCATTAATTGATAATTCATCTATATTACTCATATTTTCCTCCGAAAAATAAAGTTTATTCAGTTCACATGTATACATGATTTTTATTACACATTTACCTTACTTTATCATATATTTTTAGCACTCAAATTGCAAATAATTTCCCCATAAAAAACAGCCGCAGGCAATGCCCACGGCTGATTTTTTGTTATATCTGATTAATTGATTAAATTTACTCTGAATATAGTCATAAAAATCTAAAAATATTCACAGGAATATCATCAAATCTTAATATCTTCGTCAGTGAGTTCCTTATTGTCAGCAATTTTCTTCTTTCTGCCAAATAGTCCGCCACCCTTAGATGTTCTCTTCTTGTTATGTGCAATTGCACGATCAACTAAGTCATTAATTTCATCCATTGATACATTATTATTCTTTGAACGAAGCTTATCAAGTGATAAGTAAAGAACTAATAATCCGTCATCACTTACAGTATATCCGTCTCTCTTAGCGATTTCCCTGAAGATATCAACAAGTTCGTTAACAGAATACTGTCTGAGAATAATTCTGTGATTGAATGTATACTCCATTAAAGGATTGAACTTAAGAAGAACTTCCATTTCAGCATCAGAATCTTCAAGGATAACAAATAATCTGTCTGTATCCTGCTTTAAGCTCTGAAGTAACTCTTCTGCAACTGCAGGAAGAATGCTTGCAGCATCTTCAATAATGAGAATCTTGCCTCTGAGCTTATCTGCACTGCTGGCAAAACCGTACTTGTTAAGTGTATCACCTGTAGTCTTAACTACTTTTCTTCTTGTATTAGGATCAATCATGTCGATTGCTCTTGCAATAAGCTTAGCAAATGCAGTCTTATCTGACATGTTATTTCCTGTAATGATGATGTTACCTGATGAAGAATCCTTCTTAGCAAGTTCTTTTGGAAGATCATTGATGAACTCATGTAATTCCTCTGTAACACCAGGAAGATCTACATATGCATCAAAAAGATCCATTACTTTATTTCTTGTTGCATCTGTAATAACAACATTCTGATATGGAACATCACTGCCTGCATTATCAGCACTGTTTCTCATTGCCTCTGCAATAGCTTCTCTTGGGATAACTACTGTCTCACCGATTCTTCCGTTAGGAGGAGTCATTTCATCATACTGTTCAGGTGCAGCCTGTTCAGATTGCTGAACATCATCAGCCTCTGGTTGAACTTCTGCTTCCAGTTCAACATCTTCAGCTTGCTGTACATCCTCTGTCTGAACCGGTGTAGCTTCCTGAACATCCTCAACATGAGCATTTTCAGTTTTCGGAATTGTAACATGAACCTGTGGCTGCTCAACTTCATCTTCTTCAGGTTTTAAATATCCGGGTTCTTTATATCCAGGAATGAAGTCTGACACAGGTGGAATAATTCCCGGATCAATCTTAGACTCCTCATTAGTTTCAGGCTCTGAAATAGCCGCAAATGTCTCAGCAACAGGTAATTCAACTGTATCACCAGGCATTAACTTAGGTGATACTGAATCCTTTATTTCATCAGCATCAAATGCCTTAAATGCACTGTCCTTTAATACATCTGATGGAACATTTGAATATTCATAGTTGTCATCATCTTCTATAGAATTTGAATCTACCGGATTCTCTTCGGCAACTGTCTCAGGCTCTGCTGCAGTTGTATCGACAACTTCTTCCTGTGTATCCTCAGCTGAAGATGCAGTAACTTCTTCCTCAGGAGTTGTCTCTTCTACATTATCCTTCTCAGCCTCTGGAGCTTCTGATGCAATAACATTAGCTATAGAAGGGATAGCCACTGCCGCTGCAGGAGCTGCAACATCCGGTGTAACACCTTCTGCAGAAATCTTCTGCTCTTCAACAGGCTCATCTGTGATTTCCTTACCCATGAAGTAATCGTAGAGAACGTTTGCAGCACTTACAACCTTCTTAGGTGCCTTATCAATCTGAATGTTAACACTTTCAGGATTAATATCGGCAAATGCTATGGCAAATACCTTAAGCTTATCTTCAGGTGCATCAATGCCCATCTTAACGATTTCAGCAATTATTTCATTTGTAGATCTTGTATCATCAAGTTCAGCTTCAGGCTGTGCGAAGAATTTCTCCTGAACGTTTACTTCGTTCATTGCCTGCGCCTTACCTGTTCTGATATCAAGGTCTGTTCTTGCTGATCTTACAGATAATGCAAATTCTACATTTCTCTTGGCAACTGATTCATTAAATGGTTCACCCGCTTCTCTTGCGAGACGCTTCTGCTCTTCCATTAACTTATCGTATGCCTTACTCTTGTCTTCAATCTCATCTAATGCTCTTTCAAGTTCAGAAATAGAGAATTCCTTAGTATTGCGGTCTGCATACTTTCTCTCTCTCTCAGCTTCAATCCATTCTGTGAGATTCATCTGACCTTCAATCTGTTCCTCTTCTTCAGGAACTGCATTTCCCACTACAGGACTAGCAGCTTCTTCAGACATAATCTTGCTTACGTCAGCACTTAATTCCTCACGAATTCCAAGTCTCTCATGAATCTCAGGTACTGAAACAAGGCTTTCAGTACTGATCATGTCAGAATATCCCTTATGTAAGTGCTCTTTAGCACCGTCAATAACACTCTTAAGTGAATCAGAGAAGCCTGAAGTATTTTCATCTTTGTCAGCTGTTTCTTCAGCAGGTGCATCTTCAGAAGATTCAGCTTCATCAACTGTTTCTGTTTCAGCTGCAACCTCTGAGTTAGCTTCTGTCTCAGCTGCAGTTTCAGCACTTTCCTCAGCCTCAGCAACAGTTTCTGCATTTACCTCCGTTTCAGCAACGGCTTCAACTTCATCCTGCTTGTCTTCAGCTTCTGTAGTATCTGCTAATGTATCAGCTATGGCATCTGCAGTGCTTACAGGTGCAGCATCACTCTCATTTAAAGCAGCCTTAATTGCCATTTCAGCAACTAATGCATCTGTATGTAATTCATCAGTAGGTTCTTTCTTTTCTTCAAAAGCAAATTCTTCTGCTTCATCTTCGTCCTCTGTATCGTCATCATCGCCAAATACATCAGGCTCTTCTTTTTCATCTTCTAAGTCGTTATTGATAAACTTTCTATAGTCATCATTTTCGAATTCAGGTACATACTCTTCGCTGACTGCTGATTCTTCACCAGCTGCAGGTTCTTCGTTAACTGCCGGTTTCTCATCTGTAATATCAATATTACTCTTAGTAACCTTCTCTTCAACGATTTCCTGAATCTTCTGATCGTCGTCCTTGAAGTAAGAGCTGTCATAAAGATCCTCATCTTTAAGATCTTCATCAGTAACCTTATCTTCGTTACGATTGCGCATTCCCTTAAATAAAGCTGAGAAAAAGCTTCCTGACTTCTTCTTTGGTGTAAGATCAAATACTGCTTCTGAACCGTATTCTTTCTCTGCGTCAAAGCCTTCATCCTGTCCGCCCTGTGCCTTAAGAGCTTCAACGAACTGATCCATATCATCCTTGTCCGCATTAGACTTTGCACTGTCGAGAAGTCCGTCACCAAGCTTAGACTCTTCCTTATCATTTGCTGAACCAACTTCCATTCTTGCAAGCTTTAACTGCTCAGCAAATGTCATCTCTCTTGTCTTTTCAAGATCTTCTTCTCTAACCTTAGCTGCTTCGTATACCTTCTCCTGAGCTGCATTGAGCTTACCGCCTAATCTCTTCTTTAATTTAACGGCACCCTCAACATAGTCTCCGTCCAAGAACCAGAGACTGATTTCATCACAAATCTTGATTGCCTTGTCTTCCTCGCCGTTTTTAGCATAAAGACCTGCAAGCTTGTACATGTAATGCTCATCAATCTCTTTATCTCTGAACTTCTCAAGCACCTTAATCTGCTCAGCATTTGGAGCCTTCTTAGCTCTGAGTAAGTGATACTCTAAAATATATCTGCTTGAATTATGTCTCGCTACCTTAGAGTATTCATTAAATAACTCTTCAGCGTGCTCAAAATCTCCAAGCTTAATGAAAATCTCAGTAAGTCTGTAAAGTAACTTTCTACCACCTAAGTTACGATTATATGCAAGGATGGCCATATCTCTTGCTTCTTCAAGATCACCAACCTGTTCCTGCACGTCAACCATCATGGCAAGCGGAATCCACTCCTTGATTTTGCTCCAATCAACATCCTTTGCCAGCTCTGCAGCCTTAATGAAATTTTTATCTTCGTATGCATTTCTTATTTCTTGGATTCTTAACCCAGTTTCGTATTTATCCACTGAAATTGCCCCTCTAAAATGAATCTATATTTAAAGCATTTATCTAATGCTATCTGTTCTATGTAAATTAAACACATATTTTAGTTTAACACAGTAAAAAAACTATGTAAAATAATATGATTTTTAAATATGATTAAATGTTTATAAAACAGATTACAGCTCTGTTCTTCCTTCAAGGGCTCTAAGCAGTGTTACTTCATCGATATATTCAAGGTCTCCGCCTACAGGAACACCACTGGCAATTCTTGTTACCTTAATATCGACATTTTTAAGAATCTTACTTATATACATGGCTGTAGTCTCGCCCTCAAGACTTGAGTTTGTAGCGATAATTACTTCCTTTATAGGTTCATTTGCTATTCTTGTAATTAATTCTTTTAACTTTATATCTTCTTCCGTAATTCCCTGAAGCGGAGCAATGGCACCGTGCAATACGTGATATACACCGTTGTACTTACCTGTCTTTTCGTAAGCTGCCATATCTCTTGTCTGTTCAACTACCATAATTGTGTTGTGGTCTCTTGTGGAATCTGCACAGATTGGGCAGATTTCTTCATCTGTAAGACACATGCACTCTTTACAGTAATGGATATTGTCTCTTGCTTCAGTAATTGCATCTACCAGAGACTGAACATTTTCCTTAGGCTGATTCAGAATATAAAAAGCCAGGCGTTGGGCATTTTTTGCTCCAACACCTGGTAAGCTCATTAGCTCGCTTGTCAGTCTCTTTATATAGCGACTGTAGATCTCCATATTACATGAAGCCTCCTAAACCGCCTGTAATACCTGCCATCTTGTTCTGAGCCTCTGTTTCAGCCTTGTTAAGAGCCTCATTTGTAGCAGCAAGGATAAGATCCTGGAGCATTTCAACATCGTCCGGATCAACGCAATCTGGATCAATAACAACCTTTGTTACAAGCTTCTTACCGCTTACGGCAACAGTTACTGCACCACCGCCTGCGCTTGCTTCAAATTCCATTGACTGAAGCTGTTCCTGCTGCTCTTCCATCTGCTTCTGCATCTTCTGAGCCTGCTTCATAAGATTGTTCATATTGCCTGGGATTCCTCCACCCATTCCACCAAAACCTCTTTTAGCCATTTAAACATTTTCCTCTCTATCATCAATTTCTATATTAGTTTTAACTAATTCGCTTATATCAGTATAAGTGTTGAACCTGTTGACATTGCTCTCCTCAGATAATTCAATGCTGATATTATCAATGCCCGTAAGTTCAGTAATTGTCTCCCTTAAGAGTTCTAAATAAGTTTTACCCGTTTCTTCATCTACGCTCTTAAGCTTGTCAGAATACATTTGGGATTTTATCACATATGTAATTTCATGTCTATCATCTGAATAGGACACGAATTTACCTGTATTTCTGAAGTGGGCCGGTATACTCTGCTTATATGTGTCAAAGTATACGGTCATTATAGAATCCCATGCCTGTGCAAGGCTTATCTCGCCATTTGAAAGGCTGTCCAGATCTCTCTTTACAACAGGATTCATCTGAGCCTGCTTTTTAACATCCCTGTCTGCGCTGTTACTATCAGCAGTCACATATGTAACAGGACTCGCCTGTGCAATATTTTCTATCTGAGTTTTTAATCGCTCCATTTCCTGCTCTAAGGCAGTTATGGCCTCAGCCTGTCTCTTTATAACCTCAGTATTGGCACCGTCACCGCTGCCTGAACTCTCACCCGTAAAATACTTATTAGTACAGAGCTTAATTATGACAACCTCAACAAGTGTCTTCTTATGGTTTGATTTCTTTATTTTCTCAGAAAGCTCTGAAAGCTCCCTGATAAAGTACATAACCGTATCAGGATCAGAACCCGCTGCATCTTCCTTTAAACGCTGAAGATTCATGTCTGAAAGGTCAGGCATAAGCTCTTCAGGAATATTGCCATTTTCATCCATGGAACAGTTTATAAGGAGAACATTTCTTAAGTAGTCCACCAGATCATTTATAAATCTGTTAATTACTACACCGTCTTCAAGTGCCTTTTTTAATACTTCAAGTGAAGCTAATACATTTCCCTCTTTAAGATGATTATACATCTCCGCAAATGTATCTATGTCCACCGCACCAAGTATATCCAGAATACTTTCGTATGTTATTTCCTTACCGATGGAAAATGAAACACATCGGTCAAGGAGAGATAACGCATCTCGCATGGCTCCGTCTGCACTTCTTGCAATATATCTTACAGCCTTATCTTCAATGAGAATATTTTCTTTTTCCGCAAGTTCTGTAAGCTGCTGTGCAATTGTATCAATGCCGATTCTCTTAAAGTCATATCTCTGACATCTTGAAGATATGGTTACAGGAATTGCACTTATCTCTGTAGTTGCAAGAATGAACATTACATATTCAGGCGGCTCTTCCAGTGTCTTTAACAGTGCGTTAAAGGCAGCGGGTGAAAGCATGTGTGCCTCATCGATAATGTAAACCTTGTATTTTCCGCTTGTAGGCTTGTAAATAACATCCTCTTTAATCTCTCTTATGTTATCTACACCGTTGTTTGACGCCGCATCAATTTCCCTGATGTTTAAATTAGAGCCTTTTGCAATTGAAAGACATGTGTTGCACTTAAGGCATGGCTCACCGTCAATAGGATTTTCACAGTTTACGGCCTTGGCCATAATCTTAGCCACACTGGTTTTACCGGTACCTCTTGTACCGTTGAAAAGATATGCATGGGCTGTATGTGATGTAGCCACCTGATTTTTCAATGTTTTTACAATGGCATCCTGTCCTTTGACCTCAGAAAATGTCTCAGGTCGCCATTTTCTATATAATGCTGTATACGACATACTTAAACTCCCATATCCGTTACTATCTTTTAATATATCCTTTTAAATCTTTATATATCCGTTGATATATCTTTTATAAATTCCTCACGATAATTATCACTTAAAAATCTTTTTCTAACTTATTACAAGAAATTCATTTTGTAAATCATCATGAAAATTTTAATCATTCTTTTCACGTAAAAATGCGGCGACATTTTCCGCACATTTAATTCCGTCAACCGCTGCACTTGTTATTCCGCCTGCATATCCTGCACCCTCACCACATGGGAAAAGACCTTTAGTGTTGGAATGGCCATATTCATCTCTTAAGATTCGCACAGGACTTGAAGTTCTGCTCTCCACTGCAGCACATACCGTATCTGCACCGTTAAAGCCGTCAATTCTCTTATTGAATATGTCAAATGCTTCTATGATTGAATCATTTACAAAATCAGGAAATACATCTCTTAAATTGGAAAGTGTGTACTGTCCTCTTATTGCAGCATTTTCATCTATGCTGTCACTAACTTTACCTGTCTTGTAATCTCCATAATTCTGAACAGGAATTCTACCCTGACCTGCAACAAATGCCTTATGCTCCAGCTCTTCCTGAAAATACATTCCTGAAAATAAATCATCACCGAAATCGCCTGGATCACAGTTAACGATTATTGCTGAGTTGGCATATCCTGAATTTCTGTCAGAATAACTCATTCCGTTAACGCAGATTCTCTCATTTTCAGATGAAGAATCAACAACATAACCTCCGGGGCACATACAGAATGAATACACGCCTCTGCCATTTTCCGTATGCGCTGTCAGCTTATAATCTGATGCTGGAAATGTTCCGTCATCGTTGCTGTCACCATATGTAAATCGGTCAATAATGCTCTGCTTGTGAATTACACGCATACCAACGGCAAATCCCTTAGCTTCCATATTTACATTGCTGTCTCTGAGAAGTCTGAATGTGTCTCTTGCTGAATGACCTATGGCAAGAATAATGGAGTCAGTTTCAATAGAATTTGTTGTATTGTCTGTGATGTCAGTATAAGTACATCCCACAACTTCTCCATTTTCTGTCTTAATGGAGTCAAATAAAGAATTAAATCTTACCTCACCACCAAGGCTGATAATCTCTTTTCTTATATTCTTAACTACGTCACACAATACATCAGTACCGATATGTGGATGAGCTTCATATAAGATATCTTCGTTTGCACCTGCATCTGCAAATGTCTCAAGTACGAAATCAACTCTTCCTGCTGACTTTCCTATTCCCGTATAGAGCTTACCGTCGGAAAATGTACCTGCACCGCCTTCACCGAACTGAACATTGGAATTGAGCTTAAGCTTTCCACCATTCCAGTATTCTTCCACATCTCTGCTTCTGGAATCAGCATCCATACCTCTTTCAAGAACGATTGGCTTAAACCCTGCTCTTGCAAGTAATAATGCAGAGAACATTCCACCTGGTCCGAAACCAACTACTACAGGTCGCTTTCCTGACTTCTGTGCTACATTTCCTGCGCCGGCATATGGGAATTTATATTTTTCCTTTTTATAATCCGAAACGAATTTCTTATCTGCCTTTGGTGGCATTTTCATATCAAGAACAACACTGTAAATATAGAAAAGTACAGGTTTCTTTCTTGCATCGAGAGATTTTTTTATTATTTTATAGGCAGAAACATCTGAAGCGGACTTCAATCTGAGCTTTTTAGCTATGTCCTTTTTAATTAACGCATCTGTTCTGGATGCGTCATTAAAATTGTTCTTATCAACTTCTACCTTAATCTGGTTAATAACTATCATAATACCCTCTTGTTTTGCCATTAATGGATACTTTCATGCTTTCAATGCACTTCGTTTTAATGCACACCACTTTGATGAATTTTAGTGCACGCTCTTTCCGGCTGCAATACCGCTGCTCCATGCAAAGTGCAGATTATATCCACCACATGGTCCGTCCACATCCATAATTTCACCGGCAAAATACAGATTTTCAACTATCTTTGATTCACATGTCTCAGGATTTATTTCTGAAAGATTCACACCGCCGGAAGTAACCTGTGCAATATCAAATCCTGCACTGCCCGTAATATTAAATTCGCATTCCTTTGCATAATCAACAAAGTTATAGAGTCTGCTTTTATCCACCTTTGCAACTGACTTATCGGCAGCCATGGATAACTTTCTGGCAATAAATGCAACTACTTTACCATTTAATATACCGCCGAAGAAATCCTTAAGCTTTCTGTTGCCAAATGATTCAGACCATCTGTCAACCATTCCGTAAAGCTCTTCCTTACTGTGGTGTGGTAAAAAGTCTGTAATAATCTTTACATCTCCAGGTCTGTTCTTACTTAAAAGATCTGCACCATATGCACTCAGCTGAAATACAGGAATTCCTGACAGGCCGTTCTTATTAAACTGAACTTCTCCTGTCTCCTTAGCCATTTCATTATCTTTGCACATAAGAGTAATTGTAGAATAGCTTCTGCAGCCACCAAGTAAATCTATATGCTCATCGTCAGAATTTAATCCCACAAGTGATGGATAGAGTTTTGTTACGGAGTGGTTAAACTTTCTGCAGATATCATATAAATTGCCGTCTGTTCCACTTTTAGGAGCTGCCTTTCCTCCACATGCGAGAATTACATTTTTCGCCTTATAAACGATTTTTTCGCCATTACATTCACAATCTATGGTAAATAAATCATTTTTCTTAGTGATATTCTTCACAAATGTGCCTGCAGCATGTGTACAGCCCGCTTCAAGGCTTGCATTTACCAGTGCATTACGTACAGAAAGCGCAGTAAAAGATTCAGGATATAAATATACATCCTGACCTGTTTTACCTATTTCCGGAATCATAAATATACCGATATTTTCAAAAAATCTGGTAATCTCACTCTGACTTACATTTTCAAATAATTCTTTAACAAATTCTTCTCTGTGGTTGGCGTTATTGTATCTGCTGTAATCACTGCTTTTTACATCCGCATGAGAAATATTGCATCTTCCGTTACCTGTCTGCAATATTTTCTTACCAAGCTCATTATTACGCTCAATAATCAGCGTGCCAAGGCCTCTTCTGCCTGCTTCAATGCCTGCCGCAAGGCCTGCTGCACCGCCACCGATAATCGCAACATCAACTGTCATTACTTATCCCTTGTATATCCAAGCTTTTCAAGTAAGTTCTTCTGTAATTCTTCCATTTCTTCTGCTTCAGGAATTGACATATGATCATATCCAAATAAATGGAACATGCTGTGAGCAACAAGGAATGCAAGCTCTCTTGTTTCAGAATGACCATATTCTTCTGCCTGTTCCTTAACCTTTTCAACCGAAATCATCATGTCGCCGAGAATAAGCTCATCTGTATCCGGGTTAAAATATACTGCATGACCTGCTTCAAGCTCATCCTCTAAGCTCTCAAAATCGCCAGGTGTTTCAAATTCTAATGCTGGGAATGATAATACGTCAGTCTCGCTGTCAATTCCTCTGAATTCGTTATTTACACCCTTAATTGCAGCGTTATCAGAAAGCTCAACGCTTACTTCTGCCTTGTATGGAAGGTTAATAAACTCGATTGCACCATTTACAACATTTGTAATTATCTCTTCGTAGTTAAGGTCGAGTTTTTCGTCTGTTTCATATGATATAATTACGCTCATTTTTTCTCCTCTCTCTTTTCATCTCTCTTTGCAGCTCTTCTCTCATAGTCTTCATATGCTTTTACAATTCTCTGTACAAGAGGATGTCTTACTACGTCTCTTGTAGAGAATTTGTTAAATCCGATTTCAGGAATGTCCTTAAGAATCTTCACAGCTTCATCAAGACCTGACTTAACATTAGGAGGTAAATCCTTCTGTGAACCGTCACCAGTAACAATAACCTTTGAGCCGAATCCGATTCTTGTTAAGAACATTTTCATCTGTGAAGGTGTTGTATTCTGTGCCTCATCAAGAATGATAAATGCATTATCCAGAGTTCTTCCTCTCATGTAGGCCAGTGGAGCAACCTCAATAAGACCCTTTTCAAGGTTAATGTTAAAGCTTTCCGCACCCATGATTTCAAATAATGCATCATAGAGTGGTCTTAAATATGGATCTACCTTTGACTGTAAATCTCCCGGCAAGAAACCGAGCTTTTCACCGGCTTCTATTGCAGGTCTTGTAAGAATAATTCGCTCAACTTCATTTTTCTTAAATGCATTAACAGCCATGGCCATGGCAAGATATGTCTTACCTGTTCCCGCAGGACCGATACCAAATACAATCATTTTCTCACGAATCATGTCAATGTACTGCTTCTGACCTAATATTTTAGGCTTGATTGGCTTACCTAAAAATGTTCTTGCCACTATGTCCTTATCGATTTCGACAATCTCTTCTTCCTTATCGTCCTCTGAAAGGCTTAAGCAGTAATCAACATCCTGCTCTGTAAGCTCACCCTTATTAGCCGCAAGGGAACTTAATGCTTTTATTACATGTACCGCTTTAGATACCGTTTCGTTATTACCCATAATCTTAATTGATGAGTCTCTCTGTAACACGGTAACCTGAAGTGTCTTTTCTATTTTTTTGATATATCTGTCAAGTGGTCCGAATACTATTTCCGCCAATTCCACAGGAATTTCCAGGCTTGCTTCTATCATTCCCATAAGCTGATTTCTGGTGCTCCTTATTGTCTGTATTTTCTATTATTAAAACCTTTTGCTAAAATAAGATATTTTTATGCATAGGTTTATTTTTATATTCTGATTTAAATGATTTATAAAATTTATCGTTTTTAATCATCTATGTTCTAAAACATTTACTGTTTTTAATTTCTTATATTGGACAGTTGTTTTCAATTAAGAAATCCAAAACGTCATATGTTGAATATTATACATAAAATCGTCCGATTTTTCTCTTAAAATATAAAAACTGCCACCTGCAAAGCAGATGACAGTTTCTAGGTATTAGTTGTACTTACGTTTTCTAGCCGCTTCAGATTTCATTTTACGACGAACGCTAGGCTTTTCATAATGCTCACGCTTACGGATTTCCTGCTGGATACCTGCCTTAGCGCAATTTCTCTTGAATCTACGAAGAGCGCTATCAAGAGACTCGCCTTCCTTAACGATTACGTTTGACATTCTCAACCCACCCTTCTTTTTCTAAGAAAAATCTTAGTGTACTAGCAATATGCATTTGTCAATTATAGCATATTAATATCGTTAGTCAAGAACTATTTACTACAATTAATCCTAAGAATTCTTAAGATAATATGAAATTATTTCGCAAATAAAACCTGAATATATTTATCAGCCTAACTGCTCCTTAGCAATTGACTTAGCAAGGTCGATACATGCATCAATTCCAGCTGCATCCTTACCACCTGCCTGTGCCATGTTAGGACGGCCACCGCCCTTACCGCCAACAGCGCCTGCTACCGACTTAATAAGGTTACCTGCGTGTGCACCTGCCTTAACAGCATCATCACTTGCCATTGCAAGAAGGTTAACATTTCCATCAACAGTACTGATAAGAAGAATTACACCAGAACCAATTTCGTTCTTAATCTTATCGCCTAAGTCTCTGAGCTCTCCTGCTGCAACTCCGTCAAGCTTCTGAATTACGAGCTTGTAGTCGCCGATTGTCTCTTCATCTCTTTCAGCTGAGTTAACTGCACTTGCTGCAAGCTTAGCCTTAATGCTCTCATTTTCTGCACGAAGCTTCTTCATGTCTTCCATAAGAGTGTTGAGCTTGTTAAGAAGCATTGATGGCTCAGACTTAACGATTGATGCAGCTTCCTTGATTTCTTCTTCTAATGCATCGTAGTAGTTCTTTAATGCATCACCTGTAAGAGCTTCAATTCTTCTTACACCTGCAGCGATACCTGTTTCAGATATAATCTTGAAGTTAGAGATGTTACCTGTGTTCTTAACATGAGTACCACCACAGAGTTCGATAGAAGCATCACCCATTGCAACAACTCTTACTTCGTCGCCGTACTTCTCACCGAAAAGTGCCATAGCGCCTGTCTTCTTAGCATCTTCAAGAGACATAAGCTTTGTTTCAACAGGAATGTTGTCTGCGATAGCCTTGTTTACGATACGCTCTGTTTCCTTAATCTCATCTTCGGTAAGTCCCTGGAAATGTGAGAAGTCGAAACGGAGTCTATCGCCGTCAACAAGAGAACCCTTCTGCTCTACATGGCTTCCAAGAACCTTCTTAAGAGCAGCCTGAAGAAGGTGAGTTGCTGAGTGGTTCTTACATGTATTTGCTCTGTTATCAGCATCTACCTTAAGATCTACTGTATCGCCTTCCTTGATCATTCCTGATGTAACAACACCGATATGACCGATTCTTCCACCCTTAATGTGAATTGTAGATGTTACCTTGAATTCACCATCCGGAGCAGTAATGATACCGATATCACCTTCCTGACCCCCCATTGTGCCATAGAAAGGTGTCTTATCAACGATGATAGTTCCCTGCTCACCTTCCGTAAGAGCCTGAACTACTTCTGTATCCTTGTATGTATCGTTATCAAGAGCTTCTCTCTTTGTAATGCAGAGAACCTTGCCATTTTCTTCAAGATTTTCATAGCCGTCAAATTCTGAACAGATTGCTGCATCCATGTTGTCGAAAATTGTCTCTTCAGCACCCATGTAGTTGCTTTCAGCTCTTGCACTTCTGGCAGCCTGTCTCTGCTTCTCCATCTCTTCCTTGAAGCCGTCCATATCAACAGTGATACCGTTTTCCTCTAAAATCTCAAATGTAAGATCGATAGGGAATCCATATGTATCGTAAAGCTTAAATGCATTTTCGCCTGAAAGCTCTGTTACTCCTGCCTTCTTAATGTCTTCGATCATCTCATCTAAGATTGCAAGGCCTCTGTCGATTGTGTCGTTGAAGTTAACTTCTTCTCTTTCAATAACTGAAAGGATGAAGTCCTTCTTCTCTTCAAGCTGTGGATATGCATCACTGGAATCAGCAATTACAACCTTAGCTAAGTCTGCAAGGAATAATCCGTCAATCTTAAGTAATCTGCCGTGACGAGCAGCTCTTCTGAGTAATCTTCTTAAAACGTAGCCTCTGCCTTCATTTGATGGAAGGATACCGTCACTAACCATCATTGTAACTGAACGAATATGGTCTGTAATAACTCTGATAGAAATATCAGATACAGGATCCTGCTTGTATTCGATGCCTGCAAGCTTGCAGATTTCATTTCTGAGGTGCTCAAGTGTATCTACGTCGAAGATAGAATCTACATCCTGAACTACAACTGCAAGTCTCTCAAGACCCATACCTGTATCGATGTTCTTCTGTGAAAGCTCTGTGTAGTTGCCTTCGCCATCATTTTCGAACTGAGTAAATACGTTGTTCCAAATTTCCATGAAACGGTCGCTTTCGCCGCCCATTACGTCCTCAGGACCTGTGCCGTACTTCTCACCTCTGTCATAGTAAATTTCAGAACATGGTCCGCAAGGTCCCTTACCATGCTCCCAGAAGTTGTCTTCCTTGCCAAATCTGTAGATTCTGTCTGCAGGAACACCGATTTCCTTATTCCAGATTTCGAAAGCTTCATCATCATCTAAATATACAGATGGATATAATCTTTCAGGATCAAGACCTACAACCTCTGTAAGGAATTCCCATGACCAGTGAATAGCTTCTGTTTTGAAGTAATCACCAAATGAGAAGTTACCGAGCATTTCGAAGAATGTACCGTGTCTTGCTGTCTTACCTACATTTTCGATATCACCTGTTCTGATACACTTCTGACATGTGGTAACTCTTCTTCTTGGTGGAACCTCCTGACCTGTAAAGTAAGGTTTAAGTGGCGCCATACCTGAGTTAATAAGTAATAAACTGTTATCATTGTGTGGAACAAGTGAGAAGCTATTTAATCTCAAATGATCCTTTGATTCAAAAAATGACAGGAACTTTTCTCTAAGTTCATTAACACTTTGCCATTTTACTTCTTTCCCCATTATGTCCTCCTTTATTTCCATATTCCTGTGTCCATAAATTCTTTTGCTCTGTTATTGGCCTTATCTATAATTTTATCATCAAATCCGAGAGTACCCAGGAGCGCAATGGCATTTCTTGTAGTAGCTGCTCCATTTTGCAATTTATATGTAAACTCAATATCACCGTCTTCATTAAATGATTCCCTGAAATGATAGTTAGAATATGAACCCTTTAATATATCGGTAATTTCAATATCGTGAGTTGCAGCAAATGTATTTGTATTTTCATTTTTAAGATATTCTAAAATAGAAGATCCCGCTGCTATTCTCTCGATTGTATTCGTACCTCTTAAAACCTCGTCTACTATTGCAAGAACAGGAATGTTACTGCTCTGTGCCGCATCCACAATTCTCTTTAATGCTCTGATTTCTACCATGTAGTAACTGCCCTTTGTCTTGTAATCATCCCTTAATGACATGGATGAATAAAGCTTATAAATCGGTGCAGAATACTTTTCAGAAACAGATGTGGCAATAGACTGGCTGAGTATTGCATTTAATGCAATGGATTTAAGAAATGTTGATTTACCGGATGCATTTGATCCTGTAATAAGCACATTCTTCGCATTGCTTATATCATTTGGTACCGCATCCTTAATAAGCGGATGATAAATACCTTCAACATTTATTCCCTGATTCTCATCTTCAATAAATTCAGGATATGAATACTTTTTGATGGCCTTTCTAAATGATGCCGTACAAATTACAAGCTCCAGATATCCTAAGTTATTCATAAGAGCGAGAACATTTTTACTCTTACCCTTTATTTGCCTAATTGCCCTGTTGTAATGAATTAAATCAACATGAGTAAACATTCTGAGGTAATTCATTATAACTTCAACGATTGATGAATTGGCACCTGTATCAGGAAGCAGCCAGTCATTTTTTATTGAAGGATAAATAATGTCCGTATCCCTCTCTATGTTATTTAAAACACCTTTTAATTCATCAGGCATATCAGAAAAAGATTTCCTTTTCTTCTCAATATCCTTGCCGGTTCTCACCATTCTGGATATCTGACTGAGAGCTATAAAATAGCGGCCTGCCTCCGGCTTTTTCTTAAAGTAATATGCCGTACTTGCAAGAAGTGATGCAATTAATGCCAGCACTCCCGCCTGTGCATTTACAAATATCATAACCAGTATAGAGGCTATATTAAGAGCATTAAATAAATATGAAAGGCTGTTTTTAAGCGGATTTAATTTATTGATTACATCTACATAGTCGGAAAATGAAACCTTATGTACAAAACCCAACTTTGATAAGGACATCTGCATACTGACACGGTCATCTGTGTGTGAAGACATATACCCTGCCGCCGTATCGATGTCCTTTATTTTATTCTTATCCAGATTGGGTTTTCGTAAAGCCTTATACAGATATTCTCTTCCTATGGAAGATGAGCAATTGTCTATGGCCTGGAAAATACTGTCCATTTCCAAATCATTCCAGGTTATGTCATCAACGCTGTAGCCGTCATTTTCACTTAACCTGTAGTAATGAGAAATGTTTTCAAAATCATCCGATGGATATTGAGTATCTCCCAACTTACCCCATTTATCTTTTAAACTGTCCAGTTCATCCGTATATCTGTTTTTACCGGAATTGACAGCTGCGACTATGATAAGTACTGCAAGAGCCGCTAATATCATCCATATAGTCAATTTCTCACCTTTATCTTTGCTTATAGAATTTACAGGTTAATTAATATTTAACTATTCCTTCGTAGTCATAGTCCTTAACTGCTTCTTTGCCGTTTAAGGCTTCGAGCTCAACTAAGCATACAATCTTAACGATCTTAGCGCCGGCTTCCTCTAATAAGTCAGCCATAGCTTTTGTTGTTCCACCTGTAGCCATAAGGTCATCAATAATAACTACCTTATCACCAGGATTAAGAGCATCCTTATGCATTTCGATTGTTGCTGTACCGTACTCTAAGTCATATTCCTTAGCATAAGTTTCGCCAGGAAGCTTACCCTTCTTTCTGATAGGAATAAATCCCTTACCAAGATTGTAACTTACAGGAACACCAAAAACAAAACCTCTCGCATCGGGAGCAACCACATAATCAAAGTCAAGATCCTTAACTGCTTCTTCAACGGCATCTATAGACATTTTAAGTCCCTTTGGATCCTTTATAAGTGTTGTAATATCTCTGAAAATGATACCTTCCTTTGGAAAGTCATAAATATCTCTTATTAAACTCTTAATTTCTTCAGTTTTCATAATTAGTCCTTTCGAGTTTCCTTAATGATACCGTTTTTATAGCATTCAATAAGTTCTTTTAAATCTTCGATTCTGGTCTTTAATTCAACACCTGTATCAGTATCTGCAATATATACTCTGCCCTTTATGTTGTCATCCGCAACAAGCTCGGATGCTATATCGTAGCAGTCATCAATGGCATTTTCAGTTGTTGTAAATGGCTTATGGGCAACAAGAATCATACCATCTGAATTGTAGATATATGTGTATCCTGCGATACCTGTATCCTTATGGTATGTCCTGGCAAATCCACCATCAATAACTACAACCTTACCATTTGCCTTAACAGGGCTCTCACCCTTTTTATGCTTAACAGGTACATGGCCGTTAATGATTTTTGCTTTTTCCCCATCAAGATCAAACTCTTCAAAAATAGCATTAACTGCCTTTTCTGAAACAGGAATGTTTTCACCGTCTAAAACATTGTCGTTCTTTACAAGTGAATAATATGGATCCTTAACTTCTGTCCATGTTTCCTCTTCTGCAATAAGGTATCTTTCAAATGTCGCCATTCTGCTCTTGCCGAAAATTGGAGAATCAGGAGCATTCCATAAATACCATAAGATATCTGCTCCCTTTTCTCTTTCTTCCTTACTGTCAGCTAAGAATGCCTTTCTTACATATGAGTCAAGCTCATCCATAAGCTCTTTACCCTTGCACTTCTTGCCATACACATTAACTTCTCTGAAGTCGCCGTCTTCTGTCATAGGAATACAGCCATGGAACATCATCATATTGTTATAAATGAGATATAAGCTTCCCTTATGAATAAGAAGTTCCGCATGCTTATTGAG
Organism: uncultured Eubacteriales bacterium; assembly: GCA_900545225.1. Classification (GTDB taxonomy): domain Bacteria; phylum Bacillota; class Clostridia; order Lachnospirales; family Lachnospiraceae; genus UBA4285. The sequence goes on from UQXZ01000001.1 coordinate 132,582, forward strand.
CTTCTCACACTGATAGAAAGATGCTGAAAGGTAATGAACAAGGTTCTCTTCTTCAAGAGTAAGCTTATATGGATCATTAGGATCAATTGTAGGATAAAGCTTATCCTTTAATTCATATTCTTTACCATCAAGAGTTATTGTGCCCTTTTCATAATTAATTAAATGAAGAAGACGTCTGTCATCCATGTTGTATTCAGGTCTTCTGCTTATTAACTGACCTTCTACCTTCCACTGGATAACACTGATTGCCTTATGCATCTTAAGAGTGAGCTGCATATGTCTGTCCTTAGTGATTTCCTTATCCTTCACCTTATAGCAGAGACATGGATCATCAGCATATGCAATGGCAGCAAACTCTAAAAGCGGAGTCATGTTAATACCATAACCGTCTTCAAGAATATCCAGACCGTCATATCTTAATGAGTTACGGATAATATTGGCGATACATGGCATATGACCTAAAGCCGCACCCATCCATACAACGTCATGGTTACCCCACTGAACGTCAAATGAATTATGCTCGCATAGATAATCCATAATGAAGTGTGGACCAGGGCCTCTGTCGAAAATATCTCCGATAATGTGAAGTCTGTCTATAGCCATTTTCTGAATAAGGTTAGAAATCTGAATAATGAAGTCTTCAGCATTTCCAAGATCAATCATTGAAGAAATGATTGCATCGAAATACTCTCCCTTATTAACTCTTGTAGGCCCCTCTGTCATAAGCTCTTCAATAATATATGCATATGACTTAGGTAATGATCTTCTAACCTTGGATCTTGTATATTTTGAACAAACGAGCTTACAAACCTTTATCAGTCTGTTAAGAGTAATCTTTAACATATCGTCATCCAATAAGCCCGCAACTTTTAATCTTGCGAGCTTTTCTTTTGGATAGTAGATGATAGTTGCCAATTCCTGCTTGTCTTTGAATGATATTGTGTTTGCCAGGGCTTCATCTATCTTTCTTCTTATAGTACCTGAAGCATTTTTAACCACATGGAAAAATGCTTCGTGTTCACCGTGAATATCCGATAAATAGTGTTCTGTACCCTTAGGAAGGTGAAGTATTGCTTCAAGGTTAATAACCTCTTCCGCTGCACTTAATACGTCAGGGAAGCTCTGTCCTAATTGTTTGAGATATTTGTAGTCATTTTTCATACTCTTTTTACTCCGAGAGTTATATCTTCGTCATCAATCTTCCAATCCTTAGTAAAGATATCTTCTCTTGTGCCACCGTCGTTGATGATGATTTCGTCAGCAAGAACAGTATTAGCTACCTTGTCTGCATGCTTTGCAAGAACAGGGAAGTCAGAATCACCATATACATATACGTTAATTCTGTCCATTACCTCAAAGCCTGCATCTTTTCTCATTGTCTGAATCTTACTTACGATTTCTCTGATATATCCCTCTTCAAGAAGATCTTCTGTTAAATGTGTATCAAATACAACTGTAGTACCGTTGCCTGATTCAGCAGCAAATCCCTCTTTGTGGATCATTGTAATAAGTAAGTCTTCAGCTGCAATAGTAATATCTTCACCATTTACATTTACAGTAACTGTGTTATTGGCCTTAAGCTCTTCTGTTGCCTTTGCACTGTCAACTGTTTCAAGAGCCTTCTTAATTCCACCGATTAACTTACCAAACTTAGGTCCGAGTGTCTTAAGCTGTGGTTTGAAGCTGTACATTGTGTACTCAGAAACGTCTGTCTGCCATACAACTTCCTTAACATTTAACTCGTCCTTAATGATTTCAGCATAGAACTCATCAAGCTTCTTATCACTTGAAACAAACATCTTTCCAAGTGGCTGTCTTGTCTTGATTCCTGATGTATTTCTACATGCTCTGCCGATAACAACTGTGTTGAGAACAATGTTCATATTCTCTTCGATGTCCTTATCGATGAACTCTTCTTTTGATACAGGGTAATCACAGAAATGAATACTTTCAGGAGCATCCTTATCAATGCTTCTTACTAAGTTCTGGTAAATTGTCTCTGTAACAAATGGAATCATAGGAGCTGCTAACTTAATGAATCTTGTAAGTACTGTGTAAAGAGTCATGTATGCATTAATCTTATCCTGCTCCATGCCTTTAGCCCAGAATCTTTCTCTACATCTTCTTACGTACCAATTAGAGAGCTCATCTGTGAAATCTTCCATAGCTCTTGCAGCTTCTGTGATTCTGTAGTTCTCTAAATGCTCATCAACTTCCTTGATGAGTGTCTCAAGTCTTGAAAGAATCCACTTATCCATAATAGTAAGGGAATCCTTATCAAGTGTGTACTTAGAAGCGTCAAACTCGTCAATATTTGCATATAAAACGAAGAATGCATATGTATTCCAGAGAGTACCGATGAACTTACGCTGACCTTCTGTAACAGCATCATCATAGAATCTGTTTGGAAGCCATGGCTGTGAGTTCTCATAGAAATACCAACGGATAGCGTCTGCACCGTGCTGGTTAAGAGCTTCCATAGGATCTACGGCGTTACCCTTTGACTTACTCATCTTATTGCCATCCTTATCGAGAACGTGACCGAGAACGATAACATTTTCATAAGGAGCCTTATCGAAGAGTAATGTTGAGATTGCAAGAAGTGAATAGAACCATCCTCTTGTCTGGTCAACAGCTTCTGAAATGAACTGTGCAGGGAACTGCTGATCAAATACTTCCTTATTCTCAAATGGATAGTGATGCTGAGCAAATGGCATAGAACCTGAGTCGAACCAGCAGTCGATAACTTCAGGTGTTCTGTGCATTGTCTTGCCACAGTGAGGACACTTAATTGTAATCTTGTCGATATATGGCTTATGAAGCTCGATATCGTCAGGAACGTTGTCGCCTCTCTCCTTAAGCTCTGCGATGCTTCCGATTGACTCTAACTCGCCACAGTCGTCACATTTCCAAACATTAAGCGGAGTACCCCAGTATCTGTCTCTTGAAATAGCCCAGTCCTGAACATTTTCAAGCCATGCACCGAATCTTCCCTTACCGATTGTTTCAGGAATCCAGTTAATTGTCTCATTGTTCTTAATAAGCTGATCCTTAACTTCAGACATCTTAATGAACCATGATTCTCTTGCATAGTAGATAAGTGGTGTATCACATCTCCAGCAGAATGGATATTCATGTTCTAACTTAGGAGCTGAGAAAAGCTGATTTCTTGACTTTAACTCATCAAGGATAAGTGGATCTGCCTTCTTGATGAATACTCCGGCAAATTCTGTTTCCTCAGTCATGTTACCTGCGCCGTCAACGAACTGAAGGTATGGTAAGTCATACTTTCTACCAAGTCTTGAGTCGTCCTCACCAAATGCAGGTGCAATGTGAACGATACCCGTACCGTCTGACATTGTTACATAGTTATCGCATACAACATAGTGGCTGTTTTTCTTCTGCTTCTCTGCTTCTGTCTTTGAACATGCATATAAAGCTTCATATTCCTGATGCTCAAGATCTGAACCCTTGTATGATTCAAGTACTTCGTAATCTGCACCATTTTCCTCTGAATCAGGATTAGCCTTCTTGTATAATCCTGCGAGTACCTTTGGAGCTAATGCTTCAGCTAAAATGTATGTACATCCGTCAGCTGCCTTAACCTTTACATATGTCTCATCAGGGTTAACACAAAGAGCTGTGTTAGATGGTAATGTCCAAGGTGTTGTTGTCCATACTAAGAAGAATACGTCTTCGTCTTTCTTCTTGAACTTAGCGATTGCTGACTTTTCTTTTACTGTCTTATATCCCTGTGCAACCTCATGTGATGAAAGAGGTGTACCACAACGAGGACAGTAAGGTACAATCTTGAATCCCTTATATAAAAGACCCTTCTTGAAGATTTCCTTTAATGCCCACCATTCAGACTCAATAAAGTTATTCTCATAAGTGATGTATGGATGCTCCATGTCTACCCAGAAGCCTACCTTTGATGAGAATTCTTCCCACATAGACTTGTACTGCCATACACTTTCCTTACACTGCTTTACGAATGGCTCAATACCGTAATTCTCAATCTGTTCCTTACCGTTGATACCAATCTTCTTCTCAATTTCAAGCTCTACAGGAAGACCGTGTGTATCCCAACCTGCCTTTCTTGGAACATAATAGCCCTTCATTGTTCTGTATCTTGGAATCATATCCTTGATAACACGGGTTAAAACGTGTCCTACGTGAGGCTTACCGTTAGCTGTAGGTGGTCCGTCATAAAATGTATATGTAGGACATCCCTCTCTCTGCTTTAAGGATTTTTCAACAATATTGTTGTCTTTCCAAAACTTTTCTATAACGTTTTCTCTCTCCAGAAAGTTCATATCGGAAGAGACTTTTTCATATGTCATAACACTACTTCCTTTCACTCCAAGGTGCGATATTTTGTCTAGTTATTATTAACTATAATCTCTATTCTGTCCACTTAACCCTGACAGAATCGGGGTTAAAGCAGATATGACTATAAATAGTCACAATATAACTAATTTATAATACCACATAAGCGCCTATCTTTTAACGATTTTTTGCATATTAATGTAGGAATTTTTAATGATTATGGATAAATAAATACAGGTTTTTACAAATTTTCCATTTTGATAATGGAATTAATAACAAATTTCTAGAAATATCGGATAATAATTGTGGGTTTTAATCACAATGTTTGGGATTATTAAAAGATTACTTAAACAAAAAACAGGGGTAAGAACCAAACTTCTCTTACCCCTGTTTTTTGTTATATGATAATGCTCTCAACTTATGTGGCATGCACACTTGTTGAATTCACTTCGTTTGCATACGCTGACGCTGGCCATTCATGTTCGCTGTTGCACTTTAGAAACTTCCGCTTGAACCGCCGTGTGAGCTTCCTGATGATGAAGAATGGAAACTTCCTGAATCATCACTGTCGTTATTTTTAGGAATCGGAACCTTTGTAATATTGAAATAGAGGAAGACATCGTCACTTCTTCTAAGGTTAAAACTTCCCGGTACAATATATTCCTTTGCCTCTTTCTGGAATTTAACAGGTTTTAACTTACTTCTGTAAACCAAAATAATTATAAGCGAAATACCTGCACCTATGGAGAAGGCAACGATAAGGTTCGTACCTATATTCTTATGATTCTTAGTTGTTGATGTAGTAGAATTTGAATATGATTTTCCATTCTTTGCATCATTTACAATATCGTATGTGAGATCAGCAAATTCATTAAAGGCGCCATCGTAATCACCAGACTTTAAATACGGAACTATCTCTTCTTCCATATCATCTAAGGCAGAATCAACAATTGCTTCGATGCCATATCCTGATGTTGAAATAGCCCACTTTCTGTCACCCATATCCACAAGGAATAAGGCGCCGTCATTATTTGAGCCTCTTCCGTAGCCATTATAATCAAAATAATCATCGGCATATTCAGTTGCTGTCTTAGAACCTGTTGAATTAGTTGTAACAACTACAACATCAAATTGTAACTCATCACTGATATCCTGAAGTTTTTCGCTTAATTCATTTTCTTCTGTCTGAGTTAATAAATCCGCATTATCAACCACATAATCTTTTGAAACTTTACTGCTTTCCTCTGCAAGAACAGGAGTTGCCAAAAGAGGTGCTCCCCCGATTAATGCACTTGTACATAAGGACGCAGCTATTAATTTAATTTTATTCATATGCAGCTCCTTTTAAAATACAAAATAAAACAGTAAAAATAACAATATTCCAATGATACCTGTGATAATAAAGAACCATCCCCAGAGTCCGCCGACACTTGCAGGAAGATTTCCTGTAAACTTACCTGTCTGACCATTCATGGCAAACATGTAATCATTGCCATTCCACTTTGTGTTAAGAATCCATACAGGATAAAGTGCATAATGTTCAGTAGACTCAGATAATCTCATACTTGAAGCAGCTGTTACAACAGAGTCATATCCTTTTGTAGTCTTTTTAAATTCTGCTTCTGTACTGTTCTTAATTTTTGTATTAGCTCTCTCAACACTGTCATCTGCAGTAACATCATATCTGTTGGCAAAGAATCCTGATAAATATGCAGTCTGGAAATCCACTGCCTCACTAAAATCAAATGGCTCTATTGATTCCATTAAATCATCAGGCATTTTACTTGAACCATCTACAGGAATATGCTGGAACTTCATATCTCCTGATCTGTATAACTTATAGTGGTCTGTTTTTGTATAAACATACTCTGAATCTGACCATGTGGTTACTTCAGTTGCATTGTACTGGATATCCGCATCTATCTTTGAATCAAAGAGCCAGAAAGGTACATAAATACCTCTGATCTCTTTTATTCTGTTTTCTGATCTAAAAAGCTTAGGAACGAATCTTTTGCTCTTTACATATTTTCTGAGGCTGTCTTCTGCCTGCTTCTTGTCGTACTTAAAAGGAATAACATAGTCCGGCTTTAAAATACCGGCAAACATCTTTGTCATTACGACAGGACTTCCGCAATATGGGCAGCTCGTGGCTCCAAGAGTCTTATCACCTATTATTTCACCACCGCATGAATTACAAACATAAGAATTAAGCTGCTCCTGGTCCTCTTCGCTCCACTCCTGCCCCGGAGTATTGTCCCAGGCAAATTTATCTTCATCGAGTATTTCAGGCTCATTTTCTAATGCCTTTAATGAATCAATATCAAATTCAGCATCACAGTAAGGGCATTTCATTTTCTGAACGCCCGTATCAAAATGTATTGCGCCTCCACAGGAAGGGCATTTAAAATCCTGTAATTCTGCCATAAATTCCCCTTATTAATCTAATTTATTGCCACAGTTCGGACAAAACTTTGCATTTGATCCTGAAAGATCAAAACCACAGTTTGGACAGAACTTATTAACTGCAACCGGCTTTGGTGTTCCACAGTTAGTACAGAAGTTACCTGTATTTTCTGTTCCGCATGATGTACATTTCCATACACCTGCAGCCGGTGCAGACTGCTGCTGTGCCTGTTGCTGCTTTGCACCTGCTTCAAAAAGAGCTGCTGTGTTTGCACCACCTGCGCCCATAGCCATGCCCATACCCATAAAGCCGTTCATGGCACCGCCTTCATTTGCTGCAGCGGCTCTCATGGCATCTGCCTGAGCACCTGAAAGTGTTGCAGCTGCCATAAGTGGATCTCTGTAAATAGCATCGTTCTGAGCTCTCTTAATACGCTCTGCATCGTCATCAGGAAGTGTTACTGAACCAATAGCAACGCTTACAATGTCAAGACCTCTTAACTTTGACCATTTTTCAGATAAGATTTCATCCATGCTCTTCTCAAGATCAGTATTATGAGCAATTACCTCACTTGGTCTGATCCCCATAGCTGAAAGCTTGGCAAATGCAGGCTGTAAAGCACTGATGAACTCTGTTTTAAGCTGACTTTCCAACTTATCTCTTGTGTAATCCTCTTCGATATTGCCACATACATTTGTGTAGAAGAGAATTGGATCTTCTATCTTGTATGAATAAACACCTGAACAACGAAGTGATACATCTATATCGAGGTTAATATTTTTATCCACAACTCTGAACGGAATAGGATTAGGAGTTCCAAACTTATTGTCCACAAGCTCTTTAATATTAAAGTAATATACTCTCTGATCTACACCTGTATCTCCACCAAATGTAAATCTCTTTCCTATTGTCTTGAAAGTATCAATAATTCCCTTTCCAAGACCACCGGAAAATATTGTAGGGGCCTGTGTATTGTCATATGTGTATTCTCCCGGTTCAGCTGCAACCTCTACAACCTTCCCTTGTTCAACAATCATCATACACTGACCGTCAGCAACAACGATTCCACTTCCATTTGAAATTACATTGTCATGACCTCTTTTATTTGATGAGCGCTTGCTACTGCTGTGCTGACCTCTAACAGCTAAAACATTATTATCTAAAGCATCACAGTAGAAAAATTCCTTCCACATATCTGCCATTGTGCCGTTAAATGATCCAAGAGCCGCTTTTATTAATCCCATGATTATACCTCCTAAACAATAACCGTTTTATTCGATAAATACAGCTATCATACTACACACTAAACATAACACATTTATTGTAATATATCTCTACCACGGCGGTAGTATATACGCACAAATACTGACATTTATGTTAATGCTTTTTATTACATTTATCTAATTGTATAAAAAAAACATCTGCCTTGCAAATTAATAATTAACTACAAAAGCAGATGTTTTTTATTTATATTTTATTTACCGAAGAACTTTTTCTTTTTCTTGCCATCTCTTTCATTACCTGTAAGAGCTTCATCATATGCAAGTAAAGCTTCCTTCTGTTCATGTGTAAGCTTTGTAGGTACGTCAATAATAAGAGTAATATACAAATCACCAAATGACTTGTTATTTCTTACATTTGGCATACCTTTGCCCTTTAAGCGGACTCTCCGGCCCGAAACACTGCCCGGTTTAACATCATAAAGAATTTTACCATCTATTGTTTCAACCTCTACTTCGCCACCAAGTACAGCTGTAGGATAAGAAATTCTAACCTCACTGAAGAGATCCTGACCATTTCTTCCGAAATGAGTCTTATTCATAACTCTTACGCCTACGATAAGATCACCTCTTGGTCCTCCGTTTTCACCCGGATCACCTTCACCTGATAATCTGATGTACTGTCCGTCATCTATACCTGCAGGGATATCAACCTGGATTTTTCTCTTCTTAGTGAAATATCCATTACCTTTACACTTATCACATTTTTCTTTGATAATCTTACCTGTACCGTTACATTCAGGACATACGCCTATATTTCTAAGCATACCGAGAACTGACTGCTGTGTATATACAACCTGACCTGAACCACCACAGTTAGTACATGTTTCAGGAGTTGTTCCGGCCTTGGCACCTGAACCGTGGCAGGAATCACATGCTTCTTTGTAGTTGTACTCGATATCCTTCTTTGTACCCTTGTAAGCTTCTAGCATGTCAATACGTACGCTTGCTTCAAGGTCTCTGCCCTTACGATGAGCATTTCCACGAGCCTGTCTGCGGCCACCGCCTCCAAACATTCCGTCGAAGAAGCTTCCGCCACCTCCACCGAAGAATTCAGAGAAAATATCGCCCATGTTACTAAAGTCGAATCCGCCTGCGCCTGCACCGCCACTTCCATCAAACGCTGCATGACCAAACTGATCATACTGCTTTCTCTTTTCAGCATCTGAAAGAACAGAATATGCCTCTGATGCTTCTTTAAACTTACTTTCAGCTTCTGCATTATCAGGATTACTATCAGGGTGGTATTTCTTGGCTAACTTTCTGTAAGCACTTTTTATCTCACTCTCTGAAGCATCTCTGCTAACGCCAAGCACTTCATAATAATCTCTTTTATCAGCCATTGCCAATCCTCATTTATGTTTACTCCACACAAGGGTCAATGTAATAAGTTAAAACCTTTACCTGACCCTTATGCGCTATATTCTAATTTCTATATCAGACGGTTTAAGTTTTTAATTAAACTTCCTTGTAGTCTCCGTCAACTACATCATCACCGTATGGGTTCTTACCGTCGTTGTTGTTTCCGTTATCTGCTGTTGAAGCACCTTCGGCCTGGTTAGCCTGTGCCTGAGCGTCAGCGTAAAGCTTCTCAAATACTTTCTGTGAGCTCTCTACAAGCTTATCTTTAGCAGCCTTGATTTCATCCATCTGCTCTGCTGTAAGCTCGTCGTTGTCCTTAACTTTTTCAACTAAGTCCTTAAGAGCCTTGATATCAGCTTCTACAGTTTCCTTATCAGCAGCATCAAGCTTGTCACCTACTTCTGCTAAAGCCTTCTCTGTCTGGAAGATCATTGAGTCAGCATCATTTCTAAGCTCAACACCTTCCTTCTTCTTCTTGTCAGCAGCTTCGAACTGAGCAGCTTCCTTAACAGCCTTATCGATTTCTTCATCAGACATGTTTGAACCGCCTGTGATTGTGATGTGCTGTTCCTTACCTGTACCTAAATCCTTAGCTGAAACATTTACGATACCATTTGCATCAATATCAAATGTTACTTCGATCTGTGGAACACCACGCTTAGCAGCTGGGATACCATCAAGTCTGAACTGACCAAGTGACTTGTTGTCCTTAGCGAATTCTCTTTCACCCTGTACTACGTTGATGTCTACTGCAGACTGGTTATCAGCAGCTGTAGAGAAGATCTGGCTCTTCTTTGTAGGGATTGTTGTATTTCTCTCAATCATGTGTGTTGCAATACCACCCATTGTTTCGATAGAAAGTGTAAGCGGAGTTACGTCAAGAAGGAGAACGTCGCCTGCACCTGCATCACCCGCAAGCTTACCAGCCTGAACTGAAGCACCGAGAGCAACACACTCATCTGGGTTAAGGCTCTTGTTAGGCTCCTTGCCTGTAAGCTGCTTTACCTTTTCCTGTACAGCCGGAATTCTTGTTGAACCACCAACGAGGAGAACCTTGCCTAATTCGCTTGCTGATACACCTGCATCGCTAAGAGCGTTCTTAACTGGCTCTGCTGTCTTCTCAACAAGGTCAGCTGTGATTTCATCAAACTTAGCTCTTGTAAGTTCCATTTCGAAGTGCTTTGGACCTTCAGCTGTTGCTGTGATGTATGGAAGGTTGATTGTTGTCTTACCTGCACTTGAAAGCTCTTTCTTAGCCTGCTCAGCAGCAACGTTAATTCTCTGAAGAGCCATTGTATCCTTGCTTAAGTCGATACCTTCCTTGCTCTTGAAGTCTTCGATCATGTAGTCCATTAGCTTCTTATCGAAGTCATCACCACCTAAGTGGTTGTTGCCTGATGTTGCAAGAACTTCAATAACACCGTCACCGATTTCGATAAGAGATACGTCGAATGTACCACCACCAAGGTCATAAACCATGATCTTCTGCTCGCCTTCGTTATCAAGACCGTATGCAAGAGCTGCAGCTGTTGGCTCGTTGATGATACGCTTTACATCAAGACCTGCAATTCTACCAGCGTCCTTTGTAGCCTGACGCTGAGCATCGTTGAAGTAAGCTGGAACTGTGATAACGGCCTCTGTTACTGTCTCACCTAAGTAGCTTTCTGCATCAGCCTTAAGCTTCTGAAGAATCATAGCTGAGATTTCCTGTGGTGTGTAATCTTTGCCATCGATTGTTACCTTGTAATCTGTACCCATGTGACGCTTGATAGATGAAATTGTTCTGTCAGCGTTTGTAACTGCCTGACGCTTAGCTGGCTCACCTACAAGTCTCTCACCGCTCTTTGTAAATGCAACTACAGAAGGAGTTGTTCTCTGTCCTTCAGAGTTAGCGATAACTACAGGCTTACCACCTTCCATAACAGCTACACAAGAGTTTGTTGTTCCTAAGTCAATACCAATAATCTTACCCATAATATATATCTCCTTAAAGTTAAATCTTAACTAAATTTTTAAAATAATTTTTAAAAAGCTTTTTTTGATACATCCTCTGAGGTTTCCTTTATATCCGGAATCTCTTCGGCTAAATGTTATCAGTTAGCAACGATAACCATGCTGTGTCTGATAACTGTATCTTTGTACTTGTAGCCCTTTTCAAATTCTTCAACTACAATGTTTTCGCCTACATCATCTTTTTCAACATGCTGTACGGCGTTATGAAGCTCAGGATCAAATTCGTTGCCAATCGCTTCAATAGGAGTAACCTTTAATTCCTCCAACATCTTCATCATCTGCTTGTGAACCATCTCCATTCCCTTAGCAAATCCTGTTGTTTCTTCACCTTCAGGTAAAGTTTTGAAACCTCTCTCAAAGTTATCAACGATTGGAAGAAGCTTCTTAACAACATCGATTGCACCGAGATCGAACATATCTGTCTTTTCTCTTTCTGTACGCTTTCTGAAGTTGTCAAACTCTGCCATCTGGCGCTTTACCTGATCTTCAAGAGTAGTTATTGTAGCTTCCTGCTGCTGCATCTTTGCAATGATGTCTGCAGCTGCCTGTTCAATACCCACACCATCTTCAGGTACGGCATTTTCGTTTTCAGCTGCTTCAACTTCTTCTGCAGCAGCTGCTGCCGCCTTAGCGCCCGCTTCTACATCTTCATTAAGAATATCTTCTGCCTTCTTATCTTCTTTCTTACCCACTATCAAATCCTCCGAACTTTTATTGCTTATTCAATCTATTTATCAAATAAATCGTCAAGTCTTAATCTAATATTATTAAGCGTTTCAAGAACCTTTTCGTAATCCATTCTCTTCGGTCCGATAATACCTATCGTTCCCTTAACTCCATTGCTTAAATCACATGTCGTTGTAATGATACTGCAATCCTTCATGGCTTCAATGGATGTTTCCTTGCCTATGTAAACCTTGATTCCGGTACTGTCACTATTGTTATTAATGAAATCTGAAAGAGCATGTTTCTTTTCAAATGTTGTCATAAGCTCTCTCGCTGTATCAGATACTGATAATTCAGGATAACGGAAAATATTTGTCGTTCCCGAAGTAAACATATGAATGCCGTCCGTATTATGAATTGTATCTATAATAATGGAATACATCTGGCAAAGAATTTTATCTCGTGAATTATTGCTTTCACCAAGTAACTGAATCTTCTGTTCCAGTTCCTTGGTTGTAAGCCCGGCAATTGATGTATTGATCATAAGATTCAGATTGCTTATTGCCTCATTTGTTATGTCATTCTCAAGTAAGAAAACCTTATTTCTTATATAGTTACCTTCCAAAACTACAACAACGAGAACTTTGTTCTCTTCTAATTTTGAAAGCTGTATAAACTTGATTCGGTTTCTGTCTCCAACTGATGACATAACAACCGTTGCATAGTTTGTATCCTCTGCAAGCATACCCGCCAGATTCTGCATTACGTCATCAACCTGACCGTTAGCATTAAGCATTTTCTTAAGATCGTCTATCTCTTCCTGTTTAGCTTTGATTTGCCTTTCTTTCTTGTTAACCTCAATCTCATGATTGTTAAGCAGTGACTCCACATAGAATCGATAACCTTCATCTGTCGGAATTCTTCCTGCTGATGTATGAGGCTGAACAATTAGTCCCATTTCCTCAAGATCGGCCATCTCATTTCTAATCGTTGCCGAGCTAAGCGACAAGTCGGAAGATTTTGAAATTGTTCTTGAACCTACAGGCTCGCCTGTTTCAAGGTAATTCTCAATAAGAGCATTCAATATCTTTCTCTTTCGCTCATCAAGCTCCACTTATGAATCACTCCTTTCTTTTTATTTATTAGCACTCATTTTTATAGAGTGCTAATATTTCTTTATGTGCATATTAGCACTATCAATATTTGATGTCAACAACAAAATATAAAAAAACACAGGCTTAAGAAATGTTTTACATCTCGCCTGTGTTTTTTATTTTTTATTTAGAATTATAATAATTTTTCAAGAGTAGCTCTTATAGCCTTGATGAATTCTTCTGAATCAAGAGTTTCCTTATTCTCTAATGTAGAGATTCTTGAAAGGTCTCCTGTCATCTTACCTGACTCGATTGTATCGATACAAGCCTTCTCAAGCTTATCAGCAAATACAACAAGTTCTTCATTATTATCAAGCTGACCTCTTTTTCTAAGAGCACCACTCCATGCAAATATAGTAGCAATTGGATTAGTAGAAGTCTTTTCACCCTTCTGATACTTGTAATAATGTCTCTGAACTGTTCCGTGAGCCGCTTCATATTCGAAGTTACCGTCTGGTGATACAAGAACAGATGTCATCATTGAAAGTGAACCGAATGCTGAAGCAACCATATCACTCATAACATCACCGTCATAGTTCTTACATGCCCAGATATATCCACCTTCAGATCTCATAACTCTAGCAACAGCATCATCGATAAGTGTGTAGAAATATTCAATTCCTGCATCATCAAACTTATCTTTGTACTCTGCCTCGAAGATATCATTGAAGATATCCTTGAATGTATGGTCATACTTCTTAGAAATAGTATCCTTTGTTGCAAACCATAAATCCTGCTTTGTCTCTAAAGCAAAGTTGAAGCAGCTTCTTGCAAAGCTTTCGATTGACTTATCAAGATTGTGCATACCCTGAACAATACCAGGACCATCAAATTCGTGAATTACTTCTCTCTTCTCTGTTCCGTCATCTCCTGTAAATACGATTTCAGCCTTACCAGGTCCTTCAACAACCATTTCAGATGCCTTATAAACATCACCGTATGCATGTCTTGCAATTGTGATAGGCTTCTTCCATGTTCTTACATATGGCTCAATACCCTTAACGATGATTGGAGCTCTGAATACTGTACCGTCAAGAATAGCTCTGATAGTACCGTTTGGACTCTTGTAAAGAGCCTTTAAGTTGTACTCTTCCTGTCTAGCTGCATTTGGTGTGATTGTTGCACACTTAACAGCAACACCGTACTTCTTTGTCGCAAGAGCTGATGCCTTTGTAACTTCATCGTTTGTCTCATCTCTGTGAACAAGACCAAGATCATAATATTCTGTATTTAAGTCAACGAATGGCAATAAGAGTTCATCCTTAATCATCTGCCATAAAACTCTTGTCATCTCATCTCCGTCCATCTCGACAAGAGGAGTTGTCATTTTAATCTTTTCCATTATATCTATCTCTTTTCTTAAAAAAATTATCTAAATTCTTTATAGCCGGTTATGTCACATAACCGTTTTTACAGCAAAGCCGGCTTAAAAACAACAGTTTATTAATAACCAGCTTTTTTATAATCAGCTTTGTAAAAGCATACTTTTATATAAACTTACCTTTATATAAAGTACATTTTCGAAAAACAGGTTTTCGCATTTACAATTACTTGAAGTATTTAACACCAGACTCGAAGATCTTCATATCCTGGTTGCCTGTAATATTAACAGCAACTGACTTACCAATTCTTTCAGGGTGAGCCATCTTACCGAATACTCTTCCGTCCTTACTTGTGATACCTTCAATAGCTGCAACAGAACCGTTGATGTTGATTGCTTCATCCATAGAGATGTTACCGTCAGCATCACAGTATCTTGTAGCTACCTGACCATTTGCAAATAATTCCTTAGCAACTTCAACACTTGCATAGAAACGACCTTCACCGTGTGATACAGGCTGTGCATATACACCACCAAGATCAGCACCTGCAAGCCATGGGCTCTTGTTAGAAACCACTCTTGTGTAAACGTGCTTAGCAATATGTCTGTCAATTGTGTTGAATGTAAGTGTAGGAGCATTTACATCCTGTCCTGTAATCTTTCCATTAGGAACAAGACCAAGCTTGATAAGAGCCTGGAAACCGTTACAGATACCAAGAGCAAGACCGTCACGCTCGTTAAGAAGCTTGTTAACAGCTTCTGACATCTTCTCGTTTCTGAATGCTGTAGCGAAGAACTTAGCTGAACCTTCAGGCTCATCACCTGCTGAGAAACCACCAGGGAACATTACAATCTGAGCGTTGTTGATTCCTTCTGTAAATGCTTCTACAGAACCCTTGATATCTTCAGCTGTAAGGTTCTTGAAAACTCTGATGTCTGTCTCTGCACCTGCAAGCTCAAATGCTCTTGCAGTATCGTACTCGCAGTTTGTACCTGGGAATACAGGAATAAATACTCTTGGCTTAGCAACCTTATTCTTGCAGATGTAGATATCCTTCTCTGAGTAATCAGGAGCTTCAATATTCTCTGATACTTCCATCTTAGACTTAGTAGGGTAAATATCCTCAAGAGTGCCTTCCCAAGCAGCCTTAACTTCATCTAATGTAAGTGTTTCATCTTTATACTTGATTACAGGCTCTTCGATAACTCTACCGAGGATAACTCTGTCGTTGTTACCGATTCTGTAGAATTCCTTCTCTCTGTCAGCAGGAATTTCTACTACGAAGTCTGCGTATGAAGGAGCGAAAAGGTTAGCATATGAAACATCGTCATTTAACTCAACACCAAGTCCGCTACCAAACGCCATCTTAGAGATAGCTGCTGAGATACCCTGTCTATCAGCAACATATGCAGAAACGATTGTGCCGTTAAGCATCATTCTGTAAATGTCGTGGTAGAGAAGAGCAACTCTTTCGTATACAGGTAAATCGTAATCATCTTTCTTAATGTAAAGCTTAACAAGAAGGTTACCTGCCTGCTTTAATTCAGGAGTTACAACTTCATCTTCCTTACCTACTGCAACTGCAAATGAGCAGAGTGTTGGTGGAACATCAATGTCTTCAAATGTTCCTGACATACTGTCCTTACCACCAATAGCTGCAACCTTAAGTCCGTTCTGTACGCTGTATGCACCAAGGAGAGCAGCTGTTGGAAGACCCCAGCGTTCTGGATCATCTGTCATCTTACCGAAGTATTCCTGTAATGATAAATGAGCCTTTCTGTAGTCAGCACCATTTGCAACAATCTTTGAAAGCGACTCTAAGATTGCGTAGATTGAACCGTGAAGTGGGCTCCAGCTTGAAAGATATGGATCATAACCATAACTCATGTATGTGATTGCATCTGTAGTTCCGTGTAATACAGGTACTTTGCTGATCATTGACTGCATTTCTGTAGCCATGTTCTTACCACCGTAAGGCATTGTAACTGTACCGGCACCGATAGATGAGTCAAATCTCTCAACAAGACCTCTCTGAGAACAGTTATTAAGATCTGAAACAGTCTTAAGCCACTGATCCTTGAAAGATGTAACCTCAGGTGCAACAAAACCTTCACCATATGTAAGTGGTTCACTTGGAGAATTGATTGCTGCTGTTGTCTTCTGATGAGCACCGTTTGTATCAAGGAATTCTCTTGAGATATCAACGATAACCTTATCTCTCCACTTCATAACGAGACGTTTCTCTTTTGTTACTTCAGCGATTGGAGTAGCTTCAAGGTTTTCTTCACTTGCATATGATAAGAATGTATCAACGTCATTCTTATCAAGTACAACTGCCATTCTCTCCTGTGATTCAGAGATTGCAAGCTCTGTACCATCAAGACCTTCGTACTTCTTTGTTACCTTATCAAGATCGATTAAAAGTCCATCAGCTAACTCACCAACTGCAACAGATACACCACCTGCACCGAAGTCGTTACATTTTCTGATAAGCTTTGTAACTTCAGGTCTTCTGAATAATCTCTGAATCTTTCTCTCTGTAGGAGCGTTACCCTTCTGAACTTCTGCACCACATTCGTCAATAGAATCATTTGTATGTGCCTTAGATGAACCTGTAGCACCACCGATTCCGTCACGACCTGTTCTACCACCAAGTAATACAATGATATTACCCGGATCAGAAGTCTCTCTCATAACGTTTTCTCTCTTAGCTGCACCAAGAACTGCACCTAATTCCATGTGCTTTGCAACGAAATTAGGATGGTAGATTTCCTTAACAAGGCCTGTAGCAAGACCAATCTGGTTACCATATGAGCTGTATCCGTGAGCTGCTTCTGTTACAATCTTTCTCTGTGGAAGCTTTCCGTTTAATGTATCGTCAATGCTTGTTCTTGGATCTGCAGCACCTGTGATTCTCATTGCCTGATATACATAAGTTCTACCTGACAATGGATCTCTGATAGCACCACCAAGACATGTTGCAGCACCACCAAATGGTTCGATTTCTGTTGGGTGGTTATGTGTTTCATTCTTGAAGTTGATAAGCCACTCTTCTTCAACACCGTCTACCATAATAGGAGCGATAATTGAGCATGCGTTGATCTCGTCTGTCTTTTCCTGATCAGTAAGATCTCCTTCTGCAATCTGCTTCTTAGCTGCAAGTGTAGCCATATCCATTAATGAAACATACTTGCCCTTCTTTTCACCACTGATCTTGTTGTGGTCTCTTGTATATTCACGAAGAATTCTCTCGATTGCTGACTTGTAGTAACCATCATTTACAATGATCTTCTTAAGCTCAGTTGCAAATGTTGTATGTCTGCAGTGATCTGACCAGTATGTATCGAGAACTCTGATTTCTGTAATAGAGGGATCTCTTCTTTCCTTTGTTAAGAAGTAACCCTGGATAAGCTTGAAATCAGCAAATGTCATTGCAAGTGAAAGCTCGTTGTACTTTTCCTCAAGCTGTGTACGGTTAAGACCGATAAAGCCTTCGAGAACTTCAACGTCACCAGGAGTTGCATATGTCATTTCAAGAGTTGCAGGTACATTTTCCTCTGCTACTCTCTGATCTATTGGATTAACAAGAATATTCTTGATTTTATTCTTATCTTCATCTGTAAGATTGCCGCTTATTACATATGTAGAAGCACATTTAACAATGGCATCTGAATCGCCGAGCAGAGCAATACACTGCTCTGCTGAGTCAGCTCTCTGATCAAACTGTCCAGGTAAATATTCTACACTGATAACGAAGTCGTTATCTGCAACTTCGAGCTTATCCTTGTAGTAATTATCAACAGGTGGTTCAGAGAATACACCGTTAATAGCTCTTTCAAATGTATCGTCAGAGATATTTTCAACGTCATATCTCACTACAACTCTTACATCAGAAACATTTGTAAGTCCTAAATAATTCTTAATTTCTGCAGCAAGCTTCTCAGCTTCTACAGCAAATTCTTTCTTCTTTTCAACATAAAGTCTTCTTACGCTACCCATTTAATGTTCTCCTTACAGATTATTAAAACTCTTTTTATTCTAACATATTAGAGATGTTTATTAAATAAAATATAGTTTTAAACTAAAGAATAATGCATGTTTTAAGTGATTATATTCTGATACAGTTAAATATATTCAATTATATCCAGAATATCCTCAGGCTTTTCAATCTTTGCATCATACTTATCAGTCTTACCGAAGCCATATGAAGCAAAAATAAATGGAGCATTTATAAATGCTGCAGATTTTGAATCGCCGTCTGTGTCACCGATATAAATCGGATGTGTTATGTTGTTTCTTTCTATAATAAGCTTATTATTCTCGCCCTTGGATAATCTTGTATCACCCCAACATAATTTATCTGTAATCTTACCTTCAAAATTATGGGACTCGATAAATGCTTCTATATATCCCGACTGGCAGTTGCTGACGATGAAAATAGGAACATTTTTGGATGTTTCCTCTATTACTCTTTCTATTCCATCGAATAGCTTTGCTCCTCTTTCCCTCAGGTAGTCATTTTCAAATACTCCCATTTCATCCATCAAGTCATTTCTGTCCTGTTCCGGCATATTAGGAAATAGTTTAGCCGCTATTGAGTACATTGGTAACCCCATGCACCCATGTAATTCTTCTTTTGTTATAGGCGGTCTGTCCACGCCACCTTTTATCTTTATCAATTCGTTCCAAGCATCAGCAATTTCCGATGTTGAATCCCATAAAGTACCGTCCAGATCGAACAGGATACCGTTTGTTTTAAATGTTGACATTTTATATTACCTGCTTTACTATAAAAATTACTTTACTAATGTAAGATATATTCGCCAATTATGCAACTTTATAAGTGTTTTGCAATCGGAATTTTATTGGATTTTTAGTAATTAATATAGAAAAATACATTTGCTACTGTGGCTTAGTTGGTAGAGCAGCTGATTCGTAATCAGCAGGTCACCGGTTCGAGTCCGGTCAGTAGCTTTCATTACCACGGTGCTAAATGGCTCAACATAACATAAATGTAGTATTTATGCCGTGTTGAGTCGTTTTTATATTTTTCAAATTAGCCTAATGCGGTATAATATGTCATAAAGTTAGCCCCTTTTTCGCCCCTTTGTTTTTAGAAATAAAAAGCTACCGATGATTACTCGATAGCTCCCTATTATTAATATACTTTAAAAATCTTCTTTTTTATTTTTTCAAATATAGCATCTCTGATAAAAATATTGCGACTTTCGTATCTGTGTTTTTTAATAAATTCATCTATTATTGCTTTGTCGCCTTTTTTTAAATTTAACATAATACGGTCGTATCTTTTTTCATTATATTTATTTCTGTAACATATGTCTTGACAGTTAAGAAAAATTCTTTATAGAGGATTACTTTTTTATTGTCCGGATTTTAAATGTCATATATAATTATTGGGGAAATAATTATTTTATAGAAAGGGTAAACGAATGGATAAACGAAATATTCGAGGCTTATTAATAGTTTTTTAAGCTTTATCATTAACCTTATTGGCGGCATAATCAACATGTTCGTATCCGGTAATACAGCGGGTACTATTGTTTCTGCTATCGTGGTTATTGTATCTTTAGGTGTTTCAATTTACGGATTATCTCAGCTTACAGGATTCAGTGAACACTTCAGAAAAGCAAGAGCCATTACATACATCTATTTAGGTGCAGAACTTGCAACTCTTATCGGATCTTCAATAATCTCTTCAAACGTAGCTGCTTCAACAGCAAGTTTTAATATTGGAGGTTATGTAGGAAGTTATTATGCATTGGTAGCTTATACAATTATATTCGCTGCCGTAAATGCTGCACTTAACATTTTCTACATCACAGAGATTCTCAGCGGATGTATGGATATTGCAAGAGATAACAATGCTCCTCTTGAATTTTCACGTATTTTCCTTTTAAGAAGATGGTATGCAATTTCACTTACTATTACTGTTGCCTGTCAGATCTTAATTTTATTAATTACTGTATCTGCAATATCAGGTGCTTTCGCAAGCTATATAACTTATGGAACAGCTACAAATCCTGTTGCAAGTGGATTTTTAGTATTCTTCTCAGTAATTGAAATTATTGCCGGAATCATTTACATTGTGTCTTATATCAGAGTTCTTATGACAATTTATAAAACATATAATTCAAATAAGAGCATTAATTAATTAAATTAATTAATTTTAAGAGACCGGACCGGTTGAAATAATTTATATTTAACCACAAAAAGCGGCAGAGAGAATTAATCTCTCTGCCGCTTTTTTATTTATAGGTTAATGTGAAATTACAAAACAAAAATAAAAAAGCGATACAGTTTTAACCATATCGCTTTTTGTTTTACAGTACCTTCATGGCGCTTATAATCATAAGCTCCGTTCCGGTTTTGTCAGAAATCTTACCTGTTTTAATATCAGCTTCCATCACTGCAAATTCACCGATAAGTTCCTTCAATCTTTCCATTGAATATTTAGTGGCAAATCTCGCATATTTTTCCACGACAAATTTCATAACGCCCTTAGAGCCTATGCCCTTTGCCAGTTCTGCTTCAGGCAGTTTACCCCTGCCGCTCTTTGTCTGTAATATGCCAATATAATTTCTCTCCAGAAGAGCAAGTATCTTAAGAGGAGCTTCCTTTAAGGCTATTGAATCGTAATAAAGCTTTAATGCCTTTTCCTTCTGGCTGGCACATATAGCTTCTATCATTTCAAACACTCTCTCCTGAGGCTGAAAGATAACAATATCATCAATATCCTCAACGGTAACTTCTTCTTTTCCATTACAGTATGATGCAATTTTATTTAATTCATTTTCGATATTATTCATATCATTTCCGGTTCTTGATAACAGATGCGCTACAGTGCTTCCTCTTACCTTAAATCCCTTATCTGATAATTTCTTAACCACCCACTTTGTAAGATCAGCTTCTGACATTCTGCTTATATCGCAAATGTATCCTGTCTTGCAGATAAGCTTATAAAGCGTCTTTCTCTTATCAATAGTATCTTCAACAATGATAATTGTAAGATACGGCGGCATATTTTCTATCAGTTCGTTGAGCTCATCATTATTACTTTTAAATAATGAAACTCTGTTAAGCACTATAAGTCTTCTGTCCGCAAAAAACGGAAGTGTTCCCGCAACCGATACAAGTTCTTTTACATCCAGCTTATCACTATATTCTGATAAGTTCATGGCATCATCTCCGACAATCGCCTGCTTAAGCTGTTTTAAGCAGGATGCCTTTAAATACTGCTCATCTCCGTAAAGCAGATATATCGGTTTAAATGATTTATTTTTTATATCTAATGCAATATTTTTCATTTATTACTGCTCTCAATACAATCATTTATCAGTTTTTCTTCAGGTTTTTCATCTTCAAGTACTGAAGTACAGTGTGGACATCTTGTAGCCTCAATGTCGATTTCTGTCTTACAGAATGGACAGATCTTTGTTGTAGGAGCCTCTTCCTTAACTTCTTCATGTTTCTTTAATAATGATGCATTTTTTATTCCAATCATTGCCTTGATAAGAAGGAATAATACTAAAGCTATTAATATGAAGTTGATAACTGCCATAATAAAGCTTCCGTACTTAAATTCTGCATCACCGATTTTTACACTTAAATCATTGAAGTTAATTCCACCTGTGAAAATACCAAGGAATGGTGAAAGTATATCCTGGACAAGGCTGTTCACTATTGCAGTGAAAGCACTACCCATAATAATACCAACAGCCATGTCAAATACATTTCCCTTGGAAATAAATCCCTTAAAATCTTTAATAAAATTCATATTCGTTCCCCCTCAGTATATTAATCAGAATATTCCGATTAACATACAACGATTATTTAATATCCAATCCCGAAAGATCTCAGATTGTTATATATGACATCATCCCGGATTAAAGTATCATCTCAAATCTGATTATTATCTAAGATTTAAATCTCAAATCTGAATATCAAACTTCTTAAGATAACTTCTTAACAAATGCTCTGATAATACAGATGTTGTTATGTTTCCAACACCTCTTGGAACAGGAGTTATTAATGAAGCCTTCTTTGATACTGATTCGAAATCTGTATCTCCGCAGAGATTTCCATCTTCATCAACATTTACACCTACGTCGATAACTACAGTACCATCTGAAATATAGCTGTCATCAATCATCTTTGCTCTTCCGATGGCTGCAACAAGGATTTCCGCTCTCTGACAGATGTCTTTTAAGTTCTTTGTATGTGAATGACATACTGTAACTGTTGCATTTTTATCGATTAACATCATTGAAACAGGCTTGCCGATTACGTTACTTCTGCCGATTACAGTGACATTTTTTCCATCCACATCGATGTCAGAATATTCCAATAATTTGATAACCGCCTCTGCAGTACAAGGTGCATATCCGTCAGTTCCTGCATAGAGAGCAGCCATATTTCCAAGTGTAAGACCGTCTAAATCCTTATCAGGACAGAAGTTTGCAATAGCTTCCTGAGTATTTATATGCTTAGGTAATGGCATGAATAAAAGAATTCCGTCAATGTCATTATCACTGTTGATTTTAATAAATTCCTTCTGGAATTCTTCATTTATGATATCGGTATCGAATTCAAATGTTTCACAGTCCATGCCTACTTTTTCAGTTCTCTTAACGGCACCTCTCTCATATGCGAGGTCATCATCTCTTCTGCCTACTCTTACGATAGCAAGCTTAGGAAGTCTTCCCGGATATTTATCGCTTTTCTTAGCTTTTTCTAACCTGTCGATTATATTTTCGCAGATTTTCTGCGCTACAGGTCCGCCTAAAAGTTCAGCCATATTTTCTCCTTTTAATTACATAAATTAAATTTAATTGCAAAAATTAAATATTCTCGTCAGCTCTGAGAGAAACAATTACCTTTGGTAAATTATTTGCTCTGATCTGGAATGATCTCTTGAGAAGCTCATCTGCCTCTTCATCCATCTTATTAGCTAATTCTCTGTTCTTCATGAGCTTTGTATTGCAGTATACATTTAACGCTGCCGCAGTAGCCGCTGCATCACATAAGAGTAAACCTGTACCAACATCACTTATGGCAAGCTTTGTGCCAATATCTGTAAGTCTTTCAAGAATCTCCATTGCAGGAATAATCTTCTTGATAAGTTCAAGAGGAGCGCTTGCAGCAACAACCAATAGCTCTTCAAGAGTTTTTTCCTTAATTCTCTTTTCCTCTTCTGTATTAGCTGGAAGTGAGTATGCACCTGCAAGTGGAAGGAAGCTTTCTGCATCCTTGCTGATTCCTTCCATAAGATCCTCTCTTAAAATGTTTGCAGCCTTGATGATA
Organism: uncultured Eubacteriales bacterium; assembly: GCA_900545225.1. Classification (GTDB taxonomy): domain Bacteria; phylum Bacillota; class Clostridia; order Lachnospirales; family Lachnospiraceae; genus UBA4285. Next base: position 156,433 of record UQXZ01000001.1, read on the forward strand.
TCTTCAATCTCATCCTGATATTCAGCATATTTCTTCTTACCGCTTGTAAGATTTGCAACCATACCTGCAAGAGCAGCTCCAAGAGAAGCTACGTAAGCACTTACGCTACCGCCACCAGGAACAGGTGCAGGTGTTGATAAAAGCTGGCAGAAATCATCAATAGTAAGAAGTCTGATCATATCCATTGATAATTCTTCGTTATTTTCTTCTATGTTTTCGAAATTTTCGCTCATATTTCCCTCCATAGTTTTATGTAAATATCGCCTTATATTAATAAAAAGCTATTACCTAATATTGATCCATATCAAAGCAATCAAACTATATGCATATGCTGTTGATTAGCGATAAATAAAAGTAATAGCTTCTAAAATATTTTATTGAATTAAGTACTAATTTTTCTCAAAAACTACTTGTTTTAAATAACTAATTATTTTCAATAATTAATTTTCAAATTAATACTTGTCTAAGTAATTGCCGATTTCCCATGATGAAACTGAGTTCTTGTACTCGTTCCATTCTTTAATCTTAGCTTCTGTATACTTTTCAACAATATGACTTCCAAGAGCTTCGCAAATCACTTCATCTTCTAATAAGCAGTCAACTGCATCGATAAGGCTTTCTGGAAGAGTTCCAACTCCTGCTTCCTTACGCTCTTTCTTTGTCATTTCATAAACGTTACAGTCAACAGATTCAATAACCTCAAGCTTATTCTTGATTCCGTCTAATCCGGCTGCAAGACATACTGCAAGTGCTAAGTATGGTGTTGCTGATGGATCCGGATTTCTAAGCTCAACTCTTGTAGACTTTCCTCTTGCTGTTGGGATTCTTACAAGTGGACTTCTGTTTGTTCCTGACCATGCAATATATACAGGTGCTTCGTAACCAGGAACAAGTCTCTTGTATGAGTTAACAAGTGGGTTTGTAATAGCCGCCATACCCTTTGCATGCTTTATAAGACCAGCGATGAAGTGGTAAGCAATTTCTGATAAACCAAGCTTATCATTTTCGTCACAGAATACGTTGTTTCCGTCCATATCTTCAAGAGACATGTTAACGTGCATACCTGAACCGGCTACGCCTGCAACAGGCTTTGGCATAAATGTTGCATAAAGACCGTTCTTCTTAGCGATTGTCTTTACTGCAAGCTTAAATGTCATAATGTTGTCCGCTGCTGAAACAGCATCATCATACTTAAAGTCAATCTCATGCTGAGCAGGTGCACATTCATGGTGAGATGCTTCAATTTCGAACCCCATTTCCTCAAGGTTAAGAACCATTTCCTGACGAACTACTTCACCCGGATCAGTAGGACCTAAATCGAAATATCCACAGTTATCGATGAACTTTGTTGTAGGTCTGCCTTCATTGTCATACTGGAACATGAAGAATTCACACTCAGGACCTACATTGAGCTTAAATCCCATATCTTCAGCTTCCTTACAAACCTTCTTAAGGATTGTTCTTGGATCGCCCATAAATGGTTCCTGATCTGCGTTCTTGATATCACAGATAAGTCTTGCTGTCTTACCCTTTTCCTGATTCCATGGAATAATCATGAATGAATCGTAATCAGGGTAAAGGTACATATCAGACTCTTCAATTCTTACGAAACCTTCAACTGAAGAACCGTCGAACATACACTTGTTATCAAGTGCCTTTTCGATCTGATCAGCTGTAATAGCAACATTCTTAAGAGTTCCAAAAATATCAGTAAACTGAAGTCTGATAAATCTTACATTTTCTTCTTTTACTAATCTGATGATATCTTCTCTTGTATATTTGTTTCTTGACATCTTTATCACTCCTTATGCTTTTGCTTCTAATTCCTTAATAACCATTTCAACTCTGTCAACCATTGTCTGTAAACCGATAATCTGATTAATACTCCATAAATCAGGTGTATTACTCTTACCTGTAACGGCAATTCTTACAATAGTCGCAACAGTTGTAATGTCACCCTTATATTTTTCAGGTTCTTCCTTATATGCCTTACGGTCTGTAGCAAAGCCATTTGTCATGGCAATTACTCCAAGCTTGTCAAACCACTCCTGGTTAGTGTCATTGTAGTCATATGAAGTAAGGTAATCCTTAAGTACAGATACAACTGTATCATTATCTACAGGGAATTCTTCTCTTTCAGGCATAAACTCGTTAAAGAAAATATTCATCTGTTCAAATGTCTGCTTTGCGTTGATAAGATCTTTTCTTCTTCTCTTCTGTCCGTATCCCATAAGAAGCATTAATATGTCAACGAACTTGTTCTCATCTGCAAACCAAACCTTCTTCTTTTCAGGTTCATATTCATGAGCCCATTCAGCAAGGAAATTGTAGAGTTCTACAACTCCCATCTGAGATAATTCATTCTTGCAGATGTTTTCGAGCTTATCTATATCAAATAATGCACCTGAATTATTCATATGCTTAACTGAGAATGGGAATTCCTCAATAGACTTACCAGGATTCTGCTTATGCCACTCTTCAAAGTTAGAGTTAAGAAGTGTCATAAGATAAATCTTGATACACTCAGGGTGGAATCCTGCTTCCTTGTAGAATGAAAGTCCCATTTCAGGATCTTTTCTCTTAGAGAGCTTTCTCTTACCACCTGTCTCTTCATCGATTTTCATCATGTGAGCTGTATGTGCATACTTAGGCGGCTTCCACCCTAAAGCGTTAAATAATTCAATATGAATTGGAAGTGATGCAAGCCACTCTCCACCTCTTAATACAAGAGTTGTTCTCATAAGATGATCGTCAACAACATGTGCAAAATGATATGTTGGAATACCGTCCTTCTTTAAGATAACAACATCATGAATATTTTCAGGTAATTTAACCTTCTTCTTGATTTCATCCTGGAATTCAAATTCCTTATCAGGTGAGCCTTCACTCTTTAATCTCACAACATATGGCTTACCTTCTCCAAGATTCTTCTTAATCTCGTCTAATTCAAGATTTCTGCTTACGGCATATTTACCATAGTATCCTGTAAGCTCATTGTTCTTTTCCTGCTGTTCTCTTACTGCAGCTAATTCTTCTTCAGTAGCAAAACAAGGATATGCCTTTCCCTCTTCTACGAGTTTCTTGGCATATGTATGATAAATGCTTACTCTTTCGCTCTGAATAAATGGTCCGTAAACATTGTTAAGTGCATCTTCAGGGAATCCTGCGCCCTCATCAAATTCAATACCGAAGTATCTTAATGCATCAATAACAAGTTCAACAGCACCGTCTACCTTTCTCTTTGCATCTGTATCTTCAATTCTTAAGAAGAATACACCATCCTTTGTATGGGCAATTCTTTCGTCTGCAAGTGCACTGTATAAGTTACCTAAATGTATATAACCTGTAGGACTTGGAGCAAGTCTTGTAACCTCAGCTTTGTTACCAAGCTTTCTGTATGGGTACAATGCCTCATATTCCTCAGGTGTCTTTAAGTCCTCTCCCTTAAAGAGAAGCTCTGCCAGCTCTTTATAATCAGTCTCTGTCATTTATTATCTCCATAATCAAAAAACATTTTACAATTAATAATACACTTAATATCAACGAGTATCAAGAATTCATGCATGAAAATTCGTATATAATAGGTAAAGAAAACAATTCTTTTTGGTGGATTTTTAACCTGAGTTCACATTTGCATTTTCAAACAGCCATACATTTGCACATATATGTGTTTATTTGTTGATTTTAGTGCCATTTTTCTATAATATTAGGTTTATATGCCCGCATTGAACACGTAGGCTTCAATACGCAAAAAAAGGGGGACAGTATAGTGAAAAAAGCATATAAAATAGCATTTGGCGCAGGACTTGTTTTAGCAGGTTCTCTTTCAGTAGGTTCTTATATTGCAAGAAAGTACATCAAGCTTGCAGTTAAGCGTAATTACAAGAAATACAGCAATGAGAAAAACAGAAATGCAACTCTTGCAAATAAAACACCTGAAGAAATAAAGGCTCTTGTTTCTAACCACAACATTAAAACAAATGAAGCTAAAAAATGGAGGGAAGAAGTACCTGCTCAGCAGTTATATGTTACTTCAAGAGACGGTCTGGAATTATATGGTGAATTATATAAGAATCCAAATTCAAAGAAGTATGTAATCATCGTACACGGATATAACTGTAATCTTGAGATGATGTACCCTCTCGGACCTGACTTCTACAACATGGGATTCAATGTTCTCTTTGTTGATTTAAGAGCTCACGGTAAGAGTGAAGGCGACACAATCGGTATGGGATGGCTTGAGCGTCTTGACCTTATCAACTGGTGTAATCTCCTTATTCAGTATGATCCTGACTGTGAAATCGTTCTCTATGGCCAGTCTATGGGTGCCGCTGCAGTTATGATGGCTTCAGGAGAAGACAGTCTCCCTGAAAATGTAAAAGTAATTATCGAGGATTCAGGCTACACTTCAATCCATGATATATTTGACAAGATTGTAAGAGCAAAAGTTCATATCCCTGCTGCTCCACTTATAGCTCTTTCAAGCTATAGATTTAAGAAAATGACTAAGTACAATATCAAGGACGGAGATGCAATTAAGCAGTTAAAGAAGAATACACGCCCTACATTATTTATTCACTGTAGTGATGACTCTTATATCCCATTCCCAATGGTATATAAGTTATACAGTGTTACAGGCGGTCCTAAGGATATTTACACTGTTACAGGTGGTGAGCATGTAATGGCTTACTATGTAGATCCTGTAAAATATATGGAACACGTGAAAGCATTTCTTGATAAGTATTTAGACTGATTTACAGCCTGATTTTGATTGACAATTAATCCTAAATTTAGTAAACTTCTACAAGTGCCTTGAAGGCATTTGCGGATATGGCGGAATTGGCAGACGCGATAGATTTAGGTTCTATTGTCGAGAGGCGTGGGGGTTCGACTCCCTTTATCCGCACTAACATAAAAAACCGATGTCGTTATGACATCGGTTTTTTGTTTTTATCTCACATTTCTTGCAATTAACTTGCAGATTGGATTGCCTGCTTCTGAGAACTTAAGCTCATATTCAGTGCAGATATTTCCAACAAGTCTTTCAGGGTCATTGTGAAGGTCAAATGTATAATCTACTAATTCCCATCCACACTCTTTTATTGATTCAAGTGAGAAATCAAATAAATCCCTGTTATCTGTTTTAAACTCTACAAGACCACCCTTTACGAGAATCTTCTCATACTTACCTAAGAATCTGTCAGATGTAAGTCTTCTCTTTGCATGTCTGTCCTTTGGCCATGGATCTGAGAAGTTAAGATATATCTTGTCTACTTCTCTCTCTGCAAATGCATCTAAAATGTTGTCCGCATCCATTCTGATGAGTCTTAAATTATCAAGTTCTGCATCCTCAAGCTTTTTAAGCGCCTTTAAAAGTACACTTGAATATTTTTCAATTCCCAAGAAGTTTACATCCGGCTCTTCCTTTGCATGGCCTGTAATAAATCTTCCCTTTCCTGTACCTACTTCGATATGGAGTGGATTGTTATTTTTAAAAACCTCTTCTCTCCACTTTCCCTTTTTGAGCTCTTCATCCGTATATACGAATTCATTTGCCACCATTTCCTCTTTAGCACCGGGTATATTTCTAAGTCTCATTACGTTCTCCTACTATATATTTTAATTTTATATTTTTGAATTATATAAATGTGATATAATTAATTTTTATACAAGTTATTGTTATATAACTGCTGTACTAAAAATACATATTTAAATATATATATAAATATTTATTTTAAAAGCATGTTTATTTAAACATATTCGTATATTATATAACATACACGTACAATAAAACAAACAACTATGAGGTTATTTATGAAACATCATCATGCAGCAGGCTTTTTACGGTCTGTACAGTATAAGATAATCGCTGTTCTTGCTTTTTTTGCGATTATAACATCATTTATCTTTACTTCGACTTCGAGAGTTGAAGCCGATGAATTAGAATGGCCTGAAGCACCTGAGCTTGTATCGGGTGCCGCAATATTAATGGATGCCGATACAGGAGCTATACTTTATGAAAAAAATGCCTATGAACGAAATTATCCCGCATCCACAACTAAGATTCTTACAGGACTTTTAGTTGCACAGAATAATGCACTTTCAGATGTTGTTACATTTTCATCTGAAGCTGCCAATTCTGTTTCACTTGAGGATGCTACTCTTGCATCCAAGACAGGAGAACAGTTTACGGTTGAGCAGGCATTATACGGATTGTTATTACATTCAGCAAATGAAATGGCATATGCACTTGCTGAGCACACATCCGGTTCATTATCAGCATTCGTTGATAAAATGAATGAAACTGCAAAAAATGCCGGTGCACTTGATACACACTTCGCCAATGCCAGTGGTCTCTACGATGCAAACCACTATACAACAGCATATGACATGGCTCTTATCGCAAGAATGTGTTTCAATAATCCGACATTCTTAACAATCGATTCGGCCACAACATATACCATTCCAGCTACTAACAAAACAAGTCAGGAAAGAGTATTTAACAACCGAAATCTTTTACTTCCAGGACGTTTATACGGATATGAATATTGTGTAGGTGGTAAGACCGGTTTCGTAGGTGAAGGCGGTTACACATATGTATCATATGCCATGAAAAATGGAATGAGACTTATCTGCGTATGTTTCAAATCAACTGCTGACGGAAGATTTCAAGATGCGAAATCACTGTTTGAATGGGGATTTAATCATTTTACAAAGATACCTATTACAGGTACTGCCCTTATCTCACAATTTTCAACAATCTCATACCTCAGCTCAACACGATTTAATTCAAAGAGTGTTGTATCAGGATTTGACGGTTCATATGTAACTGTTCCTAAGGATACTTCCCTCGGTCAGGTTGCAATCGCAGAGGATTCAAAGCATGATGTTCATTCAACAGATACTGAAGTTGATGTTCCTATTAACTTTATGTACGGTGACCATGTAGTTGGAACTGCCAACATTACATTCTCATCTGCAGAAAGTAATCAGGATGAATCATCATTACTTCCATATGCAGACTCTTCTAACAGCTCCAATTCATCACAGCCATTTGCTGTAGTAATAAATGTATGGATTGTGGTTATTGCCTTAGTTTCCGTTACGGTAATTATAATATTTGTCAGAAGAAAGAAAATGATCGACGAAAAATCTCCTGCCAAGTTCAGAAGAAAAAGACATTATAAAAAACACAGATAAATAAAAATCCCACTTTACCATATGTGTAAAGTGGGATTTTTTATACTTATAATTAAATAAATATTTAATTATTTAAAATTGTTCTTTCAGATAATTTTAATCGCTGATTTCATATCAGCATCTTTTAATATTTACTCTCCGAAGCTGTGTATCTGTTTTCTCATCTTGAAAAACTTATGTGTTTCAGATGCAGCAACTCCGCTAAGTGCGAACATGGCTATCATATTCGGTATGGCCATAAGACCGTTAAATATACTTGCTGATGTCCATACGGCACTTACTGTCATGTATGGGCCGATAAATACGGCTGCAATATAGAGTATTCTGAATACAGTGATAACTGCCTTTTTACCACCTGTGAGGTACTCGAGACATTTTTCACTATAATGACACCATCCTAAGATAGTCGTAAATGCAAAGAATACAAGACTGATCATTAAGATAAAGCTTGAGACCTGTGGATGGAAAGGAAGTCCCTCTCTGAAGGCATATGTTGTAACCTGAACACCTTCAAGGCCTTCAACCTGCCATGCACCTGTAATTACGATTGCAAGTCCTGTCATTGTACAAATGATGATTGTATCAATGAATGTACCTGTCATACTTACAAGTCCCTGTCTTACAGGTTCTTTTGTCTTTGCTGATGCAGCTGCAATAGGTCCTGTACCTAAACCTGCTTCATTTGAGAAAATACCCCTCGCAATACCACTCTGTATTGCGACAAATATTCCTCCCACTACTCCACCGGTTACTGCCGCAGGATCAAATGCTCCCTTTATGATAGTTCCAAATGCTGCAGGTACGGCAGTTACATTTGTTAATATTAAAATTAAAATAGTAACAAAGTATAATATTGCCATAAATGGAACGATAACTTCACTTACTGTGGCAATTCTCTTGATTCCACCGATAAGTACGATACCTACAACAACTGTAAGAATGATTGAAGCAATAATTGTAACAAGTGAATATGTTCCAATACCCGGAATTGCCACTGTGTAAGCATTATTAGGATCAAAGAAATCTCTTAAAGCACTTGTTACACCATTTACCTGTGTAAATGTACCTGTACCGAGTAAAGCTGCAAGAGGACATAATACTGCAAATAATACAGCAAGCCACTTCCAGCCCTTACCCATTCCTCTTTCGATATAGTAGAACGGACCACCAAGGGCATGTCCTGTCTTAGGATCTACAGTTCTGTATTTGATAGTTAATAAGCCTTCTGTATACTTTGTAGCCATACCTACAAATGCTGCAATTAACATCCAGAATAAAGCTCCAGGACCACCTAATGCAATGGCTGTGGCAACACCAACGATGTTACCTGTACCAATTGTTGCTGAAAGCGATGTGCAAAGGGCTGCGAAGCTGGATACTTCACCCTTTCCACCTTTTTCATTTCTTACCATCCATCTTAATGCAAGTGGAAGCTTTCTCACCTGAATTAAACCTAAACGAATGGTGAGAAGCGTTCCACCCACGAGGATAAGAGCCATAAGCGGTATTCCCCAGACATAATTCTCAACCGTGGACAGAAAGTCACTAATTGCTCCCCACATAATATCCCCTTTCAATATTCATATTTAAACGCGAACAACTATTGTGTTTACGCTGTTAAAACATTTTCATACTTTTTACGTTAAAACATATACGGAGTACATTATAACAGAACAAAATAAATTTTGGGCACAAAATAACGATATTCTGTATTAATAAATAAAAAAGACATTGAGATACTTTCCCAATGTCTTTTCATTATAATTCTGACTGATTTTTTTCTAATTTCTTTTTGTCATCATCATTTTTAAACATGATAATTAATACAACAATTAAAAGTGCCGGTGAAAGAAGGAGACCGTAACCACCCATTACCATAATCAGTCTGCTCTCTATAAATGCACCTGCAACAAATGCAACTATTATTCCAAAATATAAGTAAGCCTGCCTAAGATATGATTTATCACGTGTATTAAAATACTCACCAATATTGAAGATACCGCTTCTTAAATTACCTACACACATTGTTGTGGAAACAATATGGCCGTGTATTTTTCTGAATGACTCAATCTGAATTCCACAGGCAAATGAAATAATAATATTGGCCATGTTATTTAAGGTTGATGGTATAAAAAGTGCTACTATCAGCGCTATGGCCTCTATTAAAACAGAAATCTGTCGCCAGTGAAAATGTAAAAATGATTTCCTTCTGTTAATAATATCAGAAATAATTATACCGCCTGCAAAAGCCAGAACAGGCCATAAAAATCTCAATGCGGCATAATAATCTCCATTTCCGATACCCAGTCCAAGGAATATAATATTTCCTGTCTGAGCATTTGCAAAAACATGTCCTCTGCAAAGGTATGAATATGCATCCATACATCCGCCGGATAATGCCAACAAAATTCCACATGGAATTGAGTCAGAAATTTGTCTACTCATTACAAAACTCCATTTATCATTATGTAATCTTAATATTGCTCTATTTTGTCCTATTTAAATAAAATTTACAACCCACAAAAGCCATATTTTATGCATATTTTCACAATAAAAAATCCCAGGTGATTTATTGTGACTTTTACATCTTTTGCCCGCAACATTTGCGGTTTAAAATGTAGCTTTCCAATAAACACCTGAGATTTTTATATTTTATAATTCCAATTTATGATTCTAAATTGTGAATTGATTTCCTTGATTTGAAAAATTTCTTCGTTTCAAATACGACGACACCATTCAGAGCGAACATAGCAATCATATTTGGAATCGCCATAAGTCCGTTGAATATGTCCGCAATTGTCCATACTGCACTTACTGTCATGTAAGGTCCGATAAATACAGCAATGATATAACATACTCTGAAGATCATGATGGCAGTCTTTTTACCGCCTGTAAGATATTCAAGACATCTCTCACTGTAGTAATCCCAGCCTAAAATTGTTGTAAATGCAAAGAATACAAGACATATCATAAGAATGAAGCTTGAAACCTGAGGTGCAAATGGAAGACCATTCTGGAATGCATATGTTGTAACCTGAACACCTTCAAGGTTGTCAACCTGCCATGCACCTGTAAGTACAATTGCAAGACCTGTCATAGTACAGATAATGATTGTATCAATAAATGTACCTGTCATACTTACAAGGCCCTGTCTTACAGGCTCTTTCGTCTTAGCTGCTGCAGCTGCGATAGGTGCACTACCAAGACCTGCTTCATTTGAGAAAATACCTCTCGCAATACCACTCTGCATTGCTACGAAGAAACTTCCCACTACACCACCCGTAACTGCCATAGGGTCAAATGCACCATGTACAATAGTAGCTACGGCAGCAGGTAACTTATCTACATTACAAAGAATGAGAATAAGAATTGTAATAAAGTATGCGATAGCCATAAATGGAACGATTACTTCACTTACCTTTGCAATTCTCTTAATACCACCGATAAGTACTACTGCAACAACTGCTGCAAGAATAATAGAAGCAATAATTACAACGATGGAATATGTTCCGATAAATGGGATCTCTACCTTAAGTGCATCACCGTTAGGATCGAAGAATCCTGTTACTGCACTTGTAATACCGTTAACCTGACTGAATGTTCCGATACCGAAAAGACCTACACATACACCGAAGAATGCAAATAACTTAGCAAGCCATTTCCAGTTCTTACCCATTCCACGTTCAATATAGTAGAAAGGACCACCAAGTGAATGTCCTGTCTTAGGATCTACTGTTCTATACTTGATTGAAAGAACACCTTCAGCGTATTTTGTTGCCATTCCTACGAATGCTGCAATAAGCATCCAGAATAACGCTCCAGGACCACCAAGACCGATAGCTGTTGCAACACCGACAATGTTACCTGTACCGATTGTCGCTGAAAGAGCTGTACAGAGAGCAGCGAAGCTTGATACTTCACCCTTTCCGCCATTCTCGTTTTTTACCATCCATTTAAGAGCAAGTGGTAATTTACGTGTCTGCACCACTCCGAGTCTAATGGTTAGAAGAAGTCCGCCTGTAAGGATAAGTACCATAAGAGGAATACCCCATACGAAACTATCAACAGCAGACAAAAAATCATTGAAAGCTGACCACATAAGAATTCATATCCCTTTCTGAATTAATTAAAATAATCACACACTCATAAAACCTTACGATTATTTTGATATACCAAATGATTATATAATAAAATTATAAAAATTTATAGTATTTTTATTTTTTTATTAATTTATTCATCAAATTCAACTTCAAGCATATGCCCTCTGCTTGTTTCTCTTATATCTGTTACGATACCCTTACGTGATTTTAATCTTTCCATGGTTGTATAATTGGCTGACATTGCCACAGCCGGTTCAACCGTATAATAGTAGCTGGCAGGAAGCTTACCCTCCGTAACCTCTACCTCATCTCCTATTTTGACAAGTCCCTTTCTTGCCATTGTGAAATCCATTTTTCTCATAGTTACTCCGTTTTATAAATTCAGCTCGTCATCGCGGTTTCTCAGATATTCTTTCAAATGTTCCCTGATTTTCACATATTTACTGCTCTCAAGTTCAGGATCAACACCGACTATTTCATCAACATATGATTTTGCATTTTCAAATATCTCAGTATCCCTTTCAGGATCTGCCATTGCAAATAATATTTCTCCGCTCTGACGCACTCCGAAGAAATCTCCAGGACCTCGAAGTTTTAAATCATCCTCTGCAATTTTAAATCCGTCATTTGTTGAGCTTATTACCTTTAATCGGTTTTTAGCATTTTCTCCCTTAGAATCAGATAAGAACATACAATATGACTGAAGATTTCCTCTTCCTACTCTTCCTCTTAACTGATGAAGTGTTGAAAGTCCAAATCTATCTGCGTTATATATAAGCATTATTGTTGCATTTGGTACATTTACACCAACTTCTATAACTGTAGTGGAAACAAGGATATTTGTTTCTCCCTTTGCAAAATGTTCCATTATGTCTATTTTTTCAGACGGAGACATTTTACCGTGAAGTATGCCTGTCTTTATATCTTTTGGTAAATGTTCCTTAAAATCTTCCGCAACCGTATATACATCCGCTGCATCTATATCTTCATTCTTCTCTATCATAGGACAGATAATATAAGCCTGTTGTCCTGCACGGATATGCTTCTCCATAAATGAATATACATTTGGCATATATCCCGAATCAATTACCGCATTTTTTATTGGAAGTCTTCCATGTGGCATTACATCCATAACAGAGATATCCAGATCCCCATATATTATCCACGCAAGAGTTCTCGGTATCGGAGTTGCACTCATTACAAGAACATTACAGGAAATATTTTCATCAGAACCCTTATTTCTAAGATTCTTTCTTTGATTTACACCAAATCTGTGCTGCTCATCGGTAATTGCCAGTGCAAGATTGTTAAATCTCACCCTGCCCTGAATAACTGCATGGGTACCGATTACAATATCAATTTCACCACTTTCCATCTCTTCATATATTCGTTTCTTTTCTGATGAATCAATGGCACTTGTAAGTAATGCAACTTTAATACTTAAGTTATTTTTCTCAATTAACTTCTGAAGTTCGTTATATTCCTGAACTGCCAAAACCTCAGTAGGCGCCATTAATGCCCCCTGATATCCTGCAAATACAGTATCAAGTAAAGCGATAAATGCAACTATGGTCTTACCTGAGCCAACATCTCCATGCAGAAGCCTGTTCATAGGTCCCGGAGATGATAAATCGTGCCTTATGTTTTCTACCGCACTCTTCTGGCTGTCAGTAAGCTCATATTGAAGTGATTTGATTATATCGTCGGTTTTCTCACTTTTTTCTATTATATAAGAATTGTTAATTTCTTCATTTAACAGCTTCTGCCTACGAACCGCCAGCATAAACATGAAAAACTCATCGAATATAACTCTTTTTCGAGCTTCATTAAGTTCTTCCATATCTTTTGGAAAATGCATTGAATATACAGATTCAGATGTATCTATAAGCCCGAAGCGATCTCTTACATTTTCATCTAAATAATCATCCTGAAAATTGTTCCCTGTTTTATCAAATGCACCATTTACAGCCTTTACAACTGCATTATTGGAAAGACCCTTTGTAAGACCGTATACAGGCTTTAATTTACCGGCAAGGCTTTCGTAATCAGCAAGAGAATATACCTTAGGCTGCTCCAGTGTAAAATTCTCTCCTGAATGAACCAGTCGCCCTCTGAACACAAAGCGCATGCCTTTTTTTACAGTATTAATTATATATGGCATATTAAACCATATACATTTGATGCCTCTTCCGTCTATATCCTTTGCAATACAGGAAACTATGCTCTTTTTACCAAATCTCTTCAAATCAGGCTTATTGTATATCACACAGTCCACAGCCACATTCTGTCCGACCTGTGCGTATGTAATATCACTTATAAGCTGTGGTGACTTAAATAACTCATAATCCCTCGGATAATAGCTTATTAAATCTTCAACTGTATTAATTCCAACTTTAGAAAACAGTGTGGCTGTCTTATCGCCTATTCCCTTTATTTCTTTAATATCCATATTTTTCTTACTTTAGTAATAAAAAACCATTGAAGCAAATGTATTAACATTTTCAACAATGGTCTTTATGGGTTATTCTACTGAAATTATATAATAATAAACCGGCTGTCCGCCATATTCAAGTTCTACGTCAAGATATGAATATTTCTCTTCAACGATGGCTGCAATTGCTTCTGCATCAGCCTCGTCAACATCAGAACCATAGTAGATACTGATAAGCTCATAATCATCACTAACCATGCCATCAAGCATCTTAATTACAGAATCCTTAATATCTGTTTCTGATGCAACAAGACCTTCATCGTTAATTGCAATGTAATCGCCCTTCTTTACATCATGACCGTCAATCTGAGTATCTCTTACGGCATATGTAACCTGACCACTTAATACACAGTCAATGGCTTCCATCATGTTATCCTTATTAGAATCCGCATCTCCTGTAGGATCAAATGATACTAATGCAGATATTCCCTGAGGAATAGTCTTTGTAGGAATAACAATAATATCCTTCTCATCACATAATACATCTGCCTGTGTAGCAGCAAGAATAATATTACTGTTATTAGGAAGTACGAAAACTGTCTTAGCAGGAATCTTCATAACGGCATTTAAAATGTCTTCAGTACTTGGGTTCATTGTCTGACCACCTGAGATAGTTGCATCAGCACCGATTCCCTTGAAGATTTCTGTAAGACCATCACCAGGTACTACTGCTAAAACGCCAAGTTCCTTTAATTCCACATGAGGTGTTTCAACAGCTTCATTAGCCTTTTCTTCATTGGCCTTATCTACAGCTGACTGAGAAATAATCTTATTCTCATGTTCCTCACGCATGTTATCAACCTTCATTCTTGAAAGCTGACCGTATGTAAGGCCCTTTTCAAATACTTCACCAGGATGGTTTGTATGTACATGAATCTTAACAATATCATCAAGAGCTACACATACAATTGAATCACCTACAGAATTAAGGTATGACTTGAATTCGTCCTCATCCTCTTCTGTAAATTCCTTATCAAGCTTGATAATAAATTCTGTACAGTATCCAAATTCAATATCTACATCGTCAAATGCAGCTCCTGTTGCTGCACTGGCAACATCACCTGTAGCAGGTGTGATATCAAACTCACTTACCTTACCTGTAAGCGCATCATAACATCCGTATAAAACACATAAAAGGCCCTGTCCACCTGAGTCAACAACGCCTGCCTGCTTAAGAACAGGAAGCATGTCAGGTGTAGAAGCTAATACTTTTTCACCGTGCTCAAGAACATTTTCAAAAGCTTCTGCTATATTATTAGTTCTTTCTGCCTCTTCCACTGTCTTTTCAGCGATTCCTCTTGCAACAGTGAGGATTGTACCTTCCTTAGGCTTCATAACTGCCTTATAAGCTGTTTCTGTAGCCTTCTGCATTGCAACGGCAATAGCTTTCATATCAAGTTCTTCGTGTTCCTTGATTTCTTTACAGAAACCTCTGAATAACTGTGAAAGGATAACACCTGAGTTACCTCTCGCACCTCTGAGAGATCCTGTAGATATTGCCTTTGAGAGATTATCCATTGTAGGATTCTCGATACATCTTACCTCATCTGCGGCAGAGTTGATTGTCATTGTCATATTGGTACCGGTATCACCATCCGGAACAGGGAAAACATTCAAATCATTGATTTTTTCCTTATTAGATTCAAGTGTTGCAGCTCCAGAGAGAAACATCTGCTGTAACAAACGAGCATTTATTGTCTCCATTAACAAATTTCCTCCATAATCTCAGGCGTTTAGTCTATAACTCTAACACCTTCAACATATACTCTTATCTTATCTATATTTAATCCTGTAAGCTCTTTAACCTTATAAGACACATTATGAATAAGGTTATCTGTAACAGTCTGTATACTTACTCCATAAGATACAATAATATGAAAATCAAGTTCTATACTATTGCCATTATTTACAGTTACCTTTATGCCCTTTGTAAGGCTGCTTCCTCTAAGTAGCTTAACTAATCCGTCTGTCATACTGACAGTAGCCATACCTACAATACCAAAGCACTCAAGAGCTGATGTTCCTGCATACTGTGCAATTACTTCAGAAGATATTGATACGGACCCTTGTCCTGTCTTAAGACGTCCCTGCATTTCAATCACCTCCATGATTTACTTAGTGACCATATATTCACAATATATAATATACTGTTTTATCTATAAAAATGATTATGCAATTAGCAAATCATAACAACATAAGAAGACACTTTTTCTTATATCGTGTTATTATATCATATTTCAAGAATTTTCGACAATCATACAAAAATAAAAAAGAGGCTCTCAACGGAGCCTCTTTTACGCAGTGTAAAGAACGTTTCTATATTTCTTTAATAGTCATTCTAAATTAAGCACGCTCTACCTTACCTGAACGAAGGCATGAAGTACACACATACATTCTCTTAGCCTGGCCATTCTGCTTAACTCTTACAAGCTTAACATTAGGCTTCCAAATCTTGCTTGACTTTCTATGTGAGTGACTTACCTGTTTGCCAAACTGAAGAGTCTTCTCGCAAACTGAACACTTTGCCATGTCAATACACCTCCTTGCCATTCATTACTAAAAACTGTTGCAAATTATATCAAATTTATAAATGCTTGGCAAGTTAATAAATGAAATATATTGTTATATATTATTTTTAACTGCTGTTTTCCGCATTTTCCAGGCATTTTTCTTATGAATTATCTGCATGCGCAAGAGTAACTTCCGCTGTTTTTTCTACATATTCATTATTTTCAAGATGATAATATGTGATTGTAACTGTCTCTCCAGCCTTATAATATTTTAAAATATTCTGGAATCCACTCATTGATGAAACAGACTGTCCGTCAAATGAACTTAAAATGTCATACTGAGTAAGACCTGCCTTCTGTGCAGGTGAATTATTCGCTACCTGACGGATAAGTATTCCCTGTGGATAACCATAGTTCTGACTTACAGTACTTGTAACATCAACACCTGCTATACCAAGATATGAGCTTTCACTTGCATCTACTTCAGTTCTTGTCTCCTTAGTCATAAGTGAGTCGATAAGATCTTGTACAGTATAAATAGGGATTGTATAACCCATATTCTCTACATTTGATGATGTATTTCCAGCAAAGTTAATTCCTATAACCTCTCCCTTCATATTAAGGAGAGCACCACCAGAATTACCCGAGCTAATTGCCGCATCAGTTACAAACAGGTTTGAAAATGTCGTTCCTTCTACGTCAATTGATCTGTCCTTAGCTGAAATATATCCCACAGTAACATTTTGTCCAAGTCCAGCAGAATTACCTATTGCAACTACCTGCTCTCCGACATTTGTATTTTCAGAATTTGAAGAAAGCGTTGCTATTGAAATGGCATTCATCGTATCATTATCTATTTCAGAAAGCGGAACCGCAACTATTGCCACATCATGTGCAGCATCCGAACCCTTAACGCTTGCTTTTACGCTTTTATTATTTACAAATTTTGCAGTTAATGTATCCAAATTGTTTACAACATGCGCATTAGTCAAAATAAGAAGCTCTTTATCATTTTTACCTATTATAATTCCTGAGCCTGTAACCGCTTGCTTCTGTGTCCCATATCCAAAGCCTGAGCTTTGCGTTGTAGTACCGTCAAGTATGGTCATTGCAGACATATTAGCTTTTACTATAGACTCAACTGAAGAGGTTTGATTTGATGCATATGAAGCCTTTGAATTATCTGAACTTAAAGTGTCAGATACATTATTTACATTAGTTGTTTTAGAGTTGTTAACAGCCGAAGATCCAGCATAATTGATTCCAAACATTGTACCGCCTGCAATTGCTCCAAATGCTAATGCAGAACCTATAAGAGTAGCTACTTTTTTCTTTTTCTTTTCTTTTACTTTCTTATGTTCACTAGATTCATTTTCCATATGCTTATCTGTATTATCACCCCCTTTTGAGGACTCTTCATTTTTAAGATCATCTTTCTTATATCTGTAAATATATCTGTTTTCGTCATCATTTATATTATTCTTTTCGTTATCGTTCATATTGTATCCTCCATAAAAATTATATTCATGATATTCAACCTTATGCATTAAATATAATATGGCAACCTTAAATGAACTTAAAACTTATTTAACAAGATTAATAATGCTTTCCATTAACATATTAAGTAATTTTTTCGAGTCTTCAACCGATGTTCCTCTTACTCCTATATAGAACTTAATCTTTGGTTCTGTACCTGATGGCCTGCTACATACCCATGCATCATTTTCTAATTCAAGATAAAATACATTTGATTTCGGAAGTCCTGTAGGATGTGTATTTCCCGTTGTCACATCAGTTATTATTCCTGTGTTATAATCTCTGATTTTAAGTACTTTGAAACCAGCCATTTCCTTAGGAGGATTTGAACGGAACATTTCCATAATATCATTAATACGCTTAGCACCGTCTGCACCCTTCATGGTGATAGAATGCTGACCTTCTCTATAGTAACCGTACTTCTCATATAATTCATAGATTCTGTCTACAAGAGTTCTTCCCTTTGAATACTCATATGCAGCAACTTCGCAAAGGCTCATAACCGCTGAAGGAGCATCCTTATCTCTTGCGTGTGTACCAACAAGACAGCCGTAGCTTTCCTCAAATCCAAATTCATAGAATCTGTCGCCACTCTCTTCGAAGAACTTAATCTGTTCACCGATATACTTAAATCCTGTTAAAGTTTCGATGTAGTCAATATCAAAATCCTTTGCAAGTGCTCTGCCCATGTTAGTCGAAACAATTGTTGTAACTAATGCGCCAAGCTTGCCATCTGCTTTTGTAATTTCAGCATTTCTTGAGTGGAGTAATCCTCTTTCCTGTCTTCTTGAAAGAAGGTAATCAGCAATAAGGATAGCTGACATGTTACCTGTAAATGGTACATACTCTCCTGTCTTTGCATCCTTTGCATAAATACCAAGTCTATCTGCATCAGGGTCAGTTGCAAGAATAATATCTGCATCCTTTTCCTTTGCAAGCTTTAATGCGTATGTAAATGCCTTTGGATCTTCAGGGTTAGGATAGTCAAGAGTCGTAAAATCAGGATCCGGATTTTCCTGTTCCTTAACTACATATACATTTTCAAAACCAAGCTCAGATAATACTCTTCTTACAGGGATGTTACCTGTTCCGTTAAATGGTGTGTATACGATCTTAATCTTATCTGCAACAGATCTGATAACTTCAGGTTCGATGCAGTTGCCTAAAAGAGCATTTGTATACTTATCATCAATATCAAATCCGATTACGTTATATAAGCCCTTAACCTTTGCTTCATTAATATCGATAGACTTAATCTCCGCAAGATCTTTTACGTTTCTTACTTCAGCAATAATATCTCCATCGATTGGAGGTGTAATCTGAGCACCATCCTCCCAGTAAACCTTATATCCGTTATATTCAGGTGGATTGTGGCTGGCTGTAATAACAATACCTGCGATTGCTCCTAATTCTCTAAGGGCAAATGATAATTCAGGTGTAGGTGTGAGACATGGGAAAATGTATGTCTTAATGCCATTTGCATTGAGGCAGTTAGCAGCCTTTGATGCGAATTCAGGAGACATTCTTCTTGAATCGTATGCAATTGCAACTCCCTTTCCAGCACCATTCTTCTTATTAATATAGTTAGCAAGACCCTGAGTAGCCTTACCTACAGTATAGACATTCATTCTGTTTGTTCCCATACCGAGAACACCTCTGAGTCCGCCTGTACCGAAATCTAACTCTTTGTAAAATCTGTCTTCAATCTCTTTTTCATCTGTAATTGCTCTAAGCTCTGCCTTATCGCTTTCTGCAATAATATCGTTTTCAAGCCATTCGTTATAAAGATCCATGTAACTCATTGAAAAACCTCTTTATATAAAACATAAAAAATTATTTACTATTAATAATGTAATAAACAAATGAAAATTATATCACAAACGGTACAATATGGCACTACATAACGCAAATACAGTTATAGTGACCAAATGCTGTTTTGTAGTGCAAATTGCGAATGTATCCTTTTTCCTGTAATTCAATCAGTACTGTTTGCAAATATGTTTCGCTTATCAGGAAATCATTTGTCATTGGCTGTATATAGTATTCATCTCGTTCTTGTTTGCCTTTTAATACTTTGTATAGATATATTAGTACTTTACAAAATAATACTGGCATATCATCTTTAGCCATATGCTAAACCTCTTTATTGTTATAAAAAATTCTGTCATACAACCTTTCGAGTTCAATTCCTTTTTCGTTTATTTCATCGTTGTAATCAAGTCCAACGTCTAAAATTTTAAGATTAATTAATATAAGTATATCTTTGATAGTCATGTTATTATCTATGTTTATATTGTATTTTTTTATTATTTTAAAGTCTTCCTCAGTAATTTTATTCATATTTTTCACCATATTAAATTGGAGTTGTTTGTATTAATTTCCCAGTGATTGGATTGATTGACACACCAACGTTATCATTAAGAAACAATTGACTATTTTTATTAACGTTAGGCTCCTTTATTTCTTTTGATAGATATATTAATACTTTACAGAACAATACGGGCATGTCATCTTTAGCCATAATTTAAACCTCTTTATTGTTGTGGAAAATATTGTCATATAGCCTTTCCAACTCTATACCATCTTTATTTATTTCATCATTTTCTTCAAATCCCATTTCAAACATTTTTGCTTCTATTTCATCCAATATATCGTCAATATTCATGTTTTCATTTATGTTTATATTGTATTTTTTTGTAATTTTATAATCACTATCTGTAATTTTATTCATATCGATCCTTATTTCTGTACTTTCTGTGATTCGGATTTACTTGTATTAATATATTGCTGTCCGGATTAACTGAAACCTTTGCGTGTTCACCTACAAAAACTTGACTAATTCTATTTCCCTTCAATATTGTATCTTTTATTTCAACTGGAGTTGTTAAGGCTTGCTTCACATCTTCTATACTGACTCCACTACGTCTTTCTTCAACAGACCCAAACACCCTATCTATAAAATGATATGTTTTCCCTTGTATCAATATTCCGTTTTGTGTCTTGATACCTATCAATTCTTTATCAATTCTATCACTCATGTTTTTATATGTTTCAAAATCTTGTAGTTCAATAAGCGCGGTTTCTAAATAATCTTCACTGATTGGAAAGTCTTTTGTAAACGGTTGTATGTAGTATTTGTCTCGTTCTTGTTTGCCTTTTAATACTTTGTATAGATATATTAGTATTTTACAAAATAATACCGGCATGTCATCGTTTGCCATGGGTTAAACCTCAATTGTTTATTGCTTTAATTATTATCAAATACACTGTCGTATAAATCTTGTAATTCATATCCATCTGAGTTCATTTCATCATCTGCATCAAATCCGTAATACATCATTTTATCATTTATTTCATATAAAGCTTCCCTAACTGGTGTATCTTCATTTACATTTACATTAAATTTTTTAATTGTAGTTCTATCTTGATCGCTTAAAATTAACATAATTTTACTCCTTTTTCTTGCAGTTCAATAAGTACGGTTTGTAAATAATCTTCACTGATTGGAAAGTCTTTTGTAAACGGTTGTATATAGTATTTATCTTGCTCTTGTTTGCCTTTTAATACTTTGTATAGATGTACTAATATCTTACAAAACAAAACAGGCATATCATCTTTAGCCATAAGTTAAACCTCTTTAAACAGTACTATGTCTGATATCTTAATTTCTTGGCAAGGGTATTCTGGCCAATTAACAGCTATAATCGTTATCTTTTCTTCATTGGAATCATCATCAAAACCGTAATCATAATCAATCATCTCTCCAACAAACATATTGCCGTTTTTCTTTTCTACCATAACATGTTTACCAATATATTTTTCATAATCAACCATGTTTACCTCCTTGGATATATATGATACCCGTTTTTTGAATATATAATCATAAGATTTTTCGTTGGAATTTTATTGCCTTTTCTGTCAATAAACACACCGACGATTTCATCTGCTACAACTCTTTCCTTTTTTTGCCATTTACCTTCCACATTTACAAATACACCAGTGTCAGATAATTTTTTATATAATTCTTCGGCCGTTTTTTCATCTCCATATATATAACTTTTGCCTTCTTTATATCCTGGGCTCGCAATCATATGCTGTCGTTGTTTATCAGTCTTTAATTCATCTTTTATTATGCCACTTTTTCTGGCATTATCTAAAATTCGCTTATTATTTTGCTTATTATCTAATTCTTTTCTTCGTTCTATGTCGATTTTCTTAATTTCTTCTTGTCTATCTTTATAGAACCGTTTACTGTGTGCATTCTGATACACACCACTTCCGTTATCATACTCGACTAAACACCTGCAATTTGCATGTCTCCTAAATACATCTGTGTCCATATTGGGCGAATACGGATAAGTTCCAACCTTAGAAGAACACCATTTACAGCATTTGTCCGTGCTTATTCTCCTGATAAGCGGTTGAACTTTGCCACTTCTATAATGAAAATCTGCATTTGCTTTTATATTGTCGGTTACTATTGCTTGATTAAAGTGTGGAGTCTTTTGTTTTATAACAATTCATTTTGCAAGTTACCGACAAGTTAGATTAGCAGCATATATAAGTAAGCCAGCTGAGCGGGAGAGCCTTGAACTGGTAAGTGTTCTTTTTTATTGCTAAATTTTACATAAAAAATCCCTTGAAAGCTTTCACGCTCTCAAGGGATTTTAAACAACAATATTATTTATTAATATCTTTTCTAATTAGGTCAATTATATATGCATTTTGACTATCAACCGCTGCTAATTTCTCTAATACATCTACATCTTTTTCTTTATGAAATCTAAATGTTTTCTTTTGATAAGTTTTAGCGTCATACTTTTTTATTGCGTTTCTTTGTGCCTCTGTGGTTTTATTTGTTTGTTCCATTATTTAACCTTTCTAATAAATTTGTATCAATATATGGCAAAATTTAAAATCGTTTATTACTTATATAATTTCAACGTCAATATATGAAAATATTGCATTACTATAATCAAATATTCCATCTGTTCTACTTTTAGTAATTTTAAAAGCATTATCATAGTTTGATGGTTCAGGTATTTTAATATTTTTTTCTTTTTTCAATTTACAAATATCTTTTATTAAACATCTTGATACTTGTATAACTTTTGCAATGTCTAATTCATCCACTTCACTAACAACATCGAAGTCTGGTATATAAATTAAATAATATCCATCATCTTCTCTAAAAAATATCGGATATGCTTTTGTCTTTCCCATTCTCCCCCCTATTTGATTATATAATAGCACATTTTTGTATATAACGCAATCTTTATATGCTGTTTTTTATTTTTATTAGATAGAAAATTATCAAGAAATCACATTCATATAATAAATTTTAAAAAAAGAACTACAGGAAGATATAAATCTCTGTAATCCTTTTTATATAATAAGTAATTTACTTACATTGTTTCCCCTCTTTTTGATTATAGATATTTATTAATCCATCTTTTAACACTTCGGAAAAATTAATACCATTTTTTTCGGCAAAAGTATTTAACCATGCTGGAATAGTCGTATTTTTTCTAATCGCCTTTTCGCCGTACTTTTCGGCATATGTATCTATGTCTAATGTAATTAGAGTTTTAAATGCTTTACCGTTAATATTCAGTTTATCGTCTATAATTACATCCGTTATATCGGTTGTTTCTGGAATGGATTCCCCATCTTCTAATTCCCCCAATATCCAACCCGAGGCGGCATCAACAGCCATTTCTAACGCTTCATTTAAATCATTGCCAAATGTTGTACAGCCTGGCAAATCAGGAACCGTTACCGTATAACCTTTTCCAGCTTCATTTAGATAAAAGCACGCTGTATAAATTAATTTCATTTTTTCCATTTCTATAATAATTCAATGAGATTATAAGGGCTTCCCCTTTATAAAAGCCCTGCTTGCTGTAATATACTTTTAATTGTTGTATTAGGTATATCTCCGGGATGATTCTGTATTGTAACCTTACTTTTTTTTACAGGATGCTTATAGTGATAATGTGACCCTTTTGTTTTAACTCAATACCAACCATCATTAATAATTATTTTTCAATTTCTCTAAATCTCATTGTTTCCTCCTTTGATTATATTACACGCATAATGCGTATAATTGTCAAGTAAGAATATGATTTTTATTTATTTTTCTTCTATTCGATACAAAATGCAGACATAATATACTATTTTTGTAATTTTTAGATGATATTGATTCTTTAACAAAAAATCAATATCTACATCTTCAACTTGTTATGCCGTGTTAGGGTTGCAATGTGCCATATTATACATTATCATTTACATGTAGAACATTTGTTCTTTTTATAAGAGGCGGAAGTTATGTATATAGAAAAATTACCTAATGGTAAATATAAATGTGTCGAGCGGTAAAAAAATTACATGACGGGTAAGGTTGAAAGAGTATCAGTTACTGTTGAAAAGAATACATCAAGCAAGAGAAAGGAAGCTCTTGAAGTATTAAGAAGTAAGATAGATAAAGCGAATGAGTATAGATCTAATCAAGATTACACCTTATCTGATATCGCAAAACTCTATCTTAAGTACCAGACGCATCACATTAAAGCAAGTTCGTGCAATACATTAAGGAGTGCTATTAACACACTCTTGCAAGTCGTAAACGGTGATGTATTGATTAATAAATTAACCGCTGCATATGTAATTAATACGCTAACCAAATCGTATAAGTCACCGACTACGATTAATAATAAAATTACTTTAATAAAAAAATTAATTAATTGGGGATATTCGCAAGATTTGATAGATAATATTGAATGGCTGCGTAAGATGAAACCTCTTAAGAAGAATAAGAATAACAAGATTGAAGATAAATATCTTGAATCTGATGAATTACAAGAACTGTTATCGCACATACGGAATAAGCAATACAAGGATTACTATATATTTCTAGCACTGAGTGGATTAAGAGCAAACGAAGCGCTTGCATTGACTATAAGTGATATTGATTTAGATAACCGCACTATATCAATTAATAAAACGATCAGTGCGCACAACAAGTCTGTAACTTTTCCGAAGAGTGCCACATCTAACAGAGTGATCTACATTCAGGATGAATTACTTGAATTCCTTAAACGCAAATTAAAAGACAATCGACTGATTCAACTTGCTTTAGGTGTTCGCACAGATTCAATCTTCTTCAATAAAAAAGGTAACATATATGATTATGTTAATTTATATAATTACTTCCGCAAGGCTTGCCGTGAGTATATTGGTCGTTCTCTCGGTCTTCATTCGCTAAGACATACACATGCATCGCTGATGTTTGAGCGAGGGATGAGCCTTGTGGCTATCTCTGAGCACCTAGGTCACTCAGAAAGCGCAATCACTAAACAAGTATACTTGCATATCACTGATAGACTGAAAGCGAAATACAATGAGGAAATTAAGAATGTACATATTTTATAATCTGCCCCATTTCCAGACTAAAATAAAAATAAACCCCACGCAAACAGCTTGTTTACCGGGGTTTTTGAAAGATACATAATAATTAAATGATATACTATAATTGATTAATTTTATCAAATTAAGTATATAAAACATAAAAAACGACCTCCGTCGATCAGCCTTATGTATCCCATATTCAGGTTACATACAGTCTGACCTTCAGAGGTCGTTATTAAATCATTTACATGTCAAATACAAAATGTATTATTTACGATTTCTTCTGTTTCCAAAGAATTGGAGCACGAATATAAGTGCAACACCTATTGCAAATGCAAGCCAGTTAAATGTTGCAAATGTTATAGGCGGCTGTGGAGTTGTTAATGTTGTAGGTCCCATAATAATAGAATAGATTGATCCAATCATAAGGCCTAAAATAAAGAACATTGTGACGGTTCTAAACTTGGCCATACATATTTCAATTATCTTAACAATAAATAACGCTCCAACTACAATACCTGCTGCGAAAATAATCATTCCAGGAAGATAAGAAAGATGTAATTTAAGTAACTCTCTTCCCGCAGACATAACAGGTAAATATAATCCCATAATTAAAAGGATTGTCGATCCGGAAATTCCTGGTAGGAACATGGCAGATGTAGATGCCATTGCACCAAAGAATATCAGAAATCCGCTACCCCATGTGATGCTGCTCATGCTCACACCGGTTGAAAAGCTGTGCTTGTTAAGCATTGTGATTAAGATAACAAATGCTATACCTACACCTAATGCTATAAAGCCTCCAACAGATGGCTTGAATGACTTCTTTTCTTCTCTTATTAACATCGGAATAGATGCAACAATAAATCCTATAAATAATGAACTTACTACATACACACTACTTTCAAATGAATGAGTAATAACGAGAACGGAAAGGATCATTCCTACGATCCATCCAATTCCCAGCTTTATTAAATATTTAAATGCTTTCTTTCTCTCTTGACCACGCTCATAGAAAACATCGTGTGTTCCGCCTACAAAGTCATTATAGAATCCCATAATGAGGGCTACTGTACCACCCGACATTCCGGGAACACTATCTGCGATAGCCATACAGAAGCCATTGATAATAGTCCTTATCATCTGGAAACCTCCATTAAATAATTAGACTTATTCTATCACATTATTATGTAGATTTGTAGAGTTTATAAAATTTGTATTGCATTTATATTATACATTGTAATGTTTATGTATAATATATGAAGTTTTCCTGGCTTAATTAATACTGATTAGTTGTACTTGTAGAAGCCTTCTCCGGCATTAATACCTGTTTTGCCTTCATCAATGTACTTCTTAATGATTGCTGCAATCTTACCGTTATCAGTTGCAGGATCACTTGCATCAGGGCTATTCATAATAATATGGTAAGCAGTTGTTAAACCTACGATATCAAGGATTTCAAAAGGTCCCTTTGGTGCTCCTGTTCCAATCTTCCATGTTAAGTCGATTGTCTGTGGATCTGCAACTTCTCTTGCAAGTAATGTCTCAGCAGATCTTAAGAATGGAATAAGCATTGAGTTAAGGATATAACCAGGCTGCTCCTTCTTCATTAAAAGAGGTACCATCTGAATCTGTCCTGCGAACTCTGCAACAGCATCATAGTACTTCTGCTCTGTTCCTGCATGGCCCATAACTTCAGCTGTATTGCCTCTCCAGATGTTGTTAGCAAAATGAAGAGCAAGATACTTCTCAGGTCTTCCTGTATACTGTGCGAATGCACTTGGAAGCATTGAAGAAGAGTTAGTTGCAATAACTGTCTTCTCAGGTAATACACCTGCAAGCTTCTCATAGAATTCGATCTTAGCCTGTGGATTCTCAGCCATCGCCTCAATTACAAGGTCTGCATCCTTTACTGCCTCTGCTAAATCTGTTACATACTTGATGTTCTCATATGCCTTTACTGCATTTCCCTTAAGTTCATCAATTTTCTCTACTGTAAGATTCTCAGGATTTGGGTAAAGTCCCTTTCCGAACATTCTAATAGCGATTGGGTTACCAAGCTTAGACTTAAAGTCCTCTAATTCTGCAAGGTAAATGTTGTGAAGTCTGTCAATCTTCTGCTTAGCTCTGACAACTGACTCCTCACTTCTTAAATAAATAGTTACATCAAAACCACAGTAAGCAGACTGATATGCAATCTGACTTCCTAATACTCCACCACCTGCTAATACAATATTTTTAAAGCTCATAATGTTCTCCTTTTATAAAATTTAACCAATGTGCAAACAAATTAATATTTATAAAAGTGTAATGTAATTTTGAAGATACTATGTTTTTATACATCTGTAAAGATGTATTGAAATGTATACAATTGTACATTTTCAGTTGTTTTGTCGTATAAAACAAGACCCCGAGTCAGGCCTTTGCCATTCTCGGGGTCTTTATAGAGCTGAATATGTATAATCTCTTGAGATTTATTATCTAAAATATATTAAAATTAGTTATCTAAGAATTCTACGGCACCTGTCTCAATGTTGTATCTTGCACCAACGATCTTAACTTTGCCTTCCTTCTGAAGCTTCTTTAATGTAGCACTTTCATTTAACTTTGAGATAGAATTCTCAATGTTGTAAAGCTCCGCCTTGTCTGCTACTTCATCTGTATGATTATCAGGATCCTGAACATCGCTTCTTGCCTTATCTACAGATGACTGAATTGTTGAAAGAATAGTTCCTAAATAAACTTCGCTGCTGTCAACATGTCCGTGACCTGAAGCAGCCTCAACAACGCCACCAACAGCTCCACAGTGAGTATGTCCCATTACAACGATAAGAGGTGTCTTTAAATGACTTGCTGCATATTCTACACTACCAAGTTCATAATCACCAATAACGTTACCGGCATCTCTGATTGTAAAGATCTCACCTAAACCTGTATCAAAAATTAATTCTGCAGGAACTCTTGAGTCTGCACAAGTAATAACTGTAGCGTATGGCTTCTGACCATCAGTTGCTAAGTCTTCTCTTGTTGATTCACTTGTATCAATTGTCTTTGCGCCCTTAATGTATTCTGCATTACCATCTTTTAAGGCCTGTAAAGCCGCATCAGCTGATGAATACTTATTCACATTCTCTGTGTAAGTGCTTGAATTACCTGATTCTGCTGTTGTCTCTTCAGCTGCTGTAGTTGTCTCTGTATTATTAGATGAACCACCACCTGAACAACCTGCAAAACCAATAGTTGCTGCAGCACCTGCGATTGCAATTGCCATCGCCTTGTTAAATCTGAATTTTTTCATAATTAAGAACCTATCCCTTTTCCCAATCTTAAATACAAAATATAGAGTAACAATCTGCATATTTGTTATTTTAATTTGTAATTTAGTTAATCTATAACTCGCTTTTGGTCATAACAAATATAAACAGCGGGTATTAGATTACCCGTTTTCTATCATAACAAAAAAGTAATTACTTAGCAATATTTTATACATTTTAAATATTTTAATAAAATTATGTGGAAATTACATATGATAAATTATATAAATCCTTGACAAATTCGCCCTTTACTGCTAATCCGGCTTCCAGATCTAATTCATCAACTTTGCCGTTTTTGTATATAATCATTTTGCTGTTTTTGATACCATCTCTGAGAAGTCTTGCAGCAAACTCTCCCATTTCACTTCCGATAATTCTGTCCTTTACACTTGGGCTTCCACCTCGCTGAACATATCCCAGTACGCACTCTATTGATTTGATCCCTGTACGCTCTTCTATTCTTTTATGAAGATCATCAATACCTTCGGTGCCTTCTGCTGCAATAAAAATAAAATGTTCCTTACCTGTTGATTTTGTAAGTTTAATTCTGTCGATTACATCCTTCTCAAAATCAAATTTTACTTCAGGAATAAGTATGCCTGTGGCACCTGTGGCAATTCCAACTCCGATGGCCAGATTTCCACATCTTCTTCCCATTACCTTTATAACACTGCATCTGTCATGGGCTGTCATGGTATCTCTTATTTTATCAGCCATCTCTACAGCATTATTCATGGCAGTATCAAAGCCTATTGTATAGTCTGATGCAGCAATATCATTATCAATAGTTCCAGGGATTCCTATACACTGAATTCCTCTCTTTGATAATTCAAGTGCACCTCTGAATGAACCGTCACCACCTATTACTATCAAGGCATCAAGACCCATTTCCTTACAGTTTTCGGCAGCTTTTGCAAGGCCTTCTTCCGTTGCAAATTCCTTACATCTTGCTGTATGAATCATAGTACCGCCATTGTTAATGATTTCAGATACTGAGCGGATATCAAAATCCACATATTCTTTTTTTAGTAAGCCACTATAACCTCTTATTATTGCCCTTACATCCATACCATATGCAAGGCATGCTCTAGTTGCAGCTCTGAGAACCGCATTCATGCCCGGTGCATCACCACCACTTGTTAAAATTCCGGCACATTTTTTCTTCATATTACTCCTTACCATCCAATAAGAGGCTGTAAATATCCATAAGCGATTCCTGCCGCTGCAGATATTCCTATTATTATAATCGGGTGAACCTTCTTTAACGCCAGTATCAGCATTGATACAAATATTATAACAGAAGTTATAAATGCAAATGTCCCCATAACCTCCAGTTTAATTCCTGTAGGGAAAAATACTGTTATGCCCGTTGATAATACAGCTGTTGCAATAAAGCCGATAACTGCAGGTTTTAAGCCACTCATGGCACCCTGTACATATTTATTTGTTTTAAATTTATCATAAAGTTTTGCAACTATCAGAATAATTATAAACGAAGGCAAAACTACACCTAAGGTTGCAAGTACAGATCCGAATATTCCTCCTGCTTCCATACCTACATATGTTGATACATTTATTGCAAATGGTCCGGGTGTACTCTCACTAACTGCAATAAAGTTAAGTATCTGGTCATCATCCATCCAGTTATTTTCTATAATGCTCGCCCTTATGAGCGGAAGCATTGCGTAACCGCCTCCGAATGTAAATGCTCCAATCTTAAGGAATGTAAAAAATAAGTTAATATATATCATAATTCATCTCTGTTTCTAAACATTACTGTAATTTATCCTTCACGGCTTTTCCGGCTATTATTGAATAAATAATTCCCGCTGCCGCACATGCTATTGTCATGTAAATTACATTTATATTGAAAAATGCCACCGCAACAAATGCCGCTGCCATAATTACATACGAAAATACATTTTTAGGGCATGATTTATACATTGAAACAAGTCCTTTTATAATCAGTGCAAGTACACCTGCTCTAATTCCCCAGAAAGCATATTTTACAATTTCAATGTCTTCAAACTGTCTGAGTACAAATGATAGTCCTACGATTATTCCAAACGATGGCAATACAACTCCTAATGTTGCACAAAATGCACCAAATACTCCTGCGGTCCGATACCCCACAAATGTTGACGTGTTCAGAGAAATTGGACCCGGTGTACTTTCCGCTATGGCCACCACGTCCAGAATATCCTCATCAGATATCCATTTCTTTTTCGTTACGGTTTCTTCCTGAATGATAGGAATCATGGCGTAACCGCCTCCGAATGTGAAGGCTCCTATTTTAAAAAATGTAATAAACAATTCCCAAAATATATTTTTCTTTTTTGGGTTTATTACATCATTTTCTGTATCTTTTTCCATATAAACCTTCTTTAAATTATTGAATCCAAGTTGTTTAATTCTACTTATATAATCCAAGCTATTAAATTTCAGCTATATATTTTCTGCATATTTACAGGTAATTATCCATTCTTTTCTATAAAAGAAGTAATTGTTTTGTAAACGTCCTCGTTATTACGCTCATTTAAGATTTCATGTCTCATATTTTCAAATGTTTTTCTTTTTACATTTTCAAATCCCGCCTTGCGTAAGAAATAAACTGAAGCGTCACTGCCTCTCTTACCGCCAATACAAGGATCATCCGCTCCACCAATACATAATATTGGAAGAGTTGCATTTACATTTATATAGCGCTTAGGATCTCTCATATTTTTTACGAGTCTGAATAAATCGTTGAATGCTGAAACAGTAAAACCATTTCCGCAATATGGATCATTTATGTAATTATCCACATTTTCCTCATTGGCGCTTAACCAGTCCACATCTGTTCTTGGATTTTCGATTCTGTTGTTAAATGCACCTACTGACATTTTCTCAAGCATTGGAGAATATGCTTTTGCACCCTTAATTTTTCTTAATATGTTGGAAATCACAATTCCCATTGATGATTCTTTTACGGGCGCAGGATAACCTGAAAGAATAATACTTTTATAGTTAAGAGATTCTGTCTGAAGAAGATTTCTTGTAATAATTGTTCCAAATGAATGGGCAAATATATCTACTTTATCCACATTGAGTCTTTTGAAAATATATTTTGTGATGATTTTCTGATCTCTTAAAAGCTCATTATGGCCATCTTTTTCTTTGAAAAACCCCAAAACTTTAGCCGTTTTTCCGTGTCCTCTTAAATCTGAAGTAACAACGGTATATCCTATTTTATTTAATTCAAGGGCAAGTCTCTCATACCTTCCCCTGTGCTCCATCATTCCGTGGATAACCTGAACGACTCCTTTGGCATTTGGAACCTCATATACTGATAATGCAAGATCTGTACCGTCTTTTGCTTTTAAAATTACATTTTCCATAAGCACACCCCGTTTATATGCAATAAATATTTATCTGCAACAAACATTTATCTGTAGTCTGTATTTTATAGTTTAGTATTTTACTTTTTAATTTTTAATAAGTAACTTTTTATCTTTTATACAATTAATAAACCGCTTAATTAATATCTTCAGTAAATTAAACGTTCATGATTAATATCATTTTTCAGTATACAACCTTTAATGGTTTTTTCAAGTTTGGCAGGGGATGATTGGAGTATATGTGACCAAAATAAAAAAGCCCCGACAGTGCAGGGCCTGAAAAATGATTTACATGGCGAATCATCTGATTCTTTCATACTTATATTGTTTATACGGAATATCTCCGGTAACATCTCCTATCATGGTTTTAATATAATTTTCTTCACAAATCTCAGGGAAAAATGTATCTCCTTCCACATCCAGATCTATTTCCGTCAGGTAAAGCACATCAGCAAGCTCAAGTCCTTCCTTATACACTGAACTTCCACCTGACAGATAAATATCCTTATCAGGCGCTATATCTGATGCGAGCTTTACGGCTTCATCCAATGTACCTACAGTGTAGAGATTTCCCACGCTGTATTCCCTGGACTTTGAAATTACTATGGTAATTCTGTTTGGAAGTGGTCTGCCTATTTCGTCATAGGTTCTTCTGCCAATAACTACTATATTACCTGTAGTCAGTTCACGAAACAGCGTCTGTTCTCCCGGAATATTCCATGGAATTATTCCATTATTTCCTATTACCCTGTTATGGGCAAATGCAGCTATTATACCAATCATTTTTTATCCTTTAAAACCTCCGACAACAAAGCTGACTGTGACTACAACAGCCATACTCTGCCTGTGTCAGATTGAGTCTATTTCCTCATGCTCTATTTCATTATTAATCATATCATCATTACTTTTCTTAGTATCAGAAAGTAAACTGTCATATCCCTTTAACGCTGAAAATGGCATAAAATGTGCCGCTCTTTCGCTAACATCCATTCTCTTATGCTTCTTTGAGACCTGATGGGGTAAATCGATGATGTCATCATAATTATTTGTTAAATTTAAATTGTTATCGTTTTTCATATATCGTCTTTATTACTATTTTCAACATACTGTGAATATATATTTTAGGCGTGCACTTTAGGCATATACTTCATGTTTCCGCATGATATATTCCTGCTTTTACGCCTTATGGCCACCCACCTGGCCATTTCGCTCCATTCCCGTAGCTCCTTCTTCCAAACTTGTACCTTTTACAAGTATGTTACTTCCATATTTGCTTTTCAAAGATAAAAGTGTACTCTGAAGCCTTTTCAATTTCTCTTTGGAGTCAGCTTTACCGCATTCCACATTAATGTCTTTATTATTTTTATCCTTACGAGCGTTTTCTTTTGAAGAAACAGCTGCAGATTTTGTTTTTATGCCATTTCTCGGATTTTTATTGTAATCACCCGAGCCGGTATCAGTCTGGTTATTAACATTATAGCCTGCTTTACCACTGACATTACCATCTGTTTTTTTAGCAGTATTTAAAGCAGATTTATTATCGGCTTTTTCATCAACATTTGCAGACGATTTATCATTATCTTTATTAACGGTACTTCCACTGTATTCTGCACTGTCTTCTGAGTTACCACAACTCAAATCAAAGTCATCGAAAAAAGAAAGCTGTTTTCTGGTATTTTTCTGAATATTCTTTACTTCATCTTCATTTATTACATCATCCGCAACCAGAGTCAGACGGCGTATAAGAAGCCTGCTGTCCGTAATTGTATGATACAGCTTAACAAATGCATCTATAAGATCTGAAGATATATATGTATATTCATCCAGATTGGCAGTTCCTCTTGAATGCTTAGGCTTTAACCGGCCGTATCTGTCCTTTACGATTTCACCTTCATATGAATCATCCAGTATATCCATATTGTCGATGTCATATCCAACCATAAGGACAATTTTCTTTGTCATAAGCTTCTTTTTCATAAGTTCATATGACAGATTTTCCGCCATCTCACGGACTATAATCTCCGCTCTTGTATTGTCATATGCACACTGTAAAACCTGACCACTGTTCACGCTCTTACTCTGAGGCTTATATTGCTTTACATCTTTTATGGTACATGGGTCATATCCCCAGGCGTGATCTATTAAAATCTCAGCATTTACACCAAATAAATCATAGAGTAAATCTTCATTATAGAAATCATTTTCCTTACCGATTGAACATCTGGCAATGTCGCCCATTGTATATAATCCCACATGAGCAAGCTTTTCTGCATAACCTCTACCGATTCCCCAAAATGCCGTAAGAGGCTTATATCCCCAGAGCTCCTCTCTGAATGAGCGTTCCGTAAGCTCTGCTATTCTCAAACCTTTTTTATCGGCCTTCATGTGCTTGGCTCTGATATCCATGGCAATCTTAGCTAAATACATGTTGTCGCCTATACCTGCAGTCGCTGTAATTCCCGTAGTCTCATATACATCATTCATCATTTTACGGACAAAATCGTATCCGCTCATGTTGTAATAGTTCAGATAATCCGTAATATCCATAAATACTTCATCTATGGAATATGGAAATATATCATCTGAAGAAACATATTTGAGGTAAATGTTATAAATTTCCGCACTTTTCTTCATATATAAAGACATTCTGGGTTTCGCAGCAATAAACTCCAGACCGATACCCGGATCACTGTCTACAACTGACTTAAATGCAGATGTCTCTGTCATATTTCTTATTCTGCCATTATATGCTTTTATGGTGCTTATAACCTCAAATAATCTCGGTCTGCCGGGAACTCCATATGATTTAAGAGCCGGTGAAACAGCAAGACAAATGGTCTTTTCTGTTCTTGAAGAGTCCGCAACAACAAGATTTGCATCAAATGGATCAAGCCCCCGTTCAACACATTCAACGGAGGCATAAAATGATTTTAAATCTATTGAGGCATAAACTCTCTTTTCCATAAAATTCACCAAAAAAATACTATCATACAAACATTTGTTTATATGATAGTATTTTATCTATATATTGTCAACGACTGAGGATTACCCCATTATCGTATTATTTATCCCATCCGAGCTTCTTTCTGCTCTCTCTCATGTCATCTAAAATCTGTTTAGCAAGAAGCTTTGGATCCATGTTTACAACCATTTTAGATCCGAGAAGTTCTAAGCTTCCTTCTTTAAGATATTCACTTACATTTCTTGAACCGTAAACCTGCTGTTCAACACAGTGATATGAATTAATACCAAGTAAACGGAAACCTAAAGCCGCATCAATGGCCTTTTCATTTGACCATTCAGGAGATGTAAATGCATATGGCATATCTGCGATTGGAACTCCCATTTCTCTGGCAATTGTAGCCATAATTCCTGAAGATCTTGTATTATCAATACACTCTCCAACGTGTAATACAGGTGGAAGATCACCCTCAAGGAATTCCTTTAAGCCTTCGCCTGCAAATTTATCGCCTGCGCCCTTTTCACAGAATCCCATCTTCATAAGAGGATATGATGCACAGCCATTTGTAAGTACGAGTACATTATTTTTAATAAGCTCCTCTGCCACATCAATGATACATCTTTCAAATGGAACCTTTGGATTGTTACATCCAACCATATTTACGATACCAAGTATTTTTCCTGATTTGATGGCCTCAGTAACAGGTCCGATACCCTTGAAACGACGGCTTAAGTACTCAAGTGAGAAGCCAACTTCTGCAGTAACTTCTACATTAGGAATGTGTACCTGAACGCCTCTCTCCTGTCTTTCCTTAAATCTTTCAATTCCCTTTAAAACGATTTCTCTTGCTATTTCATTTGTCTTATCAATGTTGCTGTGGTAATGATCATATTCGATTCTCTCAGCACCAGGAAGTCTTGCTGACTCACTTGTTGTAACTACCTTTGTATGGAAACAGTTTGCAACATCCATGATTGCAGGATAAACGTCCTGAACATCCGCAATCCAGAGGTCGATAGCACCTGTAGCAATAACAAGCTCTGCTGAAACTGCATTTGAAAGAGGAATAACTCCGCCGTATCTGTACATTGCAGCAAGTGATGAACAGCAGATTCCGTAAAACTTAATGCCCTTTGCTCCATTTTCCTTAGCAAGCTTAACAAGCTCTTCGCTCTGTCCTGTCTCTACAATCTTACTTACAAGAGTTGGTAAATGTCCGTGAAGTGCGATATTTACATATCCTTCTTCAAGAGCTCCCAAGTTAACTTTACCTGTTACTCTGTCACCTACACCAAATAATGCATCTGTTGCAATTGATGAGCCCATAACGCCTGAAAATGTAAATGCTAATCCACAACGGTGGAATTCTTCCATAAGGCTCTTCCAGTCCGCATCAGTACCTACACCTGATTTGTGGAATGCTTCAAATACTTCATGATATGCACTAATAGGAATAAGACCGAGATCCTTCCAGATTTTCTTTCTCTCAGGCGGAGCAAGTGCCTCAAGAGTCTTGTATTCTCTGTTTGGATCTGTATTTGATAAATCATCTAAAAGAACATCTGCAACATCCTTTGCAATGTTGTTAAACTGTCTTCTCTTAGTCTTAATGCCAAATGAATTTGCAACGTCAATAACCTTCTGCTTTCCAATAATAGGTAAATCGAGTTTGCCCTCAGCTGCCCATTTAAGTGAAAGAATAACCTCTCTTGCGTGCATTCCGTGCTGTGAAACACCTGCTGCCGCTCCTCTTAAAAGGTTTCTTGCAACGATAGTATCCGCATCGGCACCACAAGTTCCCTTAGGTGACTTGGCAGTAATCTTACAAGGACCCATGTTACATGCTTTACAACATGTTCCCGCAAGACCAAAGCTACAATGTGGCTTCTGCTTGTCAAATCTGTCAAATATATTTTCAATGCCCTGCTCTTTTTCATACTCAAGCATATCCTTAATTGCAGGGTCCGGTGTCTTTTCAATTACCTCATTCCTTGTAGGAAATGTCTTCTTATATGTAGCAATGGCTTCCATATAATCCTTTATGAAATCTGTATCTGCTGAATCATCAGTTTCATATTCTCTGTATTTTACATTTGGATTATGAACATGGTCATTTCCATAAGCTTTTTTATTACCGTCATGTTCATGGTCGTGGTCATGACTATGCTCATGTTCATGGTCATGTTCGTGATGTGCATCAGCCTTGTGGATAATAACTGATACACCATTTTCATCAAAGCCTATTATATTTCTATGT
This sequence comes from uncultured Eubacteriales bacterium, assembly GCA_900545225.1. GTDB lineage: Bacteria > Bacillota > Clostridia > Lachnospirales > Lachnospiraceae > UBA4285. Next base: position 193,587 of record UQXZ01000001.1, read on the forward strand.
GTGTGAAATTTATCTATCATATGCTCACCCGTTTATTTTTAATAACCTATTTATTATATATGTGTTATATGTATTAATTATAATACTACACATGAAATAAAAAATCCACTAAAAACTTATATAATTAATATTTATAGTAGGGATTAAAAAACGAAACAAAAGCGGAACATACTGAAAAGGCCTGTTTAAGCCCTCTCAATATATTCCGCAATAAGAATAAATATTTAATTTCTCCTATTATATATGTTCTTTTAATTTCCTGTTTCTCATAATGTACAGGATAATTCCTATAACCGTAACTATCATTTCCGTAACAGGGAATGCCATCCAGAGTCCTATTCTTCCACCAGCAAATAACATAATAAATGCCATTGGAATAATAAGGGCAAATCCTCTTAAGATAGATATGATATGTGCAGGAACAGGATATTCTGTAGAAGTAAAGAATATTGAAATAATTATATTAAATCCTACAAACGGGCAGGCAATATAATATAATTTCAATCCCTCTTCTGCAATATACTGCAATGTTTCATTGTGTTCGCTGTTAAATATTGCTGCAACATATTCTGATCCGAAGAACATAACTGCATATATGGCAGCCGCAAATGTTCCCATAAGTATAAGTCCGTATTTAAGGATCTTATTTACATTGCCATACTTACCCTTACCGTAGTTATGACTCATGATTGGCTGCATACCCTGTGAAATACCGGTAAACATTGAAACAACAATAAACCAGAGGTTTGCAATTACACCATATGCCGCAACTCCCGTATTACCTGCGATTTCCATAAACAGGAAGTTAAATACAATAAGAACTATACCTGTAGAGATTTCCGTTAAAAATGATGGGAAACCACTGGCAATAATACCTCCAATAGCCTTACCTGAAATCTTTGTTTTAACAACATGGAAAGTATTTTTCTTTCTTATGAAATACTGTATTGTTAAAATTAAACTGAAAACAGGTGACAAACATGTGGCAAGTACCGCACCAAACATTCCCATACCAAATGGGAAAATAAATAACCAGTCGAGGAACATGTTAGACATACTTCCTACAATCATGGCTATCATTGATAAATGAGGCGCACCGTCATTTCTTACAAAGCACTGTACAATATTATTTAAAATAAATGCAGGTGAGAAAATCAGAAGCATTTTTAAATATATTTCAGTGTTAGCCATAACCTGCTCGTCAGCTCCAAGAAGTGTCGCTATATTTCCTGAGAAAAATATACCAAGAATAACAAACACAATACCAAATATGGCTGTCATATACAGAGTATTTGTAAATATCTTATTTCCCTCTTGCTGCTTCCCTCTACTTACCGCCAGAGTGTACTTTGTACCTCCACCCATACCGATCATAAGACCGGAGCCATTTACAAGGCTGAATATAGGCAGGGCCAGATTGATGGCAGTCAGTCCATCAATACCGATTCCCATGGATATAAATAACGTATCCGCAAAAATGTAACAGGAAAGAGCAATCATTCCCAATACATTAAATGAGGTATACTTTATAAATATCTTGAAAATATTGTTTTCCGTCATTTTATTGTCATCTTATCCCTTTCTGTTACTTTTTAATCGTAAGACTTTACCTGATACATTAGATAAATCCTTATAAAAATCGAGTAGGAGGAATTTCTCTTAAATGAGAAATTCCGACCTCTCACACCACCG
>UQXZ01000002.1 GCA_900545225.1 uncultured Eubacteriales bacterium
GAGAGCATCTGCCTTACAAGCAGAGGGTCATAGGTTCGAGCCCTATTGGTCCCATTGTTTGCCGACATGGCTCAATGGCAGAGCAATTGATTTGTAATCAATAGGTTGTTGGTTCGACTCCGACTGTCGGCTTTTATATGGATGGATTCCCGAGTGGCCAAAGGGAGCAGACTGTAAATCTGTTGGCTTCGCCTTCGAAGGTTCGAATCCTTCTCCATCCACTTACAACATTAGTTGTCAATTTCATACCGCGGGGTGGAGCAGCTCGGAAGCTCGTCGGGCTCATAACCCGAAGGTCACAGGTTCAAATCCTGTCCCCGCTACTATGCCTGGATAGCTCAGTTGGTAGAGCAGAGGACTGAAAATCCTCGTGTCACTGGTTCGATTCCGGTTCCAGGCACTACATTTAAGCCACACCAAAAGGTGTGGCTTTTTTATTATGTTTTGTAGTAATAATATTAAATTGCATCTAATGAATATAATAGTTATTCATTAATTATTAGAATGTATGATTTAATGGTTATATTGTAAACTTTATATTGATGCACATGAGCATGTTATTGAAAATCAATATTGATAATTAATTACTGCTTAAAATCAATATCAATAACATTGGAATAATATATTATAAATTACAGGAAAATAACTATTTAGGAAAAGGGTTGCGTATGAAAGATTCACTATATAAAAGACTGATGAGTTATGTGGACGAAGGTTATGTGCCTATGCACATGCCTGGAGCAAAAAGAAATGCTGATTTAGTTGATATGCCAAATCCTTATGCATTTGATATTACTGAAGTTGAGGGATTTGATAATCTTCACAATGCGGAAGACATTTTAAGGGAGGAAATGAATAGAGCTGCGAGAATGTATAGTGCAGATGATTCATTATTGCTTGTAAATGGAAGTTCTGCGGGTGTCATAGCGGCCATATCAGGTGTATGTAATGAAGGAGATAAAGTTCTTATATCGAGAAACTGCCACATTTCCGTTTATAATGCACTGATTTCAAGAAAGCTTGATCCTGTATTTCTTTATCCTGATTTATATGATGAGAAAAGTGGAATAGTTGATGCAGCTTATGTGGATGAGGATTTATTTATTAATAATCCTGGGATTAAGGCTGTAGTAATCACATCACCTACGTATGAAGGAATTGTATCTGATATAACAGCTATAGCAGAAACAGCACATAAACATGGTGCTGTGCTTATTGTAGACGGTGCTCATGGGGCACATTTGCCATTTCATGATTTATTTCCGGATAGTGCAATAAAGAAAGGTGCAGATATTGTTATTACAAGTATGCATAAGACAATGCCTGCATTTACTTCTGCAGCATTAATGCTTTTTAAGAAGACAGACAAAGTAAATGTTTCGGATTATGAAAGTAAGATTGAAAATATTTCAGATGATAAATTTCAAAATGACGCTCATTTCACTGAAGTAAATACAGAATATAAGTATCGATTCAACATGGATCGTGTGAAATTTTTCTGGAATTTCATGCAGACTACAAGTCCTTCATATTTACTTATGGGAAGTATCAGTGCATGCTTAGATCTTATAGAAGAGCGTGGAGAAGAGTTATTTAAAGAATATACGGACAGGCTCATTAAGATGAGAAGACGACTTCTTAAATTGAAGAATATCCGAATGTTAACATGTGCATTTGATTATGAGACGGGAGCATATGATCAATCGAAAAATGTAGATTCAGCTGAATGTAGTATGAATAAAATATTGCCGTCTGAAATGTGTGGTGTGTCTGATATACACACATCTGAAATGTGCGATATATCTAAAATACGCCCGTCTGAAATACATGGTGTGTCTAAAATACTCCCATCTGAAATGTATGATATGTCTAAAATAGTCCTTATCTGCGAAAATGGAACAGCTCTGTATGACATTTTGCGAGAAGAATATAAGATTCAGCTTGAAATGAGCTCATACAGATATGCTCTTGCAATGACAAGTATTGGCGATACAGATGAGTATTATGAGAGATTCTGTAGTGCTTTGGAAGAGATAGACGAAAGAATAACTTCTCTTAAATGTGATGACAGTAGTCAGGAAATTCAGAACAATATTGCTCCTAAAAAGACTGAAATGCTTCCATTTGAAGCTATGGATATTTATCTCAATGGAGAGTATGAGCTGATTGACATAAATGATGCTGCCGGCAAGATAGACTGTGAAAATGTATGCTGTTATCCTCCAGGAATACCTGAAATAATACCGGGAGAAATATGGGATGAAGATGGTATTGCCAACATAGTAAATGCCGTAGATCAGGGTCTGGAAGTACTTGGTATATATCTGGAAAGTGACACAGAGGATAGCCGTAAGATACGTGTTAAGGTGCTCAAGGATAGAATTTAATACGTACTAAAAAGTAAGTATAGAGCGTTGCTGGAGAAAATCAGTGTATGTAGCAAAATATCCTTACATGGCATAGAAATTAAAGAACGAACAAAAAGTCCGCGAATAGTGTAAGATTTTCTTACGAGGCTAAGAAGTAAATAGTATATAAGTGTAAAAAATAGCTGTAACATATTTTTATAAGATAATCTGATAATACGATTTGTTCTGAAATTAAATTGTTAGACATAAAAATAAATAATGAAATAAGAATACATCACAAATAAATAAAACCCCCTCAGTCATATTTTTAATGGCGGAGTGGGTTTTTATTTATTTAGTGTAATACTGTTTCATTAAGGATTTACTGATTAGTATGTCTTGATTTATGTCATTATCAGTGAAACAGATTATTTAGTAAATTATATATTAATTCTTAGCCTCAATAGCAGCTTTGATGAATCCCTTAAATAATGGATGAGGTCTGTTAGGTCTAGACTTAAGCTCTGGATGAGCCTGAGTTGCAACGAACCAAGGATGATCCTTTAACTCAACCATTTCAACGATTCTTCCATCAGGTGAAAGGCCTGAAAGAACACAACCGTTAGCCTTGAGCTCTTCTCTGTAATCGTTATTTACTTCATAACGATGTCTGTGTCTCTCATGAACTGTTTCTTCGCCATATGCTTCATATGTTTTAGTACCCTTAGTAAGAACACATGGGTATGAACCCTTTCTGAGTGTTCCGCCTAAATCATTTATGTCTTCCTGCTCTGGCATGAGATGAATGATTGGATGCATTGTATTAGGATCGAATTCGATAGAGTTTGCATCTGAAAGTCCGAGAACGTCTCTTGCAAATTCTACGAGAACGAGCTGCATTCCAAGGCAGATACCGAGGTAAGGAATCTTATTCTCTCTTGCATACTTGATTGCTGAGAGCATACCATCGATACCTCTGTCGCCGAAGCCGCCGGGAACGATGATACCTGAGCAGTCGCCTAATAATTCCTCAGCATTGTCATCGTTGAGAACTTCTGAGTCAATCCATTTGATATTTACATCAGCTCTGTTTGCAACGCCACCGTGCTTAAGGGCTTCAGCAACACTTAAATATGCATCGTGTAACTGAACATACTTACCAACGAGGGCAATATTTACTGAAGATGTAGGATTCTTCCATGCAGTACACATTTCCTGCCATTCTGTAAGGTCTGGTTCAGGACATTCAATGTTGAGTGATTCACAAACTACCTGAGCAATATGTTCTTTCTCAAGAGCAAGTGGTGCTTCATAGAGAATATCTACGTCGAGATTTTCAAGAACGTGTGACTTATCAAGGTTACAGAATAATGCAATCTTATCCTTGATACCAGGCTCAAGTGGAAGCTCTGTACGGCATACAAGTACGTCAGGCTGGATACCCATACTCTGAAGTTCCTTAACACTCATCTGTGTAGGCTTTGTCTTCATTTCACCAGAAGCCTTAAGATATGGAACGAGAGTTACGTGAACGATGATTGCATTTTCACGACCAACTTCATGCTGGAACTGTCTGATAGATTCAATAAATGGCTGACTTTCAATGTCACCAACAGTTCCACCAACTTCGATGATAGCTATTTTAGTTTTTTCTGTATCGTAGTCTCTGAAAAATGCTGACTTAATTTCATTTGTGATATGAGGAATAACCTGAACTGTTCCTCCACCGAAATCACCACGACGTTCTTTTCTGAGAACTGACCAGTAAATCTTACCTGATGTAATATTTGAACGCTTATCAAGGCTTTCATCTATAAATCTTTCATAATGGCCAAGATCAAGGTCTGTTTCGGCACCGTCATCAGTTACGAATACTTCACCATGTTGAATAGGATTCATTGTTCCTGGATCAATATTGATATATGGATCAAACTTCTGCATTGTTACTGAAAAACCACGAGCTTTAAGCAGTCTTCCGATAGAAGCAGCAGTAATGCCCTTACCAAGTCCCGATACAACTCCACCAGTTACAAAAATATATTTTACCGGCATGAAAAAACCTCCTAAATAAATATAAATGGCAATGCAGTATCTGTCATATGCGATATCTGCAGTCACGACAATATTTTAAATATCAATTATAGTATATATGTGTTAAAATTTCTATAGAGTATATGCAATTAGTTGTTTAGAAACATTTAATTTATATATTTGCAATTTTTTAGACATTAGTAAGGCGTTTTGTTATAAAATCTATTTATTAAAAAATGATATTATGGTATCGATATGTTAACGAAAGGAATTCGTATAGTGATTTGGTATTTGCCGAAAACATCCGATAAATGTGGATTGTTATCGGCAATATTTTAAAATCATTTAATATGGATAGGGAAAATGGACAACAATAATAACAATCCACAGGGTGGAAACGGCGACAAAAATAACAACAGGCGTGGTGGAGCAAGAATTCTTATCACGCTTATTTTTGCGGCAATAATTACACTTATAGCTATCAGTTCAATTCGAAGTGCAATTGATAATGTTAAGTACAAAGAGACGAGCTATACGGAATTTTATAACAGTGTAAATTCAGGCCGTGTTTCTGAGGTTAATTATGAATCTGACAAGATTACATATAAGCTCAGAAGTGATGAGGAATACAATAAGTATATCGACTCACTTAAGGCAAATGAGACAGATGGAGCAACTGAGAGTACATCTGATACAGAGAACACACCTCAGACTTCAGCATCTGCCATAGAATGGGCTCCTACCCAGACTACAGAAGAGAATGAAAATACTAATAAGGGTATTTTCGGAACAATTTACTATACAGGATATGTAAATGACCCACAGCTCCTCAATCTTATGAAGGAACGTGGCGTTGTTGTTAACGCATATATTCCTGAAGAGTCAAATGTTCTTCTCGAAACACTTCTTATTTATGTGCTTCCTGTAGTTATCATGGTTATATTTATGAGCTTCCTCCTCAGAAGAATGGGTGGCGGAAGAAACGGTATTATGGGCGTTGGAAAGAGCCCTGCCAAGTTATATAAGCAGGATGAAACAGGAGTTACATTTAAGGATGTTGCCGGTCAGGAAGAGGCTAAGGAATCTCTCCAGGAAATCGTTGACTTCCTTAAGAAACCTGAAAAGTATTCCCATATCGGAGCAAAGCTTCCTAAGGGTGCACTTCTTGTAGGGCCTCCGGGAACAGGTAAAACTCTTCTCGCAAGAGCTGTTGCAGGTGAGGCAGGAGTTCCATTTTTCTCATTATCAGGTTCAGACTTTGTTGAAATGTTCGTCGGTGTAGGTGCTTCCAGAGTAAGAGATTTATTTAAGGAAGCTAAGAACAGCGCACCTTCTATCATTTTCATTGATGAGATTGATGCCATAGGTAAGAGCCGAGACAGCAGAATCTCAAGCGGTAATGATGAAAGAGAACAGACTCTTAACCAGCTTCTTGCAGAGATGGACGGTTTTGATTCAAATGAGGGATTATTTATCCTTGCTGCAACTAACAGACCTGAAATTCTCGATAAGGCGCTTCTTCGTCCTGGCCGTCTGGATAGAAGAATCATCGTTGATAAGCCTGACTTAAAGGGAAGAGAAGCAATTCTTAAGGTTCACGCTAAGAAAGTTAAGCTTGATGAGACTGTAGATCTTCACGAAATTGCTCTTGCAACAAGTGGAGCTGTAGGTTCTGATCTTGCAAATATGATAAATGAAGCTGCCATCGGTGCAGTACAGAATGGCAGAAGAGCCATTGCCCAGAAGGATCTCTGGGAGGCTGTAGAAGTTGTAATTGCAGGTAAGGAGAAGAAGGACAGAATCCTCAGTAAGGAAGAGAAGCGTATTGTTTCTTACCACGAGGTTGGACATGCTCTCGTTACTGCTCTTCAGAAGGATGCAGAGCCTGTACAGAAAATTACTATCGTACCAAGAACAATGGGTGCTTTAGGTTATGTAATGCAGGTTCCTGAAGAAGAGAAATATCTCATGACTAAGGATGAGCTTATTGCAAGACTTACAACAATCCTTTCAGGACGTGCAGCGGAGGAAATTGTATTCCCATACGTAACTACAGGTGCTTCTAACGATATTGAGCAGGCTACAAGCATTGCAAGATCAATGATTACAAGATACGGAATGAGCAAGGAATTCGGTCTTATGGGACTTGAAACTGTTCAGGATCAGTATCTTGAAGGAAGATCAGTTTCAAATGTATCAGATGCAACAGAAACTAAGATTGATAACGAAATCAAAGAGCTTCTTGAGCAGTGCTATGAAGAGGCAAAACGTCTCTTAAGAGAGAACCGCACATCTCTCGATCTTATTGCTGAATTCCTCTTTAGAAATGAAACTATTACAGGTAAGGAATTCATGTACATTTTCAGAAAATGTCAGGCTGACCCTTCAGTTACAATTGAGGAACTTGAAGAGGGCATAAAGAATAAAGTCTACGAAAAGGAAGATGTAGCTGAGAAAATTGATGCATCTGAAAATGTTTCAGAGAATGGCGATACAGCTGAAAAGAATACATCTGAAAATGAAACTGTATCAGGAAATGATAGTGCAGCGGAAAATGGTGAAGTATCAGATAACGATAAAACAGCTAAGAACGATGTAACATCAGATAACAGTGATATAGCCACATCTGAGAACAATGCAGATCCAGATAATACAAACAATGCTGAGTAAGCAGGATTGCTTATAATATTTTATATATCACATAACCCCCTTATCGAGGTGCTTCACATTAAATGAGGCATTCCGAGAGGGGGTTTTTAAATTTACAAAAAGGTATAATTGCATCATTTTATATACTTATTCCTGTATTTATTATCGGTGAAAGTTGTTATAATTATATATTACACATAATAAAATATTTAATTAAAATCATTTGATCAGACAGAGTGAATAACATAGCTTAGGTATATAAAATTTGCTTACTGGTCAGGATTAAACAGATTAATAAATGAGCTATATTCAAAATTGAAATAGATAATAACAAGAATTATATAGGAGGAGAATATGCCAAATTTCACACATTTACATGTCCATACAGAGTATTCACTGCTGGATGGCTCAAGTAAAATTAAGGAGATTACAAAGCATGCGGCAGAGCTTGGAATGAATTCCCTTGCGATTACTGACCATGGTGTTATGTATGGTGTAATCGACTTCTATGAAGCAGCCAGAAGCAACGGAATAAAGCCTATTATCGGCTGCGAAATATATGTATCTCCGGGTTCAAGATTTGATAAGGAAAAGCAGTCAGGCGAAGGCAAATATAACCATCTTATTCTCCTTGCGGAAAACAATCAGGGTTATCAGAATCTTATGAAAATCGTATCCATCGGATTTACTGAAGGCTTCTACTATAAACCAAGAGTAGATTATGAAATCCTTGAAAAATATCATGAGGGTATTATTGCAACAAGTGCGTGTCTTGCGGGAATAATTCCAAGAACATTAACAATGGGAATGTATGATGATGCCGTAAAAGAGGCCATCCGTTTAAGGGATATATTTGGTGAGAACAACTTTTTCCTGGAATTGCAGGATCACGGAATAGCTGCCCAGAAGCAAGTTAACAGACAGCTTATTAAAATGAGTGACGAGACAGGCATTCCACTTATCTGCACAAATGATGTTCATTATACATATAAGGAAGATGCGGATGCCCACGATATTCTGCTCTGTATTCAGACACAGACAACTGTAAATGACGAAAACAGAATGAGATATCCGGGTGGTCAGTACTATCTCAAGTCACCTGAGGAAATGGCGGATTTATTTGACTATGTACCTGAAGCACTGGAAAACACTCAGAAAATTGCAGACAGATGTAACGTAACAATAGAGTTTGGTGTTACTAAATTGCCAAGATTTAAGTATCCTGATGAGTTTGAATCTTCATGGAATTACATTAATTTCCTCTGTGATAAGGGATTAAAGCTTCGATATGGCGATAAGTTAAATGATGAAACATTTAAAAATGAAGTAACTGAGAGACTGAAGTACGAATTAGATGTAATTCACAACATGGGTTATGTGGATTATTTTCTGATTGTCTGGGACTATATTAACTTTGCCAAGGAGCACAACATTCCTGTAGGTCCGGGAAGAGGTTCTGCAGCGGGAAGTATAGTTTCATACACACTGTTTATCTCAGATATCGATCCAATTGAATATAATCTTGTCTTTGAGCGATTTCTTAACCCTGAGCGAGTATCCATGCCCGATATTGATACGGACTTCTGCTATGAAGGGCGTGACAGGGTTATCAATTATGTTATTGAAAAATATGGCAGTGAGTGCGTATCCCAGATTGTAACATTTGGTACCATGGCTGCCCGTGCTGTAATTAAGGACGTTGGACGAGCTCTCGATATGCCATATGCGAAGCGAGATATGGTTGCGAAAATGATTCCACAGACACTGGGAATTACAATCGATAAGGCTCTTGAAGTAAATAAGGACTTAAAGGAACTTTATGAAACAGATGAGGAAGTCACTGAATTAATTGACAGAGCCAAGAGACTTGAGGGGTTACCAAGACATGCCTCAGTTCATGCATCAGGAATTCTTATCTGTGACAGACCTGTTGATGACTATGTACCTCTTGCAGTAGGTGCGGATAATGCGGTTGTTGCTGAATTTACAATGACAACTCTTGAGAGACTTGGCCTTCTTAAAATGGATTTCTTAGGATTAAGAACTCTTACGGTTATCCGTGATGCGGTTAACATGATCAAAAAAAAGGATCCGAATTTCTCAATTGATAAGATTAATTACAAGGACAAAAATGTATTTGATTATATAAGTACAGGTAAGTGCGAAGGTATTTTCCAGCTTGAAAGCTCAGGTATGAAATCCTTCATGAAGGAACTTATGCCACGAAGTCTAGAAGATCTTATTGCGGGAATTTCTCTCTACAGACCGGGTCCTATGGACTTTATTCCACAATACATAAAGGGAAAGAACAACAGTAACAGCATTGTCTATGATTCAGATAAGCTTGAGCCTATTCTTTCTTCAACATACGGCTGTATCGTTTACCAGGAGCAGGTAATGCAGATTGTTCGAGATCTGGCAGGATATTCATGGGGAAGATCTGATCTTGTTCGTCGTGCCATGTCTAAGAAAAAGTCTGACGTAATGGAGCAGGAGCGCAAGAACTTCATTTACGGAAATGAAGAAGAGGGCGTTGACGGCTGTATTAAGCGAGGCGTAGATGAGAAAACTGCAGGCAGAATATTTGATGAAATGATAGATTTCGCAAAGTACGCATTTAACAAATCCCACGCAGCCTGCTATGCGGTTATTACATACAGAACTGCATATCTGAAAACATATTATCCGGTGGAATTTATGGCGGCTCTTATGACATCCGTAATAGATAACACTGACAAAGTAGCGGGATATATGTACTCATGCCAGCAGATGGGCATTGAGCTTAAGCTTCCAAATGTAAATGAATCAGGTGAGTATTTTGAAGCTGACAACGGGGCAATTAATTTTGCATTAAATGAGATAAAAGCCCTAGGAAGACCTATAATCCACCGAATCGTAACAGAGAGAAACTTAAATGGTAAATATAAATCTATGGCGGACTTTGTAAGACGATTATGCTCAGATTTAAATAAGCGAAGTCTTGAAAATCTCATAAAAGCCGGAGCACTTGACTGCTTTGAGGGAACAAGAAAGGCCAAGTTGGCAATTTCCGACCGTATGTTGGACAATGCCAATAAGCAGAACAAGGACAGCATCTCAGGCCAGATGTCTTTATTTGACATAATGTCTCAGAGCGACATTGAAGATTCAAGCTTTGATATGAGAGTTCCTGAAATTCCGGAGATGTCTTTAAAGGAGCTTCTTGATAATGAAAAGGAAGTTCTTGGTGTTTATGTAAGTGGTCATCCTCTTGATGAATATTCAAAGCTTTTCGGAAGAAAGACAACTGCAAAGGCTGTTGATTTTGCAGCGGGTGATGGAGACGGTGATGAGAATAATGCTGAGGATGCCGGTGAGGAAAAGAAGGCAAAACTGCCTGACGGATCCAAACAGACTATCGGCGGTATTGTTATTGCCATGAGAGAAATCACAACCAAAAAGGGAGATCAGATGTGCTTTGTTACTCTTGAGGACAAGACAGGGGCTGTAGAGGTTGTTGTATTCCCGAGAGTATTTGATAAGTTCAGAAGAATACTCCATAACGATTCAAAGCTTATTATCTCAGGTAAGGTAAGTGTTGATGCTGATTCATCCTCAAAGCTTCTTGCAGAAGATGTAATGGACATTGACGAAATGCGAAGAGAAGTATGGATAAGATTTGCAGATGAAGATGCTTACTTAAAGGCTAAAGAGAGAATCATCGGAATAAATGAGCAGTTTACCGGCAATGACATTTTAATAGTATATTGCGAGCAGGGTAAGAAAATGCTGGTTCTCTCAAAGGAGATAGTGGCAAGCGACGAATATCTCAGACAGATGAGAGAGTTATTCGGTGAGAAAAATGTGGCTGTGAGAATTAAGTAATTCATGTAACTACTTATTGCTGTAAGATTTGAGCAATTTAAATGCCGTTTTGTGGGTATGGTAACAAAGTAATGCAGCCTGCCATTCGCTTAATAGTTACAATATGCCGACAATTGAGTTATCTTATTTAACTTTATTGCAAGACAGAGTTTGTAGAATAGTGGTATAATACCAGCAGATTATAAATGTTAGAGGTGTTGTTTTGAGCAGTTTTGAAGATATTTGCGGACAAGAGAATATTAAAACTTATCTGACGGAAGCTATAAGCACGGGAAAGCTGTCACATGCCTATATTTTTAACGGAGAAAGCGGTTCAGGCAAGAAACTCCTTGCTGACGCATTTGCGGAAACTTTACAGTGTGAGCATGTTGAAGAACTCGTGAAATCAGGCAATGCTAAAGCTGAAGACATAAAGCCTTGTGGAAAGTGCCATTCATGTATTCAGGCAGAAGCGGGAAGTAACCCGGATATTATAAGAATTAGTTACGATGCAGATGCAAAGAAAAGCATCGGTGTTGATGACATCAGAGAGAAGTTAATCAACGACATTGTAATTAAGCCTTACGAATATGACAGAAAGGTTTATATAGTAGAAGATGCACAGCGACTGACGGCACAGGCGCAGAATGCTCTTCTTAAGACTCTTGAAGAACCGCCGGAATATGCCGTTATTATATTGTTGGCGACAAATGCCGACATTTTACTTGATACTATAAGATCAAGATGTGTAGTTATTGATATGGAAGACGTTCCGGGTAAATTAATGAAGACATACTTACAGGAGCATTTTCCTGATAAGAGTGAGTCTGAGATTGAATTTGCCGTTATATTTGCAGACGGTAAGCTTGGAAGAGCTACTGATTATCTTTCAAATGCAGATATGGAAGAGCTCAAGGATTCCGTTATCAGATTTGTGAAGAAGGTTCCTGACATGGCATTGTATGAAACAATGACACAGTTAAGAGAATTAGATTCATATAAAATCAACAGATTAGAAGATTACCTGGATATTCTTCAGTTATGGTACAGAGATGTACTTATGTTTAAGAGTACAAGAGACATGAACAGTCTTGTATTTAAGTCAGAAATAACAGATATAAGCAGACAGGCACAAAATGCTTCATATGAAGGTCTGAATAAAATCATTGAAGGTGTTGAAGTAATCAAACTGAGACTGGCTGCCAATGTTAACTTTGATATTGCAGCAGAATTATTCCTGATTACAATCCATGAAGGCATGGTTAACTGCTTATCGGAGGCGCATGAGCGTGACTAAGGAGGCTTCGTTGGGAGATATAATTAGTGTCAGGACAGAAAGTGCAGAACCATTAAGCTTTTACAGAGCGATGGGTCTGGAGGTAAATCTCCGCGACCATGTCATTGTTGAAACAGACAGAGGTGTGGAATATGGCCAGGTTGTGGGATTTACTGATGACAGCAACCCGAAGGTGGTCGAGCCTGTTCGTTCAATTATAAGAATTGCGACGGAAGAGGATGAACAGCGCAATGAATTAAATATAGATAACGAGTCCAAGTTTTTTGATATTTGCGAAGGCAAGATTAATGAACACGGACTAAACATGAAACTGGTCAGAGTTAAATGTCTCTTTGACGGCAATAAAATCATATTTTATTTTGCTGCTGAGACAAGAGTTGACTTCAGAAGTCTTGTTAAGGATCTTGCATCCATATTTAAGACAAGAATAGAACTCAGACAGATTGGCTCAAGAGATGAAGCTAGACTCGTGGGAGGCCTTGGAATATGCGGACGTAATTTATGCTGTTCAAAGACTTTACCTGAGTTTGCACCTGTGTCCATTAAAATGGCTAAGGAGCAGAACCTTCCTCTCACACCGACAACCATTTCAGGTATATGCGGCAGACTTATGTGCTGTCTCTCATATGAGAATTCAACATATCTGGATTTGAAGAGAAATATGCCTAATATCGGTATGGGAGTTATTATTTCTTCCACTAAGGAAAGAGGTAAGGTAATTGCCATGAATGTTCTCACTCAGATGGTTCGTGTAGAACTGGATGAGAGAGATGAAACTGAGATCGAAGAATATAATGTAAAAGATCTTACATTTAGAAAGGTGATTCGCCCCGGGGATGAAAGGGCGTTACACCCAAAAGATATGGATATAGAAGAATAATAAAATATATGTGTATATATACAGGCTGATAAAAAGATATTTATCTGATTGTAATATTTATTAAAAAGGATGTTTCCGGTTTACCGGAAGCATCCTTTTTTGTTGCAATTTAAACCTGTAAATCCGTGTCTGAAAAGAAAAATGATGACATGGTAAATATAAGTTAATAAAAAACACACATGATATTGTAATGGGATTATAACAAAAGCGTATATTTTGTATAAAAATAGTTATAGTTTCACTCTATAACTAATGATGCATTATAGGTATTTGTTGAGAAAATCGTTTCCGTGTAAATTAATGCCATAACAAATATATACAAAACGGAGGAAAAACAGGTATGAAACAGTGTTTAATGCGAATGTGATGTTAGATAAATATAACTGAAAATAATACTTATAAACATTTTGATAACAGAGAAAGGAAAACAGTAGTCAACGGATTATTGAGAATAAATAAATGAAGAAGATAATTATATCAGGACTTGTAGCCGGAGCATTTGCATTAACACTTGCGGGATGCGGAAATTCAGGAACAACAAATACAGTAAATTCAGAAGCAGCGGCAAATCTTGAGAAAACAAATTTTAACGTAGGATACTTAAATTCAACAGCTCATCTTTTAGCATTTGTTGCACAGGAAGAGGGATTTTTCCAGGAGGAAGGCTTAAATGTAACTCTTACACAGTTCTCAAACTCAGCAGAGCTTACAACAGGACTTGAGTCAGGTAAGCTTGATGTTTCATTAATCGGTTCCGTACCTACAATTACATTCCAGAGCCAGGGCCACGACATTTCAATCTTCGGTGGTGCCATGACTAACGGCCACGGATACGTAATTAAGTCTAAGTATACAGAGGGCGTAAGTGATGTTGATGTTCATATACTTAAGGGAAAGAATGTTGCATCAGTAAAGAACAGTATTCAGGATGCTGAGCTTCAGCTCATCCTTAAGAACGAGGGAATTAATATTGGAACAGGCGCTGATGAAGTAAATATCGTTTACTTTGACAGCCAGAAGGATGCATATGCAGCATTACAGAATGACACAATTGATGCGGCATCTGTTTACTCACCATATGCTTCTCTTGCGAAGAGCCAGGGCTATGTACCGGTTTACTACTGTTCAGAGATAGAAGAGCTTAAAAACCAGCCATGTTGCCGTCAGGTTGCTTCAACAGAGGCACTTAACAACAATCCTAAGTCATATAACGCTTTTGAGAGAGCTTTAATTAAGGCATACAAGTTCTCACAGGAAGATCACGATAAGACAGTTCAGGATGTTAAGAAATATATCGACATTGATGCAGATTACATAAACACAGAAATTTACGGAGGATATGGTAGTTCAAATCCTGATCCTGATAAGCAGGCTACATTAGAGCTTAAGAAGAATATCGTGGAATTAGGATATACAACTGACTATGATATTGAACCTCTTTACAACACAACTATTTACAAGAATGCACTTGAAAGCCTTTTAAATGAAAATCCTGGAGATGCCATTTATACAGAGCTTCAGCAGCATTTTGCTCAGTACGAATAATAGGACGGATTATCTTAAAGCCGTCATGCAGACAAGGGTGAAGAAAATTGGGAAAGATAGAGATTAAAGACCTTACGGTTGAATATGTAGAAAAAAAGAATAAATTCAAAGCTTTGGACAATGTTACGTTCACCGTTGAGGATGGGGAATTTGTAAGTATTATCGGAGCCAGTGGATGTGGAAAAAGTACACTCTTAAGTATTCTTGAAGGAGTGCATTTCCCTACATCAGGCACAGCTTCCATAGACGGAAAACCTATCACAGGCACGGGAACAGACAGAGGTGTTGTATTCCAGCACTATTCTCTTTTTCCATGGATGACGGCAAGAGATAATGTGGCCTTCGGTATTAAGCAGGCGAGAAAGGAACTCAGCAAAAGCGAAAGACTGGCAATAGCCGATGAATTTTTAGATAAGGTGGGACTTGCCTCTTTCGCTGAAAAATATCCAAATCAATTATCCGGCGGAATGCAGCAGAGAGTTGCCATAGCAAGAGCGCTTGCAATGGATACAGAGATTCTTCTCATGGATGAGCCATTTGGTGCTATTGATGCGAAGAACAGAGTTAATCTTCAGAAGCTTCTTATGAGACTCTGGGAAGGTTACGGCAAGAGAAAGACTGTAGTTTTCGTAACTCATGACTTAGATGAGGCGATACTCCTCTCAGATAAAATCATTTTAATGTCTCCGAGTCCGGGACGTGTCTATAAGGAAATTACAGTTCCATTTGCCAGACCGAGAAACATTAAAGAGCTTGTAAGAACTGATGAATATAATACTTTCTACGAAGAATTATTAACATTGTTCCATGGAGAAAATGTTGATGAATTCGATGACGATAAGGATGAGGTTGAATAAGGATGACAGTGAAAAAACGTTTTTTAAGAGTGGTTAACTTCCTGTTTGTGGCTCTCCTGCTGGTTCAGCTTATACCAAATGCCAGAACAGGAGAATCACATACGGAATATCTCGTATGGTTTGCCGTTGGACTTGAAGCGATTGTGCTTCTTGTTTCAGCACTGGCAAAGAAAGAAAAAAGTCTTAACCTGTTTCTGGATATAATTGCGGTTGTATTCGGATTCCTGACAGTATGGACTCTTTTAACAGATAAATTTAACATTTTAAATGAAGCACTCTTCCCACCGATGGGTAAGGTGTTCTGGCAGGCAGTACAGGATGCAGACAAGATCTTTATTAACATAGGAAGTTCACTTGGAATTATTGTTCAGGGATACTTCATAGCACTGGCTGTTGCCATACCATTAGGACTTTTTCTCGGATGGAATGCAAGAATCGGAGGAGCAGCAACATATATTGCAAAGTTCCTCGGTTCAATTCCACCGATAGTATATATACCTTACGGAATTGCACTTTTACCTACATTCCGTTCGGTTTCAGTATTTGTAATATTCCTTGCAACATTCTGGCCGGTTCTTGCAAGTACAATGAGCGGCGTTATCAATGTTGATAAGAGAATTACAGATTCAGCAAAGGTACTTAACGTAAATAAGAGAACAATGCTTTTCTCAGTAATATTACCGGCTTCAATCCCTCAGATATTTATAGGATGTAACCAGGGACTTTCAGTTTCATTCATCCTTCTTACATCTGCAGAGATGATCGGAGCTCAGAGCGGAATGGGATATTACGTAAAACAGTATTCAGATTTTGGAGATTACACACGTACAATAGTGGGTCTTCTCGTTATAGGCTTAGTAGTGACAGTGATTGCACTTGCAGTAAACAAATTGCAGTCATACTTGCTCAGATGGAAGAAATGATAGGTGATTAAATGATAGATGTATTATGGCATGGAAGAGGAGGACAGGGAGCATTTACGGCAGCCAAGCTGCTGGGTGCAGCATACGCCGTAAGAGGCAGTTATTCAATTGCATTTCCGTCTTTTGGACCTGAAAGAAGAGGTGCTCCCGTAAGAGCATTTACAAAATTAGACAGCTGTCGAATTGGAGACAGAAGTGAAATTGAAAAAGCCGACTATGTCATATATCTTGACGACACATTATTTTTCAATTCATTTGGTGAACTGAAAGAAAATGGAAAGATCATCATCAATACAAAGAAGCATTTTGACGATGAGAGAATAATCGCAGTAGATGCTGATACACTGGCAAATGAAATTCTTAAGAGAACAATAACAAACACTGTAATGCTTGGAGCACTGGCAGGTGTTTCAGGAATAGTAGACAGTGAAAATATTGCAGAAGCAATAAGAGGATACATGCCGGCAAAGTTACAGGAAAAGAACATTAAAGCAGCGCTGGCGGCTGTTGATCTGGTAAGCGGGGTGGCGAAATGAAACCGTATTTAAGAGATGAAATACCAAAAATTCCGGATGTGCCATCATATGACGCAGGATATCTGGTAACAAAGAATGCGAGCTGGAGAAGTGAAAAACCTGTAGTCTGCTCAGAAAAATGTACAGGATGTCTTCAGTGTTATCTTTACTGTCCGGACGGAGTTATTTCAAAGGATAAAGAGAATAACAAAGTAAAGATTGATTACGACTACTGTAAGGGATGCGGAATATGCAGAAAGGTTTGTCCTTTCAAGGCAATAGAAATGGAGGAAGAGTAATGGCAAAGAAGTTTTTGTCGGGAAATGAAGCATTTGCCGAGGGAATACGCCTTGCAAAGCCTCTCGTAATCTCCGCATATCCAATTACACCTCAGACAACAGTTGTTGAAAGACTTTCAGAAATGGTTGCAGACGGTGACCTTAAGTCAGAATTCATACATGTTGAATCAGAGCACTCCGCACTTTCATGTGCCATAGGAGCTTCTGCAGTAGGAGCAAGAACATTTACGGCTACATCATCACAAGGCCTTTTATACATGGCTGAATGCCTTACATATGCAGCGGGCGGAAGATTTCCAATCGTAATGATGAATGCCAACCGTTCAACCGCACTTCCATGGAACATTTATGGAGACCAGAGAGATTCCATTTCTCAGTTAGACAGCGGATGGATTCAGGCATATGCAGAAAATGCACAGGAGAGCCTAGATCTTGCTCTCATGAGCTACTATGTGGCGGAACATAAGAATGTATCAACTCCATGCATGGTAAACCTGGACGGTTTCGTACTTACACATACTTATGAAGTGGTAGATGTTCCTGATGTGGAACAGGCGGATGCATTCCTACCACCATTTGAAACAGAAAATAAAATAGATTTTGATAATCCTAAGAACCTGGCATTCTCAGCAGGTCCGGATCAGAATTACATTTTTAAGTACAACGAGCATATCGGTGTTATCAATGCAAAGGATGTAATTAAAGAGGCAGAAGAGAAATTTGCCAAGATCTTCGGACGAGAATATACAGGACTTATTGAAACATATAAAACAGAGGATGCGGACTACATAATCATTACATTGGGAAGTGTAGCCGGTCTCGTAAAGGAAGCGGCAGATAATCTGAGAGAAGAAGGAATTAAGGCAGGTGTTTTAAGAATAAGATACCTTCGTCCTTTCCCAAATGAAGAAATAGCCGAAGCAGTTAAAAATGCAAAGGGTATTGCAGTTCTTGAAAAGGATATTTCTTTTGGTAATGAAGGAACTGTTTATACAAATGTTAACTCAGCTCTCAGAAAAAATGATGTTAACATCCCGACATCCAATTACATTGGCGGATTGGGCGGAAAGAACATTTCATGTCGTGAAGTAGAAGATATATACATAGAACTTAAAGACGACAGATTTGGAATTCATTTCCTGGGTATAGGTGAAGAATAATGGCATTAAACGCAAAAAATCTAAATGAAGAAGAATTCTTTTTCGGACATAAAGCCTGTCCCGGATGTGGAGGAAGTCTGGCTTTAAGAATAGCTCTTAAGGTGCTTGGAGAGCGTTCCGTTGCAGTTATACCTGCAGGATGTATGTCTGCGGTAAGTTTTAACTTCCCACAGCTCTGTTTCTCCAATAATGCCATTATTTCTACATTTGCAGGTACAGCTTCAATGCTTACAGGAATAGAGGCAGGACTCAGGGCGCAGGGAATAACAGATTTCCAGGCAGTAGGTCTTGCAGGAGACGGCGGAACAGCCGATATCGGAATTCAGGCATTATCCGGAGCAATCGACAGAAATGACAACATACTCTACATTTGCTACGACAACGAAGCATATATGAATACTGGAATGCAGAAGAGTTCTCTTACACCATATGGAGCTGCAACAACTACAACTCCTGATGGAAGAGTAATTCATGGCAACCTCAGACCGAAAAAGAATATGTTTGAAATTATAGCTGCACATGATATTCCATATGCGGCAACAGCAAGTATCGGATATATAAATGACTTTATGAACAAGGTGGAAAAGGCATCTAAGATAAAGGGTACAAAATATATCCACGTTATAGCTCCGTGTCACACAGGCTGGGGAATCAAACCTGATATAACAGTGGACATTGCGAAGGAGATCGTTGACTGCGGTTTATGGTATCTGGCGGAATATGAAAATGGTGAATACACATTAAACAGAAGACCTAAAGAGTTTTCAGATGTGGGCGAATACCTTAGAAGACAGGGCAGATTCAAACATCTTACAGATGACGATATAGAGCTTGTAAAACAGTCAAGAGACAGAAAATGGGAATTTATAAATAAGAACTTTAAAACTACAGGTTAAAATTACGGATTAAAACAGGTGAAGATAAATGAGCAGGGATGTAAACAGTAAATATTGGGATGAAGAATTAGAAACGCTCCCCAGAGAGGAGCTTGAAAAAAGACAGCTTGAAGATTTAAAGGAAATCGTAAAGTTTGCATATGACAATGCACCTTACTACAAGCGTTCATTTGATGAAGCAGGTGTTAAGCCTGAGGATATTAAGGAACTTTCAGATATCGAAAAGTTTCCATTTGTAGACAAGAAAACTCAGAGAGATACTCAGGGTGTTGGATCATTTTTAGGTGAATTATGTGCAGTACCTGAAGAAGATGTTGTATTTATTTCTACATCTTCAGGTTCTACAGGAGTTCCAACAGTAAGTCCGTTTACAAAGAAGGACTTTGACGAATTCCAGGAAACAGAGAGCCGCTGGTTCTGGCAGATCGGAATGAGACCTAAGGACAGATACTTACACGGTCTTAACTTCTCGCTTTACGTTGGAGGCCCTGACGTTATCGGAGCTCAGAACCTCGGTGCATTATGTATCTGGGGCGGAACTCTTCCAAGTGAAAGACTCTTATTTGTATTAAAGACATACCAGCCAACAATCATGTGGACCAGTCCTTCATATGCTTGGCAGCTTGGTGAAAAGGCATTACAGGCAGGCATTGATCCAAAGAAGGATCTTAACATTAAGAAAATTATCGTTGCCGGTGAGCTCGGTGGATCAATCGGTGCAACAAGAAAGGCCATTGAGGACTTATGGGGAGCAGAAATCTTTGACTTCTACGGCTTATCCGACATTTTCGGAGCATGTGCAGCCATGTGTGAAGAAAAGGACGGTCTCCACATTGCAGAGAACCACATCCTTGTTGAAACAGTTGATATTAACACAGGTGAGGTGCTTCCTCCAGGGGAGGTTGGTGAGCTTGTATTTACAACATTAAGAAAGCATGCAAGACCTCTTATCCGTTTCAGAACAGGTGATATCGGAAGAATTGACACAGGCAAGTGTAAGTGCGGAAGAACACACGGAAGAATCTATATTAACGGAAGAAAGGATGACATGTTCATTATTTCAGCCGTAAATGTATTCCCGAGTGACATTGAAGCAGTTGTTCGTGATATTAAGGGAATTACAGGTGAATACAGAATCAGAGTATTTGAAGAAAACTTCGCCTGCAGATACAGCGTTGAAATTGAAAAGAACCAAGGCAGCACAGAAAATGATATCGAAGTTGCTGAAAGAGTAAGCACTGCATTAAAGAGCAGAATCGGCGTAAAGCCTGCATCAGTAACTATACATGAGTACGGAGAACTTGATACTCGTTCAGAGCACAAATCAAGCAGAGTTATTGATGAGAGAAAAACAAACAAATAAAACATTAAAATTAACTACCCCAATAACAAACTAATTAATTAAATTGTGAATTGCCATCTGCATTTAGATATCTGATCGAATGCGGGTGGCAATTTGCATGCAGATTTAATCGTATGCAATTAGAATTACAATTTTCCATGTTATCTGATAAAATAAAGAAAAATATCAGGGATTTGATAAATGGTGCCTGTTTTGATAAATACAATGACTGCACCATTTATATATGGAAATATGAGTGAGAGAATAGACGATTTAGAAATAAACGGTTTTAAAATAATTCAGGACACAGCGTTATTCTGTTATGGAATGGACGCTGTTCTTTTGTCTGCATTTGCAAATGCTTCAAAGAAGAATAAATGCCTGGATCTGTGTACCGGTAACGGAATAGTACCACTTCTTATGTACGCAAAGGGAAAGGGCGTTGACTGGACGGGGGTTGAACTTCAGAAGCCATGTGCAGATCTTGCAAAAAGAAATATGGAATTAAATAATGTCTCCGGGCATATTGAAATAGTTGAAGGAAATCTCTGCGACATCCCTAAAGGAAAGCTGTATATAAGTAAGAGGGATAATCATATAATATGTGATCCGGATTCAGCGGAATCATTAAATGATAAGTCTGATTTTAAGGATAAATTTGATGTGGTAACCTGCAATCCGCCATATATGAAGGTGGGAACAGGATTTAAAAATCCGGAAAGCGCCGTGGCTATAGCAAGGCATGAGGTGGAATGCGATTTCGGAGATGTTGCAAAGGCCTGCTCCCACAGCTTAAAGTTAAAGGGAAAGGCATTTTTCGTACACAGACCAAAGCACCTTATAGCTATTCTGGAAGATTTAAGAAGGGAACATCTGGAGCCGAAGAGAATACAAATGGTTCATTCATTTGCTCATTCACCTGCAACACTTGTGCTGATTGAAGCCGTAAAGGGCGGAGGAGAGCAGCTGGTTGTGGAAAGTCCTCTTATAATATATAAAGAAGAGGGAGAATATACGGATGAATTGCTCAGGTTATACGGAAAGCTGGATTAAGCTGAAATAATCTGGGTAGATAGTATTAGCCCAATATTATTTTCAAATGAGATTTTTAAATAATATTATAAAAAACACTCTCATCGGATGGTATGCCGATGGATATTGAGATAACAGACATATTTTTACAGGATAAGATTATGCAGAACGAATCAGATAATTATAGAAAAACAGGTACGCTGTATTTATGCGCCACACCTATAGGAAACTTAGAGGATATAACATTGCGTGTACTCAGAACTCTTAAGGAAGTGGATGTTATTGCAGCGGAAGATACAAGAAACAGTATACATTTGCTCAATGCCTATGAGATTAACACTCCACTTACAAGTTATCACGAGTACAATAAGGTATCAAAGGCTAAGACACTTGTACAAAAACTTTTAAACGGAGAAAATATCGCATTAATAACAGACGCTGGAACACCTGCCATTTCAGATCCGGGTGAGGAAATTGTTAAGCAGTGCATTGAAGCGGGAATTAAGGTAACTTCACTTCCGGGAGCATGTGCATGTATAACAGCCCTTACAATAAGTGGAGAGGATACAAGAAGATTTGCGTTCGAGGCATTTTTACCTACTGATAAAAAGCTTAGAAACAGAATTCTTGATGAATTAAAGGAAGAGACAAGAACAATGATCATGTATGAGTCTCCGCACCATCTTGTAAGAACACTTGCTGAGCTTAAGGAGATATTTGGCGGTGACAGACACGTGGCTGTTATCAGAGAGCTTACAAAGCTCCATGAAACAGCACTTCATATGACTCTTGATGAGGTTATAAGATATTACGAATCAAATGATCCGAGAGGGGAGTATGTTATCGTAATTGCCGGCAAAAGCATGGAACAGCAGGATGAAGAAAATAAGCGCAAATGGGAAGAAATGCCACTTGAAGACCATATGAAACATTATGAAAATCAGGGAATGGACAGAAAGAGCGCCATGAAGGCAGTTGCTGCTGACAGAGGTGTTTCAAAAAGCGTTATTTACAAGCAGCTGTTAGACTGATGATTAATAAGTAGTGTGTTCGCAGGCAGTGAGCAGAATTTTCCGGCAGCGGGATTTGTGTGTCTGAGAATACAATATAGAAGAAATAGGAGTTTATATGTTAAAAATAGGATGCCATTTATCTGCCACAAAAGGCTTTATGCATATGGGCAAAACAATCGTGAAAATGGGTGGCAATACATTTCAGTATTTTTCAAGAAATCCGAGAGGCGGAAAGGCCAAGGCCCTTGATGAAAAGGACTGTGCATACTTTCGTGTATTCTGTGAGGAAAATGGTATAGAGCAGATTTTATGCCATGCTCCATATACACTTAACACATGTTCAAAGGACGAAAGCATAAGAATATTTGCCAGAGATACAATGAAGGACGACTTAGAGCGTATGGAATATGTACCCGGCAATATGTATAACTTCCATCCTGGAAGTCATGTAGGTCAGGGAGTTGAAAAAGGCATAGATTTTATTGTTGAAGCTCTTGATGAGGTTATGACAGATGATATGCACACAACAGTACTTCTTGAGACTATGGCAGGTAAGGGAACTGAAATAGGTTCAAAGTTTGAAGAAATTGCAGAGATAATAAAGAGAGCGAAACTCGGTCATAAGATTGGCGTATGTATGGATACATGTCACGTATATGACGCAGGTTATGACATTGTTAATGACCTTGACGGTGTACTGGAAGAGTTCGACAGAGTTATAGGCCTGGACAGATTAAAGGCAATTCATATAAATGATTCAAAGAATCCATTTGAAAGTCATAAGGACAGACACGAGAAAATCGGTGAGGGTTCAATCGGAATGGAAGCATTTGAAAGAATAATAAATCATGAAGCTTTAAGAAATCTGCCATTTTACCTTGAAACACCTAATGAGGAAGAGGGCTACATCAAGGAGATTTCGATGCTTAAAAATCTTTACAAAGATATGTAATTATAGTTACAATATAATGTTGTAGTTTAAATTATATTGTTGCTTAGTGAAAGATAACAATTTAGTGATGTATATAGTTGAAACTGCACATACCAATGTGCAGTTTTTATTGTGGAGTTGTAAATGAAATTAATAATACAGGTTCCGTGTTATAACGAGGCGGAAACTTTGACAATTGCACTTAATGCTTTGCCAAAGCATATTGATGGAATAGACGAAATAGAATATCTCGTTATTGATGACGGTAGTAAGGATGATACTGAAAGAGTCGCAAGAGAATGGGGCGTTAACTATATAGTAAAGCAGAGAAGAAACAAGGGTCTTGCAAAGGGCTTTATGAAGGGGCTTGATTTCTGTCTTAAAAATGGCGCTGACATTATAGTTAATACTGATGCGGATAACCAGTATGTGGCTGAAGATATCGAGAAAATCGTAAGACCAATTATCGAAAAGAAGGCTCATATCGTTATTGGTGAGAGACCGATCGATGAAACTGAGCATTTCTCACCACTTAAGAAAAAGCTTCAGCACTTCGGAAGCTGGGTTGTAAGAAAGGCCAGTGGAACTGATATTCCTGATGCACCAAGTGGATTCAGAGCATTCTCAAGACAGGCTGCATTAAAAATGTATGTTATTAACGAATATACATATACATTAGAGACAATCGTTCAGGCAGGACAGGAGAAAATGACAATAATGTCAGTTCCTATCAGAACTAATCCTGAGCTTAGAGAGTCACGTCTCTTCAAGAGTATGGGTGGATATGTACGTCGTTCAATGATGACAATCATAAGAGCAACTTTAGTATATAAGCCACTTAAGTTCTTTATGACACTTGGACTTATTCTCGGTGGAATTGGTGCGGCATTCTATATCAGATACCTTGTATTTTATTTTATGGGGCTTGGAGCAGGACATACACAGGGGCTTATATTTGCATCCATGATGATTATTCTTGGATTTATATCCATAATCGGCGGATTGCTTGGAGACCTGTTCTTTGCCAACAGAAAACTGTTACAGGATATCAGATATCACAATCGAAAAGCAGAATTTGATGCTGCATGCGGTAAAGATCCGGTGGAATATGAAGATATTGAAATTATCGATGTAAACAGAGATAAAGCAACTCAGGATAAAGAAATTCATAAGGATATTCCTGATGAAAAGGAATCTTAATATCAAAGGAGAGTAAATATGTCTAAGCGCAGGGTGTTGGTGATTGCAACAACATTCCCAAGATGGAATGGTGACAGTGAGCCGAGATTCATACTGGATTTTGCCAAGTCTTTATTGCCATATGCAGATGTTACCGTACTGGTTCCTTCGTCGCCGGGAGCTCTCGATAAAGAGGTTATGGAGGGTGTAAAGGTTGAGCGTTTCCACTATTTCCCTGTACACGAGAAGGAAACACTTACAGCTCCGGGTGCCATGGTATCAAGAATAAAGGAAGACAAAAAACGCGGTCTCCTCTTACCTTTCTTCTATAAGGCATTTATCAGAGAGATACAGAACAGAATAGGTACATTTGACGTGCTTCATGCCAACTGGGCAATCCCTGGCGGATACATTGCTTATCAGGCTCTTAAAATGACAAATGTTCCATATGTTATTACATGTCATGGAAGTGATATTAACAGCCTTAACAATTCTGTTTTTATTAATATGAAGAAAAAGGCGCTTGCAAATGCATGGGGAGTAACTACTGTTTCTTCTGATCTTATGAGCAATACATTAAAACTGTATCCTCATAGAAAAAATGCTGTTATATCCATGGGTGTTGATGTAAGTAAATTCGGTGAGCAGCACCGCAAAGACAATTACTTTAAGCAGAATGGTAAAAAGGTAGCTCTTTTCGTAGGCCGTCTTGTTGGAGTTAAGGGCACTGAATATGCCATCAGAGCCATGGAACATATTCAAAATACCAGACTGGTAATTGTAGGTGACGGTGAGCTTAAGAAGGAGCTTAAAAAACTTGCGTCAGGGCTTAAGGACAAGCTTGCTGCCGTTAATTCAGATATAGTATTTGCCGGAGCTAAGACACATGACAAGTTAAAGACTATCTATGCATCGGCAGATGTACTGGTTATGCCAAGTGTTACGGCAGAAGCAAAAGAGGGGTTTGGAATTGTTCTTCTTGAAGCTGCAAGTTCAAAGCTTCCAATTGTGGCAAGTAATTCAGGCGGTATTCCTACATTGATTAAGGATGGGGAAAATGGTCTCCTTACTGAAGAAAGAGATGTAGAGGGTATAGCGGAGGCTATTAATAAAGTATTTAACGATTCCGCTTTAAGGGATAAGTTAACGGAAAATGCATATAAAACTGCACTTGAATATGATTATTCTGTGATTGGAAGAAAATATGCAGAATTTATGAGGTTAGTATGATCATAACATTATCAATTATAGCGATGGTTGCGCTGTGGTTATTCTTTTCCGGCATATTAAGCAGAAAAGACGGCACAACACTTGCAGCCCTTTCATTCGGAAGCTATGTGATTATATATATAATCAGCAGTGCCATATTTGTGGTAATGGATAAATTTACCATTAATAATGCATGTATGCTTGCCATGAGTATATCGGTCTGTATGTTTGGACTGGGACTGGTATTTAAGTGCTATCCTAAGGTGGACATATCCTTAAAAAGTATTGCGGACTGGGTAATCCCTATAGCAATATTTGCAGCATTTGCTATTCTTTTCGGAGAGAGATTTGGATATTTCGGAATGGGTCAGGATGAAGGTGTATACCAGGTTAAGGCTCTTGCCTATTTAAACGGACATTTTGAAAATGTATATGCATATCCGGGTGTGGAACATTTATCAGGAAATGTATTTGCTGATGCAGTTGGTACATTGGATAAAAATGTTCTTGGATACTACAGATTGTCTGATGATTCAACAAATGCTGTAATTCACGGTGTTAATACATACCCTGCACTTCTTGCATGGTGGGGAAGCATGTTCGGCGCAGCTAATATGGGCGGCATTAACCTTGGATTAATGTTTGCATCCATTGTTCTCGTATATCAGATATGCAGAAAATTAAGTGCCGGCGTGATTTTAAGTACGGGAATAGCCGTTACTTTCTCAATTTCTCCTGTTTTAGTATGGGTAAATAAATCCACATTAACAGAGAGCGTTCTCATTATGCTTATGCTTTACTTTGCATATATGGTTATATGCGGTATTAAGCGTGATGAGGATACATATAACGGACTTGTATTTGATGATCACGAAGGAAGACAGAACATAGTTAAGCTTCTTTCAACATTGCCTATAGGAGCATTCTGCTTCTTCCACATTTCCATATATACAATACTTCCAATGTTCTTCATGATATTTATTGTGCTGTATATATATGATAAATCAATTATGTGGCTGTACAACAATCTCATAATGCTCGGTGTATATGTAGCGGGCTTTATGTTCATGTTCAGCTGGTCAAAGAGATATACAACAGGCAACTATAAATTTATAGAGAGAATTGGAATAAACACAGGCAATATTACAATTCTTATTACTATTGCGGTAGTTGTGGCTGTTGCAATAAATATTGCAATCATGATATTCCACATTTACAGAACAAGTAAAAACTGGGAATTATCTGAGCGTGAAAGAGAAATTAAGGCAAGAAGAGCAAAGATAATATTTGCATGGGTAATAAGAGCATTCCTTGTTATTGCACTTGGACTCTTCTTCAGAGCGTATAAAAACGGATCATTTGCTTCATACGGAGTAACTGATATCTATTCAACATCATTTTATGCATATGCAAGCCAGACAGCATTTGTGGCTATGATTGTGGCACTTGTTGTACTGCTTATTTATCCAAATGTAATACTTAAGTCAGCCCAGAACATGACTATAGGAATAATATTCCTGTACGCTGTAGTATTTTCTTCAGTGGTAATGAATGTGGGTGTAGGATATTACTACTATTATGCGAGATATTCTGCAGTATATGCGGCGTTTATATTATTGCTGTTCGCACTTATCATTGCCCATATACCTAAGTCAGCAGGTAAGTGGATTGGAATAGGATCCGGAATCGGAATTGCAATATGGTCAGCTTTCCTTTTTGCCAAACCTCTGGAATATCTCCGCGAGTACCAGGATGACACAAGAATGTCATTTGCAGAGCTTGAAAAGGTAGGAGATCAGTTTAAGGAAGGCGATTCAATAATCGTAAGTAATAATGAGTTACCTACTGTATTTACATATCTTTCTATTGTAAAGGGACTTGATGTATATCCTGTTATCTATGAAAACTTAAGCTCAACTTATGACATCGTAAAAGAATATGCCAATGGAGACATTTACTTTATCGGTCAGTCTGCTACAGATGAAGAGATAGAAAAGAATACTGTCGAAGGTCAGACAGAGGCAAATCTTCTTGGAGTTGCACTTTATAAGGATGCTCTTGATGTTACTGAGGGAACAACAGATGTGCAGATAAATAAAGTTACATCAGTTGAATCTAACCTTAGTATGTTGAACAAACCAAAAACAATATATGGTGGTTCAAAACTTCCTTATCCGATTGGATGCAATGAAATGAAGTATTATGTTGATATTTATCAATTAAATAAGTAAAATATAAGATTAAGATTAAATAACTATATGGTTAAAAAACTATATAGTTATTTTTGTATATAAGTGATTTTATGTTTATAGAGGAAGGTTATGGACGACTCATTTTATATATATAAATTAACACCGTTTTTATTGGAGAAGTTGTGGGGCGGAACAAAGCTTAGGACAATGTATGGTAAGGGTGGCGACAGTTCATACTTAGCGGAGAGCTGGGAACTGTCAGCCCACGATGCCGGACCTGCACATGTATGTGGCGGCAAATATGACGGTTTAACTTTAAAGGATTTAATTGATATTTTAGGTGAAGACTCCGTTGGAGAGAAGGCGTCTGACATGGTTAAGTTTCCTTTATTAATTAAATTTATTAATGCGGAGAAGCCTCTTTCAATTCAGATTCATCCAAATGATGAATATGCCATGAAGTATGAAAATGACTACGGCAAGAATGAAATGTGGTATGTAATCGATGCCGCTCCTGATGCATATCTCTATTATGGACTCAAAGAACCTGTTACAAAGGAAGAACTCAGAAAGAGTATACATGACGGAACATTACCTAATCTTCTCTGTAAGATGTCTGTTAAAAAGGGAGATGTGTTCTTCGTAAGAGCAGGTACAATCCATGCAATCGGAGAAGGCCTTGTATTATGTGAGATTCAGGAAAGTTCAAATATTACATACAGAATGTTTGACTATAACAGAATAGACAGCAAGACAGGAAAAACCAGAGAATTACATATTGACAGAGCTATAGATGTAACAGATATTGAGCTGAACGTAAGAGCCGCAAAGGAAACAGCATCTGATAATAAATGTTCACGTTCTACTGAAGCAAATGTGGAAAATACATTGGTTGACTGTGAATTCTTTAAGACAGATATTGTAAATGTGGATAAGTATTTTGAGGTGGCTGTTGATAAGAGCTCATTTAAATCACTGGTATTTATTTCGGGTGAAGGAAAAGTATATACAGGAACAAAGGACTCTCCTTTAGAGGATACGGTTCAGTCATTCCGGGCAGGAGATGTATTTTTCGTGCCTGCAGGTGATAAGACAGTATCTATAGATGGAAATTGTGAATGTATTATTGTTGAGATTTAAAGGTTTATGAAGAAGTTAAGAAATATAATTATTTATATTGTATGCGGTGCTCTAGTCGCATTTTTCGGAATTGTCTTCTTACTGGCTAAAAATCCAAAGGTTTCAGATGAATACAGAATGTACTACATCACACATGAGTTAAAAACATGGCCCGGAGAGGGCCATTTTACATATATTGTTGGAACTAAGGAATATATGGCCAAACAGACTGAGTCTGGAAAGGAAAACAGATGTCTTCGTCTTGGCAGCGGATGGCTTAACGACGACTATGTTGACAGACGGGGCTTAATTAATAGCGATACAAAGAGTTATCTTTATTATAAGTTTGATGAAAATGTAAAAGACGGAAAGATGATCATTGATGTTTCAGGATTTCATAATCCTAATGCAGATTACGAAATTAAGGATTCTGACACATCTGCTGAGATATCCCAGACATTATTTCACTATGCGTCCTATAATCCGATTGCAGACAGAAAGGCTTCGGTTTACATAAAGGAAGAGGGTGGAGAAGATATATACCTGGGAGAATTTTCGGGAGTCGGACAGGTTGAATTCGACCTTCCAAGATTAGACAGAGGAAAGAAGTATGTAGTTACTTTTAAAGCAGATAAGTACACATACAAAATAAAGAGCATAACAATTAAAAATTGAATGGCATAATGATGGAAAAAGTAAATGATAACAAAAAGCTGTTTTTAAGACTGCTTTTTGCTTTTTTGATAAGCAGAGCTATATTTGTAGTAATTTATTTTATTACAAGAGCTTTTATGGGCACAGGTGATTCGTTTGAGGCAATGTTCGGAAGATGGGATGCCTTAAGATATATGAATATTACAGATTACGGATATTCACTGCCTGTTGTTCCGGACGACTCACAGAATAACTGGGCGTTCTTCCCATTATATCCACTGGTATGTATGGGACTTAAATTTATTACATTTGGTCTTATTCCTACATTTTACGTTGGAATGATAGTGGCAAATGTATGTATATTTGCAGCGGCATTTTTAGCCATAAAAACCATCCGTTTGATTGGACTTACAAAGAATGAAAGAGAATTCTATGAAAGACCTAATCCTGAGGGGAGTAAGGCAATAGATTTCTTTAATGGCATATTTAAAGACGGAATGCTTCTTGGATGGTTTCTGTTTATGGGACCATTTACAATGTATATGGGAACCATGTACACAGAGAGTATGTATATTTTCTTCATTGTATTTTCATTCTATTTAATGAAGAAAAAGCAGTTCCTCCTTGCAGGTTTTTTAATTATAGGTGCCGGGTTAACAAGAAACATGGGCGTATTGCTCGTGGTTCCTCTTCTTATAGAAATGTACCTGGACTGGAGACATACTACAGGAAGAAAAAATGTATTCAGATTTTTAGGGCATATATTTGCCACACCGGTTAAATTACTTGCGGTATTAGTTACACCTATAGGAACATTTTCATATATGCTTTTCTTATATTTCTTCTGCGGAGATGCATTTGCGTTCAAGAATGTGCAGATAGCATGGAGAACAGAGGAGCATTTCCCTATAGTTGGCGTATTGCTTGATGCCATAAGTATAGGATCGGATGTATATCACACGCTTTTAGGCTGGATATGTATCGGGGCAATTGCCATATTCATATATATGCTTGTAAGAAGACTGTATTCAGAGGCAGTTTTCGGTGGCCTGACATTGGCAGTTCCGCTTACATCTGCAGTTATGAGTACACCGAGATTTATTTCAGGTGATTATGTGGTATGGATTGGTGCATATGACATTATTGCACGCCAGAACCATGCGGCACGTGTGGCTACATGTATTATACTGACAGGTATAGAAGTGGTTCTCACATTTATGTGGATGTCAGGAAATGTCGGAATGATATAACGTTTAAAAAAGAGGGTTACATTGGTAATCCTCTTTTTTATAGCATTTTTATAAAAATATACCGTGTATTGTGGTATTATTAAGGGTATATAAAATGATGCGAAACAATATGAGGCGGGGTTAATATAATGAAGATAGAAATGCCAAGCGAAGTAAAATTTATTATATCCGAACTTGAAAGTCATGAGTATGAAGCATTTGCTGTTGGCGGCTGTATAAGAGATTCATTGCTTGGCAGAACGCCTAATGACTGGGATATAACAACATCGGCAAAACCCGAAGAAGTAAAAGAGATATTCCACAGAACAGTGGATACGGGAATAAAGCACGGAACGGTTACGGTGCTTATCGGCAAAAAGTCTTTTGAGATTACAACATACAGAGTTGACGGTGCATATACTGACGGAAGACATCCGGAAAGTGTAAGATATTCCAAGTATCTTAAGGAAGATCTTAGAAGAAGAGATTTTACTATCAATGCATTTGCATATAACGATGAAGTGGGACTCAGAGATGAATTTTACGGATTCCGTGATATGGAATGGAAGATAATTAGAGCAGTCGGTAATGCCGAAGACAGATTCAGCGAAGATGCCCTTAGAATGATGAGGGCCATAAGATTTGCCGCTCAGCTTGGATTTAATATAGAGCTTAATACATATAATGCAATTATTAAGCTGGCTCCTAACATAAAAAAGGTAAGTGCTGAAAGAATACAGGTTGAGCTTACAAAGACTCTTATGTCAGATCATCCGGAAGTAACCATTGAATATGCAAAGACAGGATTATTTGTGGAAATACTTCCCGTTTTATATGACACTCTTTCAGGTATTTCAGCACAGAAAACTCTGGAGCTTTTAAAGTATGTTCCAAGAATGGTAATTATGCGTTATGCGGCTCTTCTCCGATACAGAACACCAGAGGAAGCAAGGGATGTATTAAGAAAGTTAAAGCTTGATAACTTTACGATTAATACAGTGACAAAGCTTGTTGAGTACCAGAATGACATTAATGATGTTATTGAGGAAAATGATATATCCGTTAGAGAGGCAATTCACAAATACGGAACAGACTTACTTGAGCTTATGTTTGTATTTGCCGAGGCTGACGGAAGAATGAAGAGAGAGTACACAGGTTTTAATTCAAGAGGCAGAAATGTACATCTTAAGACAATTAAGAAATTGTACGATGAAATTCTTGAAAGAGGAGACTGCGTGGATCTTAAGGGACTGGCAGTCAACGGAAG
Source organism: uncultured Eubacteriales bacterium (assembly GCA_900545225.1). Taxonomy (GTDB): domain Bacteria; phylum Bacillota; class Clostridia; order Lachnospirales; family Lachnospiraceae; genus UBA4285. The sequence goes on from UQXZ01000002.1 coordinate 32,411, forward strand.
CGACTTAATGGAGCTTGGAATTGTAGGGGAGCAGATAGGGGAAACTCTTAACTGGCTTCTACACATTGTAATGGAAAATCCCGCTCTCAATAATAAAAATACACTTATTTCGTTTGTTGAAAACAGATAACAGATTGGAGTTAATTATGGAAACAACAGAGGATTTCAGGAAGATACCGTTTTCTCCACCTGATATCACAGATGAGGAAATAAAAGAAGTTGTCGACTCATTAAAGTCCGGATGGATAACAACAGGTCCAAAAACTAAAGAACTTGAAAATGCAGTTGCCAAAAGATGCAACACAGGCAGAGCGGCATGTCTTGCTTCATCTACAGCAGGAATGGAAATGACTCTTCGAATCTTAGGTATAGGACCTGGGGATGAAGTTATTGTTCCTGCATATACATATACAGCTACTGCAAGTGTGGTGTGCCACGTGGGTGCAACACCTGTTATGGTGGATGTGGAACAGGGCACATATAAAATGGATAAGAAGCAGCTTGCATCTCTTATTAACGAAAAGACAAAGGTCATTATTCCTGTTGATATTGCAGGCGTAATAGAAGATTACGATGAGATTTTAGCTGTTGCTGAATCTAAGAAAGATTTATTTAAGCCAGATGGTAAGTACCAGGAAATCTATGGCAGAGTTGTTATTATGGCAGACTCAGCTCATGGATTTGGTGCAGGCCAGAGAGGAAAAATGAGTGGTGAAATCGCAGACTTTACTTCATTTTCATTCCATGCAGTAAAGAACTTTACTACTGCTGAAGGCGGTGCAATGACCTGGAGAGACCACGATGGTGTGGACAATGACGAGATGTACAACCAGTATATGCTCTACTCACTCCATGGACAGAACAAGGATGCCCTTGCAAAGACCAAGCTCGGATCATGGGAGTATGACATTGTTGCGCCTTTATATAAGTGCAACATGACAGATGTTCAGGCGGCAATAGGTCTTGCACAGTCAAGAAGATATGACGGCCTTCTTGCCAGAAGAAGAGAAATCATATCCATGTATAAAAATGGATTAAAGGGCGACGTAGAAGTTCTCGAGCATTTTGGAGATGACTTTACATCCAGTGGCCATCTCATGCTTATAAGAATTCCACAGCTTGATGAGCAGGGAAGAAATGAATTTATAGAGCATATGGCTGAGCATGGTATTGCATGTAATGTTCACTACAAGCCATTACCTATGCTTACTGCATATAAGAATCTGGGATTTGATATTAAAGATTATCCAAATGCATATGATATGTACCGTTGTGAAATCTCATTGCCACTTCATACACTTTTAAGTGACGACGATGTGAACTATGTTATAGATAAGTTTAATGAAGTATACAGGGAGATGTTATGTCATTAATTTCATATGAAAATCTTCCATCATTTATGAAGAATAAAAAGGTCAAAAAATACTACGACATTTTAAAAAAGAAAAAGCTGTATTTAAGCCTTAAGAGAATATTTGATTTCTATGCGGGAACAGCTCTTGTTGTGGTATTTGCTCTTCCTATGGGGGTTATAGCCTATAAGATTAAGAAATCCTCAAAGGGACACATTTTATTCGTTCAGGATAGAATTACAAAATACGGAAAGAAATTTCCTATATACAAGTTTAGAACAATGACTGAGGGGGCACATAAGGGAAGTGCCATTACGGTTGGTCAGGATAGCAGAATAACTGAGATAGGTGAGACGCTCAGAAAGTACAGACTGGATGAGATACCACAGCTTTTTAATATAATAGGCGGTGATATGTCATTTGTAGGTACAAGACCTGAAGTTGAAAAGTATGTTAAGCATTACACTGATGAAATGAAGGCGACACTTTTAATGCCTGCAGGTCTTACATCCAGAGCAAGTATAGCCTATAAGGATGAAGCACGATTGCTTGATGGTGCCACAGATCCGGATGCTGTTTATATCAACAGGGTTCTTCCTGAGAAAATGAAGTATAACCTTGAAGGAATAGAAAAAGCGTCATTTAAAGAAGATCTGTATGTTTTGGCAAAAACTATTTTTGCGGTAATGAAGTAGGAGTAATATATGTTTATCACTTTTTGTATATTTGCTTACAACGAGGAAATGTATCTTCCTAATCTCTTAAAATGTTTAAGAAGACAGGATTATCCACATGAAAATATTGAAGTTTTGCTTATAGATTCAATGTCAAAGGACAGCACTAAGGCAATGATGGAGAAGTTTGCCCTTCTCAATAATGAAGATGTTGCCGACATGGGATTCAGAAATGTAAAAGTGTGTTCAAATCCTGGAGTAACTCAGCCATGTGCATGGAATGTTGCTCTTGATAACTACAGTGGAGAAGCTCTCCTCAGAGTTGACGCACACAGTGAAATTCCAAGTGATTTCATCAGAAAAAATGTGGAAAAATTAGAGGCCGGTGAATATGTATGCGGCGGACCAAGACCTGTTATTACAAAGAGCAGGGGCGGTATGTCAAGAACAGTTCTTATGGCTGAAACTTCCAAGTTTGGTGCAGGAATTGCTCCATATAGAAATAAGCACAACTCTTCAAAGCCTAAGTATGTAACATCGCTTTTCCATGCGGCTTTCAGAAGAGAAGTATTTGATAAGGTTGGAAGATATAACGAAAAGCTTATCAGAACAGAAGATAATGACATGAACTACAGAATCAGAAAAGCAGGATTTAAGCTTGCTTACTATGATGACATAATTTCATATCAGGTTATCAGACCTAATCTGTTTGGAAGCATCAAACAGAAATATGACAACGGATACTGGATTGGAAAAACATTATTTGTTAATCCTAAATGTATAAGACCGTTCCATTTAGCTCCTCTTGCCTTTTTAACTACAGTTGTTTCGGCATTTATGATGTATAGAATGACTAAGAGTGAATATGCAAGAAAGCTGCTTATGCTCGTGTGTAAATCATATGTAGGAATGGCAATTGTAATGTCATTATCAGCCATGATTAAAAACAGAAGGGACTTTAATATAACAACACTTCTTCTTCCGTTCATTTTCGGCGCAATGCACGTAGCATATGGACTGGGAAGTGCTGTTGGCATTATTAAGTGCTTTTTGGAAAGGAAATAAATTGGAACAAAATCAAAACAAGAATAAAAGACAATTATTTATAAGGCAGTTAGTTCTGTTTATTGTCGATGTATTCGTTTTGAATGCCTCTGTAATATTAGCGCTGCTTATGAGATTTGATGTCTCAATACTGATGATACCTGACCATTATGCAGCCATATATAAGAATACAGCCATTATTTATACGGCTGCATCCATAGCAATATTCTGGTTTTTCAGGCTGTATCACAGCCTGTGGAGATATGCATCCATATCTGAGCTTTATAAGATAACACTGGCCTGCCTTTCATCTGTGGGAGTGTATATATTAATTACACTTGTCACAGGAAATGCACTGCCTAAGACAGTTTACTTTATGCAGTTCTGCTTCCTGCTTCTGGGAGTTACTGCATCGAGATTTATATACAGAATGGTTCGGATGTTCTTAATGCATGAAAAGCACATTGAGGGATCTGAAAGAATCATGATTATAGGTGCCGGTGAAAGTGCCAATACTCTTATCAGAGAGTTTCAGGACTCACGTTACCTTACAAATCAGGATGTCATATGTCTCATAGATGATGACTCCAGTAAATGGGGCAGATATGTAAGAGGCGTGAAGGTTGTAGGCGGAAGAGACAGCATTAAGGAAAATGCAAAACGATATAAAATCGACCAGATTATATTTGCCATTCCGTCACTGGACAATGTTGAAAAGAGTAAAATCCTAAACATCTGTAAGGACACAGACTGTGAATTAAAGAGTGTTCCGGGTGTATACCAGATGGTCGATGGAGAGATAAATGTTAAGGACATAAAAAATGTTGATGTTCTTGACCTCTTAGGAAGAGACCCTATAACTGTAGATATGGATTCCATTATGGGATATGTATCAGGCAAAACAGTACTTGTTACAGGTGGTGGCGGTTCCATCGGTTCAGAGTTATGCAGACAGATTGCAGGACACAATCCGCATCTGCTTATAATATTTGATATCTATGAGAACAATGCATACGACATACAGCAGGAATTAAAGAAGACAATGCCAAATGTCCATATTGAGACACTTATAGGTTCTGTCCGTAACGAAGAGAAAATGGACGACCTGTTCAGAAAGTATCATCCTGACATTGTATATCACGCAGCGGCTCATAAGCATGTACCTCTTATGGAGGACAGCCCGAATGAGGCAGTTAAGAATAACGTTATAGGTACATGGAATGTGGCTAAAATGGCTGACAGATACAGAGCAGAGAAATTCGTTCTTATATCTACAGACAAGGCCGTTAATCCTACAAATGTTATGGGTGCCACAAAGCGTATATGCGAAATGATTGTCCAGATGTATGCAGAAGCATCTGAAACAGAATTTGTAGCCGTAAGATTTGGTAATGTACTGGGAAGTAACGGTTCTGTTATACCATTATTTAAGAAACAGATTGAAGCAGGCGGACCTGTTACTGTTACACATCCTGACATCATAAGATACTTTATGACAATACCTGAAGCTGTATCTCTTGTACTTCAGGCAGGAGCATATGCTAAGGGTGGTGAGATTTTCGTTCTGGACATGGGAGACCCTGTTAAGATTGATGACCTTGCAAAGAACCTTATCAGACTTTCCGGTTATACATTAGGCGTGGACATGAATATTGAGTACACAGGCTTAAGACCGGGCGAGAAGTTATATGAAGAGCTTCTTATGGATGAAGAGGGATTACAGGATACTGAAAATAAGCTTATACATATAGGTAAGCCTATTGTTATCGAAGATAAAATGAGATTCTATGACAGTCTTATCCAGCTTAAGATTCTCTCATATAGTGAGATTGAGGATATAAGACCTGTTATTATGGATATAGTTCCTACATTCCATCCGAATAAACATTAATATTTACATATACAATCTTTAAGGTTTAATATGTAAACGGATACTAAAAAAACCGTTCCACATCGGCGTAATACCGATATGGAGCGGGTTTTTTATTTTATATATCAAAGTTTTAGTGTCTGGTATATCACTATCATATCTTGATTAAGTGATTAGAATTCTTATTTCTTCTTGCTGCGCTTGAAGAATTTATCAAAGAAACTCAGGTTAAGTTTTTTATCCTGCATTTTATCTTTAGCTTCATATTTAATTTTATGATTAGATTTATCATGAGTCTTGCTCTTTGAAAGATGGATAGCATGACTTAAATAGTATTCCTGCACATCGAAAGGATCCTTTCCTTTTGAATCAGGCATTGCATATTCACCGTTCGGAAGCATGACACGGCGATTTACATTGTCCTGAAGTGATCGGCGGATATATCGATTGATAAATGCCTTTATTTCAGGACTCTTTATAGGACATGCAATCTCAGTTCTCTTATCCTGATTACGTGTCATAATGTCAGCAGAGCCTATATAAAGCTTCTGATCTTCCCCGGTTCCGAATGAATATATTCTGGAATGCTCCAGGAAACGGCCAACTATACTATTTACCATAACATTGTCGGTCTTGCCATGAATATTAGGTAAAATACAGCATATTCCACGGATAATAAGTATAATCTTAACGCCGGCACATGATGCTTCAGAGAATTTATCAATCAATTCCCTGTCAGTTACGGAATTGGCCTTTATCACAATCTGACCCTTAGAACCCTTGGCAATCTCCTCATCAATTAAGTCAAATAATCTGGTTTTCATTGAATAAGGAGCTACCATTAATTCATTGTAGTTACCCTCTAAGTTTCCAATCATCATATTCTGGAAAAATTCAATAGCATCTGCAGCAATACCGCGATCGACTGTCATAAGGCTTAAGTCAGTGTAAATAGTAGATGTCTTCTCGTTGTAATTGCCTGTACCAATCTGGGTTACGTAAGACATCTTGTTGCCTGATTTTTTAGTTATAAGGCAGATTTTAGAGTGACATTTATAGCCTTCTCTGCCGTAAATGATTTTGCATCCGGATTCTTCAAGTTCCTCGGCCCATTCTATGTTATTTTCCTCATCAAATCGTGCACGAAGTTCCATAAGAACCGTAACATCCTTTCCGTTTTCAGCAGCTTCACACAATGTTCTGGCTATCATGGAATGTTTTGCCAGTCGGTATACGGTCATTTTTATGGACACTACTTCAGGATCATTTGCAGCCTCTTTTAAAAGGTCTAAAAATGGCTGCATGGACTGATATGGGAAGAAGAGAAGTACATCACGCTGAACTATCTGATTCCACATTGACTCATGTGGAATCAGATAGTCTGGATATCTGGAGTTATATAACGGATAATATAAGTCTCGGCTTTTTGGTTTGAGAGAATATGCGTAACTTAAATTCAAAGGACAGCTACACTTAAATACTTGATGCTTTTTAATAGAAAGTTTCTTTGTAAGCATTTCCTCAAGAGTCTCTGAATTACCGTTTATTTCCAATCTCACAGGTGCAAGTTTTTTTCTCTTTTTTAAAACTTTCTTCATATGAGAAATCATATCAATATTATCGTCGTCAAATTTTTCCTCATCAAGAGTTATATCTGCATTTCGTGTAACTCTGAAAACTATTGTTTCCAGAATTTCATAAGATGGAAATACAAGATTAATTATAGCTTTTATAAATTCTTCAGTACGAATATAACGGCATTCATCTCCCGGAAGCATTATTATCTGAGGAGCGGATTCCGGGATTTCAATAAGACCTACGCGCTTATTTTTATTTTTATCCTTCATTGAAGCAGCTATGTATGTAAGCTTGTTTACGATTTCAGGAAATGGATGAGTGGCATCTACAATCTGAGGAGAAAAGAGAGGCTTTATATACTCTCTGGAATAATTAAGTACATAATCCCTTTCTTCATCAGTAAGATCGTTATATGAAAGCTCTATTACGCCTCGGTTGGAAAGCTCTTTCATAACATTTGTAAAAAGTGCATCTCTCTTTTTGTAGAGAGGATCTACAGAAAAGAAGATATTCTCCAGCTGTTCCTCAGGTGTAAACCCTGATTTGGAATCGATATGCTTTGGAGCTATTGCCGCAAGGTCAAAAAGGCTTCCAACACGTACCATGAAGAATTCATCTAAATTGCTCGTGAAAATTGAAATAAATCTGAACCTCTCCATAAGAGGAACTTCTTTATTTGCAGCTTCAGAAAGAACGCGATCATTAAAGCGCAACCAGCTCAGCTCACGATTTTGTGTAAAAGAAAGATCAATCATTTCTTCATTTTCTGACATAAATAGCCCTCCCTAAGACCATATTTACCTATGAATATATCTTTTGCTTTAGTATGTTGAACAATTTTATTTATAAATATAGTACCCGGTATTATGGTGTGTACACGATCCGGGCATGCTTTTAAAACAAGACTTCTTGCTTCCGTTGATTTACTTTTCAGAAGACTTACAATTTCCTTAAGCTCTTTTGTTGTTATGTTCTGATTGTCTGAAGGTTTTTTATACATATGGTTGCATATCTTTAATACTGCTCTTGCAGATCCGCCAATAAAGCATATCTGGTCTGTGTGCATGTCACTGAGGCCTGGATCTGAAAGTAATTTGTCTACATCATTTTCCATGGAAATGATTTCTTTTTTAGTAGGCCAGATTTTTGCAACATTATTTTTAAATAAGCTGAGAGAACCCAGAGGGTAGCTGTCAGAACCGCATACATCGCCATCAGCAATTCGTACAAATTCCACACTTCCTCCGCCGATATCTACCATAAGACCGTTATCGAGATTTGTTTCATTGCATACTCCCAGATAGCCTATACGTCCTTCTTCATCGCCGGATAAAACATTTATCTTTGCTCCGGTTCTTTCATATACCTGATTAACTGTATATTCTCTATTATCAATGTTACGAAGGGCAGCTGTACCGAGGATTATTGAATCTTCCATTCCAAGTCTTGAAAGGATGGAAAGAAAATCATCCAATATTTCACATATTTTATCAATTCCCTCTTCAGTCATATTGTTGTCTACAATGTAGTTAATAAGACCAGCCATTTCCTTTTCTGAAAATAGTCTCGTAAAGCTGTTATCATTATTAATACGGTAAACCGACATTCTTACAGAGTTAGATCCGATATCAATTATTGAATAAATCATTTTTGCCCCTCAAAATTTCATTTTATTATTGTACTGCTACATTCTATGTAATATTAAGCCACCCCAGTGGTTATTTTTTATGTAGATTATAGTACCTTTGTCAGTAAATATCTATGGATTGTTGTCAATTTAATAAAGCTTTACAAGGATTTTGCATGGATATGACACAATCTTGATATAAGTAAATATTACCGTAATGTACAATTTAAATAAGCTTAAGAGTAAGAATTTTTAGACATGTAAAGTGTAAGGGGGAAGAATATGAGTTATAAAACAGTAGTTTTAGACCATGCTTCAAAAACTAAAGATATGGCTTCTGCTGTAGAGCACAAAGCAAATGAAATGGCAGAGAAGGGATTTGAACTTATTACTATGTCCATTACCCATTCAGGAAAGGCGATTCTTGTTTTTAAAGCGCCGGATAAGCCAGTAAAGACATCAGATGATGTAAAAGGAAAAAAGTCTAAAACAGAAGATAAAAAGAACTAATCATCTGACAGGATGATGTATGTTCTTTAATACCATGGTGCTGATGGTTGATCCAAATATGGGTGGTACTGTTTCAGTAATACTTGCACGCAAATTATATAAAATGAAAAATAATTAAAATAGAATCGTAAAAATTTAAAAACAAACCCAATATTATATATACCTTAAACCTTTAAAACAAACAAAAACTAATAAAACTATATACCTGAAAACTTTTAAAATATATTAAATCCAAAATTCTAAATATAAACAAAACGATACAATTTAAAATATACAAAAAAGAGGTGCACCTGAATCTGTAGTGACCTCAAAAAGTTAGACCTTAAAGAGAAGCAAGAATGTTTCTGCTTCTCTTTAAGGTCTAACACTTGGGGGTCAGTTCAATCCTATCCCGGGGTGCACCTCTTTTTATATTAAAACGATTTAATTAATCAGACATAGTAATTAATTAAACGGCATATTATACAATCAGATATCGATATCGATAGTCTCTTTGCTTGCGTTGTACTCTTTAACCTTCTCCTGAATTCTGTCAACAGGTGTAAGAAGATTGCTGATAGAAGCATCATGGTTGATTGTATCAATGATAAGAGCGATGTACTTACTTACATCAACATTGATATACCATGGCTTCTCAAGGAGCTCTTCTGGCTGATAAATAAGGTTTGTTGTAAGAACCTTATCAATGATACCGTCCTTATGAGCCTGATCGAACTTTTCGAATCCGTTAGTGAATAGACCAAATGTTGTAGCACAGAATACTCTCTTAGCCTTTCTTGCCTTGAGTTCAGCTGCTACTTCAAGCATACTCTCACCTGAAGAAATCATATCGTCGATAATGATAACGTCCTTGCCTTCAACATTTGAACCAAGGAACTCATGAGCAACGATAGGGTTTCTACCGTCAACAACCTTTGTATAATCTCTTCTCTTATAGAACATACCCATGTCGAGACCGAGAATGTTAGCAAAGTATACAGCTCTTCCCATACCACCTTCATCAGGGCTGATAACCATCATGTGATCTGAATCGATAGTTAAATCGCTGATGTTGAGAAGAAGATACTTAATGAACTGGTATGTACATGATACAGATTCAAATCCGTTAAGTGGAATTGAGTTCTGAACTCTTGGGTCATGAGCATCAAATGTGATGATGTTGTCAACGCCCATAGCCACGAGCTCCTGAAGCATGTATGCACAGTCAAGAGATTCACGGGCTGTCTTTCTATGCTGTCTGCTCTCATAAAGGAAAGGCATAATAACGTTAATTCTTCTTGCCTTACCACTTGCAGCAGCAATTACACGCTTAACGTCTGCATAATGATCATCAGGTGACATATGGTTGATGAAACCACCCATCTTGTATGTAAGGCTGTTGTTTACAACGTCAACCATAATAAAGAGATCATTACCTCTTACAGAGCTGTTGATAACAGCCTTTGCTTCACCTGATCCGAAACGTGGTGTTTCAACAGGAACAATGTAAGAGTCCTTCTTGTATCCGTTTAAGTTTGTAGAATCTGATCTTCTGTTTCTCCATTCTACAAGGTAATTGTTTACCTTTTCGCCGAGTGCTGCGCAACTCTTTAAAGGTATAATTCCTAGTGAACCATAAGGTATATTTTCAATATGGCGTTCATCGCGTGGCATAAAATGTATCCTCCCCAAAAATTTATTCAAGAATATCAATTAAAAAAATATTAACCTTTATAAATGATTAAGTCAAACGGTATTTGCAAATAAATGCGTACATATTTATATAAAATTTCAATATGAGATTAGAGGCGTTTATTTCTTAATACATATCTAAGATCATTGCCGACAATCTTGCGTATATTGTACAGATTTGCAAGTCTGGAAAATGTTCTTTCCGTATAAATATCCCTCAATTCCTTAAGAGATAAATTGGTTGAAATGATTGTGGACTTATTGTTAAGAAGTCTGTCATTTACAATGTTGAAAAACTTGTTAATCGTAAACTGATTTGGATACTCAGTTCCCAGATCATCTATTATAAGCAGATCGCAATATGTAATGTCTTCTCTACCAAGTTCATCATCGGCAGAATCGTCGTAGTATCCGTTTCTGGAAATGTCCTTACGGAGACTGTCGAAAAGGTCTGTTGCAGTGAAGTAAATTACACTGTGTACACTGTTAATAAGCTCTGAAGCAATACAGTTGGATAAAAAGGTCTTTCCAACGCCGGCCTGTCCGTAAAAGAGGAAGTTGCCGTGCTTCTTATCAAAATTTCTTACAAAGCTCTTTGTCTCTTCAACAAGATTTCTCATATACTCCCTTGGTGATACTCCTGAAAGCTCATCAGAAGGAGCGTCGGGATAAAGGCTTAAATCAAATGTATTAAAGTTTTCATTTATGGTGATGTTTTTAAGGTTTGAATCACCATAGATAAGGTCGATGGCTTTTTTCTTAAAGCAGTCGCACTGAGACTTCATACTGTATTCAGTAATGTTGTCCACATATCCTGTATCTTTGCATTTTGAACAAGTGTATATAGGATCCAGATAGTGCGGATCATTATATAAACGGATGAGAATTTCTTTTTTGGCATTTTCAATATCGCGAAGATTTTCATCCAGTTCTTTTTTAATCTCTTTTTTCTTCTCCTCAGTTATGCCGGGAGTAAGAATCTGCTTTGAAACTTCAACGGATAATTCGCTTATCTTCTTGTCGAGTTCGTCATATTCGGGAGCTTTTGTCCGAACATCCTCAAGCCTGTCGTCATGTATGTGCTTATTCTTTATGCGAATAAGGTCATACTGACGGATTATGGCATTATATTGTTGATTTGTAAGAGGCATATGTTACTCCTTAATCAGTTGTCAGAGTTGAATTTCTTGGGAGCAATAAGTTCTTCCTCAAGTTTGTCAAAATCAATGTTATTTCTCTGGTTTTCATAGTTAAATGAAGAAGCAGGTGCCTTTTTAGGATTGTTGTATCTGGCATACTGTTTATTCATTTCATTTTTATGTTCCATATCCAGCTTTAAAACATCATCCATGGTTGATACGTTGTTGTCATACCATCCCTTAAGTATTTTATAGGTGTAACCGAAGGATGGTTCGTGACATCTTCTCATGGTTCTGTTGCAGGCCTCAATAATAAGGTCACTGTTGGTATGGAACATATCGTACCATTTATTAATTTCATCGAGCTCGTCATCATTAAGATCTCTGTTTCTTATTCCGAAAGCTCTGATAACCCTTCCGTAATAATCAGTGAAGTTCTTAAGATAATTATCTGCATCTTCACTGTTTCGAATGTGGTTATGATTCCAGTCTACGGCAATGCGCTCAAGATATCTGAGATTCTTTTTGTTGTGCTCTGCGCCATATATAAGCAGATGTTCCACAAGAGCAACATTTCCATAGAGATGGTTATATATGGATATAAGTCTCTCCCTGTTGGAGTCGTTAACCTGAACATCCAAATATTTTTCCGCATAGAACATAACTTCCTTTATGGAGTCCTGTTCAGGCATAAGAGCCTTTATGGCAATGTTCTTTATGTCGTCATACTGCTTCTGTTTCTGTAAATCCTCAGAACTGTCTGCTGAGGTTAATGATGTGCGCTGGTATGAGTTATAAGCGGCAGTTCCACATCTCTCAGCGTCTGGAAATGCAGAGTTTTTATTCTGATTATTAGTTGCTGAAGTAACACTGTTAATTGATTTTGTAGTAAATGATCTTCTCTTAGGGCTGTCGTTCTTTACATCATTGATAACAATGCCTGTTATATTTTCATTATTATCAAGTGAAATTGATATAAGACCTTCCGACTGCCAGTAGAGAAGAGCTGATTCAAGGGCAAATGAATCAATGCCCAGTACAATCTCAATGGTTTCCAGGGAGCTGATAGTAATATTCTGTTGTGTAAGACTTAAGAGATAAACATATACTTTGAAGTTTGTACCGTCAGTACCGATATATTTATCAATAAAGTCATTAGATATGTTTGTGTACATATTACTTCTATTAGAAGAAATAGCTATATTTCCCATCAGAATCTCCTTAAGTATTATTTAAGCATCATTTCTCCAACCTGGAACACATCACCGGCTCCCATTGTAAGAATGCAGTCTCCAGGCTGGGCATGTTCCTTGAGATATTCTGCAATATCCTCAAATGAGTTAATGCACTGGCAGTCTGAACCTGAGTCAGCAATTAGTTTTGCAAGATCTTCTGAATGTACGCCATAGATATCTTCCTCTCTTGCAGGGAATATCTTTGCAATGATTACATGGTCATCATTTTTAAGTGAAAGACACTCAGCGAATTCATTTAAAAGAGCCTTGGTTCTTGTGTATGTGTGTGGCTGGAATACAACCCATAATCTGTTATGTTCTGTATTCTTTATTGCTGCTAATGTAGCTTTTATTTCATCAGGGTGGTGTGCGTAATCATCGATGATTTTTACGCCATTTACCTCACCCTTATATTCAAATCTTCTCTTAGTTCCTGTGAACTGTGAAAGTCCTTCAGCGATGCTCTTAAAATCAACTCCGTTAATGTGAGTAGCTGCAGCAGCTGCAAGAGAGTTCATAACATTGTGAAGTCCCGGAACGTGAAGCTGTATCTTAACTGCCTCTTCACCCTTGCAGATAAGAGTATATGAAGCGAAGCCGTTTTTATCGTATGCAATATCTGTTGCATAGTAGTCACTTCTTGAATCAAGACCAAATGTAACAAAACCTGATACACCTTCAGGCTTGAAGAAGTCGGTATTATCTATTTCGCTGTTGATAACAACCTTACCTGTTCCCTGTGGTACGAGCTCAGCAAAGCGTCTGAAAGAATTTCTGATATCGTCAAGATCCTTAAAGAAATCAAGATGATCAGGTGCAATGTTGAGAATAACAGCAGTAGTAGGGAAGAAAGATAAGAAGCTGTTTGTGTATTCGCAGCTTTCTACGGCAATAACATCCTTCTTACCGATTCTGATATTTCCAAATGCAGGAAGAATACCGCCGAGAGATACTGTAGGATCTGTATCAGCGCTCATAAGAATCTGTGCAACCATTGCGGTAGTTGTTGTCTTACCGTGAGTTCCTGATACACAGATTGCCTTGCCGTAGCTCTTCATAAGCTGACCGAGGATATCTGCACGTGTCTCCATAGGAATATTTCTCTTTTTACATTCCTGATATTCAGGATTGTCAGGATGAATTGCTGCTGTATAAACAACAAGATCAATATCATCTGTAATATTATCTGCCTTCTGAGGAGTCTTGATTGTAGCGCCGAGGGCCTCAAGCTCATCAGTAACTGCAGATTTATTCATATCTGAGCCTGAAATTTTAAATCCGTTGGCAAGAAGAATATGAGCAATTCCGCTCATGCTGATTCCGCCAATTCCGATAAAATGAACATGGACAGGCTTATTTAAATCTAACTGATAAACACTCATAGTTATCTCCTAAGTATTATTTCTTCTTTTTATTTATGGTTTTAAGTTCGTTAATGATTTTCTTCCTGTTAACTATAAGTCGGTTAACGGCTCTGTACATAAGAAATCCAGGTCTGAGAATTTTATGCTTATATAAAACAGGATGTGCTTCCTTATAGTAGCTTTCGCCCGGAAACAGTCTGCTGTTGTAATACTTCAGCTTATTGGCAAAAGTCATTTTATCACTGCCTGTAATTTTTTTGAACTTGCTCTTAACAAATTCTTCATCTGTTCCGTATGCCCCTGTATAAGATAAAAACACAAGAAATCTTCTCTGGGATGGAGTGAGATTTTCAATTGCATCAAGTGTCTTACCAGGATCAGTGAATAAGAGCTTTGCTACCTTTCGGCACATTATCTCAAAGCCGCGGATGCCGAGTTTGCTGAACTCCTCGGAAAGATACTGTCTGTCCAGCACATCGCCGTATGCCTTATTGAAAATATATACATCTGTAAGAGATCTGATGCCTGTTCCGCCCTCTTTAAAGTGCTTATAGGCATGAGCCATCATGTAAATGTAGAAGTCCTCATTTGTAAAATGGAACCCATATTCCGAACCTTCATCCTTTATAAGCTTAGTCTTTACATTGTTGTAATATTCCGCAAATTTCTCGCTGAATGTGTACTGGAACAGTCTTGTGTGAAACTCAAAATTATATACAGGAGGCTTAGTGTATTCATCGTGGTTTGTAACACCTGCAAAATGAATACTGTAGCCGCGGTTAAGCATATATTTTTTAATATCTTCTCTGTAACGTTCATCAATGAGAAGGTCGTTATCCGCCATTTCTCTCATTTCATAGTGAGGGTATAAGTCTTGTAAAATGACGCCCTTAAGAGGAATATGCCAGATGCCATTCTGTTCAAGGAACATACATATCTGCTGTCTTTCTGCATCAAATAATGCACGGCGCTTAAATGCCGTAACTGCAGACATATCCCATGCCAGCTTATAGTCATTTGTAAGTCTTGAATCGTCATATTTATTAAATGCAAATGACACAATTGATGTTATACTGTGCAATTTGCTGAGTTCAAAAATTTTGAAAAATTCATCATCCGGCACTAATGCCATATCCGGAGTCTTATCATTAAGAGCACAGGCCGTAAGATAGGTAAGACTCTTAAATCCAAGATTATAGTTTTTAGACATAAAAACACCTTTAAATACTGTATTTGCCCAATTCGTATGTGGTATACCCAAATGTGTCATATCGTACGGTTTAAGATGTACGTGTAAAGACATCCGGGTCATGCCGTAAATGCCGGTCATACAAGAGCGGACATTCAATATATGAATTAGGGATAATTACTTATATATTAGCACATCTAAGCTAAAAAATTTCAGAAATCTTCCATATAAATGAAAGTTATTTCAGTTATTTGTTTAGTTATTAAATATGTGGCAAATTCTTCCATAATTAGTTTGGGTTTTTATGTCATCTATCATATAATTAAAGTCATATGACTAAGAAATTTAACAATATATTGTTTTTATAGAATGGAGATATTATGAAGCTTAAGAAATCTTTTTGTACTCAGAAGGTAGCAGACGGACAGATCATGGTTCCTGTTGATAATTCAGAAAGTAACTTCAAGGGCATCGTAAGAAGTAACTCAACAGCTGCATTTGTTGTTGATATGCTTAAGGAAGGCACAACTAAGGAAGAACTCTTACAGAAGCTTGCAGATACATATGACGCTCCTGTAGAAAAGCTTGAGGCTGATTTAGATAAGGTTTTAGAGAAGTTAAGAAGCATTGACGCTATCGAGGAGTGATTATGCGAGTTGTTGTAGCTCCTGAACAGGCAGTGCTGGACATAGCAGGCCCACAGAAGAATAAACATAATTCACACAGATTTTTAAAATGGACATTATTTGTACCAAATGGCGATGGATTTCTGATTAACAATTATATGTCAGGTGAACTTATCCATATAGGGGCTGACGAGTTTGGCAGATATTTATCAGAAGAAGATGCCGCGCTTTTATCTAAGCTTGTAAATGACACTTCTAATGACAAAACTGTTATGGAGACAGATACTGATATTAAGGCCATTTTAAATAAGGCTTTGAATAATATCGGCCATGAGACAATTGCAGATGGTGAACTTCTGTTACATCTGCTTGGACACTGGTTTATGGTTCCCGTTGACTTTGATGAAAAGAAACTTGTGGAAGAAATAAGACTTGCATGCAAGCTTATTAACAGAAAAAGAGGAATAACATCCTATAAGATACTTCCGACAACAAGATGTAATGCCAGATGTTTTTACTGTTATGAGCATGGAATAAAGTTCCATGACATGACAGAGGAAACGGCTGACAAAATAATTGATTTCATTCAGTCACATCATAACGGAAGACAGGTTACAATAAGCTGGTTCGGCGGTGAGCCTCTTATGCGCCCTGATATTATAAGCAGAATATGCACCGGCCTTTCAGAAAGAGGCATAGAATTTGCATCAGTTATGATAAGTAACGGATACATTTTCAATGATGAGCTTGTTGAAAAGGCGAAAAACGAATGGAAACTTAAAAACATCCAGATCACTCTTGATGGAACAAGGGATGTATATAACAAGGCTAAGAATTATTACAGTGAAAATGATTCCAACATTTACAATCATGCAGGAAATTATGTAAATGAAGACATTTCCTCACGTCCATATGACAGGGTAATCCGAAATATTCATAAGCTGGCAGAAAATGGCATAAGCGTTAACATACGACTTAACCTTGGAGCATATAACTATAAGGACATGGATGAACTTATCGATGTTCTTGGTGATGAATTCGGAAAAAACAACCGGGTTACTGCATATGTTGGCGGGCTTTTCGAGGAAATGGAGCAGGAAGAAGCTTTAAAGAAAGAACTTGTTAACAACATCATTAAGCTTTCAGATAAGTTAAATGACAAGGGGCTTGCTTCATATTTAAAATCAGGCCTTAAGCTCAGAATAACAGGCTGTATGGCAGATAATGACAACCATATCGGATTCAGTCCTGACGGTCTTCTTATTAAGTGTGAACACTATCTTGACGATAAGACTATAGGTCACATAGACCGTGAGGGTATAAATAAGGATGTTGTAAATGAATGGAAGGAAAGGGAAGAGGACGGTGTTGAATGTGACTCATGTCCTGCATTTCCTGCCTGCTATAAGTTAAAGAACTGTCCGATAAGTCACGCCTGTTCAGGTTCAGAAAGAGATGAAATCTTATCAGAAAATAAAAGAACAATTCTTCATGAGTTAATCGTAGCCGACAGACTTAAGAAAGAAGCGGCAGCGGGAGATACTAAAGCTGTGTCAGAAACAGAAGATCCATTGGAAGAATCGGAACTTCTGGATTGTTGACGGGATTTCAGATTTTCTGATATGATTTTCTTTAGAACTGCAAATGCGTAAAACTATTGCTCTATGATTAAAACATTCAGGGGGAGGATTTTCGCATGAAATTAGAATATTTAGAAATGGAAATGAACATTATTCCAATCGATGCAAATGACATTATCACAAAGAGTGACTGCTATGACTGTCGTGGTAATTCAAGAAGAGGCGATGACAGTGACTGTGACTGCCTGGAAAATGACTGCGATTGCGACTGTGATGATGACCGCGACTGAGATTAAATAACAATGCTGAAATCCCCGTAAAAATGGGAAAAAACAGGGCGTTTATTAATAGCTAAAAAGTTGACATAAACGCCGTTCTAATATATTATAGTAAAGTATTAATACACAGAATTTCGTGCGCAAAGACGCGAAGAAATTCGTGTCTATTTAAATAAAAATTAGATGTCAGAGAGGTGCAGCTGTGCAGAAGAAAGAGTACGAAGAAATGAATATGGATATCCTTAACATTGATTCAAGCGATATCATCACAAAGAGTGATTGCTATGACTGTGCATGTAATACACAGGGTGAATGTGAGAAGGATTACAAGTACAATCCATAATTCTTTTTAGAGATCTTACCTCCAAGTCGAAAGGCTTGGAGGTTTTTTGTAACGGAGAGAATATGAACGATTTTTATATTAATATTGCGGATACAAATATTTGCATAAAGCCTATGTATGAGGCTGTTTATGAATTCTGCAAAGACTATATGTGTGAGGAATGTGAAGCTGACTTCACTGTGGAGACAACTCCGGAAGACATAGCATTTGAAAGAGCATATGAGGAAACTCACGGAATTCATAAGCAGACAATACCTAAGGACTATCCGGATTCATATTTGGAAATAGTATCTGTATATAGAAAAATAGCTGAAGAGCTTATTAACAGGGATACTATTTTACTGCATGGTTCATCCATTTCCATTGACGGAAACGGAATGATCTTTATAGCTGACAGCGGTGTAGGTAAGTCTACACATTCAAGACATTGGCAGGAGTGTTTTGGTGACAGAGTTGTTATGATAAATGACGACAAGCCACTCATTAAGGTAGATGAGGATGGGGCAACCATTTACGGAACACCATGGTCAGGTAAAATGGGACTTAATACCAATGTAAAAGTTCCTCTTAAGTTTATTTTCAAGCTTAACAGAGGAGATGACAGGGTAGAAAATATAGATAAAAACAAAATGTGGGAAGTTTTGATGCAGCAGGTCTATAAAAGTAAAGACATTATGAAAATGCAGAAGACCATAAGCATTATAGACAGACTCACAGCCAATGTTCCGGTTTATAACATTTACTGCACGGACTCAGTGGACGCGGCAAAATGTGTATATGAATTTATTGAGGACAGTTTAAGATAGATATTATCAGTGATTGAGCTTATGAATACAACAATAAGAGAGCAGTTAGAAAAGCACGGTAACTTCCTGTATCCCAATAAGGGCGTAAGCATGAGACCCCTTATAAAAGAGGGCAGGGATGTAATGATAATAGAAAAAAGAGATATGAGACAACGCCTGAAAAAATATGACGTTGTCCTTTTTGAGCGCCCGAATGGTGAAAATGTAATGCACCGTATTGTGGATGTGCTTGATGACGGTTATCTCATTCTGGGAGACAACTGCATTAATAAGGAATATGTTAATGAAGAGGCTGTTATCGGAATTATGACAGGCCTTATAAGAAATAATAAAACAATAAAGGTTACGGACAGGGGATACAGATTCTACAGTAAATTGTGGTATGCCTTATATCCTTTAAGACGACCTTTAATGAGAATAAGAAACAGAAATGGGGAGTAAAATGAAGCTGATAGTTGGACTGGGTAATCCGGGTGCTGAATATGACAATACAAGACACAATATAGGTTTTGATGTAATTGATGAATTATCAAGAAAGCACAATATTCCGGTCAGAAGTATGGAAAAGCACGGTCTTGTTGGTAAGGGAATGATAGGAAGCGACAAGGTTATGCTTGTAAAGCCACAGACATTTATGAACATTTCAGGTGTATGTGTGGCAGGCCTTGTGGACTACTATTCTTTAGATATGGAAGACGTAATTATCATCTATGACGATGTAACTCTTGATATCGGTAAAATAAGATTACGCCCTCATGGAAGTGCCGGAGGACATAACGGAATAAAGAGCCTTATAAATGAATTAGGCACACAGGAATTCCAGAGAATAAGAGTAGGTGTCGGTAAGAAACCTGTACACTACGACCTGGCAGATTGGGTACTTGGACATTTTAAAAAGGAAGAGCGAGAAGTAATGGATAAATCCGTTCAATTATCCGCAGAAGCAGTTGAATCAATCCTGGATAAGGGAATCGGATTTGCAATGAATATGTATAACGGATTGTAATTATGAGAGATTTTTTAAATATCACACATGAATTCAACGGAATAAATGAGAGTGCAGAGATATTAAAGGGCAACGGAACAGTGCATTTTACGGGATTAACCGGTGTGCAGGCTGCCCATATTTCAGAGCTTGTTAAGCAGAAAATCGGCGCAGATACTCACGTAATAATAGTAAATGACGAGCAGAAAGCCATATCAATGACAAATGATATGGCTTTTTTGGGTGTGAATGTGGCCTATTATCCTGCAAAGGATGTGATATTTTACAACGTTGACATGCATGGCAATGAAATCATGTACAAGCGACTTGCAAGTATCAGCAAATATATTGAGTGCTCTGAGAAAAATGAGCCAATTACAATAATTACAACAATAGATGCCTGTCTGGATATGCTTATTCCACTGGAGAAATATAAGAAATCCATAAAGAACATATCCATAGATGATGAAATCGACACTGATAAGCTTGCTGCAGAGCTTGTACAGATGGGATATGAGCGCTGTGGAATGGTAAATGAAGCAGGTCAGTTTGCCATAAGAGGCGGAATTATAGATATATTTGATGTGACATCTGATACTCCCGTAAGAATGGAACTCTGGGGAGACAGCGTTGACAGCATAAGAACATTTAATGCGGAGTCACAGAAGAGTATTTCGGAAATAGATAAGCTTCGCATATTCCCTGCAACGGATATGTTATTTTCAGATGATGAAATACAGGAAGCGGCAGGATACATTTTGTCGGATATTGCCGTAAGACTTGATGAACTTGGGGACAATAATAAGAAAAAGGATTCTGAAACATATGAGAGATGTAACAGATTAAGAGCGCTTTCAGCCATTGTGGAGAGTAATTCCGTAAATCCTAAATTCATTTCATATTATGAAAAGAACATATCTTATTTACTGGATTATTTTGACGAAAACACTCTTATTTCCCTTGTTGAGCCAATGCTTCTTTCAGAGCGATTCGAAGAATTAAATACTGAATATACATCCAGTATGGAGAGCAGATATGCGGAAGGGTACTGTCTGGAACAGCAGACTCACGGCTTAAAGAACATTTCTGAAATGTATAAGTCTCTTGAGAAAAGAAAATGCGGAATATTTACTTCATTTGACAGTAAGATCCACGGCATAAAGACAGACTGTACCGTAAGTATCAGAGCTATTTCAGCAGAAAATTACAATAATGCATTTGATCTTCTTCTTAAGGAACTGAAAAGTTATCAGAAGAGAAATTATCGAATCTGCCTTGTAACAAGCTCCACTGCAAGAAAAGAAAGACTTATCAAGGAACTTTCTGACAATGAAGTCAGAGCATATAATGCCACAAATGATGATGCACTTGTTCCGGGAACCGTAGCTGTAATGCTTGGTGGTTTAAGTGAAGGCTTTGAATATCCTGAAAATAAATTTGTATGTATTTCAGAAAATGACATTTTCAAGGAGAAAAAGAGAAAGAAGCAGAAGAGAAAGCATATCGACATTACGGAGCTGGATATTGTTCCGGGGGATTATGTTGTTCATGAAAATCATGGAATCGGTGTCTATAAGGGTATTGAGAGAATTAAAACTGACAACATTTACAAGGACTACGTAAAGATAGAATATGCGGGCAACAGTGCCATTTACGTTCTTGCTACACAGGCTGATGTACTGCAGAAATATGCAAATGCTGACACTGACAGAAAGCCGACTGTCAATAAACTTGGAAGTGTGGCATGGAGTAATGCCAAGAAAAGAGCCAGCGAATCTGCGGAAAAGATTGCTGAAGATCTTGTTGAAATCTATGCCAAGAGAATGCAGCTTAAGGGATATCGGTTCGGTCCTGATGATGAATGGCAGAAAGAGTTTGAAGAGCTGTTCCCATATGAGGAGACTGATGACCAGCTTTCGGCCGTAGAAGATATTAAGACGGATATGGAAAGCGACAGAATCATGGACAGACTCATCTGCGGTGATGTAGGCTTCGGTAAAACTGAGGTTGCCATGAGAGCGGCATTTAAGGCTGTAAATGACGGAAAACAGGTGGCATTTCTTGCACCTACAACAATCCTTGCAAGACAGCAGTATTTATCATTTGTTAACAGATTTGCCACATTCCCTGTAAAAATTGCACACATGTCAGGATTCTGCACTACTGCAGAGAACAGAGCTACAGCAAAGGAAGTGGCGGCGGGAAATGTTGATATTGTAATCGGTACTCACAGAATACTTTCCAAGGATATGGCATTTAAGAACCTTGGACTTCTTATTATTGACGAGGAACAGCGTTTTGGTGTTGCCCATAAGGAACAGCTTAAGAAGCTCAAGGCAAATGTAGATGTACTTGCACTTTCTGCAACTCCTATTCCAAGAACATTAAATATGAGTCTTGTAGGAATAAGAGACATGAGTACTCTTGAGGAGCCGCCTGTGGACAGAATGCCTATTCAGACATTTGTAACAGAATACAATATGCAGATTGTTAAGGAAGCCATCACAAGAGAGGTGGCACGAGGTGGTCAGGTATATTACGTAAATAACCGTGTTCAGGGAATAGAAAGTGTCACAAAGGAATTAGAGGAAATGATGCCTGACGTGACATTTGCATATGCCCACGGCCAGATGGATAAGAGACAGCTTGAAAGAGTAATGCTTTCATTTATCGATGGTGAAATAGACGTACTTGTATCTACAACAATCGTGGAAACAGGTATGGACATTGCAAATGTTAATACCATTATCATCGAAGATGCTGATAAATTTGGCCTTTCCCAGCTCTATCAGCTCAGAGGCCGAGTGGGAAGATCTGGCAGAAGCTCATATTCATTCCTGCTCTATAAAAGAGATAAGGTTGTTACTGAAGTTGCTCTTAAGAGACTTAATGCCCTCAGGGAACTTACTGATCTTGGCTCAGGTTATAAGATTGCCATGAAGGATCTGGAAATCCGAGGGGCAGGTAATCTTCTTGGAAAGACACAGCATGGATTCATTTCCTCAGTAGGTTTTGAAATGTACACAAAGCTTATTAACAATGCGGTTGCCAAGCTTAAGGGTGAGCCTGTTGAAGAAAATGAATATGAAACATTAATTGATCTCAACGTAGATGCCTATGTTCCAAATGATTACATCACAAGAGAAACTCAGAAGCTGGAAATCTATAAACGTATTTCTAACATTACTTCATATGAAGATGTAACGGATATGCTTGATGAGTTAAATGACAGATATGGTGCGGTTCCAAAGGAGACAATCAATCTGTTAAATATTGCATATATTAAGGCGCTGGCCCATAAGAACTATATCACCGAAATCAGAGGTGGAAAGAAAAACGGCAAATGGACAACGGCGGCATATTTTTATAAAGATGCTTCGCCTGAATTTATTGAAGGTGTAAAAGTATTTTGTGAAAAGGCAGGTGGTTCATTTGTATTCCTGGATGGTGAAGAAAAGTGCCTTATGTGGTCATATCCTATTGCAAAAATAAGCAACTCCGGTGAATATCTGGAACTAATAGCCAATGTGCTGGTGAAGTTAGGTGAGTAAGGAGAAGTCTATGTATATTTCAGAAAATGATATCAATAAATATCAGGGCTCAGAAGAAAAGAATAAAAAGGGACAGGATCTTAAGGAATTCCTTGAAGGCTACAATCCCAATAAATATCCTAACCAAAGTGCAACAGTAGATATGGCAATATTTGCAGTTGAGGATCTTGATTCATTTGACGGAGAGTCCATGAGAAAATTTATGAGGGACATTAAATCAGGTAAGGACACTGATAAGGAACTCCGAATACTTCTCATAAAGAGAGGAAATCATCCGTTTTTAGGCTGGTGGGCAACTCCGGGCGGATTTGTGGAATATAAAGAAGATATAAAAACAGCCGCATACAGAGAGCTTGAAGAGGAAACAGGCTGTACTGAGGCCATGCTTACAGAAGTCTGTGTCTGCGGTGATGTATATAGAGATCCAAGAACAAGAGTAATCAGCACATTATATACAGGTATTCTGGATGCTGATGAAATAAAATACAAAGCCGGAGATGATGCAGCGGATGCTCATTTATTTACGGTTCATGTAAAAGAATGCGAAAATTCTGAAAAAACAGAGACTGTTGGAGGAATTAAAAAGACATATAAAAAATATTTACTGACACTTGAAAATCCGGAAAATGGCATAAAACTGAGTGCAGGTGTAGATTCATACACATATAAAGATAAGTTTTTAGAAGAAACAGAATACAAAGTGGTGGAAAAGGACGGAATAAGTGCAGATCATGGGGCATTAATAATGCATGCACTTGACAGATTTACCCGCATATAAAGTTGAAACACTATTATGATAGTGTTATACTCTATGGGATTATCAAATGAAGCACAATGTGCTTAGAGGGGAATGTAGTTAGATGAGCAGTTATATGATAAAGGGTAAGGTACCTTTGAAAGGTGAGGTACGAATAAGCGGCGCCAAAAATGCTGTACTTGGAATACTGGCGGCAGCAATCATGGCTGACGAGACTGTAACAGTTGAAAATGTTCCTGACGTTAACGACTCTAACGTAGTTTTAGAAGCATTAGCTGACATCGGAGCAAAGGTAAAGCATACAGCAGCACATACAGTGGAGATAGACGGAAGTACTATATCTAATTACACAGTTGACTACGAAAGCATAAGAAGAATAAGAGCATCATATTATCTTATAGGTGCATTGCTCGGTAAATATAAAGAAGCTAAGGTTGCACTTCCTGGGGGATGCGATATCGGTAGCAGACCTATCGATCTTCACATCAAGGGATTTAAGGCGCTTGGAGCAGAAGTAGAGATACTTCCCGGTGGATTTATCTACGTTAAGGCAGATAAGCTTACAGGAGCCAATATTTTCTTTGATACAGTATCAGTTGGTGCAACAATTAACCTTATGCTCGCAGCATGCATGGCTGAGGGAGATACTATCCTTGAAAATGCAGCTAAGGAGCCACATATCGTTGATGTAGCAAACTTCCTTAATGCAATGGGAGCTAACATCAAGGGTGCAGGTACTGATATTATCAGAATCAAGGGTGTTGAAAAGCTTCATGGTACTACATATTCAATCATTCCTGATCAGATCGAAGCGGGAACATTTATGATCGCAGCAGCTGTAACAGGCGGTGATGTAACAGTATGTGATGTTATTCCTAAGCACCTTGAATCAATTTCAGCTAAGCTTATTGAAATGGGATGTACAATTGAAGAGGGAGATGAAACAGTCAGAGTTATTGCTCCGGCTCCTGAGAGATTAAAGGCAACTAACATTAAGACATTGCCATATCCAGGATTCCCTACTGACATGCAGCCACAAATGGCTGTAGCGTTATCCCTTGCAAAAGGCTCAAGTATAGTTAACGAAAGTGTATTTGAAAACAGATTCAGATATATAGACGAGTTGGCAAGACTCGGAGGTAAGGCAAAGGTTGACGGAGGCACAGCATATATCGAAGGTGTTGAAGGATTCTCCGGAGCCAAGCTTATCGCTCCTGATTTAAGAGCAGGAGCTGCGCTTGTTCTTGCCGCACTTGCAGCGGAAGGGATATCAGAAGTTGATGATATCGTATACATTAAGCGCGGATATGAAGACTTTGCAGGTAAACTTAGAGGTATCGGTGCATTAATAGAAGAAGTTAATTCTGAAAGAGATGCTCAGAAGTTTAGATTAAAAGTTGGATAATTTTTAAAGCCCGTCGCTAAGACGGGCTTTTTTTAAATATATTTTAACTATAAATATTTAAATATTCAGGAATGTCATATATTTATAATGATTTATTTTTAAAAATATGAGATTTCTGAATATAACTACAAATGAGAGGAGGTTAACTGATGAAGCTCAGAACGAAGGTGATGATAGCCTTTCTGATTATGACGGTAATGCCAATCTTACTGTTTTGGCTTGTATTCCAGATTACAACAAAACACCAGATGAAAATAATTAGAGACACATATGGTCTTCCGGAAGATTATCAGTTGAGATACCTGGACATTTACTCCCCTGTTACGATTCTCGGACAGGTAAGTGAACAGTCATATATGGAAATAAGCCGTGTGGCAGAAGAAACACCTGAAAAGTTTCTGGATGTATCATATCTGGATGATCTTAATATAGAGCTTTCAAAAAAAGCCTCTTCCATTGTAGTTACATACAATGGCGATATGACATATAACTCATCAGGCTATGAGCTGGATGAAATAAGGGAGATTATTCCACAGAATACGGTGGTAGAAGGTCTTGGAAATGCGGGTATTTACAGAGCACAGAAATATCAGTGCCTTACAAGAGCTGTGGAATATCATACAGATGAAGGTGTTGGAACAATTTACATAATTACCTCCATGAATGAGGTTATACCGGAGCTTAAGAATTTCATAATCGAACTGATTATAATAATTATTGAAATTCTGATATTTACGGCGGTTATACTTTATTTCTGGATTAACATATCATTTGTTAAACCTGTTTCAAAACTTAAACTTGCCACAAAGAATATTAAGGAAGGTAATCTGGACTTTAAGATAGATACAGCTGCAAAGGATGAAATGGGCGACCTGTCCCGTGGTTTTGAGGCCATGAGAGTTCAGCTTAAGGAATCTAAAGAAGAGCGTGAGAGATACGATAAGGAAGAAAAAGAGCTTATCAGAAACATTTCCCACGATTTAAAGACTCCTCTTACATCTATTAAGGGTTATGTGGAAGGTCTTATAGACGGCATTGCCACAACAGATGAAAAGAGAATGAAGTACTACCATACCATCAAGAACAAAGCTGAGGATATGGACAGACTTATTGAGCAGCTTACACTTTTCTCAAGACTGGATAACAATAAGATTCCTTATGAGTTCAGAAAAATAAATGTACTTCAGTATTTTAATGACTGTATAAGTGAAATTAAGATGGATCTGGAAGCTCAGGGCATAACTCTGAAATATAAGACAAACTGCACTGAAGACATGGAAGTAATGGCGGATCCAATCCAGCTTAAGAGAGTAATTAATAACCTGGTAAGTAATTCCGTTAAATATAAGTCTAATGAAAGACCTTGTGTAATAAGAATCTGCGTATTTGATGAGGGAGATTATCTCCACGTTGAAGAAAGCGATAACGGAAAGGGTATTGCTGAAAAGGATCTTTCAAGAATATTTGACAGATTCTACAGAACTGATGAATCAAGAACAAGTCCGCAGTCCGGTTCAGGTATTGGACTTGCCATAGTAAAGAAAATTATAGAGGATCACAACGGCAGAATATGGGTTGAGAGTATTGAAAATCAGGGCACTACATTCCATATTAATCTCTTAAGATATAAAGAGGGAGAACAGCTTTCATTGCCGGATAATCAGAGAAAATCTAAACGAAAGAAGTAATTTCTGTTTATCTTTATAAATCATCTATAAATTATTTTAATATTTATAAGAAAAAGCATATTTTTATTAAAATGTGTTATATAATCAACACATTGATTAATAAAATGTAAATCTGCATTTTATGACAGGTTTAGAGAGGGGGACTAAATGAGTAAAGTATTAATAGTGGAAGATGAAGATGCAATCGCTGAAATTGAAAGAGATTACCTTGAACTTTCAGGCTTCGATGTAACTTTAGCCTCTGATGGTAAAGAAGGACTTGATATCGCTCTTAAAGAAGATTTTGATATTATAATTCTCGATATAATGCTTCCAGGAATGGATGGATTTGACATCTGTAAGGAAATCCGTAAGGAGAAGGATATTCCAATCATCATGGTATCTGCAAAGAAAGAGGATATTGATAAGATAAGAGGCCTTGGAATCGGAGCTGATGACTATATGACAAAACCGTTTAGTCCAAGTGAGCTTGTTGCAAGAGTAAAGGCTCACCTTGCAAGATATGAAAGACTTCTTACAAACAATAAGCCTGAAAATGAGATTATTGAAATCAGAGGAATTAAGATCGACAAGACCGCACGAAGAGTATTTGTTAATGGAGAAGAGAAGAGCTTCACAACAAAAGAGTTCGACTTATTAACATTCCTTGCTGAGCATCCAAATCATGTTTATACAAAAGAAGAGTTATTCAGAGAAATTTGGGATATGGATTCTATCGGTGACATTGCAACAGTAACTGTTCACATTAAGAAAATCCGTGAAAAGATAGAAGCTGATACATCTAATCCTCAATACATTGAAACAATCTGGGGTGTAGGATACAGATTTAAAGGTTGATTATATTGAATCTATCAAGAGATGATATTAACTTTATCAGGTGATAAAGTTAACTATAAGATTTTAAATTTCATCTGACCGGAAAAAGCGCTGCATTTAGTTGCGGCGCTTTTTGTATTTGTGGGTATTTGCCTGTTTATGATATATTTATCAACAACAGATTATTAAAAGAAACGAGAAGTATATGATATTTTATTTGCTTGGAAAAAGCGGATCGGGTAAAGATACAATTTTAAAGGAGCTGTTAAAGGATGAGAAATTGTCATTAAATCCTATTACG
The DNA here is from genome assembly GCA_900545225.1 of uncultured Eubacteriales bacterium. GTDB lineage: Bacteria > Bacillota > Clostridia > Lachnospirales > Lachnospiraceae > UBA4285. The sequence continues at coordinate 60,800 of UQXZ01000002.1, forward strand.
CTCTACACAACAAGACCCATACGCCCAGGAGAAGAAGAGGGAAGAGAATATTATTTTATAACTGACGAGGAAGCCATGGAGCTTGAGCTGTCGGACCGCCTTATTGAAATGCGTACCTACAACACAGCCTATGGCCCATGGAAGTATATGTCATATGACAACATAAGCACAACCGATGCTGATGGTGAGAAAATCCTTCCTGAGCGCAATTTCATAACAATAGGTACATTGGAATCCTATGTTAAATATGTAAATTACTACGGCGCCAAAAATACAATTCCTGTATATGTAACCGCGGATATGGATACAAGAAGAGAACGATCTCATTTCAGACTTAACGGTACACTATCCGAGTTAGAGCTTAAGGAAATAGACAGACGACTTAAGGCGGATGAGGAAGACTTCAGCGATGAGAATCTTAAGAAATGTAGTATCAGTACATCATTTGATAACTCAGGAAAGCTGGAAGACTGTGTAAATGAAGTGAAAAATTATATAAGAGAAAAAATAAAAGACACAGAGTGATGATATAAAATGTTTAAATGAAGGAGGTTGTTTGTGTCACAAATTACAAAATATGCCCTTGAGAATTCTTTAAAGAATCTGCTTCTGCAAAAACCTCTGGATAAAATTACGATCAGTGATATTACTGATGACTGTGGAATCAGCCGTATGACATTTTATTATCATTTTAAGGATATTTACGATTTAGTGGAATGGTCATGTTTCGAAGGTGCCAGAAAGGTGCTTCAGGAAAATAAGACCTATGAAACATGGCAGCAGGGCTATTTGCAGATATTTGAGGAAGTAAAGAAGAACAAGCCATTTATTATGAATGTGTATAAATGTGTTCACAGGGAACAGGTTGAGAAATATTTACAGCCTCTTGTAAACAACCTAGTGCTGAATGTAATAAATGAAGAAGCACAGAATACAAATGTCACAGAAGATGACAAGCTCTTTATTTCACAGATATATTCCTATATTCTTATGGGACTTATGCTGGACTGGATAAAGGATGACATGGAGCCTGATCCTGAAGAAATTGTTGGTCGCCTTGCAATACTGATAAAGGACACTATTCCTGAAGCACTAAAGAGATTTAAAGTGTGACGTAAAAGCAATCTTACTTATGTTTTCATATGTGGCGTAAGCAACACGTGTTTTGATTTGAAAGACGGATTTATAACCCGATTAGGAGTATATTGGTTGCGGGTTAGCGCCCGGTTTTATCATTTTCACGGTTTTGATAAATTTTAATACAACATCCACCCCATGATAAATTATTTATCTCGGGGTGATTTTTGTTTATTGTTTTAAATTTTCGGAGGTATATCATAAAAGTATACTAATTAGCAGGAGGTCGTTATTATGTATTATTCTTCAGGAACTTATGAATTATTTGCCCATCCGGAAAAGCCGGAGGGTGTTGATAACAAGTCCGCATATATTATCGGAACAGGACTTGCAGGACTTACTGCTGCATTTTATCTTGTTCGTGACGGACAGATGAAGGGTGAAAATATTCATCTTTTAGAAAAACTTGAACTTGCAGGCGGAAGCTGCGACGGACGTAAAGATATAACAAAGGGATTCTTTATGCGTGGAGGCCGTGAAATGGATAACCATTTCGAAATTATGTGGGATGTATTCCGTGATGTTCCGTCTATTGAAACGCCGGATGTATCAGTATTGGACGAATACTACTGGTTAAATAAGCACGATCCAAACTACTCAATGTGCCGTGCTACTGTTAAATGTGGTGAAGATGCACATACAGATAAGAAATTTAACTTAGATAAGAAGTCAGCAATGGCTCTTTCTCATCTCTTTATAACACCTGAAAAGAAGCTGGAAGGTAAGAAAATATCTGATGTTTTACCTGAGGAATTCTGGTCAACTAATTTCTGGCTTTACTGGCAGACAATGTTCGCTTTCCAGAAGTGGTCAAGTGCATTGGAAATGAAGCGCTACCTTTGCCGTTATGTTCATCATATTGACGGTCTGCCTGACTTCAGTGCTCTCCGTTTTACAAAGTACAATCAGTTTGAAAGCATGATTATGCCACTTGTAAAATATCTCAGTGACCATGGTGTTAAGATTGAATATGGTATTGATGTTAAGAACGTAATCATTGAAACTGTAGGAGATAAGAAGGTAGCAAGCCAGATTATTTACGTTAAGGATAACGAAGAAAAATCAATTCCTTTAACAGAAAATGATTTAGTATTTATTACAAACGGCTGTTGTACAGACTCTTCATGCTATGGTGATCAGAACAACGCACCTGATTTAAGCAATCTTAAGAATGGTGTTGGTGAGTCATGGGATATGTGGAAAGCCATTGCTGCACAGGCTGAAAATGGCGAATTTGGTAATCCTGATGCATTCTGTAGTGACATCGAAGCTACTAACTGGATGAGTGCTACTGTTGAAACATCAGATGAAGAAGTTATCCGCCATATTATGGACATCTGCAAGAGAGATCCTCGTTCAGGTAAGGTTACAACAGGTGGTATCGTAACAGTTAAGGACAGTGTTGATGACTGGTATCTCTCATGGACAATCAACCGTCAGCCACAGTTCAAGTCTCAGGATAAGGACAAGGTTTTAGTATGGCTCTATGCGTTACATACAGACAGACCTGGAACTTATGTAAATAAGCCAATGAGAGAATGTACAGGGGAAGAGGTCTGCCGTGAATGGCTCTATCATATCGGTGTACATTCAGGTGAAATTGAAAAGTTAGCAGCTGAAGCCTGCAATACAACTACATGCTTTATGCCTTATATCAATGCATTCTTCCAGCCAAGAAAGAATGAAGACCGTCCTCATGTTGTACCTGAAGGCGCAGTTAACTTCGCATTCCTTGGACAGTTTGCTGAAACACCTCGTGACACAATATTTACAACAGAATATTCAATGCGTACAGGTATGGAAGCTGTATATACATTACTTAATGTTGACCGTGGCGTTCCTGAAGTATGGGGAAGTAAATATGATGTAAGACAGTTACTCCGTGCAGCATATTATGCAATTGATAAGAAGTCAGTTAATGAAATTAAAATGTCACTTAAAGAAAAAGCAATGCTTGCAGTTGTAATGAATAAGGTTAAGGGAACTGATTTGGAGATATTGTTAAAGGATAGTGGGTTAATTAAATAAATTTCATTCGTTAGATGAGTAAACAGTATTGAATTAATATTGAATTTCATAGATGTTCGCCCGCCGATTGGTGGTTGAAGTATTCTCTGATTAAGCTATTCTCTGGTTAGACAACTAATAAATAACAAAAATAAATAACACAACAAAAAGTCAGATAAATAAAAACAGGGTTATAAAGAAGTGAATTTCTTTACAGCCCTGTTTTATTTATATTCAACATGAAGTTGCAAGCATAATAATCAATAGAATCATTATTATGAGAAATACCGGAGCACTGAATATAAGTCCCAGTATTTTAAATGGTAAGGTGAAAAAGAAGAGGAGTATTCGGATTACAATCCAGAAAAGTGCAATTGTGATTAAAGCAATAAGCATTTTTACCTCCTGTAGTTTGTTTCGTCATGTGGGACATTACACTGTCTGCAGCATTTGCGGCGGTATCCCACATTGATATATCTCTATATTATTAAAAGTAATATACCATATAAAATCAATTATACAATTTATATAACAATGAGGAACGATTATAGTTTAAATTTCACAATAATTCATTGTTATAAGTATAAACTATATTATATAATTTCTATAACTGAACTAAAAACACCCATCAGTTTAATTTTGACGGTTTTGCCCTAGAGAGGACAATTAATGAAAACAATCGATGAAATAGAGTTAAGCTTAAGAAAGAAATTTCACAAGAAGATATTTTCCAAATTCGCAAAGGCTCTTAATGAATATGAAATGCTTAAAGAGGGAGATAAGGTTGCCGTATGTATATCAGGCGGTAAGGACTCATTTCTCCTTGCAAAATGCTTTCAGGAAATAAAACGACACAACAAATTCCCATTTGAAGTGGTATTTTTAGCCATGGATCCGGGCTACACTGAAGCCAACAGAAAGAAAATAGAAGAAAATGCCGAACTTCTCGGAATTCCAATTCAGATATTTGATTCGGAAATATTTGGGGCGGTTTATACAATAGAGCAGTCACCATGCTATTTATGCGCAAGAATGAGAAGAGGCCATCTCTATGCAAAGGCTAAAGAGCTTGGCTGCAACAAGATAGCACTCGGACATCACTACGACGATGTAATAGAGACAACTCTTATGGGAATGCTCTACGGCTCACAGATTCAGACAATGATGCCTAAGCTTCACAGCACAAACTTCGAGGGAATGGAACTTATAAGACCGCTTTACCTTGTCAGGGAAGAAGATATCATCCACTGGAGAGATTATAACGAGCTTACATTCTTAAACTGTGCATGTAAGTTTACAGAGGCCTGCACCGGAGTTAAGAGCCAGAGCGAATTCAGCTTAAATACTACAATCGGAGATATTGCGGATACATCCAAGAGAGCTGAAGTAAAGAATCTCATTAAAGCCATGAAGGTAATTAATCCATATGTGGATAGCAACATTTTCAAGAGTACAGAAAATGTAAATATTGACACTTTAGTGGCTTACAAAAAGAACGGGGAGTACCATTCTTTCTTAGATGAATATGACGAAAAAGGATAAAATATGACATTACAACAATTAAAATATGTTGCAGCGGTTGCTGACAACAAATCCATAAATAAGGCTGCCACATCTCTGTTTATTACTCAGCCCAGTCTTTCAGGTGCAATAAAAGAGCTGGAAAATGAAATCGGCATCCAGATATTTATCCGCTCTAGCCGTGGAATTATCCTTACAGCTGAGGGTGAAGAGTTTTTAGGTTATGCAAGACAGATGCTTGAGTACAGCAAGCTTATTGATGACAGATATATTGAAAACAGACAGCTCAGAAAGAAATTTAGTGTGTCTACACAGCATTATTCATTTGCGGTTGAGGCATTTATGCACATCGTAAAGAACTTCGGTATGGATGAATATGAATTTGCCATCAGAGAGACAAAGACATATGAAGTTATAGAAGACGTTAAAATGTTAAAGAGTGAAGTTGGTGTTATTTACATGAACGACTTTAACAGAGATGTTATCGGCAAGATTTTAAGAAGAGAAGGTATTGAATTTACACCACTCTTTGACTGTTCAATATTTGCTTATATTTCAGCAGATCACCCACTTGCGGGCAGAGAAAAAGTAAGTCTTGAGGATCTTGCAGATTACCCTTGTCTCTCATTTGAACAGGGAAATCAGAATTCATTTTACTTTGCGGAAGAGGTTCTCAGTACCCTTGATTACAGACAGGTGATTAAGGCTAACGACAGAGCAACAATGCTTAACTTAATGCAGGGGCTTCACGGATATACATTATGTTCAGGTATCATCTGTAACGAGTTAAATGGTGACGGTTACACTGCTGTACCATTTAAAACAGATGAAATAATGACCATAGGATATATTAAGCGTGCAGACGTACTTCTTAATGAGCTTGGAAAAATGTATGTAGATGAGTTAAAGACATATAAGGACAGGGTTTACAAGGTATGACAATGAATAATAAAAAATATGCTGTGCTTATAGACGGAGATAATGTGTCTTCTGAATATATGAGTACAATTCAGAGGGAAATCATAAGAAAATATGGTGATCCCACATATAAAAGGGTATATGGTGACTGGACATCCCCAAGATTTAAGGGCTGGAGAGAGACCATAGCAGAATATCCAATCGTTCCAATCCAGCAGTTTAATAACTCAAAGGGTAAGAATTCCACTGACATTACTTTAATAATTGATGCCATGGACATTTTATATACAGGAAATGTTGACGGCTTCTGTATAGTGTCAAATGATGGAGATTTTACAAAGCTTGCCACAAGACTTAAGGAAGCAGGCAAGGAAGTTATCGGAATGGGGCTCAGTAATGCCCAGGAATTATTTAAAAGAACATGTACAAGATTCGTTAATCTTGAAGTGGCAAAGAAAAATAATGAAAATATCCCTGAGCTAGACGATGATAACGATATATCATCAGGAGTTGCAGAAGAATCTGCAGAACATGAATATATTCACGATGATAGTGTGAATTATCATGAAAGCCATATAGCGGATAATTCAGATGGAAATTCTGAGTATGTCTATGAACATGAGTCTGTGGAACCGGTTAAGGCGCATGAAAGAAAGCCGAAAATTATGCCTAAGGAAAAGATTATTAAGGCTATCATCGGCATAATCATAGAAAATGACAATCAGGGAAGGGATACATATCTCGGTGAAGTCGGCAGTAAGCTTATAATGTTATATCCTGACTTTGACGTGCGCAATTACGGATATTCAAAGCTTGCAACTATGATAAAGGAGACAAATGTATTAGAATTGGTTAGGGCTCACAGTGAATGCAGAGTCATAATTAAGAGAGATAAATATCTTGAAACAAGTATTAACAACTCAATCATTAAGTTTGTAAAAGAGTCTGGTCCGGAAAATGTGGATTTATCAGCGATAGGTAAGAAAATCCGAGAGATTTATCCTGACTTTAATGTTAAGAGATTTGGGTATGCCACATTGAGAAAGTACCTTTCAAATATTAGGGGACTAGAAGTTTCAGAAGATGGCAAGAGCGTAAGACTTGTGAGATAAGACAGCTTAATCAGTGAGTTGCTGAATCAGTCTGACGCATGAAAACAGATAATAAAGCAATTAATATCCGGTAATCAGATAATAAAGTTCGATTATATGGACAACACAGGAGGCACATATGAAAAAAATAGCAAGCTTTACAGTAAACCATTTAGATTTACTTCCGGGCGTTTATGTATCAAGAAAGGATCACGTTGGTGACAACGTAATTACAACATTTGATTTAAGAGTAACAAGACCAAATGTTGAGCCGCCTATGGATACGGCAGGAATCCACACAGTAGAGCATATTTTTGCAACATTTTTAAGAAATAATAAGGAATGGGCAGATAAGACAATCTACTTCGGACCTATGGGATGCAGAACAGGATTCTATGTTATTTTCGCAGGCGACCTTGAATCTAAGGACATCGTGGATGTAATCAGAGAGGGTGCTGAATTCGTAATTAACTTCGAGGGAGAAATTCCAGGAGCTACTGCAAGAGACTGTGGTAACTACCTTGATAACAACCTTGAGTGGGCAAAATGCTACATGAGAAAGTACATGAAAGAAGTTCTCGCAGATCCAAAGCCTGAGAACCTTGTATATCCTGTATAATCAGAAGATTTCATAAGACGAATATTAAACCATACAATGCTATAGTATTATATGGTTTAGCATATTATGGTTAGGCATATTATGGTTAGGCATTATATTGATACATAACTAATAAAAATAAAAGACAACACAAAAAAAGAATGTCCTTCGTTAAACGAGGGACATTCTTTTTTATTGTATTGTAACGGTGCTTCCGTTTACAGGAGTTTCATTTACCAAAGCTCCCTGTATAACAAGACGTTCATTATAATCTGTCTCTTCACAGCTTGAAAGAGTTACGATCTGTGTTGTATTGGAAATATCAACTCCCGTATCGTAAAGACTTTCTTTCTGCCAGCGGCTGGCAAATTCCAGCATATAAGAATCGCTAGAGAAGTTAAATGTATATATATCACTGTCTGAAGCTGTGTTATGCACACTGAAAATCTTATATGTCTTTACGGAATCTTCTGTGTAGATATAAAATGTGTCGTTATTACCCGTTTTGTAGAAATCCTCACTCTTATATTCCTTGTGAGATCCAAACATGGAACCGTTTCTCATGTAATGACCGTAAAGGATTATGTGACCTGCATCCATGCCGTCCTTAATTCCTGCTTCTTCAAAAACGGTTCCGCCGATACTCTCACTTCCGTCAAATGCATGATGGAGGTAATAGTAATTGTCGCGGCCACTTACAATAGGAAGCTTGGAATCAAGTGACGGCATATAGAGAAGTCCTAAAGTGTCAGGATTAATCTGTTTAGCGGCTTCGAAATCAAATGTAAATGATTCAGGCTCATCTTCCTCAGTTTTTACGATAGTGTTCATAACCTGATTATTCACGTCATCCACGTGTTTATATTCAAGAGAGGACTTAACAAGCATAAATATGGAATATGAGGCAACCGCAATACATGCAATTATAATAATAATTAATATTACATTACTTTTCTTTTTTGATTTAGCCATTAAAAATCCTTTAATTAAGCCTTGTTATCTGAACCGAAGAGCTTAATCTTTTCGCAAACCTTTTCTACGATTGCTTCACAGCCAGGCTTAAGAAGCTTTCTTGGGTCAAATCCCTTACCTTCTAAGTCCTTACCTGCTTCAATGTAACCACGAACGCCTTCAGCAAATGCAATCTGACACTCTGTATTAACATTGATCTTAGCAACTCCGAGAGAGATTGCCTTCTTAATCATATCTTCAGGAATACCTGTACCGCCGTGAAGAACGAGTGGTAATGTACCTGTCTTAGCCTTAACATTTTCAAGAACGTCAAAGCGGAGACCAGGCCAGTTTTCAGGATACTTACCGTGGATGTTACCGATACCTGCTGCAAGCATATCAACGCCAAGAGCTGCAATAGAAGCACACTCTTCAGGATCTGCACATTCACCCATACCTACAACACCGTCTTCTTCACCACCGATTGCACCTACCTCAGCTTCAAGGCTCATGCCCTTTTCAGCACAGATACGTACAAGCTCTTTTGTCTTTTCAACATTTTCTTCGATTGAATATGATGAACCGTCGAACATGATTGAAGAGAAGCCTGCTTCGATACAAGCAAGACATCCTTCATATGTACCGTGGTCAAGGTGAAGAGCAACAGGTACTGTTATGCCCATATCTTCAACCATGGCATCTACCATTCTTGCAACTGTCTTGAAGCCTGTCATGTACTTGGCTGCACCTTCAGATACACCAAGGATAACAGGTGACTTCATCTGCTCAGCTGCCTGGAGGATAGACTTAGTCCACTCTAAGTTGTTGATATTGAAATGGCCGATAGCATATTTGCCCTCTACAGCCTTATTCATCATCTCTTTTGCATTTGATAACATAACAAATATTCCTTTCTTAACAAGCTAAATTACATCTTTTCTGGTTCTGGGTAATCTACACCAAATGTTTCAACTGTAACTTCTTCCATAACCTGATCTTCTCTAGGTCTGTCCATTGGGTTTGTTGAAACACCTGCAATCTTGTCAAGTACGTCTTCGCCTTCGATAAGCTTTCCGAATGCAGCATACTTTCCGTCAAGGTATGGCTGATCCTTGTGCATGATGAAGAACTGTGAACCGGCTGAGTTGTATGAAGATGATCTTGCCATTGAAAGAACACCTCTCTCATGCTTAAGGTCGTTCATTACATTGTTGTCTGTGAACTCCCCCTTGATTGAGTATCCAGGACCGCCTGTGCCGTTACCCTTTGGACATCCGCCCTGAATCATGAAATCCTTGATTACTCTGTGGAATGTAAGGCCGTTGTAGAAGCCCTGCTTGATAAGGCTGATGAAGTTGTTAACTGCGATAGGAGCCTTGTCTGGGTAAAGCTCTAACTTCATAATGTCTCCGTCTGCCATTTTGATTGTAACTATAGGATTGTTTGCCATAATAAAAATCTCCTTAAAATATATTTGGACATATAGTCCTTAATGCAAATGCTTATCTGCATACCTATTTCCATTATATCATTATTTTTATGTAATGTGTGATTCATACACATATATATTAGTAAAAATATTATTAATATTTTGAAATATATTGAAAAGAAATGTGAACTGAATTATCATAAAATAGTAGTTCTATAACTAAAATATTTTTAGTATTCATGATTGTTTTTGAATACCGTATTAATGTTAATTTTAAGGAGAAATTTATCATGTTTGATCAGCTTGAGATTGTAGATGTCATAGGTAGAGAGATTATAGACTCAAGAGGTAATCCTACAGTAGAGGCAGAGGTAATCCTTGCAGACGGAACAGTTGGAAGAGGTGCTTCTCCAAGTGGTGCTTCTACAGGTGAATTCGAAGCACTTGAACTTAGAGATAAGGATCCTAACAGATACCTTGGTAAGGGTGTTCTTAAGGCTGTAGAAAACATCAATACAGTTATTGCAGATGCACTTGTTGGTATGGATGCATCTGACACATACGCTGTAGATAAGGTTATGATCGACCTTGACGGAACAAAGGATAAGTCAAAGCTTGGCGCTAACGCTATCCTTGCAGTTTCAATCGCAGCAGCAAGAGCTGCTTCTATTTCACTTGGAATTCCGCTTTACAAGTTCCTTGGCGGATCTAACGGTAACAGACTTCCTGTTCCAATGATGAACATCTTAAACGGTGGTGCTCATGCAGCTAACACTGTTGACGTTCAGGAATTCATGATCATGCCTGTTGGAGCTGAGAGTTTCAGAGAAGGCCTCAGATGGTGTTGTGAAGTTTACCACAAGCTTGGCGCTATCATTAAGTCAAGAGGACTTTCAACATCTGTAGGTGATGAGGGTGGTTTCGCTCCTGATATGAACAGTGATGAAGAAACAATCGAACTCATCTTAGATGCTATTAAGGAATCAGGCTTTGAACCATATAAGGATTTCGTTATTGCGCTTGACGCAGCATCAAGTGAATGGAAGACAGGTAAGGTTGGCGAGTATAAGCTTCCTAAATCAGGAAAGACATTTACATCTGCTGAACTTGTTGAGCATTGGGCAAGCCTTTGCGATAAGTATCCTATCTACTCAATTGAAGACGGTCTTGATGAAGAAGACTGGGAAGGCTGGAAGATTTACACAAGCAAGCTTGGCGACAAGGTTCAGCTTGTAGGTGACGACTTATTCGTTACTAACACAGAGAGATTAGCAAAGGGTATCGAACTCGGTTGCGGTAACTCAATTCTTATCAAGCCTAACCAGATCGGTAGCGTTTCAGAGACTCTTGAAGCTATCAAGATGGCTCATGCTAACGGATACACAGCAATTTCTTCACACCGTTCAGGTGAGACAGCAGATACAACAATCGCTGACTTAGCAGTAGCACTTAACACATGCCAGATTAAGACAGGTGCACCTGCAAGAGGTGAGAGAACAGCTAAGTACAACCAGCTTCTCCGTATAGAGGAAGAGCTCGGTGATGCAGCTGTTTATCCTGGAATTAAGGCATTCAACATCAAGAGATAATCCATTTGCTAAGTGCCATCATTTAATAAGGGATTTTTAAAGGGGGGTTAGTACCTAGGGACTAACCCTCTTTTTTTATTCCCGAATATGCTTATGGTAACTTGACAAAATATCACTGTTTATTATCTAATATAAAGATGATTAGCAATCACTAACTATGTGGTTGCTTTATTTATAAAACTTAAGTAAGATAATGCTAACTAAAAACAGGAGATTATATATGATTAAGAAACCGGATTTTTTAAAACTACGTGTGCTGTTGCGCTTTTTGAAATTACCGGCTGAAGATCGTACGGTAACGGGAATTGCCCGCACACTGAATGTAGAGAAATATAAAATAAGCCGTGTGATTATTGCACTTAAAACAACGTATTAGCCTCTGATAACAGTCAGGAGGTATCCATTTTATCTTCTCTCAAAATATTTTGCCGAAGAGAACTTAAACGAAGTGGAAATTATGATGATTAACAAACGGCTGATCAATACGGTCAGCGAAAGTAAAAAATATGTGGCGGGAAATGTAATACTGCAGTGGTGTTCACTTGCAGCAAATATCGCAATGATGACAAGTATTACATTCCTGCTTCAGGACTTATTTTTAAAAACAGCGGATAAAAAAAGTATAACAACTACGGTAATTGTTGCTGTTATCGCACTGATTATCCGGTTTGTATGCACAACATTTTCATCACGAATGGGATATTTGTCCTCCAAAGCAGTAAAAAAAACCCTTCGTGAAAAAATTTATCGTAAGCTTTTAAAACTTGGTCCCTCCTATAAGGAAGATGTAAAAACATCTGAGGTGGTACAGGTTGCAGTAGAGGGCGTGGATCAGCTGGAAACTTATTTTGGTGCATATCTGCCACAGTTTTTCTATGCAATGCTTGCGCCTTTAACACTGTTTGTGTACTTGTGTTTTGTAAACATCCCATCGGCCATTGTACTGCTTGTATGTGTGCCACTTATACCCGTTGCCATTGCGGCGGTACAGACATGGGCAAAAAAGCTCCTTTCAAAATATTGGGGGCAGTACACAGCTTTAGGTGACACTTTTCTTGAAAATTTACAGGGACTCACAACATTGAAAATTTATCAGGCAGACGGTTTTAAAAATGATGAAATGAATCGTGAATCTGAGAAATTCCGTAAGATTACCATGAAAGTTCTGACCATGCAGCTCAATTCCATTACCATTATGGACTTAATTGCCTACGGTGGAGCGGCTCTCGGTGTAATTATGGCGGTAACACAGTATTCAGGCGGGCATGTTTCTCTTGCGGGATGCCTTCTTATTATTCTGCTTGCAGCGGATTTCTTTATTCCAATGCGTCTGCTTGGATCATTTTTCCACATTGCCATGAACGGTATGTCAGCCAGCGATAAAATATTCCGTCTGCTTGATCTGCCTGAACCGGAAGAGAAAACAGGAAAAATTGCAGATGACTGTTCTGTTGTATGTTCAGATTTATATTTTTCATATGAAGAAGACAGAGAGATTCTCCATGGAGTAAATATGAATTTCGCCAAAGGAACATTTACATCCATTGTGGGTGAATCTGGATGCGGAAAATCCACCGTTGCGGCAATTCTTATGGGGCGAAACAAAGGATATACAGGTTCTGTAACCGTAGGTGGTATGTCACTTGCAGATATCAGTGAAGAGAGCCTGATGAAAAACTTCACATATATAAGTCATCAGAGCTATCTGTTTAAAGGAACTGTAAAGGACAACCTGTTAATGGGTAAGCCTGATGCTACGGATAAGGAAATGTGGGAAGTTCTTCAAAGAGTGAATCTTGCTGAATTCTTAAAAAATGAAAAAGGACTTGATACATGTCTTACAGAAAGAGCGGAGAACCTTTCAGGAGGTCAGCGACAGAGACTTGCTCTTGCAAGGGCGCTTTTACATGACAGTCCCGTATACATTTTCGATGAGGCTACATCAAATATTGATGTGGAAAGTGAAAATGACATTATGAGGGAAATTCATGAACTGGCTAAAACAAAAACGGTAATTCTGATATCTCACCGTCTGGCAAATGTAACATCATCAGACAACATTTATGTTATGAAAAATGGTGCTGTGGCTGAATCAGGACAGCATGAAAAGTTGTTACAGCAGAATGGGGTATATGCAGACCTCTGGAACGCTCAGCAGAGTCTCGAAAATTATGGAAAGGTCGGTGATTAAAATGGGAAAACGAAATGGATTTACTGTTATGGCCAGATTAATCGGCCTTGTGAAACCTCTTACGGGATTTATGATACTGGCAATCCTTATGGGACTTATCGGTCATTTATGCGCGGCATTTATCACTGTATTTGGAGGCTATGCAGTACTTAATCTTTTACATTTTGATACATGGCTTTCACTGCTCGGAATATTTATCTTTATGATTATATTTGCGGTAATCAGAGGAGTTCTTCGCTATGCGGAACAGGCCTGCAATCATTTTATTGCATTTAAACTGCTGGCGCTGATTAGAAATAAAGTATTTAATACTCTCAGAAAGCTCTGCCCTGCAAAGCTGGAAGGGAAAGACAAGGGAGATCTGATTTCGGTTATCACTTCAGACATAGAACTTTTGGAAGTGTTTTATGCCCACACAATATCTCCTGTTGCAATAGCATTTTTATTTACTATTGTAATGTGTCTGTTTATCGGCTCATTTCACTGGATTCTGGGACTTCTGGCTCTTCTTGCATACATAACTGTGGGAGTGATAATTCCACTTGTTACTTCAAAGGTAAGCGGTGACGACGGTATGAAATTCCGTACCAGATCAGGAGAACTGAGCAGCTTTGTACTGGACAGTCTCCGCGGTCTTTCAGAAATGATTCAGTTCGGACAGGGCAAAAAACGCCTTGATGAAATGAATAAGAAAACAGATGAACTTTCTGAAGATGAATCAAGACTGAAAAGAACTGCAGGCCGCAATATGGCTGTGACAAATACTGCAATATTAATATCTGATCTTGCCATGCTGTTTGTGTCTGCCCTGTTATATAAGAACGGAGTTCTGGACTTTGCAGGTGTGCTTATTCCTACGATTGCCATTATGAGTTCATTTGGTCCATGTGTTGCCCTTGCAAATCTTGGCAGTACATTGCAGAATACTCTGGCAGCGGGAAATCGAGTACTTGATATTCTTGAGGAAACTCCTGCAGTTGATGAGGTTACAGGTAAGAATGCAGTAGCTTTTAATGGAGCATCCGCTGAAAATGTAACATTTTCTTATGGAGAAGAAACGATACTTAAGGATGTATCTGTTGAAGTTCCAGAAGGTTCTGTTGTAGGCGTTGTGGGACGTAGCGGTAGCGGAAAGTCCACACTGCTTAAGCTTCTTATGCGATTCTGGGATGTGCAGAATGGCAGTGTAAAGATTTCAGATACTGATATTTCCGAAATTAATACAGCGAATCTGCGTTATATGGAAAGCTACGTAACACAGGAAACACACCTGTTCCATGACAGTATAAAAAATAATCTGCGCATTGCTAAGCTGGATGCTACAGATGAAGAAATTACAGAGGCGTGTAAAAAAGCTTCCGTACATGATTTTATTATGAGTCTTCCAAAGCAGTATGAAACTACGGTTGGTGAGCTTGGAGATACACTTTCAGGTGGAGAGCGACAGAGAATCGGTCTTGCCCGTGCATTTTTACATAATGCACCATTTATGCTGCTGGACGAACCTACAAGTAATCTGGACAGCTTAAATGAAGCGGTAATTCTTAAATCCATCAATGAAGAACGACAGAATAAAACGGTGGTTCTTGTGTCTCACCGCCAGTCCACCATGCGTATTACGGATAAGGTTTATTCTGTGGAAAACGGCAGGATGAGCTGATGATGTTTTTTGGAAAATATCCGGTGGAATTGAAATCTGACTGATGGATATTGATTGATATCGATTATGGAAATTTAATCAACAGGTATTATGAAAATTAACTAAAAGAGATAATAGAAAAGTAATTGATATATATGGAGATAAATTATTGAAATTAAAAAGAATATTATATTTAATCCTTGGCTGTGTATGCCTTGGGCTTGGATGCGCAGGAATTGTACTGCCGATTCTGCCTACGGTTCCGTTCTTTCTTGTTACCGTATTCTGTTTTGCGAAATCTTCACAGAAGCTTCATGACTGGTTTACCTGTACAAATATGTATAAAAAGCATCTGGAATCATTTGTGAAGAAAAGAGGAATGACAGCAAAAACAAAGGCAACCATTATGGCAAGTGTAACTGTCATTATGGGTATCGGATTTACACTGATGATGCTTAAGGGGATATATGTACCTTGCATTATTATTGGAATTGTATGGGTATGCCACCTGTTCTATTTTGTTTTCAGAGTTAAAACAATAAGGGTTGAAAAGGAAGAAGCAGGGGCAGAACCGGAAGCCTGAGCACAATCCTGAATCTGAAACATAAATATAAGTATAGGGTTAAGCATAAGAATAAGAATAAGCTTAAGTGCAAGCCTTTAAATACAAAAACACCTCCTATATTTAGGAGGTGTTTTTGTATTTAAAGTAAGGATTTTCTTTTAACGGAGATGGAGGGATTTGAACCCCCGCACGCCTTGCGACGCCTATCGGATTTCGAATCCGAACCCTTCAGCCTCTTGGGTACATCTCCATAAAAACATATATAGAACAGAAAACCACAGCCGTCGGCTGTGGTTTTAAGAGCTGGGCTTGAGGGATTCGAACCCCCGAATGCTGGAATCAGAATCCAGTGCCTTACCGCTTGGCGAAAGCCCAATATATAAGCTAATCTCGTTAGCAACAAATGGAATTATATAATAAGATAAAATTAAATGCAATACCTAATTTTATATTTTTAAATTATTAAATAAATACAAACACGTAAAAAACAATGTATTTAAATTCATATTAATATATAATGGTTAAATATGGGTTATTACGGGTGTGATATTTCCATATTAATAGAGTGATAAAGGATTTAAAATGATAGAGTTATGTAAAAGACAAAAACTGCCTGCATTTAAAAGAATGGAGCAGGGTTTGTATGTGGGAAATGAAGCGGACAAGGTTCTCTTACCTAATAAGGAAGTCCCTGAGGACGTGGAAATAGGCGATCTTGTAGACGTGTATATTTACCTTGATTCAAAGGACAGATACACAGCTACCCTTAAATCACCTAAGATCGAATTAGACAGCGTTGCAATGCTTCAGGTAACTGATGTTACAGATATCGGAGCATTTCTTGACTGGGGACTTGATAAGGATCTCTTTCTTCCGTTTAAGGAGCAGATTTATAAGGTTAAAAAGGGTGAAGTAATCCCTGTTATGCTTTATTTAGATAAGTCATATCGTCCTGCAGCAACCATGTATGTTTATAACAACTTAAAGACAGGCGGCGGGTATGTAAAAGATTCTGCAGTTTCCGGAACGGTTATAAGAATTAATCCGGAAATCGGAGTGTTCGTTGCCGTTGATGATAAGTATTATGGAATGATACCTATCAGAGAGGCAGGAAGCGATTTAAAGATTGGTGATAAAGTTCACGGAAGAGTTGCATTTGTCAGAGATGACGGAAAGTACACAGTCTCACTCAGACAGAAGGCATACATCCAGATAGATGATGACTCAGCCAAGATTCTTGAAAAATTAAAGAAACACGGTTCTATGCCATATGGCGATAAGTCAGATGCAGATGATATTAAAAGAGTGTTTAATATGAGCAAGGGTGCATTTAAAAGAGCCATTGGTCACTTATACAAGAATGGAACAATAGAACTTGGACCTGAAATGATCAAATTAAAGGAGGCATAATTATGCAGAGAGTAATTAAGACAGACAGAGCACCTGGTGCAATCGGACCATATTCACAGGCTATTGAAGTTAACGGAATGTTATATACATCAGGTGTAATTCCAATTAACCCTGCAACAGGTGAAATTGCTGATACTATTGAGCAGCAGGCAGAGCAGGCATTTACAAATATCTGCAACCTTGTTGAGGATGCAGGATCTGCAGTAGATAAGATTATCAAGACAACTGTATTTATTAAAAATATGGATGACTTCGGTAAGATTAACGAAATCTACATGAAGCATTTCAAGGAGCCATTCCCGGCACGTACATGTGTTGAGGTTGCAAGATTACCTAAGGATGTATTATTAGAGATCGAATGCATTGCAGTTATGTAATTGTAGCGCTCTAAAGCATGGCAACGTAGTGTATGCGCTGCCATGCGCTGTGTTGTACATTACATTGAATGTGGTATAGCGCACGCTTTTTACACTTTCTTAACATTAATTAACCTGTTAAAAGTGTTTTTACTTTATTTTATGGCTGTTATGCTTTAAAATATATTAGGTCGTTTTTTATGAGGGAATGTGAGTTATGTTATCTAAGTATTTATTACAGACAACATTGGAAATGGCTAAGAGAGTCAATGACATTGATGCAGCCATTTTAGAAGATGGCGGAGTAATATCAGCCAACACTTTCATACCCGATAAGGATGTTTTATCGAAAGCGACAGAAGAATTCAGCAGCTTCACATCGGATATGACAGATTATTCCGATGGCGATGTGAAGATATACCCCATTGAATCGCCCAACGGTTTTAAAAGGGCACTTTTTATAAAGGGGGATGTTCCGGAGAATCTTTCCATGACTCTTCTGGAATACATTAAACAGCTCTGCGTATTATATGAATGTACTGACGGCAGGGATACATTTGCAAAGGAATTGTTAAATAATACTATTCTTTCACAAAATATTTCTGTAGAGTATGAAAAATACGGATTTAATCCTTTATCTAAAAAAGGTATCGCCATAATTTATATGGATGCTTCCGAAATAGACGGTATGTATCATATTTTCAAAAAGCTCTGGTGCACATCAGAGGACAGATACATCTGCTCTATAGAGGATTCCCTTGTCATTATGGGAGATGCTGAGGAAGATGAGGCTTTTTATAGAGATGTTGAATTCTTTTTATTTGCCATAGAAGACGAATATGCATGTTCATATGAAAGAGTGGTTAACGGACGATGCAGTAATAATGCAGAGGAGTTAAGACTTTCATATAGAGAGGCGAAAGCCGTAGGAAAATGTTGCAAATCTTTAGGTTTAAAGAAAAAATATATTTCATATGATGAACTGGGGGTTGAGCTTATCATAAGCGAAACACCTAAAGAAATATGCAGACTGTTTCTTGAAAGAACCATTGATCCGAAGGTGTTTGATCTTTTGGACGATGAACTCAATACAACTATTGATTGTTTTTTTGAGAACAGCCTTAATACATCAGAAACTGCAAAGCAGCTGTATGTTCACAGAAATACGCTGATTTACAGATTAAATAAAATATCAGGTATAACCGGGCTTGATATTAAGAAATTTGAAGATGCTGTCGGATTTAAATTGGCCAAGCTGATTTATATGCGACTGAACAAAGCAGGACATTGGGGGGGATGAGTAATGATCATCATGGAAAATGTTACAAAGAAGTACCCCGGAGATGTAACTGGTGTCAGTAACATCAGTTTACATATTCAGGAGGGTGAATTTGTATTCGTAGTAGGTAAGAGTGGATCCGGTAAGTCTACTCTTATGAAGCTTCTCCTTAAAGAACTTGACCCGGACAGAGGTAAGATCTATATCAACAAGAAGCTTCTTAACGATGCTACAAGAAAAACATTACCGTATATCAGAAGAAACATAGGAGTAGTATTCCAGGATTTCCGTCTTTTGGACGACAGATCTGTTTTTGAAAATATAGCTTTCGCCCAGAAGGTTATAGAGACTCCTGCAAAGGACATTAAGAAAAATGTTCTTAAGATGCTTTCAATGGTAGGCCTTCTGGATAAGTACAAATCAAATCCTAAGGAATTATCAGGTGGTGAACAGCAGAGAGTTGCAATTGCGAGAGCACTTGTTAACAGACCTAAAATTCTCCTCTGTGATGAGCCTACAGGTAACCTTGACGTAGTTACATCAGATGAGATTATGAAACTCTTAGACTTTGCCAACAAGCAGGGTACTACAGTTCTCGTTGTTACTCATAACCTGGATATCGTACAGGAAATGAAGAAGAGAACTTTAACTATGAGTAAGGGTAAGATTATAAAAGATATAGAACAGGGTGGTTATTTCTATGAAGATTAGTTCATTTTTTTATTTAATAGGGCAGGGACTAAAGAATATTCGTAGAAATAAGCTTTTCTCCATTGCATCTATTGCCACAATTGCGGCATGTATATTCCTTTTCGGAATATTCTATTCAATACTTGCCAATTTCCAGTATATGATGAAATCGGCAGAAAGCCAGGTTGCTGTTACAGTATTCTTTGATAACGATACATCTGATGAAAGAATCAAACAAATCGGCGAAGAGATTCAGACTCAGAGTGCAGTTGACAGAATCAGTTATACTTCAGCTGAAGAAGCCTGGGAAAATTATAAGTCTGAATACTTCGGTGAATATGAGTATTTAGCAGAGGGTTTTAAGGATGATAACCCTCTTGCAAACTCAGCATCATACTCTGTATACCTTAACGATACATCAAAGCAGACAGAGCTTGTTACATATATCGAAGGTATTGACGGAGTAAGACAGGTTAAAAGATCTGATGAAGTTGCAAGAAATCTTTCAAGTATGACTAAGATTGTTGGATATGTATCCGTAGCAATCATTATCATATTACTTGCAGTTTCTATATTCCTTATTACCAATACTATTATTCTTGGTATTACCGTACGTAAGGAAGAAATTACAATTATGAAATATGTCGGAGCCACAGACGGATTCGTTGAAGCACCTTTCTTCGTTGAAGGTCTTACAATTGGTCTGATTGGTGCGGCAGTTCCTGTTACTATTTTGTATTTCTTATACAACAATATTATCGGGGCAATTGCTTCTAAGTTCTCATTACTTAGCAGCATACTTACATTCCTTCCTGCAGGTCAGGTATTTGCGGTACTCATTCCGGTATCACTTGTACTCGGACTTGCAATCGGATTCCTTGGAAGTTTCTTTGCGTTAAGAAAACACGCAAACGTTTAAAATATTATAGGGTTGTTGCATATAGAAGCATATAGTGGCAACAGCCCTATCTCTTTGAATAGGAGACATTTATGAATTTTGATAACATGGAGCCGGATTATAAAAAAGATGAAGAATCCGATCTTCAGAAAATGGCGAGACAGACTAACAAAAATGTTTTTCTTGCGGTTACAGCCGGTGTATTTATTTCACTTGGATTTGCAGCGATAATATTTATCGTTTTCTTAAACATGGGATTTATTACTCTTAATAAGTTCAATGCGGATGGTACAAGAAGAGATACTGATGGAACTACAAAGCTTACAGAGATTCAGGATAAGATGCAGAACTTCTACTACTCTGACAATGTAGATCCTGAAGCATTAAAGGATGCCATGTATAAGGGATATGTAAGTGCTTATGGTGATCCATACACAACATATTACACAGCTGATGAATATACACAGCTTATGTCATCATATAAAGGTGCTATTGGTGGTATCGGTGTAAGAGTATCTTATGAAAAGGGTACAGGTCTTAAGGTTTCATCTGTTGAAGAAAATTCTCCTGCAGCTCAGGCAGGAATCCAGGCAGGTGATGTAATTACTGCAATTGACGGTAATGACATTACTAACCTTGATGAGAATCCTGTTGATAATCTCCGTGGAGAAGAAGGCAGTGAAGTAAATGTTACTTACAGCAGAAATGGTGAATCTAACACAGTAAAGCTCACAAGAATTCAGCTTACAACTACAACAGCTGCAGGCACAATGCTTGAGGGCACAACAATCGGATATATTGCAGTAACTCATTTTGAAGAGCCTACATCTGAGCAGTTTGCAAATGCAGTTAAAGATCTTGAATCAAAGGGTATGACAGGTCTTATTATTGATTTAAGAGATAATACAGGTGGTCTTGTAGCGTCTTCAGTAAAGATTTTGGACACACTTATGCCTGAAGGTGTTTATGGCACACAGGTATTTAAGGACGGTTCCAAGGTAGAGCTTACAGGAACAAATGCAGATGCGGTTAACGTACCTGTAGTACTTCTTGTAAATGAAAATACAGCATCATCAGCTGAGATTATGACAGCTGCAATGAAGGATCTTGGCAAGGCTAAGATTGTAGGAACTAAAACATTTGGTAAGGGAATCACGCAGAAGATTGAAAAGTTATCTGACGGAAGTGGTTTAGTATATACAGATGCTGAGCTTCGTTCGCCAAATGGCACAACATGGCATGGTACAGGTATTACACCTGACGTTGTTGTGGAATATGATAAGAACGCAGGTACAGATGCACAGCTTAATGCTGCAATGGATCTGTTAAAATAATTTGTTGCAAATTTGTTGCAAATTTGTTATATAGTTGTATTATTAATTGAATAAAATTAAGTAAATTGAAAAAGGTAAGGGCAATAAAAAATGAGCGATTTGCTTTCAGTTGTAATACCAACCTTCAACGAGGGTGGCAATATAGAAAATTTGGTAAGCCAGATAGATGAAGCTCTTGAAGGCATTAATTATGAAATAATATTTGTAGATGACAGTAAAGATAATACTCCTAACATTATCAAAGAAGTATCAAAGAAGTATCCTTCTGTAAGACTTTATCACAGAGAAAATAAGAGCGGACTTGCAACTGCCGTTCTTGATGGATTCAGAATTGCAAGAGGAGACTATATTGCATGTATGGATGCTGATTTACAGCACCCACCGATTGTTTTAAAGTACATGTATAAGGCTATTGTTGTTGGCGGAGCGGATGTATGTGTTCCAAGTAGATTTATCCCTGGTGGTAATGACGGCGGACTTAATGCATACAGAAAGTTCGTATCAGGAACAGGAAGAAAAATGGGGCAGGTTATCCTCCCATGCCTTAGAAAATTTACAGACCCAACAAGTGGATTATTTATGTTCCGCAGGGGCGTAATTGACAATGTTGAGCTTAAGCCGATCGGCTGGAAGATTATGATTGAAGTTCTTGCTATGGGTAACTACAGCAAGGTAATCGAGATTCCATATCAGTTCCATCAGAGAACAGAGGGAGAATCCAAGCTCTCAGGTAAGGTAACTCTTGAATATATTAAGCAGTTATTTGAACTTAAGGAAAGATACAACAAAAATAACCATTTTAAGATTAAAAGATGGTCATATGACAAAATGATAAGCTGATTTTATAAATCATTGCGGGTGTGCAGTTTCGGAACGTTATGTGAGAACATGGTGATACGGCATTGCAGATCTGCAATGATTTTTTGAATAAATTGGCAATGTAGGAAGTTTTATGGAAGAAAACAGTAAGAACAGTGCATGGTTCAGGGTTATTTTACTAATAGCAGCCATTCCATTGTGCATATATATGAAGGCTGACTTTTTCAATGCTGTTATTTACATGTTTACCCTGTTTCTTATGGGATTCAGAAGCAAGGGCAGCGGAGCAGTAAAGAATATAGGAATGTTAATGTCACTTATATCACCGGCGTTATTATTTATGTCAGCTCCCGTATGGATTATGGGCACATATGCGGCTATAGTGGGTGTGTGCGTTCATATGCACAGCAGAAGATATGTCCTTGGGCTCATATATATAATTGTAAGCTTTTTTTTAATACTCTTATCACTGGATTTAAGTGTCGGGTTAAATATGTCAAATGGAAGTCTCTTTGCAGCTATCAGAACGGAATATTATGCAGACAGATTTCTTTCATATATTTTTGATCTAAATATCGGTCTGCTCGGCTATATACCCGTTGCACTTATATTCTTTGTAATAATAACCATATTCAATCTGGTTAAAAAAAACTGGAAACATATATTTTATCTTATCGGAATGGTTGCAATGCTTGGGGTGTTTTCATTTATAGCGGTTTATATGGATGATAATACCTATATTTCTGCATATTCACTCTGGGTAATGCCTATGGTTATATGTGGCGTGGCATTTGGAACCATGAATGTGGTAAAGACATTTTACAAGGCGGCGATGGTCATTTTCTCAATCGCCATTACGGGAATAATGCTCTATGTAAATGTTATAAGCGGACACACAGCAGGATTTAATGAATCATCAAAGTATGTAATGGACAACATGCCTGATATGTACTCTCCTCATGTGGGAGTATTTGTTGAAAAACTGGGAGATACTTCCCACAGTGATATTGAACTGATAGTAAATCCGCAGAAGTACAGTGGTCAGATGTATGTCAGCAGTGGAGTGGAAGATGCGGGACATATACGAAAAATACTAATTTACGGAAGTGATGAGGAAGTGACAAGAATCAGAGGAATGATAAAGGCTGTTGAAGATAAAAAGGATACTTTAAACAGTCTGTTTAAAAATGTTCCAAGGGATGGCAGATTACACTACATTAACATCCCTAAGAGCCTGATTGTTACAATGGTTTAATTAAGAATGATTTTGCCCTTGTATTAAATGTATTATATAATTAAACAGTATATGTAAAGGAGATTATAAATGGCGATTTTAGTTACGGGAGGTGCCGGATTTATAGGCACTCATACTATAATAGAACTTATCCAGGCCGGATATGATGCAGTTATATTAGATAACTTTGTAAATACATCAGCTAATGCTGTTAAGAGAGTTGAAGAAATAACAGGCAAGAAGATTCCATGTTATGACGGAGATATTGCGGACAGAGACATTTACAAAGAAATATTTGCTGACAATGTTATAGAAGCCTGCATCCATTTTGCGGGACTTAAGGCCGTAGGCGAATCTGTAAAAAAGCCTTTAGAGTATTATGAAAATAATGTTTCAGGTTCAATCGTATTATTTGATGAGTTAAGAAAAAGAGGAGTTAAGAAGCTTATCTTCTCATCATCTGCAACAGTGTATGGAGATCCTGCAGAAATTCCTATCCCTGAAACATGCCCTAAGGGAGCTGTAACAAATCCTTACGGAAGAACTAAGGCCATGCTTGAAGATATTATCTGTGATATGGAATATGCGGACGAAGAGTGGGATGCTGTAATTCTCAGATACTTCAACCCTATCGGTGCTCATAAGAGTGGAAGAATAGGTGAGAATCCAAATGGTATTCCAAATAACCTTATGCCATACATTACACAGGTTGCGGTTGGTAAGCTTGAGAAGCTCAATGTATTCGGTGGGGATTATGATACTCCGGACGGAACAGGTGTAAGAGACTACATCCATGTAACAGATTTAGCAAAGGGACATGTGGCATCTCTTAAGAGAATCGGTGTTGTACCTGAAGGTCAGACGAGTGATATTGAGGTTGTTCACGGTGTAGATGTTTACAACCTTGGAACAGGTCAGGGCAATTCTGTATTAGATGTTGTAAAGGCATTTGAGGAAGCTACAGGTGTACATATTCCTTACGAAATAAAGGAAAGAAGACCAGGTGACATTGCGAATATGTACTGTGATGCCAGCAAGGCAAAGAAAGAGCTCCACTGGGAAGGCAAGAAGACTCTTAAAGAAATGTGTGCTGATTCATGGAACTGGCAGAAAAACAACCCTAACGGATACGAAGAAAATTAATTTTAAGTAGAAATAAAGACATATAAAATAAGGACATATAATGGGTAAATATTTTGGAACCGACGGTTTCAGAGGAGAAGCAAATGTAACTCTGACTGTTGAGCATGCATATAAAGTTGGTAGATTTCTCGGATGGTATTTTGGAAAAGATAAGCAGGACCAGAAAGCACACATAGTTATCGGAAAGGACACAAGACTTTCAAGCTACATGTTTGAATATTCTCTTGTTGCCGGACTTGTTGCTTCAGGTGCAGATGCATACCTTCTTCACGTTACAACAACACCGAGTGTTTCATACATAGCAAGAGTTGATGAATTTGACTGCGGTATCATGATTTCTGCAAGTCACAATCCTTACTATGACAACGGAATTAAGCTCATTAACAGTGATGGCGAGAAAATGAGCCAGGATGTTATAGATCAGATCGAGAAGTATCTTGACGGTGAGATTGAGATTCCATTTGCTCTCAAAGATAACATCGGTAAGACAGTTGACTATGTAAATGGTAGAAACCGTTACATGGGATACCTTATCGGCCTTGCTGAATATTCATTCAAGGGATTCGAGGTTGGTATTGATGCGGCAAACGGTAGTGCATGGGCACTTGCAAAGGCAGTATTTGATGCACTTGGCGCACATACATATGTAATTCATGCTGAACCAAACGGTTTAAACATAAATGAAGACAGCGGATCAACTCATATGGAAGCATTACAGAAGCTTGTAGTTGATAAAGGTCTTGATATCGGTCTTGCATTTGACGGTGATGCTGACAGATGTCTTGCTGTTGACGAGCATGGCAATATCCTTACAGGTGACCACATCATTTACATGTACGCAAAGTATATGAAGTCAAAGGGAACACTTAAGGATAACACTGTTGTAGCTACAGTAATGTCTAACCTTGGTTTCTTTAAGGCTCTCGAGGCAGAGGGTATCGACTGCGTTGTTACAGATGTAGGTGATAAAAATGTATATGCCGCTATGGTGAAGGATGATTACAGACTCGGCGGTGAGCAGTCAGGACATATTATCCTTTCAAAGTTTGCAACAACAGGAGATGGTCTTATTACAGCCATTAAGTTAATGGAAGTTATAATAGCATCTAAGAAGTCTGTTGGAACACTTGCAAGCGGAATGAAAGAATATCCTCAGATACTTATTAATGTAAAGGTTGCTGACAAGAATGCGGCAATGGAGAACGAAGAAGTTCTTGCAGAAGTTAAGAAGACAGAGGAGCTCCTTGCCGGTGACGGTCGTGTACTGGTAAGAAAGAGTGGAACTGAGCCTCTTGTACGTGTAATGGTAGAGGCAAAGGACAATGTGACATGCCGTGAAATGGCGGAGCATTTAGCAGAGTTCATTAAGAATAAGTGTAACTAAGCATTTGCATATAATGCGGCTGTTTACGGACAATTAATTGCAGAACGGTGACAGACATGAACATGATAAAGAAAAAAGCATATGCAAAAATAAATATTGCTCTTGATGTGCGTGAAAAAAGAGATGACGGATATCACGATGTCCGTATGATTATGAACCAGATTGGATTGCACGATATTGTGTCATTATCACTTAATGATTCCGATGAAATTACCGTATCATCTGATTCTGCAAATATTCCATGTGATAATTCCAATCTTGCATATAAAGCCGCCAGGCTTTTCTTTGAAGTAGCTTCGAAGGAAGGGATTGAAACAGGCGGCGTGGATATTCATATAGAGAAGAATATACCCGTAAGTGCAGGACTTGCAGGGGGAAGTGCAGATGCGGCAGCGGTTTTAAAGGGCTTAAACGAACTTTATAACTATGCTTTAAGCAGAAGGGAACTCCTTGCAATAGGAGCATCTATAGGATCTGACATTCCTTATTGTATAGTTGGCGGATGTTCATATGCATATGGCAGAGGTGAAAAACTCAAGCATCTTGAAAGCATAAATAAGGCATATGTACTTCTTGTTAAGCCTGAATTTGGCGTATCAACAGGTGCAGCCTACAATGCCATTGATAATGGAACAGATAACGTTCATCCGGATGTACTGGCTATAAAGAGTATTCTGGAAGAGGGAAGCTCTGACATTACAGCTATTGCTCCATACATGGCTAATACATTTGAAAATGTTATATGTAACGAACATCCGGCAATCAGAGATATTATTAACAGTATCGATGAGAATGGACCTGTAAAAACAATGATGAGCGGTTCCGGTCCTTCAATATTTGCCATATTTGAAAAGAAGGACGAAGCAGAAAATGTGGCAGATAAATTAAAATCGGAATATTCAAATATTGAAATTTATGTTACTGAGTTGTTATAATGTAGTTCCTAATTAATGTATACATAATACAATTACATAATCAGGCAGTATGTTATGGACATTTTGTTCATTTGAATTTTTTTAGGAGAATTTTTATGCAAGATGCAAAAATAGAGGACAATATGAATCTTCCGCTCAGAGAAGTGGTATTTCTTAAGCTTAGACAGGCTATTTTACAGGGCGAAATGCAGCCTGGTGAAAGACTTATGGAGATTCAGCTTGCCAATATGCTTGGTGTAAGCCGAACTCCTGTAAGAGAGGCTATAAGAAAGCTTGAGCTTGAAGGTCTTGTAAAGATGATACCAAGACGAGGCGCTGAGGTTGCAAGTATCACAGAAAAGGATATGCGTGACGTACTTGAGGTAAGAACTACACTTGAGGATCTTGCGGTAGCTTTAGCATGTGAAAGAATCAGCAAGTCTCAGGTTATACAGTTAAAGGAAGCCAATAAGTTATTTGACAAGGCTGTAGAGTCAGGTGATGTATTTGATATAGTTGATGCGGACGTAAGATTCCACGACATTATATACAAATCAACAAATAACCTTCGTCTTATGCAGATGCTCAATAACTTAAGAGAGCAGTTATACAGATATCGTCTTGAATATATTAAAAATGAGTCTTCACATAAGACTTTAATTAAAGAGCATAACAAGCTCATCGAATATATTGAAAATGGCGATAAAGAAAAGGCCTGTGAGTTAATAAGAGAACATATTACTAATCAGGAAAAGGATATTGAAAGAACAATATCTGAAGGTTAATTATTATCCGAATTTATATAGATAAGAAGCGGTGCAGTAAAAGCTGTGCCGTTTTTTTGTGCACTTGTTATAGTGCTATTTCGAAAGCTGTGCAGTTTTTATACATTTGTCATGACACTATGTCAGAATTATCGCGACAGATGTAAATAAAAAATAATTATATAACTGCATAAGAAAATAACTATGAAATTTTACATAATTTTCAGTATAAAAATTCTAATAAAAATCTGAATAAAATAGCCGCAATGTAGCAAAACAGCAAGTCTGCGGATAAGAGTCTTTTGAGACTATTACTTCCGCTTTTGCTTGAAATTACAATCAGTGCAGGCCGCTTTGCAGGTACATCACAATGATTTAATTTTTGGATTGAATGTATCCATATAAAAATAATAAAAAGCGGTGAGCATACTCACCGCTTTTTATTATTTAGTTATTATCGTTGAATTTAAAATACCGGGTTAATAACATATTAATTATTTCTGCTGTATTTAAGCTGAGCTTCACCGTATTTATTGAGAAGTTCCTGCTTCATGTCATAGAGAGGTCTTGATAAATCCACATGTATAATATGAGGATTAAGAAGTCTCTTAGATTCTTCCCAGACTGTATTCTGCTCTTTTTTGCAGTATTCCTGAATATCCTTTACAGGGCGTGCCTTAAATACACATTCACCTGCTTTAAATACAGGTTCAAGCATTGGCCTTATTGTATATTCTCCCTTGTGAAGAATTGTCTGCTTCCATGTTTCGGTTGGATCGAAGAGAAGTAAATCATCTTCCTCAGAATATGTCTCATGCTCAAGAGTAATAAGGTCAGCAACGATTTTTCCCTCGTTGTTGTAAACTCTGTATAATGACTTATTTCCAGGGTTAGTAATCTTGGCAGAGTTTTCAGATATTTTGATCTTAGGAGTAAATTCTCCATTTTCTTCAATTGCGGCAAGCTTATATACACCGCCAAATGAAGGATTATCATCTGCAGTAATCATTCTTGTACCAACACCCCAGGCATCAATCTGAGCACCCTGATCCTTAAGTGATGAAATAAGGTTTTCATCCAGATCGCCTGAAGCAGATATTTTTACTTCAGTTAATCCTGCCTCATCAAGCATTGTACGGGCTCTCTTTGTAAGGTACGCAAGGTCACCTGAGTCAATTCGGATTCCGCACTTGCTCATGTCCATGCCATTTGCTTTCATTTCATTAAATACCTTAATGGCATTTGGTACACCAGAACGGAGTGTGCTGTATGTATCTACTAAGAGAGTACAGTTGCCGGGATATATTTCTGCATATGTTTTAAATGCTTCATACTCGCTCTCAAATGACATAATCCATGAATGAGCATGAGTACCAAGTACAGGTATGTCAAACATTTTGCCTGCAAGAACATTACTTGTGCCGCTGCATCCTGCAATATAAGTGGCTCTTGTACCATATATACCTGCGTCAGGCCCTTGAGCTCTTCTTAGTCCGAATTCAAGAATGGCATTGTCGCCTGCGGCATATTTGATTCGTGCAGCCTTTGTAGCTATAAGACTCTGGTGATTAACAATATTTAAAACAGCGGGTTCAATAAGCTGAGCTTCAATAATAGGGGCAACGATTTTAACAATAGGCTCTCTTGGGAGAATTACCGAACCTTCAGGAACGGCGTATATATCTCCTGAAAAATGAAAATTAGACAAATATGCAAGGAAATCCTCGTCAAAGTATCCTGTACTTCTAAGATAATCTATATCATCTGTAGTAAATGAAAGGTTTTTGATGTAGTCCACCATCTGCTCAATTCCACAGCATATGGAATATGCACCTCCAAATGGATTAATTCTGTAGAATACATCAAATACTACGGTATTATCCTTTTTCTCCTTAAAATATCCCTGCATCATTGTTAATTCATACAGGTCTGTTAATAATGATAAATCTCTTTCCATATTGTCCTCGCTTTGTGAATGGCCTTTAAAAATATAATTATAAATCGTTATATATTATTACAGGCAATAAAGCAAGAAAATTCACCGTATAAAACAAAAAAGCCATTGTATGTAAAACCGTAAGTAATACGGATTACAGTACAATGACTTTTTGTATATTCATAATGATGAATTATTTCTTTTTCTTCTTTGGCTGTTCAAGAGGCTTGTTGCCCTTCATTGAATGAACATTTACAATGTAAATACCACTAATTTCAGCCTTAACATTTGTGTTAACAGGAATAATATCGAACACTTCACGTGATGCTGCAAGTGAAACAATCTGAGGTCCGATCTTAGCCTTAACGATATCTACCTTACGATTGCGGTACTTTGCAGGTGTTGTTTCAAGAACTGCCTTAGGGAAACCTGCTTCGGAAATTCTCATTTTCTTCTTTCCGATAACGTAAATGGTAACCGACTGTTTTGTTGCATCAATTTGTTCCTGCTGTTCATCTGCCTGCTTCTGTCTTGGTCTTACAACTGCGAAGTAGAAGATTAAAAGAAAAGCTACGAAACCGGCAACAATAAGAAGTATTATAAGCCACAAGTCCATAAATAATCTCCTTAAAATAATAAATACTATCTAAATAAAATAACTAATTTTAAATTATATCATATTAACAATGTTTAATAAAAGTGCATGTTTGAAAAGATTACTTTCCGCCATTCTTTCTGAATGATTCCTCAACAATAACTCTTACCTTTTCAGGGAGCTCTTTCTGCTCATCTCTTGTCAATTCAGCTGTGCTGATTGGAGGAAGGAATTCAAGTGTAACCTTCTGACGGCTAAGCCATGGGAACTGTCTCTCCCAGACTTCCCTTGTATTAGTGATTGAAAATGGAACGATTCGTGCGCCTGTTTTCTGAGTGAGCTTAAAGCTTCCACCCTGGAATGTATCTACACCTTCGCCTAAGTTTCTCTTGCCTTCAGGGAAGATGAGCATGCTTGTTCCATTTTTAATATAATCAATGGCTGTAAGAATTGTGCCGAGATTCTGCTTTGGATTGTCCTTTTCTAAGTAAAGACATCCTAAACGTGACATCCAGTTACTTACTACAGGGAATTTCTTCAATGCATCCTTTGAAATGATTGAAGTAAGGAATGGAAGATACTGATATGTAATGATTACGTCGAAGTATCCTCTGTGGTTACCCATAAATACAACAGTTTCATCTTTTGGAATATTTTCCAGTCCCTTTACGGTTACCTTGGCCGCAAGGGCTGACAGACATGAGAAACCCCAGTTAATAACCTTAACGGCAAATCTCTGTCCCTTTTCTTTGTTTGACTTTCCTACGAAATATCCGATAGGAAGAAGGAATAACCAGCTTATAATCATATAGAAAATAAGAAAGATATATCCTGCGATTGATCTAAAAAA
Source organism: uncultured Eubacteriales bacterium (assembly GCA_900545225.1). Lineage (GTDB taxonomy): Bacteria > Bacillota > Clostridia > Lachnospirales > Lachnospiraceae > UBA4285. Next base: position 92,042 of record UQXZ01000002.1, read on the forward strand.
ATTCATTCTTTTACATGCCTTTTTGCGTTATCAGAATAATGAAGTCCATAGTCATCTGTTATGAAAATGGCTTCAACATTTTCTGCCTTATTAATTAATTCCATACCCTTATCCATTCCAAGGGTAAATGTAAGTGTACTTAAGCAGTCACCCTCAAATGAAGAACCAGATATGATTGTTGTCTGGAGAAGATTATTTTCTACCGGATAACCTGTTCTTGCATCCAGAATATGAAAATAATATTTTCCGTCAGAGCCTGTAAAGCCTCTCTGATATGTTCCTGAAGATACAACGGACATATCTGTAATGCTTACCACTGCCGATGTGTCGGAGCTTGTACCAAATGGCTTCTGTACACCTATGCTAAAGGACTGGTCACCCTTGCCTCCAACACAGAGAACATTTCCACCCAGGTTTATTATTGCGTGATTTACATCATTTTCCAGTAAATAAACCTTTATCTTATCGGCTATGTATCCCTTGGATACGGCTCCAAGATCCAGCTTTGTCTCACTTGGCTTACTGATAACCCATGTTCCTTCAGGATTGGATTCGTCCTTAGGATGAACTGACACCTTGCTGTCGTCCACATATTGCAAAGCATTTTCAATTGCTTCTTTAGAAGGGATATCTGAGCCGTCAGTTTTGTTTGTGAAATCCCAAAGTTCTGACACACTGCCGATGGAAATCTGGAATGCTCCGTCACTCATGGATGAGTACTTAAGAGCTTCGTCAATCATCTGCCCCATTTCAGCAGGCATTTCATTAGTGATATTGTGATTTATCTTCCATAATAATGAATCTTCGTTATACATGGAAAACATTTCCTCATATGTATCACATATATTTAAAGCATTATCAATAACCTGACTGTCCACATTGTCATAGGAGCTGACTGAGACTATGGTATCCAGCTTAAATCCCTCTGATTTAATTGGAGTCTCAAGGACAGAATTGGCGCTGCATCCTGATAGTATAACAGCCGATGAAACGGCCGCCATGGAAGCTAAGCATGCAGTTTTAAAATTCATAAAAAACCTCCTTTTATATTTAAAAAATAATTATATAGTATAGGACGTGATTTGTCCTTATAAATATAAATTAGTGTTTGGGAAATGTTAAATATATGTTATAATATCACAGAATAATTAATTAGGCCTAAGGGCTTATAATGGGAGGTATTAGATGTATTATTATGTATTTCGTAAGAATGTAAATGATGCAAGCATCAAGAACTGCGAAAAATTCACAGACTTAGAAGAAGCTAAGGCTGGTGCTCAGGATGAAGAATACTACAGAAGCCATGCTAACAGCCAGGCTGAAAGAGATTCTTGGAGAGTTGTACTCGCAGCATCAGAGGAAAAATGGGAAGATTTAACATCTGACGCTCACGAATATGAAGAATTAGATTACAATGCGTAATAAATAAGCGAGGGGCTTTTAGCCACCTCGCTTTTTTCTGCCTGAATATGTTTTAATCTGTTACCTTTCGATACAGTCATGTGTCTGAACTTAATTCTTATAACTGATGCGGTTATATCCGTATCAGTTGCTTCCGTTTATTTCGATTCTTAATTCCAGGAAGTTAAATGTACTTCTCCTGTGTTAAGGATCATTTTCTCACCATTGCTCTTATCTATTACAACAAGGGCGCCGTCATCGTCTATATTTTCAACAAGTCCGTTGTGCTCTGTATGTCCCATTGTAAATGTAATGTTTTTTCCTATTAAGAAAGAGTGCTGTATGTATATATCAACTAATTCTTTTGAACTCGTTCTGTTAGTCCAGTACATTAACTTCTTCCAGAGTGTGGCAGCAATCTTACTTCTGTCGATATATTCTTTCTCATCCTCTGAATCATTTTCTATTGCACCTGCGACATTTTGTATATCAGTAGGGAAATTGGATGTACTGCAGTTAATGCCGATACCTATAATAATGAAATTATCGATTGCTTCAGTAAGGATACCTGAAATTTTCTTTCCATTATAGAAGAGGTCGTTAACCCATTTGATTGATGCATGTACTCCTAAAACGTCTGCAAGGGTTTCGTATTCAGCCACACAGGCAGCGATTGTAGTTTTTAGTATTACAGGATCCTGCATCTTATTTACATCTCTTATTAATGTAAAATATATTCCTGAATGAGGAGGAGAGAAGAATGGTCTGCCCTGTCTGCCACGTCCTGCAGTCTGCTCGTCAGCACAGATACACATTCCGTCAACTGCCTGATTTTTTGCTATAAGTTCCTTTGCATAGTTGTTTGTGGAGTCAATTGAATCAAAAAAAATCAGTTCAGGATGATCATTTCCCAGGTATTGAAGTATGTTTTTTTTACAAAAATCATTATTAGTCATAATATGCTCCGTTATATAGTCTTATTTATTTAAATATGCTAATATTATACAAGTTAAACCAAATAAATACATAATATTTTTAAGTAAAACACATTTATTACTGTAAGATATTTATTTTTTTAAGAAATTCTGTTAATCTACAAGTATATATATCAAGTAGATAGTAATGGTGTTTTTACCTATAGATTATCTTAATTGAGAAAGAAAGGATGGAATTTTCAAATGCCAAAAAAATTTAATAAGGTTTTAGTGGCAAACCGTGGTGAAATTGCGATGCGTATTTTCAGAGCGTGTCACGATTTGGGACTTACTGCAGTTGCTATTTATTCAAATGAGGATATAAATGCACTTTTCAGAACGGAGGCGGATGAGTCATATCCTATCGGAGATAACTACAGCCCTCTTGGAGCATACTTAAATATCCAGAGAATTATCGATATTGCTAAGACTCATAACGTAGATGCAATTCATCCTGGTTATGGTTTCCTTGCAGAAAATGCTGAATTTGCAAGAGAGTGTGAGAAGGCAGGAATTAAGTTTATCGGACCTAAGTCAGATATCTTAGACATGATGGGTGACAAGCTTTCAGCTAAGGAAATGGCTTTAGCCTGCAATGTTCCTACAATTCCTGGTACAGAAAAGCCTCTTTCAGGTAAAGAAGAAGCAGAGAAGCTTGCAGCAGAATTCGGTTTCCCTGTTATCTTAAAGGCAGCTGCCGGCGGTGGTGGCCGTGGTATGAGACGTTGTGACTCTATCGAAGAGGTAGGTGTTAACTTTGAACTCGTTAAGGCTGAGGCTAAGAAGGCTTTCGGTAATGATGATATCTTCATGGAGAAGTTCTTAGTTGAGCCAAAGCATATCGAAGTTCAGATCCTCGGTGATGAGCATGGTAATATTGTTCACCTTTATGAGCGTGACTGTTCTCTTCAGAGAAGATTCCAGAAAGTTGTTGAGTTTACACCTGCATTTTCACTTCCACCAGAAGTTAAGCAGAGTATTTTAGATGATTCATTAAAGTTAGCTAAACATGTTAACTACAACAACGCTGGTACACTTGAGTTCCTCGTTGACAGAGGGGGCAACCACTACTTCATCGAAATGAACCCAAGAATCCAGGTTGAGCATACAATCACAGAAATGTGTACAGGTATCGACCTTGTTCGTTCTCAGATTCTTGTTGCTGAAGGCTATGAATTATCAGATGAGATGATTGGAATTAAGTCTCAGGAAGATATTAAGCAGAATGGTTATGCTATTCAGTGCCGTATAACAACAGAAGATCCATCTAATAACTTCGCTCCTGATACAGGCAAGATAACATCTTACTTCTCACCAGGTGGTTTCGGTGTTCGTCTTGATGGTGCTACATCAGGTGTAGGTTCTGTTATCAGTCCTTACTATGATTCTCTTCTTGTTAAGATTACATGTTGGGATAATACATTTAAAAACGCATGTAAGAAGACACTCAGAGCTATTCAGGAAATCAGAATCAGCGGTGTTAAGACTAATATCGGATTCATTTCAAATATTCTTACAAATCCAACATTTATCGAGGGTAAATGTCATACTAAGTTTATTGATGAAACACCTGAATTATTCAACCTTGATAACGGTGAAGATAAGTCAACAAAGATGCTTAAGTACATCGCTACTAAGACACTTGCTGAGTCAGGACATCATAAGAGATATGATAAGATTCGTATGCCTGAGCTCACAGGTAACAAGCCTGATGGCTTAAAGCAGCTCCTTGACAGCAAGGGACCTAAGGCTGTTGCTGACTGGGTTAAGGATCAGAAGAAGCTTCTCATCTGTGATACAACAACAAGAGATGCTCATCAGTCTCTCCTTGCAACTCGTATGAGATCTAAGGATATTGTTGCAGCTATGGATGCTACAAGTGAAATCGAATCAAATGTATTCTCACTTGAGTGTTGGGGCGGTGCAACATTTGACGTTGCATACAGATTCCTTCATGAGTCACCATGGGAAAGACTCGACAAGATCAGAGAGAAGGCTCCTAACGTTCTTCTTCAGATGCTTCTCAGAGGTTCTAATGCAGTAGGATATACAAACTATCCTGATAACGTAATCAGAGAGTTCGTAAAGCATGCTGCTAAGAGCGGTATTGATGTATTCAGAGTATTTGACTCATTAAACTGGATTCCTGGCATGGAAGTTGCTATGGATGAAGTGCTTAATCAGGGTAAGATCTGCCAGGCAACACTTTGCTACACAGGCGATATTCTTGATCCAAACCGTGATAAGTACACATTAAGCTACTATGTAAACATGGCTAAGGAACTTGAGAAGCGTGGCGCTCACATGATCGCTATCAAGGATATGGCAGGCTTATTAAAGCCATATGCAGCTAAGAAGCTTGTTACAGAGCTTAAGCAGGCTGTTGGTGTACCTATCCAGCTTCATACACATGACACATCAGGTAACCAGGTAGCTACAGTTCTTATGGCTGCAGAGGCAGGTGTAGATGTTGCGGATCTTGCTATTTCTTCATTATCAGGTCTTACATCACAGCCATCTCTTAACGCAGTTGTAGCTGCATTACAGGGTACAGAAAGAGACACAGGTCTTGATCTTAACAGACTTCAGCAGCTTACAGATTACTGGGAAGATGTTCGTAAGAGATATACATCATTTGAAGCAGGTCTTGTATCTCCTGCTACAGATATCTACAGATATGAGATTCCTGGTGGTCAGTATACAAACCTCAAGCCACAGGTTGAGAGCCTTGGTCTCAAGGACCGTTTCCTTCAGGTAAAAGAAAACTACAGAGTTGTTAACGACATGCTTGGTGATATCGTTAAGGTTACTCCTTCATCTAAGATGGTTGGTGACCTTGCAATCTTCATGACTCAGAATGAGCTTACACCAGAGAACATCGTTGAAAAGGGTAAGAACCTTGCGTTCCCTGATTCAGCAATCAGCTACTTCTCAGGTATGATGGGTCAGCCTGCATGGGGATTCCCTAAAGATTTACAGGAAGTTGTTCTTAAGGGCGAAAAGGCAATCACATGCCGTCCTGGCGAAATGCTTCCACCTGCTGACTTCGACGCAATGAAGAAGGAAGTAGAAGAGTTCTACAGCAATCCTGAAGACAGAGATGTTGTTTCATATGCTCTCTATCCAAAGGTATTCAAGGACTATGCAAAGTCTCAGGATGAATTCGGTTATACAACAGAGCTTGTTTCACATGTTTACTTCCACGGTCTCGATAAGGGTGAGACAACAAAGGTTAACATCGCTAACGGTAAGACTTTAAATATTAAGTTCTTAGACTTTGGTGATCTTGACGCAGACGGAATGAGAACAGTGGTATTTGAATTAAATGGTATCCGCCGTGAAGTTCAGGTTCCAGATGAAGAAGCTCAGAAGACTATTATTAAGGTTCCTATGGTTGATCCTGAAGATAAATCTCAGGTAGGCGCATCAATCCCTGGTGCAGTAGCTAATATTGCAGTTAAGGTTGGTGACAAGGTTGAAGAGAACCAGACAATCGCTACAATCGAAGCAATGAAGATGGAAACAGCTGTTATTGCAAGAATGAGCGGTGTAGTTGAAGAGATTATCGTTCAGGAGGGAGATACAGTTAAGGGCGGACAGCTCCTTATGAAGTTAACAGAAGGTTAATTCCAAGTACTGTATAGAATCCATAAATATATAAAAGGACCGGGAGAATGTTTAATTCTCCCGGTCCTTTTTGTATGTTGGTTAAAATGATAATAATTAAAGTTATTATAAGCAAGGTTTGTGAAAATAGGTATGACTTTGTTTAAATAGATTTGATAAAGCCACAGCAAAGCGGTTGCAAAGCCATGTTAAAGCAGTGTTAAAGCTACAATAAAAGATAACGTAACTATAAAAATCATAAAGAAACAATAAATTTAAAAAATGCTTATATTTTTTTAAGTTCGTTTAAGGTTACGACTGTATCCTACTCATTGTATAGAGATATACATTCCTACAAAACAAACAAAACAAACAGAATAAGCTCTTATGGCTTTTATTGATGCAGATAATCCTTAATATTTTGTGATAAAAAATCCCTAATTATAAAAATAATCCCTAATAAATAATAATCCCAAAACTTTCGCATCACTAAGTCATAAGAGCTTGTTTGTTTTAAAGGAAACAGACCCAAAACCATGTGGATTGAAATTAATCTAAATTAAACTAGTTGAAAACCAGACACGACATTTGACATCATTTTAAGACCGCACATCGAAATTGACCGTATATTCAAATGTCCCACTGTGATATCGAAACACAAATGAATGTGAGTTTTTATTTACATATTAATGAGATATAATATTTTCAAAAATAATCTACTTTATGGTAGGTTATTTTTATTATGTAAATACTTAAAGGTATAAATTGCTTATATAGTGTTAAATAGTGTATAAATTGATTTATGAAATCGTATTTGAAAATCAGGTTTTAAAATAATATTTAAAATAATATTTGAAATAATATTTGTAAATCAGATTTCAAAAGTCAGATTATAAAAACAAATTTTGTAATACTAGTCAGGAGAAGGTATGAAATTATTAAATAAGAAAACAGGCATTGTATCAGGAATATGTTTAATGGCAGCAAGTACTGTAGGTCTTGCGGGATGTAAGAGCTTTTCAGGCACAGACACATCTACTCAGGAATTAGATGCAAGAGATTATCAGTCGTTTATGGAGCATACAGCTGATGTATATAAGGAATATGTAACTCTTGGCAACTACAAAGATCTTGAGATTACAGCTGTAGACAGATCGGATGAGGAAGCTACTGATACCGATGTGGACGAAGTAATCCAGGAGCTCCTTTCAAAGAGTACAACTACAGAGGATGTAACAGAGGGTGGTACAACACAGGACGGAGACTCAATAGTTTTAAATTATTCAGGATCTATTGATGGACAGGCATTTGACGGTGGAACTGCAGAAGATCAGACTTACACCGTAGGATCTGGTAAATTCATCAGTGATTTAGATAAAGGTCTTGTAGGTCTTGAAGCTAATAAGGAATATGACATACCTGTAAAATTCCCTGATGATTATTCAAGTGAAGATTTAAAGGGGAAGGATGCAGTATTCAAGGTAAAAGTTACAAAGATTACAAGAACTGTAACTCCTGAAGCCAACGATGAGTGGGTAAAGGTAAATGCTTCAATGTTCAACAATTACGGATATGGTGAGCCTAAGAACTTAGAAGAGCTTAAAAATAATATAAAGGAAAGATTAGTTCAGCAGAAAAAAGAGCAGAACGATATTAAGCAGTTTGATATTGCATATAAGCAGATTTTAGCTAATGCAACAATTACAGGTTATCCTGAAGAAGAGAAAAATGCTCTTATGGAGACATACAAAGAAAATATTGAAGCTCAGTATAAACAGTATGGTTCTGCATATGGAGTATCATCATATGATGAGTATATTCAGAAGGTATATGGTAAGAATTCAGAAGAATTTGATAAGTATGTAGAAGATACTACAGAGACATACCTTGACGAGAAGATGATTGTTACTTTAATTGCAAGTGAGAACAACATTAAGGTAAGCACAAAAGATATTACATTCCTCGGCGGAAATCTTGCAGCATACTATCAATTCGAAGATTTCAATGCATTAATTGAGAAGTATGGCAAGAAGATAAACTGTGAGCTCGGATATCAGAGCCTCTATACAAAGGTTGCTTCATATATAGTAAGTGTATCAAATGTTAAATCATCAACAGATACAACTGAAACTACACAGAAAACTGAAACAACTGAAACAACTGAAGCTACTGAAACAAAATCAGAATAAAATTGATTTTTTAGGAAAATATTCAGGCAGTTTGCAAAAATTATGTGATTAAATATAAATTGATAAAACACTTTTGAGGATATGTAACCCCCAGCTGTCTTGACATCCTTACGACTTAATTATATTATTTTAAAAGTTTTAATGTTCAGAAAGGGTAATTTACAAATGGAAAAAAGATTGTTTACATCTGAATCTGTTACAGAAGGACATCCAGACAAAATCTGTGACATGGTATCAGATTCAATATTAGATGCGATTTATACTCAGGACCCATTTGCGAGAGTTGCATGTGAAACTCTTACTAATACAGGATTTGTAATGGTTATGGGCGAGATTACAACTAAGGCTCAGATTGATTTCCCTACAATTGTTAGAGAAACAGTTAAGGAAATCGGTTATGATTCATCAGATAAAGGATTTGATGGTAACATCTGTGCTGTTATGGTTGCTGTTGATAAGCAGTCACCAGATATCGCTCAGGGTGTAGATACAGCTATCGAAATCAGAGAGTCAGACAAGTCTGATGCTGAGCTTGACGCTGTAGGTGCCGGAGATCAGGGTATGATGTTCGGTTACGCAACAAATGAGACACCTGAACTTATGCCTTACTCATCATCACTTGCACATAAGCTTGCAAGACAACTTACAAAGGTAAGAAAAGACGGCACACTTGCATACCTTCGTCCAGACGGTAAGACACAGGTTACTGTTGAATATGATGAAAACGATAAGCCAATCAGACTTGATGCTATCGTAGTTTCATCACAGCACTCTCCAGAAGTTACTCAGGAGCAGATCCAGAGCGATATCAGAAAGTATGTTATCGACGCTGTTGTTGATGGCAACATGATTGATGATGATACAAAGATCTACATCAACCCAACAGGACGTTTCGTTATCGGTGGTCCTAATGGTGACTCAGGTCTTACAGGACGTAAGATCATCGTTGATACTTACGGTGGTGCTGCAAGACACGGTGGTGGTGCATTCTCAGGTAAGGACTGTACAAAGGTTGACCGTTCAGCAGCTTACGCAGCTCGTTATGTTGCTAAGAACCTTGTTGCTGCAGGTATCGCAGATAAGCTTGAGATCCAGGTTTCATATGCTATCGGTGTTGCTACACCTACATCTATCATGGTAGATACATTTGGAACAGGTAAGCTCAGCGACGAGAAGATTGTAGAAATCGTTCGTAAGGAATTCGACCTCAGACCAGCAGGTATTATTAAGACTCTTGATCTTAGAAGACCTATCTACAAGCAGACAGCTGCTTACGGACACTTTGGCCGTACAGATGTTGATCTTCCATGGGAGAAGCTTGATAAGGTTGAAGATCTTAAGAAGTATGTACTTTAATTAATGCCTTAATATAAAGCAATAAAAAGACATAGATATGCAGAAGATAATATTTTCTGTATGCTATGTCTTTTTTTATTAAATGGAAGCAGATGTGGAAGTATATATAAAATCACGCTTTGGTTTACATTCTTTTAATATTTTAATTCTTTTAATTTATATGACCATTGTATATAATGGAGGTTACGGTTAGAAGATTGAGAGGGGAAATATATGGCATCTACAGATATTGGTATAGATTTAGGAACGGCAAGTATACTTGTATATATTAAGGGCAAGGGCGTTGTATTAAAGGAGCCTTCAGTAGTTGCCTTTGATAAAGAGACTAATAAGATTAAAGCTATCGGTGAAGAAGCAAGACTTATGATCGGAAGAACACCGGGTAACATAGTAGCTGTAAGACCTCTTAGACAGGGTGTTATTTCTGATTACAGAGTAACAGAGAAAATGCTTAAGTATTTCATTCAGAAGGCATATGGTAAGCATATGTTCAGAAAGCCAAGAATCAGTGTATGTGTACCTTCAGGCGTAACAGAAGTTGAAAGAAAGGCTGTTGAAGACGCAACTATTCAGGCGGGTGCAAGAGAAGTTGCCATCATCGAAGAGCCTATCGCAGCTGCTATCGGTGCAGGTGTAGATATTTCTAAGCCATGCGGTAACATGATCATTGATATCGGTGGTGGTACAACTGATATAGCTGTAATCTCTCTTGGTTCAACAGTTGTAAGTGCATCTATTAAGATTGCAGGTGATGACTTCGACGAGGCAATTGTTCGTTACATGAGAAAGAACCACAACCTCTACATCGGTGAAAGAACAGCTGAGGAAATCAAGATTGAAGTAGGATGTGTATATCCACTTCCTGAAGTTAAGAAGATGACTGTTAAGGGTAGAAACCTTGTAACAGGTCTTCCTAAGTCAGTTGAAATCAGTTCAGATGAAACAGAAGCGGCTCTCAGAGAAGCAACAACTCAGATTGTAGACGCTGTTCATTCAGTTCTTGAGCAGACACCTCCTGAATTAGCAGCTGATATTGCCGACAGAGGAATCATCCTTACAGGTGGCGGAAGCCTTCTTAGAGGTTTAGAGGAACTTATTGAATCTAAAACAGGTATACATACTGTAACAGCCAAGGATCCTATGACAGCAGTTGCTGTAGGAACAGGTAAATTCGTAGAATTTATGGCAGGCGAAAGAGATACTAAGGACGAGTAAATGAATAACGGACAGGAATCAGAATTAATAATCATAGAAGGAAATGTTTCGAGAATTACATTTAGAAATGATGAAAATGGCTATTCCGTCTTTACTTTAATAAAAGATAATAATAAAGAAGAACGCTGTGTAGGTTCATTTATAGAGCTTCATGAAGGAGACAGACTGGAGCTTAAGGGCAGATATATTGAGCATGCCAAGTATGGTAAGCAGTTCAGCGTTAAAACATACAAAACAGTAGAGCCTCTCTCAAGAGAGGCTTTTTTTGGATTTTTAAAGAATGGCGGAATTCCGGGAATCAGGGAAGCCACTGCGAAAAAGATCATAAATGAATTTGGTGACAATGCATATGAGATTATGCTTAACGCACCACAGACACTGGCAGCCAACATCAAAGGCATTTCCAAAAAGAAAGCAGAGGAATATCAGAAGATTCTTCAATCTAATAAGAATTCAAATGATCTTTCCATTTATGTGCAGCAGTACGGAATTAATATAAAGACCGCTGCTAAAATATATGAATTTTACGGCGATCAGGCATATTCCATAATTAAGGAAAATCCATACAGACTTATTGAGGATATTAAAAATATCGGTTTCAAAACTGCCGACCAGATTGCAATAAAAACGGGAGCATTTGAGAATTCTTCATTCAGAATAAAGGCGGCCATAACATACAGTTTGGAGCAGGCAGCGGCCAATGGCCATACATATCTGCCAAAGAGTGTGTTGTACAGATATATAGGAACTCTCATTCAGGATGTTAATACATCGGATGTGGATTCCTGCCTTGAGAAAATGAGTACGGATAGCAAGGTCATTATCAGATACAATGCTCCGGAAAAGTCAGTGGCTGGTGATGATTATGAGAAGGGCGAAGAGGTACTCTCTCCTGAAGATTTATTTAAGGCACTTGAGGAGGAATCATCAGCAGAACATGTTTCATCTATGCAAAATATTTCCCCTGAGGATATATTTATCTATCTTCCGCTTTATTACAGACTGGAATCTTCACTTGCGCTCCGACTTCTTCGTCTGGACGGTGATGTGGATGATGTATTTGACAGTACTGACATCGATAAAGCAGAGAAGCGCAGCGGTATTATACTTGATGAGCTTCAGAGAAAGGCTGTGGAAGGAGCGGTTGAGAACGGATTATTTGTTATTACCGGTGGACCTGGAACGGGTAAGACTACTGTTATCAAAAACATATTAAATGTATTTGAAAATAAGGGTTTTTCCATCTCTCTTGCAGCACCAACAGGTAAGGCAGCCAAGCGACTCAGTGAATCCACAGGCAGAGAAGCAAGTACAATTCACAGGCTCCTGGGCTTTAAACCACAGGGTGATAACATAGATGACGATGTAAATGTACAGTTTGAATATAACGAGCAGAATCAGTTAGAGACAGATGTAATTATTATTGATGAAATGTCCATGGTTGATTTAAGTATTATGTATTCTCTTATTAAAGCCGTAAATGTTGGTACAAGACTTGTGCTTGTTGGAGATGCGGATCAGCTTCCAAGTGTTGGTGCGGGTAACATTTTATCGGATATAATAAAATCCGAATGTCTGCCTGTTGTAAAGCTTGAGAAAATCTTTAGACAGGATGCGGTAAGTGACATTATTGCCAACGCCCATAAGATTAATAAGGGTGAATATGTAGATCTCAGCAAAAAGAGTCAGGATTTCTTCTTTATCAGAAGAGAAAGACCAAATGATATTATTAATGCCATTTATGCACTGATCAGTGACAAACTTCCTAAATATGTTGGATGTGATGCTAAGGATATCCAGATTCTTGCGCCATCTAAAATGACGGATGTTGGAGTTAACAGACTAAATGAAATAATGCAGTCACTTCTCAATTCTCCTGCAGAGAACAAGGAAGAGATAGAACTATTTGGCAAAATATACAGAGTCGGCGACAAAGTAATTCATATAAAGAACAATTACAACATGGAATGGAAGAAGTACGACGGCTTCGGACTTTCAACTGAAGGTACGGGAGTATTTAACGGTGATACAGGTGTGATTCGCGGTATCGAAAGTACCGTTGGTGAGTTGGAAGTTGTATTTGACGACGGCCGATATGTAACATACAGCAAGTCAGAACTTGAACAGCTGGAACTGGCATATGCTTTAACAGTTCATAAGGCTCAGGGAAGTGAGTACCCCGCAATCATTATGCCGATGTACAACGTACCGAGAATGCTTCTTAACAGAAAGCTTTTATATACAGCCGTAACCCGTGCCAAGAAATGTGTATGTCTTGTTGGTATCGAAGAGATATTTAATAAGATGAAAGACAACGAATATGAATTAAAGAGATATTCTACATTTGATAAGCGACTGAAAGAGACTTATGCAGAGTTTATCTGATATCGAATAATAAGTAAGCGCTGTGATAAAGCACAATAAAAAGCGATAGGAAACTCTGTTAAACAGAGTGTATGAAATTCACATGATATGAGTGATGATGTTAGAAGTTTTAATAACGGAGGAATGACAATCGTCTAAATTAATCAATACCATATTAAATGCAGTGTTTCCAAGAGTGTGTCCTGTGTGCGGAGAAATTACCACAAATGGTAACTTTCATAAGATATGTGAAAAAATCTTTGCTCCGCCTTCAGGCATAAGGTGCAAAAAATGCGGGAAGGGTATGAAGTCATTATCAGAACCTATATGCAGTGACTGCAAAGACAGGGATCATTTATATGACCGACACATTTCCGCATTTGAATATAATGAATTCTTAAAAAGAACAATGTACCAGTTCAAATATGAAAACCAGAAATGGCTTGCGGATACATTTGCAAAGAAAATGTGGAAGGAATGCAGTGCGGAAATAACAGGTTGGAATATTGATGCCATAGTGCCAGTTCCAATGAGCGAAAAGAAAGCTCGATCAAGAGGATATAACCAGGCGGACCTGCTTGCAATATCAATTGGCAGATATTCAAGAATACCGGTTGACTGCAATTACCTCAGAAGAATAACGGAGACTTCTCCAATGAAAGAATTGACCGATATCGAAAGAATGTATAATATAAAGAATGCATTTAAGACAGAGGGAAATAAGAATTATAAAAATATATTAATTGTGGATGACATTTACACAACCGGAATTACCTTGAGCGAATGCGCGAGAACAATGAAAAGTGCAGGCGTATCCGGTGTATTTGGACTGACTGTGTGCATAGGAGCGGGATTTTAATGTGCTATAATATATAATATCCCGCTTTTAAATACACGGTTGACTACGATAAATTATATATGCTATATTAGAAAGGCTACGAGGTAGGTCTTTTTTTTATGCCTAAAAAACCTAAAGCAAATTCTACAATTATTAATAGGAGGAGTAAGAAGTGCGTACAAAGATTACATTAGAGTGTACAGAGTGCAAGCAGCGCAATTACGACACAATGAAAGAAAAGAAGCTTCATCCAGAGAGAATGGAGACAAAGAAGTATTGTAAGTTCTGCAGAAAGCACACATTACACAAAGAGACAAAGTAATTTCGGTTTAGTGAGGTAGTATTATTATGAGTGAAAATTACAAAGAACCTAATAAGACTGCAGAAGCCGAAACAGTGGACAGCGATATCCGCACATCAAAGCAACCTGAAATTGCTCAGATTGCACCGATTGTCTGGCCGAAAGCCGCAAGGGTATGGGTTGAGGCAATCACGGTAATAATAGTTACAGCTGCACTTGCGGTTATAATTGCGGCAATGGACTTCGGTTTACGAATTGGAATCGAAACATTAACACAATTTTGATTTAACAGGGATGTATGAAGGGGAATAGCATGAACCAAGACAATAAAGCTGAATGGTATGTTGTCCATACTTATTCGGGTTATGAGAATAAAGTAAAGGTCGATATAGAAAAAACAGTTGAAAACAGAGATCTTGGAGATGAGATTCTCGAAGTAATTGTTCCTACAGAGCAGGTTACAGAACATAAGGAAGACGGAACAAAGAAGACTATGTCCAGAAAAATGTTTCCTGGCTATGTATTAGTTAAAATGATACAGAACGATGACACATGGTATGTAGTTAGAAATACAAGAGGTGTTACAGGATTCGTTGGACCTGGTTCTGAGCCAATTCCTTTAACAGCAGCTGAGATTAAAGCAATGGGAATTGATCTTCCGGAAGATAAACCAAGAGAACGAATTGAGTTCAAAGGTCAGGTTGGCGACAGCGTAATCATTCTTTCGGGTCCATTTGCAGAAATGCAGGGTAAGATCAAAAACATTAATGATAGTAGACAGGAACTTACTATCGTTGTAGATATGTTTGGACGCGAGACTCCGGCTGAAGTTAACTTCGGAGATGTTAGAATTATCTAATCCTACGGTTCGTTCGCGTTCGAACGTGGGAGACAAGAAGTCGAAATACCACAATAGGAGGTGCCATAATGGCAAAGAAAGTAGAAGGATATATTAAATTACAAATTCCTGCAGGTAAAGCAACACCTGCACCACCTGTTGGACCAGCACTCGGTCAGCACGGTGTTAATATTGTAGAATTCACAAAGCAGTTCAATGCTAAGACAGCAGATCAGGGTGATCTCATCATTCCTGTAGTTATCACAGTTTATGCTGATAGAACATTTAGCTTTATCACAAAGACTCCACCAGCTGCAGTTCTTATTAAGAAGGCTTGTAACATTAAGTCAGGTTCAGGCGTTCCTAACAAGGATAAGGTTGCAACATTGTCAAAGGCTGATCTTCAGAAGATCGCTGAGACAAAGATGCCAGACCTTAACGCAGCTTCTCTTGAAGCAGCAATGTCTATGATTGCTGGTACTGCAAGAAGTATGGGTGTTAAGATCGAAGAGTAATAATAACGCTAAGTATTCTATATAAAGGTGGGAGAAATCATTAAGTTGATTTTGTAATTACCACTATGGAGGTTAAACTGAATTATGAAACGAGGAAAGAAGTATTTAGAGGCTGTTAAGAACGTTGATCAGGCAGCTTTATATGATCCACAGGAAGCTTGCGCTATTGTTAAGAAGCTCGCTTCTGCAAAATTTGATGAAACAATCGAAGCTCACATCAGAACAGGCTGTGACGGTCGTTATGCAGATCAGCAGATCAGAGGAGCTGTAGTACTTCCACACGGAACAGGTAAGAAGGTTAGAGTTCTTGTATTCGCTAAGGGTGCTAAGGCTGACGAAGCACTTGCAGCTGGTGCTGACCATGTTGGTGCTGAGGAGCTTATTCCAAAGATCCAGAACGATAACTGGCTTGACTTTGACGTAGTTGTTGCTACACCAGACATGATGGGTGTTGTAGGTAGATTAGGTAAGGTTCTCGGTCCTAAGGGACTTATGCCAAACCCTAAGGCTGGTACAGTTACAATGGACGTAACTAAGGCTATCGAAGACATCAAAGCTGGTAAGATCGAGTACAGACTTGATAAGTCTAACATCGTTCACGTTCCAATCGGTAAGGCTTCATTCGATGAAGAGAAGATCGTTGAGAACTTCGATGCACTTATGTCTGCAATCGTTAAGGCTAGACCATCAGCACTTAAGGGTAAGTACTTAAAGAGTGTTACAATTGCTTCAACAATGGGTCCGGGCGTAAAGGTTAACACAGCAAAGTTCGTTCAGTAATTTTTATTTATTGACAAGATTTTTGTTGTTATGATAGACTGATACACATACCTAAAGACAGCAGGTCCCCTATGGGGTTAAAGATTTTCGCCGGCCGAGGGCATTTTAGATCGTGATTTATTATGCTAAGTCGGTGAATGCTGTTTAAATAGTATTCACCGACTTTGTTTTTAGGAATAATTAGAGAGAGGAAAGAACATGGCTAAGGTTGAATTAAAGCAGCCGATTGTAGATGAGATCGCATCTAATCTTGAAGGCGCACAGGGCGTTGTTCTTGCTGAGTACAAGGGTTTAACTGTAGAGCAGGACACACAGCTTCGTAAGCAGCTTAGAGAAGCTAATGTAGTATACAAGGTATACAAGAACACATTAGTTAAGAGAGCTATTCAGGGTACAGCATTTGAATCATTAACAGATGATTTAAACGGTCCAACAGCAATCGCAATCAGCACAACAGATGCTACTGCACCAGCTAGAATTCTTGCAGAGTTCAGCAAGAACGCAGAAGCACTTACACTTAAATCAGGAGTTGTAGAGGGTGACTACTATGATACAGAAGGTATCAAGGAAGTAGCTTCTATTCCATCAAGAGATATCCTTCTTGGACGTCTCCTTGGCAGCTTCCAGTCACCAATCACTAACTTTGCTCGCGTTCTTAACCAGATCGCAGAGAAGGCTGGTGAAGGCGCTGAAGCTCCTGCAACTGAAGAAGCACCTGCAGCAGAGGAAGCTCCTGCAGAGGCACCTGCTGAAGAATCAGCAGAATAATTTATTATTCAATATTGTAATTTAAAATTTATTTCATTTATATAGGAGATAATAAAATGACTAAAGAGGAAATCATTGAGGTAATTAAGGGATTATCAGTTTTAGAGCTTAACGAACTTGTTAAGGCTTGTGAAGAAGAATTCGGCGTATCTGCAGCAGCAGGTGTTGTAGTTGCAGCAGCAGGTGCTGGCGGTGATGCAGCAGCTGAGAAGTCAGAGTTCGACGTTGAGCTTACAAGTGCTGGCGCTTCTAAGGTTAAGGTTATCAAGGTTGTTCGTGAGATCACAGGCCTTGGACTTAAGGAAGCTAAGGAATTAGTTGATGGCGCTCCTAAGGTTATCAAGGAAGGCGTAGAGAAGGCTGAAGCTGAGGATATCAAGGCTAAGATCGAAGCTGAAGGTGGAGAAGTTACACTTAAGTAATTTAACCGAATATACTAAATCTCATCAATTGGTACATGTTATCAATTGGTGAGATTTAATTATCTGGCAGAACCTGCTCTGTACGGATATAAATTCAACGTAGTTTTAAAAAAGGGTTCATAGTATGAAAGCATTTGTATTTACATATAAATTATTGCATTCATATATGGGCCCTTTTTGAGCGTATTATCTACGTTGAATTGCTTTGACCTTTACACATATATTCATGGGTAAGTGTGACATTTCCTGATTATCTGCTGGTTATGGCAGGGATTTATTTATATTCCTGAATTTATGAATTGGATATTTTACACTTGTATATGAATATATGTAAGGAACAAATAAAATATATTTGTCAAGGAAAATTTGACAAATATATTTTATTATTATATGATAAAAAGTACGCTATTATGGATGTATTAGCATTTGTTAGAGCTGTATATGGTTAGATGTAAGAAATTTCTAACCTCATTGTATATCAGATAAATTACAAGGAGTGATGTCGTTTATGGAAAAGAACAGAATTATTCCAAAGAAATTCGGTAAAGCTACTAGAATGAGCTTTTCAAAGCAGAAAGAAGTTTTGGAAATGCCTAACCTTATTGAGGTTCAGAAGGACTCATACCAGTGGTTTTTAAAAGAAGGTCTTAAGGAAGTATTTGCTGACGTTTCACCTATTAATCCGTTAAACGGAAAGCTTAGCCTCGAATTCGTTGGTTATAAATTATATGAAGATGAAGCTAAGTATACAGTAGAAGAATGTAAGGAGAGAGATGCAACATATGCTGCACCTCTTAAAGTCGTTGTAAGACTTTATAATAAGGAAGATGACAGTATTACTGAAAAGGAAATCTTTATGGGTGATCTTCCTCTTATGACAAAGACAGGAACATTTGTAATCAATGGTTCTGAAAGAGTTATTGTCAGCCAGCTTGTAAGATCTCCTGGTATCTACTATGACATCGAAAAAGATAAATACGGTAAGAAATTTCTTTACAGTTCTCAGGTAATTCCTAACAGAGGAGCTTGGCTTGAGTACGAAACAGATGCTAACGATATTTTTTATGTAAAGGTCGATCGTAATAAAAAGGTTCCTGTAACTGTTCTTATAAGAGCATTTGGTATCGCAGGTACAGATGCTGAAATCGAAGAAGTATTCGGATACGATAACAAGAAGCTCAGAGCTACTATCGAAAAGGACAACTCTTCAGATCCACAGAGAGAGCAGGATTACGAAGACGGAACAAGAAAGCTTTATGAGAAGCTTCGTCCAGGTGAACCATATCAGAGAGAAAATGCTGAATCACTTATCAACAGCATGTTCTTTGATCCACGTAGATATGATTTAGCTCACGTTGGCCGATTCAAGTTCAACAAGAAGTTATCTTTAAGAAACAGAATCACAGGCTTTACATTTGCTGATGATGTAATCACAGAAAATGGTGAAGTTCTTGCAGAGGCAGGAGAAGTAGCTACAGCTGAACTTGCAGACAAGATTCAGAACGCAGCTGTTCCTTATGTATTCTTAGAGGTTGAGGTTGAAGAGAGAGTTGCTGACCTTGAAGCAGGTGAAGATGCTGATGCAGCTACATTTG
This sequence comes from uncultured Eubacteriales bacterium, assembly GCA_900545225.1. GTDB lineage: Bacteria > Bacillota > Clostridia > Lachnospirales > Lachnospiraceae > UBA4285. Next base: position 111,204 of record UQXZ01000002.1, read on the forward strand.
ACAAGCTCGTTAAGGTTAAGAAGAAAGTTAAAGTTCTTTCTAACATGATGGTTGACATCGACGGATTTGTTGAGCTTTCAGATGAAGAAAAGGAAGAAATCGGAATCACAGAGCCTGTATACTATCCTACTCTTAAGGGAATCTTAGACGAGTGCGGTGATAACAGAGAAGCTATTCTTGATCTTTTAGCAGAAAATGTTAAGGATCTCGTTCCTAAGTGCATCACAGTTGATGACGTTAAGGCTTCAATCAACTACAACATGCATATTGAATACGGTATCGGTGCAAAGGATGATATCGATCATCTTGGTAACCGTAGAATCAGAGCTGTTGGTGAATTACTTCAGAACCAGTTCAGAGTTGGTATCACAAGAATGGAAAGAGTTGTAAGAGAGAGAATGAATACTCAGGATCTTACAGCTGTTGATCCGCAGGCGCTTATTAACATTAAGCCTGTAACTGCTGCAGTTAAGGAGTTCTTCGGAAGCTCACAGCTTTCACAGTTCATGGATCAGAATAACCCTCTTGGTGAGCTTACTCATAAGAGAAGATTATCAGCCCTCGGTCCTGGTGGTCTTTCAAGAGACAGAGCTGGATTCGAAGTTCGAGACGTTCACTATACACATTACGGTAGAATGTGTCCTATCGAAACACCTGAAGGTCCTAACATCGGTCTTATTAACTCTTTAGCTTCATATGCAAGAATTAATAAGTACGGATTTATTGAAGCACCTTATCGTGTTGTTGATAAGTCAGATCCTGAAAATCCAAGAGTTACAGATGAAGTAAGATACTTCACTGCAGACGAAGAGGATGATTACCATGTAGCTCAGGCCAATACTGAAATTGACGAAAACGGATATTTCGTTAAGAGAAGTGTTGCCGGTAGATACAGAGAAGATAATGCGACATTTGATAAGAGAGACATCGATCTTATGGACGTTTCTCCTAAGATGGTATTCTCAGTTGCTACATCTATGATTCCTTTCCTTGAGAATGACGATGCTAACCGTGCCCTCATGGGATCTAACATGCAGCGTCAGGCAGTTCCGCTTCTTACAACAGAAGCCCCTGTTATCAGTACAGGTATGGAGCACAAGGCAGCTATCGACTCAGGTGTATGTGTAATCGCTGAGAAGGATGGTATTGTATCTGTTGCTGAATCAAACAGAATTATCATCAAGGAAGAAGACGGAAACGAAAGAGAATACAAGTTATCTAAGTTCATTAGAAGTAACCAGAGCAACTGCTACAACCAGAGACCTATCGTATATAAAGGTGATATTGTTAAGAAGGGTGATGTTATTGCAGACGGTGCATCTACAGAAAATGGTGAAATCGCTCTCGGTAAGAACCCACTTATTGGTTTCATGACATGGGAAGGTTACAACTACGAGGATGCTGTTCTTTTAAGTGAAAGACTTGTTAAGGATGACGTATATACATCTGTTCATATCGAAGAATATGAGACAGAAGCAAGAGATACAAAGCTCGGACCTGAAGACATCACAAGAGATATTCCTACAGCGGCTAAGGAAGCATTAAAGAACTTAGACGAAGACGGTATCATCAGAGTTGGTGCTGAAGTAAGAGCCGGAGACGTTCTTGTTGGTAAGGTTACACCTAAGGGTGAAACAGAACTTACTGCAGAAGAGAGACTTCTTCGTGCAATTTTCGGTCAGAAGGCAAGAGAAGTAAGAGATACTTCACTTAAGGTTCCACACGGTGCATACGGTATCGTTGTTGGCGTTAAGGAATTTACAAGAGAAAATGGCGATGAGCTTGCACCTGGTGTAAACAAGGTAGTAAGAATCTATATCGCTCAGAAGCGTAAGATATCTGTTGGTGATAAGATGGCCGGCCGTCACGGTAACAAGGGTGTAGTTTCAAGAATTCTCCCTGTAGAAGATATGCCATTCTTACCTAACGGAAGACCTCTCGATATCGTTCTTAACCCTCTCGGCGTTCCTTCTCGAATGAACATCGGACAGGTACTCGAGATCCATTTATCACTTGCAGCAAAGGTTCTTGGAATTAACATTTCAACACCTGTATTCGATGGTGCAAACGAGCACGACATCATGGATACTCTTGAGCTTGCAAATGATTATGCAAATATGGAATGGGATGAGTTTGAAGCTAAGTACAAGGATAAGCTCAATGATGGTTTATTTGACTACTTATCTGAAAACAGAGCTCATAGAGAAGAATGGAAGGGCGTTCCTATCGCAAGAGACGGTAGAGTAAGACTTCGTGACGGTAGAACAGGTGAGTACTTCGATAACCCTGTAACTATCGGATTCATGCATTACCTCAAGCTCCATCACCTTGTTGATGATAAGATTCATGCAAGATCAACTGGTCCTTACTCACTCGTTACTCAGCAGCCACTTGGTGGTAAGGCTCAGTTCGGTGGACAGAGATTCGGTGAAATGGAAGTTTGGGCACTTGAGGCTTATGGTGCAGCTTATACTCTTCAGGAAATCATGACAGTTAAGTCTGATGACGTTGTTGGACGTATCAAGACATACGAAGCAATCATTAAGGGTGGAAATATTCCTGAATCTGGAATTCCTGAATCATTTAAGGTTCTCCTTAAGGAGCTTCAGTCACTTGCTCTTAATGTTCAGGTTCTTGATAAGGATTACAACCCTGTAAGACTTCTTGATAATGCTGAATATGAAGATATCAGCTTTAACAAGGTTCTTGATGACGGTAATAGAGGACATAAGAGAGATGTTTCTGAGAATTCCGATAATACAAATGAAATTAAGGAATTACTTGAAGAGACACCTGAATACAGCAGAACTGATAATGACATCGAAAGTGAATACAAGCAGACAATGACTGTTGGTGAAATCGACGAAGAGTCAGGTGATGTTGTAGATGATTCCGTAAGCGAAGACGAAGATTATGGATTTGACGATAACTCTGATGATATGTAATTTAAGGAGGAAGCGTATTAATGGAAGAAAGTATTAAGGCAAATAATACTAATAACGATGTCAAAATGAATAAAGGCATCAAATTTGACAAAATTCAGATAAAGATTGCTTCTCCTGAAGACATTCGCAATTGGTCATATGGCGAAGTAACTAAGCCTGAAACAATCAATTACCGTACATTAAAGCCTGAAAAAGACGGTTTATTCTGTGAAAAGATTTTCGGACCTACAAAGGACTGGGAATGTCACTGTGGTAAGTACAAGAAAATCAAGGACAGAGGTATTATCTGTGATAAATGTGGTGTTGAAGTAACAAAAGCAAGTGTTCGTCGTGACAGAATGGGTCATATTCATTTAGCGGCACCTGTATCACACATTTGGTATTTCAAGGGTATTCCAAGTAGAATCGGTCTTATACTTGATATAACTCCTAAGGAATTAGAGAGAGTATTATATTTCGCAGCATATATCGTACTTGATAATGGTGGAAATGAAGAAATCAAGGTTAAGAGCGTATTAAAGGAATCTGAATACAGCAGATATTATGAGCAGTATGGCAACACATTCAGAGTAGGAATGGGGGCCGAAGCTATTCTTGAGCTTTTACAGAATGTAGATCTTGAAGAAGAAGTTAAGCTTGCTAAGCAGAAGCTTGAAGAGCAGAAGTCAGAGAAATCTCAGGATACTCCTAAGCTTATTAAGAGAATTGAGGCTATGGAAGCTTTCATCAGCTCTGCAACAAAGCCTGAATGGATGATCCTTACAGAAATTCCTGTTATTCCACCAGACCTCAGACCTATGGTTCAGCTTGATGGCGGTAGATTTGCTACATCTGACCTTAATGATTTATACAGAAGAATCATTAACAGAAATAACAGATTAAAGCGTCTTATGGAGCTTCATGCACCTGAAATCATTGTTCGTAACGAAAAGAGAATGCTTCAGGAAGCTGTTGACGCATTAATCGATAACGGAAGAAGAAACGGAAAGCCTGTAACAGGTCCTGGTAACAGAGCCTTAAAGTCACTTTCTGATTTACTTAAGGGTAAGCAGGGACGATTCAGACAGAACCTTCTTGGTAAGCGAGTTGACTATTCAGGGCGTTCAGTTATCGTAGTTGGTCCTGAACTTAAGATTTTCCAGTGTGGTCTTCCTAAGGAAATGGCTGTTGAGTTATTCAAGCCTTTCGTTATGCGTGAGTTAGTTAGAAGAGGAGTCTCTGATAACGTAAAGCAGGCAAAGAAGAGTGTTGAAAGATTAGAGAACGAAATCTGGGACGTACTTGATGACGTTATCAAAGAGCATCCTGTAATGCTTAACCGTGCTCCAACACTTCACAGACTTGGTATTCAGGCATTTGAGCCTATCCTTGTAGAAGGTAAGGCTATTAAGCTTCACCCACTCGTATGTACAGCGTTCAACGCCGACTTCGACGGTGACCAGATGGCTGTTCACCTTCCTCTTTCAGTAGAGGCTCAGGCTGAGTGTAGATTTATGCTTCTTTCACCTAACAACCTTCTTAAGCCATCTGATGGTGGTCCTGTTGCAGTTCCATCCCAGGATATGGTTCTTGGTATTTACTACTTAACACAGGAAAGACCTGGTGCTAAGGGTGAAGGTAAGTTCTTTAAGGATCTTAACGAAGCTATTCTTGCATATGAAAATGGAGTAATAACTCTTCATTCAAAGATCAGAGTTCGTACATCTGTTACAAATGAAGATGGCACAGTTGAGTACGGTCATATCGATTCAACTCTTGGCAGATGCTTATTTAACGAAATCATTCCTCAAGATCTTGGATACGTTAACAGAGATGTTGACAAGTTCGGTCTTGAAATTGACTTCCATGTAGGTAAGAAGCAGCTTAAGGGAATACTTCAGAAAGTTATTAACGTTCACGGAACAGTTATGACAGCTGAGGTTCTTGATGACATCAAGGCTATCGGTTACAAGTATTCAACAAAGGCAGCCATGACAGTTTCTGTTTCTGAGATGACTGTACCTCCTATTAAGGCAGAGCTTATTGCAAATGCTGAAAAGAGAGTTGAGCAGGTTACAAGAAACTACCAGAGACTCCTTACTACAGATGAAGAAAGACATAGAGACGTTGTAAGAATCTGGGAGCAGACTGATAACGAGTTAACAAGAGCCCTTCTTACAGGTCTCGGTAAGTATAACAACATCTTCATGATGGCCGACTCAGGTGCCCGTGGTTCTGATAAGCAGATTAAGCAGCTTGCAGGTATGCGTGGTCTTATGGCGGATACATCAGGTAATACAATTGAACTTCCTATCAAGTCTAACTTCCGTGAGGGTCTTGACGTTCTTGAATACTTCATTTCAGCTCATGGTGCCCGTAAGGGTCTTTCTGATACAGCTCTTAGAACAGCCGATTCAGGTTACCTTACAAGACGACTTGTTGACGTTGCTCAGGAACTTATCATCAGAGAAGATGACTGTTGTGCTAACAGTGCTGAAATCAAGGGTATGTATGTTTCTAAGTTTAACAACGATAAGGCAACTGAAGATTCACAGAGAGAGGTTGTTCTTGAGCCACTCGAAGAAAGAATCACAGGAAGATTCCTTGCTGAAGACGTTGTTGATCCTGAAACAGGCGAAGTTATCCTTGAGGCTAACAAGCTTGTATCTCCTGGCATGGCTAAGAAGATCTGCGATAAGGGATTTGAACAGATTAAGATCAGAACAATCCTTACATGTAGATCTCATACAGGTGTATGTGCTAAATGTTACGGTGCTAACCTTGCTACAGGTAAGGGAGTTCAGGTTGGTGAAGCAGTTGGAATCATCGCTGCTCAGTCAATCGGTGAGCCTGGTACACAGCTTACTATGAGAACTTTCCATACTGGTGGTGTTGCCGGAGACAGTATCACACAGGGTCTTCCTAGAGTAGAAGAACTTTTCGAGTCAAGAAAGCCTAAGAAGCTAGCTATGATTGCTGAGAACTCAGGTACAATCGAGATTAAGGAAAGTGAAAAGAAGAAGGAAATCGTTGTTGTTGACGGTGCAGGTAACGAATTAGAGCGTCATGCACTTTCAAGAGACAGTGAATTAAAGGTTAGTGAAGGTAAGGTAGTTACAAAGGGTGACGAACTTACTATCGGATCTAAGGATCCACATGACATCGTTCGCGTTCTTGGTAAGGAAGCCGTTCAGGACTACATGCTTCGTGAAGTTCAGAAGGTTTATAGAAGTCAGGACGTTGAAATCAATGATAAGCATATCGAGCTTATTGTTAGACAGATGCTCAGAAAAACAGAAATTGCCGATCCGGGTGATTCAGGTTTCTTAAAGGGTATTCAGGTTGATACAATCGAGTACGAAGAAACAAATGAAAGACTTAGAGAAGAAGGCAAGCAGGAAGCTAAGGGACAGCCAATCATCCTTGGTATCACAAAGGCTTCTCTTGCAACTAACTCATTCTTATCAGCAGCATCATTCCAGGAAACTACAAAGGTTCTTACAGATGCAGCTATCCATGGTAAGATTGATCACCTTATCGGTCTTAAGGAAAATGTTATCATCGGTAAGCTTATACCAGCCGGTACAGGTTTAAAGAGATATCAGGACATTAAAATCGATACAGGATACAATCCGGAAGCATCTGAAGACGTGACAGCGGCAGAATAATATATAAAGGCTGTAAAGATATAGGGCTTGTGCTTTATAATCTTTACAGCCTTATTTTTTACATATTACTTATTGATAATTTAATTCTTGAACTTATATAGTAACAGTCACATTTACTGTGAATAATTCAGAAAATATATCACGCCGTCGGTTATAACTTACTTAATAAAATTATTATTAAGATCTGAAATGGACTTGACATAGAATTTATTTATATCTATACTTGGAAAGTACGCCTAGATAGTAGGCGTTCTTTTTATGTAATTGAGCAACCGATAATCAAAATAATCCGGGAGGTGAAGTAATGCCAACGTTTAACCAGTTAGTTAAGCAGGGAAGAAAGTCACAAGCTAAGAAGTCTAACTCACCAGCACTTCAGAGAGGCTTTAACTCTCTTCACAAGCAAGTAACAAATGTACCTTCTCCACAGAAGAGAGGAGTTTGTACAGCAGTTAAGACAGCAACACCTAAGAAGCCTAACTCAGCTTTAAGAAAGATTGCCAGAGTTCGTCTTTCAAACGGTGTTGAAGTAACATCATATATTCCAGGTGAAGGCCACAATCTTCAGGAGCACTCTGTAGTTCTTATCAGAGGCGGAAGAGTAAAGGACCTTCCAGGTACACGTTACCATATCATTAGAGGTACTCTTGATACAGCAGGTGTTGCTGATAGAAAGCAGGCACGTTCTAAGTATGGTGCTAAGAAGCCAAAGGCTGCTAAGTAATTTAAAAGCAGTTGTGAGTGATATTCACTCGAATATAAAGTAGTATTTCAGAATATTTAATATTGAGTGCCGGATAGAGATTTATGGTTGCAAATCTATATACTGAGCACAACACATAGTAATATTTGTGAGTACCTATGAATTAATTATTATTAAGGAGGGAAGTTACGTGCCACGTAAAGGACATTCATCTAAAAGAGATGTATTAGCTGATCCAGTATACAATAATAAGACAGTAACAAAGCTTATTAACAACATCATGCTCGATGGTAAGAAGGGTACAGCTCAGAAAATCGTATACAGAGCATTTGACAAGATTGCTGCTAAGTCAGAAAGACCAGCAATGGATGTATTTGAAGAGGCTATGAATAATCTTATGCCTGTTCTTGAAGTAAAAGCAAGAAGAGTAGGTGGAGCTACATATCAGGTTCCAATCGAGGTTAGACCTGACAGACGTCAGGCACTTGCTTTAAGATGGCTTACAAAGTTCTCTCGTAAAAGAGGCGAGAAGACAATGGAAGATCGTCTTGCAGGCGAAATCCTTGACGCTGCGAATAACTCAGGTGCGGCTGTAAAGAGAAAAGAAGAGATGCACAACATGGCAGAAGCCAACAAAGCATTTGCTCACTACAGATTCTAATTTATTCGCATTTATTAAAGGGAGGAAAAACCGATGGGAAGAGAGTATCCATTGGAGCGCACTAGAAATATCGGTATCATGGCGCATATCGACGCTGGTAAGACAACTCTTACAGAGCGTATTCTTTACTACACAGGTGTTAACCACAAAGTAGGTGATACACATGATGGTACTGCAACAATGGACTGGATGGTTCAGGAGCAGGAAAGAGGTATCACAATTACTTCTGCTGCTACAACATGCCACTGGACATTGCAGAAAGAAACAAAGCCATTACCAAAGGGTCCTGACTGCCGTATCAATATCATTGATACACCTGGACACGTAGACTTCACTGTTGAGGTTGAGCGTTCACTTAGAGTTCTTGACGGAGCTGTAGGTGTATTCTCATCTTCAGGTGGTGTACAGCCACAGTCTGAAAACGTTTGGAGACAGGCTGATAAGTATAACGTTCCACGTATGGCTTTCATCAACAAGATGGACGTTGTTGGAGCAGACTTCTATGGCTGTGTACAGCAGATTATCGATAAGTTAGGTAAGAACCCTATCTGCTTACAGATTCCAATCGGTAAGGAAGATGAATTCCAGGGAATTATCGACCTTTTCGAAATGAAGGCTTACATCTACAATGATGATCAGGGGGATGACATCACAGTTTGTGAAGTACCTGATTTCATCAAGGATGAGGCTGAAACTCATCGTGTAGAGCTCGTTGAGAAGGTTTGCGAACTTGATGACGACCTCATGATGCAGTATCTTGAAGGCGAAGAGCCTTCAGTAGAAGATATGAAGAAAGCTCTTAGAGCAGCTACAATTGCAGGTACAGCAATTCCTGTATGTTGTGGTAGTGCATATAAGAACAAGGGTATCCAGAAGCTTCTTGATGCTGTTGTTGAATATATGCCAGCTCCTATCGATATCCCAGATATCTGTGGTGTTGACTTAGAAGGTAATGAAATTACAAGAAAGTCATCAGATTCAGAACCTTTCTCAGCTCTTGCATTCAAGATCATGACAGACCCATTCGTAGGAAAGCTTGGTTTCTTCAGAGTATACTCAGGTATCCTCAATACAGGTTCTTATGTTCTTAATGCTACAAACGGCAAGAAGGAAAGAGTTGGACGTATCTTACAGATGCACGCTAACCAGAGAAAGGAACTTGAGGCAGTTTACTCAGGTGATATCGCTGCTGCAGTAGGTCTTAAGAACACAGTCACAGGTGATACACTTTGTGATGAATCTGCACCAGTTATCCTTGAATCAATGGAATTCCCAGATCCAGTTATCGAGCTCGCTATCGAGCCTAAGACAAAGAACGATCAGGGTAAGATGGGCGAGGCTCTTGCTAAGCTTGCTGAAGAAGATCCTACATTCAAGGCTAGAACAAATAATGAAACAGGTCAGACAATTATCGCCGGAATGGGTGAGCTTCACCTTCAGGTTATCGTTGACAGACTTCTTAGAGAGTTCAAGGTAGAAGCTAACGTTGGTGCACCTCAGGTTTCATACAAGGAGTGCTTTACAAAGGCTGTTGAACAGGATAGTAAGTATGTAAAGCAGTCTGGTGGTCGTGGTCAGTATGGTCACTGTAAGGTTAGATTTGAGCCTACAGATCCTAATGCTGAAGAAACATTTGTATTCGAATCACAGATCGTTGGTGGTGCTATTCCTAAGGAATACATCCCAGCTGTAGGTGAAGGTATCGAAGAAGCTTCTCATAGCGGTATTCTTGCTGGTTACCCAGTACTCGGTATCAAGGCTACTGTATTTGATGGTTCATACCATGATGTTGACTCATCTGAAATGGCATTCCACATCGCTGGTTCTATGGCATTCAAGAATGCTATGGAGAAGGCTGATCCTGCTATCTTAGAGCCTATCATGAAGGTTGAAGTTACAATGCCTGAGGAATACATGGGTGATGTAATTGGTGATATCAACGGCCGTCGTGGACGTATCGAAGGTATGGAAGACATCGGTGGTGGTAAGCTTGTAAAGGCATTCGTTCCACTTTCAGAGATGTTCGGATATGCTACAGATCTTCGTTCAAGAACACAGGGTCGTGGTAACTACTCAATGTTCTTTGATAGTTATGAGAAGGCACCTAAGAACGTACAGGAAAAGATTATCAGCAGCAAGGCTGAGTAATCTTGGTATATCTGTATATAAAGGTTGAATTATTTTTCAAAATAAAATATAATACATAAAGTTGTATTATAACTATATATAGTTATTTTTAAGGAGGATTTTAAACATGGCTAAGGCTAAATTTGAGCGTAGTAAACCACATGTTAATATTGGTACAATCGGTCACGTAGACCACGGTAAGACAACAACAACAGCTGCTATTTCTAAGGTTCTTAATGCAAGACTTGGAACTGGTGAGACTGTAGATTTCGATAACATCGATAAGGCTCCAGAAGAAAGAGAAAGAGGAATCACAATTTCTTCATCACATATCGAGTACGAAACAGAGAAGAGACATTACGCACACGTTGACTGTCCAGGACATGCTGACTACGTTAAGAACATGATCACTGGTGCTGCACAGATGGATGCTGCTATCCTCGTTGTTGCTGCTACAGACGGTGTTATGGCTCAGACAAGAGAGCACATCCTTCTTGCTCGTCAGGTAGGTGTTCCATACGTTGTTGTATACATGAACAAGTGTGACATGGTTGACGACGAAGAACTTCTTGACCTTGTAGAAATGGAAGTTAGAGAGCTTCTTAACGAGTATGATTTCCCAGGCGATGACACTCCAGTTATCCGTGGTTCATCACTCAAGGCTCTTGAAGATCCAATGGGCGAATGGGGCGACAAGATCATGGAACTTATGCATACAATCGATGAGTATGTTCCAGATCCAGAGCGTGAGACAGAGAAGCCATTCCTTATGCCTGTAGAGGACGTATTCACAATCACAGGTCGTGGTACAGTTGCTACTGGTAGAGTAGAGCGTGGTACTCTTCACGTTAACGACGAAGTTGAAATCGTTGGTATTACTGACGAAGTTCGTAAGGTTGTTGTTACAGGTATCGAAATGTTCAGAAAGCTTCTTGATGAGGCTCTTCCAGGCGATAACATCGGTGCTCTTCTTCGTGGTGTTCAGAGAGATGACATCGAAAGAGGTCAGGTTCTTTGTAAGCCAGGTAGCGTAACACCTCATAACAAGTTCACAGCTCAGGTTTACGTACTTACAAAAGAAGAAGGTGGACGTCATACACCATTCTTCAACAACTACCGTCCACAGTTCTACTTCAGAACAACAGACGTTACAGGTGTTTGTGAGCTTCCAGCTGGTACAGAAATGTGCATGCCTGGTGATAACGTAGAAATGACAGTAGAGCTTATCCACAAGGTAGCTATGGAGCCAGGTCTTCGTTTCGCTATCCGTGAGGGTGGTCATACAGTTGGTTCAGGTGCTGTTGCTACAATCATCGAGTAATTTATAACATATAATATTTTAAATATATATTTTAATTACATATAGAAAAGGCGCTGCTTTTGTAGAAATACAAGGCAGTGCCTTTTTTGTTGTTTAAAGTACATATGAAAAAGCAGATATAAAAATAAATAGGTGTGTTGATGAATAACAACGGAAGGAAACATTGATACGATGATTCTTTTTCTCTGTGCATCAATGAATCTGGTGAATTATTGTGATGACATATAAGCTGCTATCGTAATAAAAGTAAGGATGAATTTAGATTGATATGGTTTGTTTAGCAATTGAATTAAATGTGCATCAAACTTCAATATGCCAGTAAAATTAAATTGCTATCATTCTTCAATAAATTAATCATCAAAAACCAATCAGATTAAATATAAACTCAACAAAAAAACCGGCCAGATTAATCTATAATCCGACCGGTATTTTAATTTATATAATCAATTATTCTTTTGATTCGTCGTAAACTCTCTTCAAGTCTCTTACAACCTTCTTGATGTCAGACTGACCTACAATACCAGTTACGAGGCATGCAAGATTGCATCCTGACTCAAATACATCATCGATGTTATTTTCCTTAATTCCGCCGATTGCAACAAATGGAATCGTTACATTTGCAGCTACATAATCGAGATAATCAAGGCCTACAGGAGCACAAACATCTTCTTTGGTCTGTGTTGCATAGATAGGGCCTACACCGATGTAGTCTGCTCCACTTTCAACAGCCCTCTGAGCATGCTCAGGCTTATGAGTAGATACGCCTACGATAAAGTCCTTAGGAGCAATTGCTTTGATTGCTTCTACAGGAATGTCTTCCTGACCTACGTGTACGCCATCAGCGCCTACAGCAAGGGCGAGACCTACGAAGTCGTCAACAATAAGCATTGCTCCGGCTTCCTTAGTCATCTGACGGATTATTACAAGCTGGTCATACATATATTTAAATTTCTTTTTCTTTTCTCTGTACTGTATAACCTTAATGCCTGCATCAATCATATCCTTAACATCTTTAATATTGTCATTGCTGTAAGATAAATCTTCAGCAGTCATTCCGTATATAGGAAAGCTATAAAATAATTCTTTCTGTTTATTGTTCATATTTTTCCTTCCATGGACATAAATGTATTAAACCAATATGTCACTTATAAACTGTGAAAACTTTAAATGAGTTATCATAGGCTCTGAAAACGTTATAAGCAATGAAGTTGCTCAAAGCTATGAAAACATCATAAGCAATAAGTTTTATATAAGCTCTTATTAAATAGATTTATAAGAGCTTATATAATCCTAAATCACTCATACTCCGGTACGTTACCGTCATTTAAAATAAGCTCAAGAACAAGGTCTGCCTGCTTGTTGGCAGCAACTCTTACACGTGGTGCATATGGAGAAAACTCTGATAAGTCTGATTCACCGTCACCAACAACGAATAAGTTGTCTTTCATCTGTAAAGTAACTATATCATTTGTATTACCGACACCACATATACCTGAAGCACTTATAACGGGCTTCCCTGTCTGTAAAGCACCTGTAACAAATATTGCTTTGCTCTGAGAGCTGTCAAATGCTTCTACAAGAATATCACAGTCTACGGCGAGTTTAAATACATCGTCCGGGTCTTCAAGTCGACCATTTAACAGTGTTAAATCCAGTTCAGGAGCAAGTCTGAGAAGATTCTGAGCAAGAGCCTCTGTCTTTAACATGCCAATCTGATCAGGATAGTAAAACTGTCTGTTAAGGTTGGAAACATCAACTGAATCACAGTCTAAAAGTGTAAGATGGGAAAAACCGCTTCGTACAAGGGATTCTGCAATATTTGAGCCTAATCCTCCGCATCCTGCGATAAAAACATTTACCTTGCTTATTTTTTTAAGCTGCTCTTTAGTAAAATATTTCTGGAGTCCGCATATTAAAGAGTTATCTTTTTCATTTGTTTCGTAGCTGTATCCAAATGCAGTTTCCTTATTTTTCATATGTACTCCTTTCGGAATTAAATCATCATTTCCCAATCCTTATATACAGGCTGATAACCGCGTGCATGTATTGCAGTAGCCATTTCCTCTACATTTCTTTCGTCAGTTATCTCGAACTGGCCTTCACTTTTCTTTTCTTCACCGTGACCGCCAACTTCTGTTACTGAGCCGGCGCTCATTTTAGTTACTCCAAGGCCTATAAGGTTATCCCTGAAATCAGCTCTTTCTCTTGTGGAAATGGTTATACCAAGTCTTGGCATAAATATTCTGTATGCAGTAAGAGCCTGAACAAGTGAAATGTCATCAACCGTACATTTTGCAAATGCAGGACTTACACCTTCATGCTCGCATAATCTTGGAAGTGATACGGCTATATCAGTTCCCGGATATTTATTCTGTAAATACCATGCGTGAAGTCCTGTGAAGAATGTATCCTTTCTCCAGTCATCAAGACCGAGAAGGGCACCTATGTTAACGGAGTGGTAGTGGGCCTTACATGCAAGCTCAGGACTGTTTAATCTCTTTCTGAAGTTACCCTTTTCTCCAATTGGATGAAGTGAAGGGTATAACTCCTCATTATATGTCTCCTGGAACATGGTAAATCCATCAACTCCTGCTTCGTAAAGCATTTCATATTCTTCTTCAGTAAGAGAATATACCTCTATGGTAATTGAATCTACATATTTTTTAAGAATTCTTGCACATTTTGCAATGTATTCAGGTGGAGTAGCCTCTCTGTTTTCACCTGTAAGAATAATAATATGTCTGATTCCCATGTCACGGATTGCAGCACCTTCGATTTCCACCTCAGCCTCGTTGAGTATGCTACGTTTAATAGGATTGTTTCGGTTGAAACCACAGTATACACAGCCGTTATTGCAGACATTTGCAAGGTATAACGGTGTAAAAAGTGAAATTGTCTTACCGAAAAATCTCTCTGTAATCTGCTTTGATTCAGCAGCCATAGCCTCTAATACATTTGGACTCTGAGCGGCAGGTGCAAGGAGAGCTGCGAAATCCTCAGGATCTTTTTTAGGTTTTTGTAAAATTCTTAAAATCTGATCTTCTGTTGTATTTGCCCAGAGAGTTTCAAAGTCAAAATCCTTATATTGTTTTAATAAATCATAAAATTCCATAACTGAACCTGCGTTAATTAATCTCTTAAAAATCCTGTAAGTGGAGTAGATGCACTTGCAAATGTTGATACTGCGCCAGGGCCTGCTAAATAGGCCTCGCGTCCGGCTTCTACAGCCTTACCGAAGGCTTTAGCCATAAGTACGGGATCATTTGCAGTTGCAACGGCAGTATTAACAAGAACGGCACTTACACCACATTCCATACATTTTGCAGCTTCACTTGGTCGTCCGATACCGGCATCAACGATTACAGGAATATCCATTTCCTGAACCATAATTGAAACAACTTCCTTAGTCATAAATCCCTTGTTTGTTCCGATAGGAGCGCCAAACGGCATTACTGAAGCGGCACCTGCATCTCTCATTCTTCTTGCAGCGTAGAGATCAGGAGTCATGTAAGGCATTACGATAAATCCTTCATTTGCAAGGATATCTACAGCCTTTAATGTTTCTTCATTGTCAGGAAGGAGATATTTGTTGTCTGATACGACTTCAATCTTAATCCAGTTGCCACATCCCGCTGCACGTCCGAGTCTTGCTATTCTTACAGCTTCTTCTGCAGTTCTTGCACCATGTGTGTTAGGCATAAGAATGCAGTCCTTTGGAATAAGGTCTACCATATTTCCTTCATTTGAGCCGAATTCAACTCGTCTCATGGCAACAGTTACAATGTGAGCGCCTGACTCTTCAATACACTTAGGAATAAGTGTGTCATCGCCGAACTTACCTGTTCCAAGTAAAAGTCTGCTGCGTAAAGTTACGCCGCCTATTACAAGTGGGTCATTATTTAAAGAATTACTCATTTTAAATTCCTTTCTATATTCATAATATTCATTTGTAAACGACTATTATGAAATCAGCCACCACCTACGAAATGTAACAATTCAACTTTGCTGTTTTCGGAAATTGCTACATTTGCAAATTCATCTGTCTTGTAAATAGTTCCGTCAACCTCAGCAACTACAGAAGCAGGATTAATTCCCTTTTCTTCTATAATAGATAAAAGTGTTGAAGAATTATTTACAACAGTGTCTTTTCCGTTCAAAACTATAGTCATGAAAAACCTCTTTCATTGTAAATTTTCTAAGTTATATAAATGATTTAAAGGACCACGCCCTTTACCGAGATTGAGCCCGGCATTGATGGCGCTTGTGATATATTTTTTGGCTTCACGGACTGCAACCTCAAGTGACAATCCCTTTGCAAGGCATGAGGCTATGGCACTTGAAAGTGTACAGCCTGTTCCGTGTGTATTTGGATTGTCTATTCTCTTTGATTCAAAATAAACCGGTTCAGCACCCGGAAATACAAGTATATCCGTACTGTATTCGATTAATTTATCGTCCTTTCCTTCCTTTATAATGGTTGTCATCGTATCGTTAAATACCGCATGGCCACCCTTTATAAGCACGGCAGTGTTATATTTTAAAGATAAATCACGTGCCGTAGTAATACAGGCTTCATGTGTTGTTATTTTGTGACCTGACAGGATTTCAGCCTCAGGAATATTTGGAGTGATTAAAGTCGCCAGAGGCAGCAAATGTTTCTCCAGTGCCAGAACAGTGTCGCTTTTTGTAAGTGAAGCACCGCTTGTAGATACCATAACGGGATCAATAACAATGTTTCTGATATTGTAATCAGATAAACATTTAGCGATTATTTCTACGGATGATGGGGATGAGAGCATTCCAATCTTTACCGCATCCGGGAAAATGTCGGAGAGAACGCAGTTAAGCTGGTTCTCTATCATATTGTCATCCACATACTGAACACCGTATACGCCTGTTGTATTCTGAGCCGTTATGGCTGTAATTACACTCATGGCATAGACACCAAGGGCAGACATTGTTTTAATGTCTGCCTGGATGCCCGCACCGCCTGAAGAATCCGATCCCGCAATTGTCAGTGCAGTAAACATAAATTATTCTCCGAAGATCTTTACATTTTCACCTTCTAAAATGTGGTTCATATTTCTGACTGAGCAGAAGTTACCACACATACTACAAGTATCTTCCTTTGCAGGAGGAGCTGACTCTCTGTAAGCTCTTGCCTTACCTGGATCAACAGCCACATCAAACATTGCTTCCCAGTCAAGCTTCTGTCTTGCGATAGCCATTGCGTGATCCTTTTCTGTGATATTTGGAAGTCCCTTGGCAATATCCGCTGCATGAGCTGCAATCTTAGTTGCAATAATACCTTCCTTAACATCAGCTGTATCAGGTAATCTTAAATGCTCTGCAGGTGTTACGTAGCAAAGGAATGCAGCACCGTTCTGAGCAGCGATAGCACCACCGATTGCAGATGTAATATGGTCATATCCTGGGAAAATGTCTGTAACGATAGGTCCGAGTACATAGAATGGAGCACCGTGGCAGAGTGTCTTCTGAATTTCCATATTTGCAGCAATCTGATTCATTGGCATGTGGCCAGGGCCTTCAATCATAACCTGAACATTTCTCTCCCATGCACGCTTTGTAAGCTCACCTAATGTAATAAGCTCTTCAATCTGAGCAGGGTCTGTTCCGTCTTCGAGACATCCCGGACGACAAGCGTCACCAAGTGAAAGAGTTACATCATATTCTTCACAGATATCAAGAACTTCATCGAAATGCTCGAAGAATGGGTTTTCATTTCCTGTCATTTCCATCCATGCATAAATGATAGAACCGCCTCTTGAAACGATATTCATAGTTCTCTTATTTCTCTTGAACTTTGCGGCTGTCTCTCTGTTGATACCACAGTGGATTGTAAGGAAATCAACACCGTCTTCTGCGTGCATTCTTACAATATCAATCCATTCTTCAGATGTGATCTTTTCAAGTTCCTTGTTGTAGTAAACAACCGCATCATAGATAGGAACAGTTCCAAGCATTGCAGGACACTTTGAAGTGATATATCTTCTGAATGATCTTGTATCACCACATGAGCTTAAGTCCATGATAGCTTCTGCGCCGTACTCAACAGCCATTTCTACCTTTTTATATTCAACTTCCCAATCCTCAGAATCTCTTGAAGTTCCTAAGTTAACATTGATCTTTGTTGTAAGTGCATTACCGATTCCGTTTGGATCAAGACATGTATGAACCTTATTTGCAGGAATAATTACCTTACCTTCAGCAATAAGCTTCATTAACTTATCTGTATCCATATATTCTTTCTTTGCTACAGCAACCATTTCAGGTGTTAAGATACCTTTTCTTGCGGCATCCATCTGAGTGGTATAATTTTTTTCCATATTAGTATCCCCCATAAAACAAAAAACCTGTGAATAATAAAGGAAGATTTATTACTCACAGGTACAATAAGTACTATATCAGAATATTAAACTCCCTACGCTGGCATTATCCAAGTCAGGTATAAAGGGTCAAAGTTGATTACTTACTCTCAGCCAGCACACCGGCTCCCCCGTTTATATGTATCTTTTTCTGTACAATAGCACTATGGGTCTTTTAAGTCAATAAAATCTTATGCTAAGATAAGTAAAAAACAGGAAATTGTGAGATGGTGACAAAAATATAAATATGTAGATTGCAATTATATTGCAAACAATATATTATAAAGTCAAATAAATAACATCTTACGAATTAAAAAACACGGAGGTAATAATAATGGCAGTAATTACAATAACAAAAGACAATTTCGAAACAGAGATCATCAATTCAGCTACACCTGTAGTCGTAGACTTCTGGGCAACATGGTGTGGACCATGCCAGCTTCAGGGACCAGAACTTGAGAAGTTCGAAGCTGAATACGGCGCTCAGGTAAAGGTTGCTAAGATCAACGTTGATGAAGAGCCTGAACTTGCTGCTAAGTTTGGTGTTGCTTCAATCCCTACACTTGTTAAGTTCGACGGCGGCGCTGAGGCTTCAAGAGTTGTAGGATTCAATGACAAGGCTGGATTAGCTAAGGCATTCTTATAATTTTCGATTTTTCTAAGATAGAATAATAGTAATAAGACCGTACAAAATGAGGCTCTGACCTCTTAAAACTCTAAATAATACAACATACAATTTAACGACTAAACAATAAAACAATAAAACAACTCATATTAAAGAAACTAAACGAAATCATTACAAACTGGGTTAAAGTAATGATTAATATGCAAACAAAATATAAATTTACCGAACACTCATACTTTTGTTAAAGAAGGCTCCTTGAAAAAGGGGCCTTCTTTAGTTTTATTTAAGATGTGGAAAAGTTGACGATAATACATAATAGGGGTATTATTTTTAATAAAACATTCGCAGTTATTTCATTATATAAAGTAAAATTGCGAAAAAATTAATATAGCTTATGCCATATATTAAAATTGTGGAGGATTATACATCATGGGTAAGAAAGATATCGATTGGGAACATATTGGATTTAATTATATACAGACAGACAAACGATATGTTTCTAATTTTAAAGACGGAGCCTGGGACGAAGGTGGTTTAACAAGCGACGCTAATGTTGTATTAAATGAGTGTGCAGGTGTATTTCAGTATGCACAGACATGTTTTGAAGGATTAAAAGCATACGAGACTGTAGACGGCAGAGTTGTAGTATTCAGACCTGACTTAAATGCTCAGAGAATGGCTGATTCTGCAAGAAGATTAGAGATGCCTGCATTCCCTGAAGACAGATTTATTGAGGCTGTAAGAGAGACAGTAAAGGCCAACATTGACTTTGTGCCTCCATATGGAAGTGAAGCTACATTATATCTTCGTCCATATATGATTGCATCATCACCGGTTATCGGAGTAAAGCCTGCTGATGAATATCAGTTCAGAATTTTCGGAACACCTGTAGGACCATACTTTACAGGCGGAATAAAACCTTTAACACTTAAGGTTTCTGATTTCGACAGAGCTGCTCCACACGGAACAGGTAACGTTAAGGCCGGACTTAACTATGCAATGAGTCTTCATGCAATCGTAACAGCACATGAAGAAGGCTACGACGAGAACTTATATCTCGATCCACAGACAAGAACATTCGTAGAAGAGACAGGTGGTGCTAACTTCCTCTTCGTAACAAAGGACGGAACAGTTGTAACACCTAAGTCAGACAGTATCTTACCTTCTATTACAAGAAGATCACTTTTAATCGTTGCAGAGAAGTATCTTGGACTTAAGGTCGAAGAGAGACAGATCAGATTAGACGAGATTCATGAATTTGCAGAGTGCGGATTATGTGGTACTGCAGCAGTTATCTCTCCTGTAGGAAAGGTAGTTGATCACGGTAAGGAAATCGTATTCGGTTCAGATTCAGAGAATCCTGGTCCTGTATGCATGAAGCTCAGAGAGACATTATTAGACATTCAGCTTGGTAAGATTGAAGCTCCAGAAGGCTGGATTTACGAGATTTAATAAGACATTTGCATTGTCAGGAACGAAACTTTTAAATGTCGGATTTACGAGATTTAATAAGATATCCGGTTTGCCAGAAATGTAGTTCCGGAAGACTGGATTTACGAGATTGAATTAGGTACATATGGACAATAAAGATATAAGTGTAAAAATTGCAGTAGCAACACATAAAGAATACAGAATGCCTGAAGATGAAATGTATGTTCCATTTCTTGCGGGCGCAGCATTAAGAGATGAAGACTTTGGGTATATGAGAGATGATTGTATAGAAGACAACATTTCAGAAAAGAACCCTAACTTCTCAGAGCTTACTGTTTTATATGAAGCTGTCAGAGTTCTGGATGCGGAATATATTGGTCTTGCTCATTATAGAAGACATTTTGCAAAAGAGGGATTTTCTACATTAGAAAATGTTCTTATAAATAAAGAAGATTCCCGTTTTGCAAATGTGCTTTCATATGAGGAATTAGAGACATTAATACCAAGTAAAAAAATTATTTTACCTAAAAAGCGTAACTACAGAGTTGAAACAATATTCTCACATTACGCCCATACTCACGGAGAGGGACATCTGCTTGTGGCGAGAGAAGTTATAAGTAGATTATGCAGGGAATATTTAAGAAGCTTTGATAAGGTCATGAAGTCTCATTCAGCATATATGTTTAATATGATGATTATGAGAAAAGACTTAATGGAGTCATATTGTGACTGGCTTTTCCCTGTATTGTTTGAACTGGAAAAATCACTTACTGAAAGCGGTATGGCAGATAATCTCAGTGATTTTGATGCCAGACTTTACGGAAGAGTAAGTGAAAGACTTTTCAACGTATGGCTCGACAGAATGATGGTGACAGGCGAAATCAGCGAAGATGAGATTGCAGAGCTCCCATTTGTGTATATGGAAAAGGTTGATATTGCAAAGAAGGTAGTTTCATTTGCCAATGCTAAGCTTTTTGGTAAAAAATATAGCAAGAGTTTTTAATTTCACGGAGATGACCCATGTATAAGAAAGAAACTGCAGCGGTTGTTGTAACATACAATAGAAAAGAAAAGTTAATAAACTGTATAGAGAGTCTTCTTCGTCAGACACCGGAAAAACCGGAAATTCTTATAATAGATAACGCCAGTACAGACGGAACACATGAAGAAATTCAGAAATATATCAATTCCGGAGTTATTAAGTACTTCAATACAGGCGAGAACTTAGGTGGTGCCGGTGGTTTCGCCTATGGTATTAAGAAAGCCTATAAAATGGGATTCAAATATATCTGGCTTATGGATGACGACTGTATAATGGAAGAAGATGCCCTTGAAAAGTTCATGGAAGCAGATAAGAAGCTTGATGGAAAATATGGCTTCTTATCAGGAAGAGTTAACTTTACTGACGGTGAAATCTGCAGAATGAATATGCAGAAAATAGATTACAACAAGGCTGTAAAGAATTTTGATAAGAATTTACAGAAATTATGGTGTGCGACATTTGTATCATGTTTCCTTAAGGCAAGCACAGTTGCAACTGTGGGACTTCCTATAAGTGAATTCTTCATCTGGACAGATGATATTGAATATACAAGAAGAATTTCTAAGCTCTATCCTTGTTATTATGTTTCAGACAGTGTAACTGTTCATGATACTGCATCTAACAGCGGATCTGATATTTCTGTAGATACAATGGAGAGAATTGACAGATATAAGCTTGCATACCGTAACGAAGTATTCGTATACAGAAGAGAGGGTGCAAAGGAGAAAATGTACTGGTGGGCAAGATTACACCTTCATGCTCTCCGTATTTTGAAAAATGCGCCTGATCACAAATGTGAGCGTTTAAAGACCATGGTTAAGGGAACTATGGAAGGATTCAGCTTCAGACCGAAAATTAAGAGAGCTGGTTCAAGAGGATAATATTTAGCTAAAGACAATATTTGGAGATTATTATGTATTATGATTATTTAGTAGTCGGCGCAGGACTTTTCGGTGCAATCTTTGCAAGAGAAGCAGCTGACAGAGGAAAAAGCGTTTTAGTAATCGATAAGAGAGATCATATTGCCGGAAACATTTACACAAAGGAAGTAGAAGGCATTAACGTGCACGAGTATGGCGCACATATTTTCCATACTAACAACAAGCTTGTATGGAATTACATCAACAGATTTGCAGAATTCAACAGATATACAAACTCTCCTGTTGCTAACTACAATGGTGAAATTTATTCTCTTCCATTTAACATGTACACATTCAATAAAATGTGGAATGTTGTAACACCGGATGAAGCAAGAGAAAAGATTGCAAGTCAGGTTGAGGAAGCAGGAATCACTGATCCAAAGAACCTTGAAGAGCAGGCTATCAGCCTTGTTGGTACAGATATTTATGAGAAGCTTATCAAGGGGTATACAGAGAAGCAGTGGGGAAGAGATTGTAAGGATCTTCCATCATTTATCATTAAGAGACTTCCTGTAAGATATACTTATGATAACAACTACTTCAATGCTATCTACCAGGGAATTCCTATCGGTGGATATACAAAGATGGTTGAAAATATGTTTGAGGGTATCAAGGTAGTTACAAATACAGATTACTTCGAAGCTAAGGATGAGCTTGGAGAATTTGGTAAGGTTGTATTTACAGGTCCTATTGATGCATATTTCGATTACAAGCTTGGTGCTTTGGAATACCGTTCAGTAAGATTTGAAACAGAGACAATCGATACACCTAACTTTCAGGGAAATGCAGTTGTAAACTACACTGACAGAGAAACTCCTTGGACAAGAATTATCGAGCACAAATTCTTCGAGTTCGGTGAACAGCCAAAGACTGTTATCAGTAGAGAGTACAGCTCAGAGTGGAAACTCGGTGATGAGCCATACTATCCTGTTAACGATGAGAAAAATGCTGCACTTTACGCTCAGTATAAGGAGCTTGCAGATGCAGAACCAAATGTAATCTTCGGTGGAAGACTTGGTGAATACAAGTATTACGATATGGATAAGGTAATAGAGGCTGCACTTAAGTGCGTTGAAAAGGAATTTAACTAATATGATAAGTTTTGATAAAACTGAAGTGATGAACTTCCACAATGCCATGCGTGGTGCAAGAAACCCGTTAAACAGCTGGAACAGAATGGACAGCCACATATCTGATGAGGGTGATTTCGTATTTGGTGAAAATGACTTAGGTCTTGCAAAGAGACTTATTAATGCCGGAACTGATCACAGAAAGTTTATCAGACAGATATTCATATCAGTGGATATTACAGCTCCTCTGTATTGGTGGAAAGAATACGACACATACAAGGTAGGAACCGTAGCTAACTCAACAAGTACAATGCACAAGATTCACTCAAAAGAATTTGATGTTGATGATTTCAGTCATGACCATTTGACAGATGGTGCAAGAAAGGTGCTTGATAATATTATTGTTTCATTGGAAGATATGAGAAAAGAATATGTTGAAACAAAGGATAAAGAGATCTGGTACAGCATTATTCAGCTTCTTCCTGAAAGCTATAATCAGACAAGAACCTGTACTTTAAACTATGAAAATGTTATAAGTATGTATATAAGCAGAAAGCACCACAAGTTAGAAGAGTGGCATACATTCTGCCGTTGGGTGGAAGAGTTACCTTATTTCAGAGAGTTATTCCTTGAAAATGGAATCGGTAACGATTAATAAAAGAGGTTCGAAATATGAGATTGGATAAGTTTTTGAAGTTATCAAGACTTATTAAAAGAAGAACTGTTGCAAATGAAGCCTGTGATGCAGGCAGAGTATCTCTTAATGGCAAGGTTGCGCGAGCATCAGCTGAGGTAAAAGCAGGAGATATTATTGAGATACAGTTCGGAAATAAAGTTACAACAGCTAAAGTCAAGCTCGTTAAAGATGTGGTTCGTAAGGAAGAAGCTGACTTAATGATAGAATTGTTATAATAAAGTACATTCTTGAGGGGTATATTTATGCAGCTGGAAACTAGAAAAGAAAAAGAAAAAAGAGTCAAGAAGAACAGACGTCATACAAGGATAGGCTTACTGTCTATCGCTGGCTTTGTGTGCGTATTTTTGATTTTTTTTTTGATTGCAAATAATAACCTCAAGTCAAAATCTGCAGAAAACCAGGCCAAGATTGAAGAGCTCCAGGAATCTATCGAAGAGCAGAAAAAGCGAAGCGAAGATCTGGACGAACAAAAGGAATATACAAAAACAAAAGAGTATATTGAAAAGATTGCCAAGGAAAAGCTTGGCCTGGTTTACCCTAACGAAATTATCTTTAAAACAAATGAGTAATATGAATTATACGATCAATGGTCTAAAAAAGGTTGCCGGGTATATATCCGACAACATTATGTTAGAAAAACATGACAATATAATAGTAGGACTTTCAGGAGGCGCTGATTCAAGCTGCCTCTTGTTTTTAATATGCAGACTTATTGAAAATGGTGTAATTCCTGAGTGTAATGTCCATGCAATCCACATTAATCACGGCATAAGAGGTGAAGAAGCGGAAAGAGATGAAGCGGCTTCAGAAACATTTGCCCATAGTTTAGGCGTGGATTTTAAATCATATCACATTGATATTCCAAAGCTATCTAGAGAAACCGGATTAAGCGAGGAAGAAACAGGAAGAAATGTAAGATATGAATGTTTCAGAGCATTTGCAGTGGAACACAGTAAATTAACGGGAACTTACCTGCGTAAATATAAGATTGCCGTGGCACATAATGCAAATGACAGGGCGGAGACATACATTTTCAATCTTACAAGAGGAGCGGGGCTTAAAGGACTGTCAGGAATTAAGCCTGTAAATGGCGATATAATAAGACCGATTTTATGCCTTTCCAGAGATGAAATAGAAAATATCTGCCATGAAAATAATATTTCTTTTGTAACTGATTCAACTAATAATGAAGACATTTACACAAGAAATTTTATCCGACATAAAATCATAGAACCGCTGGCAAATATTAATGAAATGGCTGTGGCTCATATTAATGAGGCAGCGGACAGGGCGAAAGAAGCCTATGACTATATTGATGGTCAGGCAAAAGAGATTTTCGAGAAGTGTTCTGTAGTTGAACACGACAATATAGGTGCTGTTAAAAGTGTAGTCAGGGTCATGCTTAACTTCGATCTTAAACATCAGCCTGCCGTAATCAGAAAATCCGTATATTCGAAAGCTGTGGAGTGTCTGGCGGGAAATGCAGCGGACATTTACAGTACAAGATTTGATGCAATAGATGAACTTCTGTTAAATGGAACAACAGGTAAAATCATTCAGCTTGGAAGAGGTATTATTGCAAGGCTTGATTATAAAATGCTCTGCTTTGAATATGAAAAGAGATTTACGGACACTTCTGAAAATGACGATTGCATACATTTTCTGAACGACAACGTCAGAAATCAGATAGAAAATGGTGAAGTTGTCGAATTGCAGTTTGATAAATTCGCTTTAAGGCTCTATAAAACTGAAAAAGTTATTAAAAATGAGAATGAATGCTATACCAAGTATTTTGATTATGATAAAATTAAAGGGAATTTACGCTTTCGGAAGAGACATCCACAGGATGTGATGATAGTGGATGTTGACGGATCTGAAAAAAAGGTTAAGAAGGTGTTTATAGACAGTAAAGTGCCACAGGCAATCCGAGATGATATATGGCTTCTGGCGGATGATAAAACCTGCCTCTGGGCGGTTGGAGTCAGACAGTCAGTTGATTCATTTGTTAAAGATGGTTGTCCGGGACTTTGCATAGAGTGGTTACCATTAACTTATAAGGAGTAACATATGAATAATAGAAATAATGATAACAGGAACAGAGGTGCCCTGGCTTCATTTATATTCTTAATTGTCCTTCTTGTTATGTCATTAATCATGATCTATACCATGACAGGTAGAGAAACAAATGTTAATGAATCATATATCTATTCTGATTTTCAGGAAGATGTAACTAATAAGAAGGTCGAAAAAGTAGTAGTTGAACAAAGTACCAGCGTTCCAACAGGAACACTGCAGGTTCAGCTGAATGACAATACAGTAAAATCATTAGCTGTATCTGATGTTAATAAATCAGAAGAATATCTTACAGAAAATAACATTCCGTTTTTAGTAAGTGAGATTCAGCAGAGAAGCGGTTTTGGTTCTGTAATGCTACAGTTACTGATTGTATTCCTTCCACTTATCTTATTATTTATTATAATGAGAAGAGGAATGAGTAATATGCAGGGCGGCGGTATGCTGGGTAACTTTGC
Source organism: uncultured Eubacteriales bacterium (assembly GCA_900545225.1). Taxonomy (GTDB): domain Bacteria; phylum Bacillota; class Clostridia; order Lachnospirales; family Lachnospiraceae; genus UBA4285. The sequence goes on from UQXZ01000002.1 coordinate 137,310, forward strand.
CAAGAGTAAGGCAAGGTTAAACCAGGATGGCTCTGTTAAGACAGTAACATTTAAGGATGTAGCCGGACTTAAGGAAGAAAAGGAAGAACTTGAGGAAATCGTAGACTTCCTTAAAAATCCTGAAAGATATACAAGACTTGGAGCACATATTCCAAAGGGTGTAATGCTTGCAGGCCCTCCGGGAACAGGTAAGACACTTCTTGCAAAGGCTGTTGCCGGTGAAGCAGGAGTTCCTTTCTTTAGTATCTCAGGTTCAGATTTCGTTGAAATGTTCGTCGGCGTTGGTGCCGCACGAGTAAGAGATATGTTTACAGAGGCCAAGAACAATGCCCCATGTATTATTTTCATTGACGAAATCGATGCTGTTGCAAGACAGCGTGGTGCAGGCCTTGGCGGTGGCCACGACGAAAGAGAGCAGACTCTCAACCAGCTTCTTGTTGAAATGGATGGTTTCAGCGCCAACTCAGGCATTATAGTTATGGCGGCTACCAACAGAATTGATATTCTTGATCCTGCCATCTTAAGACCGGGCCGTTTCGACAGAAAGATAACTGTTGGATATCCTGACAGAGAAGCAAGACTTCAGATTCTTAAGGTTCATTCAAGAAATAAACCACTTGCTGATGATGTTGATTTAGAGTCACTTGCAAGTGTATCTGTAGGATTTACAGGTGCTGACCTTGCCAATATCATGAACGAAGCAGCTATTGCAGCCGCAGTAGATCACAGACAATATATCACTAATGAAGATGTAAAGAATTCATTTATCAGAGAAGGTATTGGTGTTGAGAAGAAGAGCAGAGTAATCTCTGAGAAGGATAAGCTTATTACAGCTTACCATGAGACAGGACATGCGATACTCTTCCATGAACTTCCGGATGTGGGACCGGTTCATATTATTTCCATTATTCCTACAGGAATGGGGGCAGCGGGTTATACAATGCCACTTCCTGAAAAGGATGAGTTATTTAATACTAAGGGCAAGATGATGCAGAATATCATGGTTGCCATGGGTGGTAGAATAGCTGAAGAAATAATATTTGACGATGTAACAACAGGTGCATCACAGGATATTAAGCAAGCATCTCAGCTTGCAAGAGATATGGTAACTAAGTACGGATTCTCAAAGGATCTCGGATTCTTAGATTACAGCACTCAGTCAGATGAGTTATTCATAGGCAGAGAGCTTGCACACAGCAATAACTTCAGTGAGCAGACAGCTACAAAGATTGATGAAGCTGTTAAGGAAATCATTGATGAGTGCTATGCAAAGGCTAAGAAGATTATTCTTGATAACAAGGATGTATTAGAGAGAGCAGCTAAAGCTCTTATTAAGAAAGAAAAGCTTTCAAGAGAAGAATTTGAAGCAATTTTCAGAGGTGAGGAGATTGATCTTTCAGGCAAGGCTAAGGAAGAAGAATCTGATAACACATCTGAAGCTGCAGATAATAATGAACATACAGCTGAAAGCAATTCAACAGCTAAAGATAATGTTACAGACAATGACAATTCAGCAGATTTGAATGATGTTCATGACAATAATTCAAATGTGGACCATGATGAGTCAGATAATAATCAGAACTGATGAAGATTTGATTTAAATTATTTTCAATATGTAATACTAAATAAAAGCGACGATAATTATAGAAGAAGATGATAGTATGAAAAAAAGCAAGAAAAAGAAAAGATTTGCTGTGACTGCTGTATTTATCGGATCTATAGCGACTATTGTCGCTTTTTTGATTGTAACTTTTGTAAATCATGGAAAAAGCGATAATAATGAAAATATAATCGAAAGTACAGCAGGTGAAACGAGTACTCAGGAATCGGAAAGTTCCAAGAATGTAACATCAAAGGGATACAAAATAGAAAATATTGACGGCGTAACATATATTAATAATATTATGATTGTTAATAAGGAATATCCTTTACCAAGAAGCTATGACCCAAAGGATCTGGACACAACAGCATACAATGCATTTTTAGAAATGAAAAAGGCTGCGGAAGCCGATGATATTGAGTTATGGATTCAATCAGGTTACAGATCATATGACAGACAAAAAGAATTATATGATGAATCAATTAATTCACCGGATGCAAATAAAACAGATTCTCTTATTGCAAAGCCGGGATATTCAGAGCATCAGACAGGCCTGTCTATGGATATTAACTCTGTAACTGAACTTATGGATGAATGGGCAGAGGGTGTCTGGCTTAAGGATAACTGTTATAAATATGGATTTATAGTAAGATATCCAAAGGGAAAGGAAAATTATACGGGATATGATTATGAACCATGGCATTTAAGATATGTAGGCAGGGAGCTTGCAACGAAATTACATGATTCAGGTCAGTGTCTTGAAGAATACCTGGGTATAATCTCAGAATATTCACATTAATAGGAATTGATATGACGGATAATAAACAAGATAAGAATGCACAGAACAATATAGAAAAAGATGTTGTTGTGGCAGAAACTGCAGAACAGAACAATACAGAAAATGACGTTGTTGAAACAGCGGCTACAGAGAATAACAACATTGAAAATGCTGCAGGTCAGAATGATGAAATACAGGCTACTGCAGGTGATTCTGTATCAGAAGAAAATGCTGATTCACAGGAAGAAGAGCAGGTGAAAGAGTCTAAGAAATCAACTGCCGAAGCAATCCTTGAAGATAGAGATAAAATCGTTGGTGAGGCTGCAATCGGAATTGATGCAAATGAACTTCCTGACAGCTCAAAGAGATTAATAAGAAAAAATAAGGTTAAGGTGGACAATTCTCCAACTCCATCTGCCTATGAAGAGCATCATCAGTTCATTGAAAAGAGTGAACGTGGTGATGCAGACTGGGGCGTATATCGTAGAAACTACGGATGGCCTTATAAAATATTATTTATTGTTGCAATAATAGGAACATCATACTTTATATTCACTCAGATACTTGAGCACGTATTTGGTATAGAATGGACTTATGGCTGGGGACCAATCAAATGGTTTGTAAATGTATTATGTACAGGTTGCTTAATAGGTGTTCCTGCAATGCTTATTCTTCCGTACTTCAGTTACAGAAAATTCAAGAGAAACCATATTGAATATGAGCCGGAATATTTTACATACTATGAGTACTTTGTAGATGGAAATACGCCTGAAGGTCATGTTGAAGTTCACAATGAGTACAAGGTTGTAAGAGTAAGAGTTATCGAAGAGACAATCGGCTACTTCAGAGTAAGAGGACGCGTGGAAAGAACTGTTGTTACAAACGGTAAGCCTGGAAAGGTAAGCGTTCTTAAGAAGACAATCATTCCTAAGTCATTCAGCAACATGGAACTTATTGAAAAGTACTTATTAGGTGGTAAGAATGAGTATCATTACGTTAAATTCCAGGATTTTGATGAGGGAGAAGGCGTAAGAAGATATAGCTCACACTATAAAAAATACAAAAAATATTAATTATATGGAGATTTGATAATGGCAAATGATAAGAAACTTGTTGAAGCCATAACATCAATGGATGTTGACTTCGCTCAGTGGTATACAGACGTTGTAAAAAAAGCAGATCTTATGGCATATTCTGCAGTTAAGGGCTTTATGATTTTCAAGCCTGCAGGTTATGCGATCTGGGAAAATATTAAGTCAGAACTAGATAGAAGATTTAAGGAAACAGGCGTTGAAAATGTTTCTATGCCACTTCTTATTCCTGAGGGCTTACTTAATAAGGAAAAGGATCATATCGAAGGATTTGCACCTGAAGTAGCATGGGTTACATACGGTGGTGAAGAAGAGTTAACAGAGAGATACTGTATCAGACCCACATCTGAGACATTATTCTGTGACTTCTACCATGATGACATTCAGTCATACAGAGATTTACCAAAGGTATATAACCAGTGGTGCTCAGTAGTACGTTGGGAAAAGGAAACAAGACCATTCCTTCGTTCAAGAGAGTTCTTATGGCAGGAAGGTCATACAGCACACGCAACTGAAGAAGAGGCACAGGAAAGAACAATCCAGATGCTTAACGTATATGCTGATTTCTGTGAAGAGGTTCTTGCAATCCCTATGGTTAAGGGGCAGAAGACAGAAAAAGAGCAGTTTGCAGGTGCAAAGGCTACATATACAATTGAGTCACTTATGCATGACGGTAAGGCTCTTCAGAGTGGTACAAGTCATAACTTTGGTGACGGATTTGCCAAGGCATTTGATATTCAGTACACAGATAAGGACAATAAGTTACAGTATGTTCATCAGACATCATGGGGAGTAACAACAAGACTTATCGGTGCCATCATCATGGTTCACGGTGATAATGAAGGACTCGTTCTTCCACCAAGAATTGCTCCTGTTCAGGCAAATATCATTCCTATTCAGCAGAAGAAGGACGGCGTTCTTGATAAGTGCTATGAAGTTAAGGATCTTCTCAAGAAGGCAGGAATTGCAGTTAAGGTTGATGATACAGATAAGACTCCTGGTTGGAAGTTCTCAGAATGTGAGATGAGAGGTATTCCTGTAAGAATCGATCTCGGACCTAAGGACATTGAAGCAGGTAAGGCAGTATTAGTTCGTAGAGATACAAGAGAGAAGATTGAAGTATCTTTAGATAATATTGTTGAAGAAGTACAGAAGCTTATGGACACAATCCAGAAGGATATGTTCAACAGAGCTAAGGAACATAGAGATTCACATACATACGTTGCTACAAACTACGATGAGTTCAAGGATACAGTAGAGAACAAGCCTGGATTCATTAAGGCTATGTGGTGCGGTAACAGAGAATGTGAAGACATGATCAAAGAAGAAACAGGTGCAACATCACGTTGTATGCCATTTGAGCAGGAAACTGTTTCAGATGTATGCGTATGCTGCGGTAAGAAGGCAAAGAGCCTTGTATACTGGGGTAGAGCATATTAATTATAAATAACAATATAACATGTTAATAACCCCGACCAATGCAGAAGATTATATATGCTTCTGCAGCGGTCGGGGTTTTGTTATGCTCAGATATTAAGTTAAGGTGTAGAAGATACCATTGAGCTTAGGTATAGCAGATACTGTTTATGTTCAAGTGTAGCAGATGCTGTTATATTCTGACATGGAAAATAATAAAGATAATGTTATATATAAGATAAATAGTATGTCAGATGAAAGCATACAGCATATAAAAAAGCCCGGCGCACAGCCGGGCTTTTTTATATGCAATTATAATTCTGCTGAACGATATACGATAACAGGTGTGTTAACTTTAATTCGCTCATACATAGGTTTTACGATTGAGAGTGGTGTATTAATACATCCGTGTGAACCACCGCTTGTTTTGTAGAGCTCACCACCGAATGTAGTAAACCATGATGCATCATGGATACCACATCCCTGCCAGTCGAATGGCATCCAGTAGTCTGCATGAACTACAGGCTGGAATAAGAGGAAGTACTTATCAGTTGACTTAGATAAGAGTCTGAAGATACCACTTGGTGTAGCAGCATCTTCATATCTGCCTGATTCATCACCTGTACGAACATCAGTCTCAAGATATACGCTTCCGTTAACGTAGTACCACATATGCTGTCTTGAAACGTCAATCTCAACATATGTATCACCGATATCGCCTGAACCATTTGCAGCATTTCTTGTAAGTGCAGGATTATCCCATACAGCTGCTACAGTCTGTGACTCACATGATGTGATGGCAGTTTCAATAGCCTGTGCTGTTGCAGCCTTATCAAGACTGAAACCATATGTATCTCTTGCCGTACCCGGAAGAGATACAAGACCTATTCCTGTAGCAGGGAACTTTCTTGTAGTTCCTAATGTGTTGTACTTATCTGCAAGAGATGAAACATATTCATCAACCTTATCTTCTTTAAATGCTAAATCAGTTCCGTTTGTTGTTATCCAGTCTTTAAATGTATCAACAGTTAAAGTTTCTGTTGCCCCTGTTAAGTCAATTGTAATCTCTACACCCTTGAACTTTTCAATTGTTGCCACTAATGCTTTAAGTTCTTCGTTATCGGCATAAACAGTAGGTTTAAGATAACAACCGGCATCTGCAATATTAACTTCGAATACACCATTGTTAAGATCAGTAATTATTGTATTCTTTAATTTTTCGCCGTCTACCTTATTACCTTCAACAGCTTCTATGATAACTGCATGCTCTCCTGAAGAATCAATATAAGCATTTGCAGGCTCTACTGCATTGGCATTGAGATCATTTATAAGATTAGAAATTGAAGTATTTAACTTCTCTTCATCATATTTTGTCCTTGTCTGAACCTCATATGTCTTCTTTCCGGCAAGATTGAAAAGCCATAACATAGGTGACTGTGACTTCTGGATTGCCTGAATATCAGTTGTATATTCAGAAGTATATCCAATGTCTGTTAACTTAATCTCCTTAGTTGCACCGTTCATTGTTGTAATCTTAATGGAATCTGTACGATTGAGATCGTCATTTAAATCCTGAACGGTACGAAATCCGGCTTTTTTCTCGCCTAAATAAGTATTGCCCCAAAATTTATTAGCGTTAATAATCGCACCTATAAAATAGAATGCGGCAAAAGCAACTACCGGTATTAACCAGAATAGAAACTTCTTATTCTTTTTCATATTAAAATGTTGCCTCCTTAACAAACAATGCACCCTATCCATATAGTAATTCAAATCCCATTATTATTGTACATACCATAGTACGATATAAATAGAGATATAAATTATTACTGCATTACTAAGAGTAATAAACATATATGACTAACTATAAATAATTAATCGATTATGGATAATCATAGATGGCTAAACAGATATAGTTAAACATGTATAGTTAGACATTCATGGTTAGCCGCTTACAGTTAAGCATTTATGCTCAGAATACCGCGCATAGTAAACGACTTAATTCTACTCTATAGTATCAATCTATTCAAGAATTATTACATTAATATGTATAGTAGATCATAGTAAATCTTTAACAATTTCCCCGGCCATAATAATTCCGGCGCATGGAGGAACAAATGGTGAAGATCCCGGAATTCTTTCATCGCTTCCGTCAGCACAGAATAGAGGTTTTACAGGAATCTCTGTGGAAAATGCCACCTTAAGCTTTTTGATTCCTCTTGCTTTAAGCTCTTTTCTCATTACCTTGGCAAGCTTGCATACGCTTGTCTTATAAATGTCGGCAATCTGAATTTGAGTAGGGTCAAATTTGTTACCCATGCCCATGCATGAAATAACATTTGCTCCTTCTTCCTTAGCTTTAACGATTATTGCAATCTTGGCCGTAACATTATCGATGGCATCAACAACGTAGTCATATTCGGAAAAATCAAATTCATCGCTGTTTTCAGGTAAGAAAAACATTTTCTTAATTTCTATGTCGGCATTTGGATTGATGGAAAGCATTCTTTTCTTTGCAACATCCACCTTATCCATACCTACAGTGTCATAGGTGGCGAATAACTGTCTGTTAATATTTGTCTCGTCAAATGTATCCTTATCCACCAGTGTAAAATGTCCAATGCCTGCTCTGGCAAGTGCTTCAGCAAGGGAGCCGCCAACTCCGCCAAGGCCAAATATTAGGACTTTCTTCTTATTTAATAAATCAATCTTGTTCTCACCAACAAGCATTGCAAATCTTTGAAAATTATTAGTCATTGCTTATATCTCTTATAGGTTATATCTAAATATATTATTTCTATACTATACATCATTATATAGATAAATGTAAGTACAAACCAATGTAAATACATATTAATAAGAATGCATATATATAGAAGAAACACGGTTGAAAATGATTTATGAATGAGTTTTTACTATATATATTATGCATCATCATATAGAATCCCGATTAACAATTACCATATATATAGTAGAAACATTTATATCATATTTAAATCCGGAAGAAAATATTACGAAATATTACGGAAAAAGACACAAATACACATAATATATTGTACTTTATTAAATACAATAATAGTCAGAAAATCATGTTTTTGTAACAATTTAGTAACATTTAGAGAAGTTCCAAAGTCAGTACTGGCCTATATTTGGGGCTGATAAGTAAAAATTAGCAACTTAGTCATAATTTTCGCAGTGAAAATTTAACATTTGATATAAAGTTTGACAAATATATTTAATATTGTTATATTAGCACAGTAACAAATGTAACAAATTAGAAACAATTAGAAACGAACATGTTATAAATGTAACACGAAAGGATTTTTATGAAACCGATTATTAAGAGATTTGCTGTAGTATCATCTGTTGCTGCTGCAAGTGTAGGCTCTTTATTTGTACAGACACTTACTAACGCTGGTAGTTTACCAAACTCAGAAAATGGATTCAGTTCTGATTCAACAATCAAGACTGTATACACAGAAACAGTTGATACAGCTGATAACAAAGTAGTAGACATTTTCGACAACAAGGCAATTGCTATAACAGGATTAGATGTTTACGCAAGTGCTGAGGAAGGTGCTGAAGTTGTTGGTAAGCTCGAAGAAAAGAATATTGCTGATGTAATCTCTAACGAAGATGGCATGACACTTGTTCAGTCAGGTAATGTTAAGGGATACGTTAAAAGCGAAAATCTTGTAATCGGAGACGAAGCTGAAGCTGTTGCATATAACCTCGGTAACGTAACTGCTTCTATTAAGGCTGATAACACAGAGTTATATGCTAAGGACAAGAAGGAAACAGTTAAGACTGTAGATGCTGACGAAACACTTAAGGTTGTTTCAACAGCAGAGAATCAGCTTGTTGTTCAGTTAGATGACAACGTTGAAGCCCTTGTTAATACAGATCAGGTAGATGTTGATTTCGGTTTAGAGACAGGTAAGACAAGCTCAGAAATTGCTGCTGAAGAAGCAGCAAAGAAGGCTGCTGAGGAAGCTGAAGCTGCTAAGGAAGCTGAAGCTGCTAAGACAGCTGCCGAAGAAGAGACAACAGCATCATCTTCATACTCAGGCTCATCTGTAAATGGCCCATACGCAAGCCACCTTACAAGATCAGCAGGTGTATTCAGTGGCCCTTCAGGTCGTGAGACATACTACAACCTCAACATGAACGGTGTTGTAAGAATCATGCGTTCATTAGGTTATTCAGAATCTGACGGCTGGGTATACTGGGTACGTGAAGACGGCGTTAAGATGTTCGGTAACTATGTAATGGTTGCAGCTGATCTTTCAAGAAGACCAAAGGGAACAATCTTAGAGTGTTCATTAGGAACAGCTATCGTTGTTGATACAGGAAGCTTCGTAGCTTCAAACCCTAACCAGCTTGATATCGCTGTTGCATGGTAATTTATAGCATAAAGCATAAATATATTTAACTTAAGACTGTAATTATGTAATTTTATACATAGTTACGGTCTTTTTATGTGATATTTCTTTACATTTTATCTTTTGGATGTATAATATTCACTATATAAAGAATATTTATGCATAAAAATGCATAGAAAATGCGTATACAACATTTAATAATCATAACGGCTGCAATTTTATAATGTAAAACAGGAGGACAAAATGGTTGATTTAAAGGGACGTGATTTCCTCACGCTTATGGATTTCACAAAAGAAGAAATTGAATATTTATTAGACTTAGCTGCACGTTTAAAGGCTATGAAGAAAAATGGCGTAGTATGGAATCCGCTTATCGGTAAGAACATCGCCATGATCTTCGAGAAGACAAGTACAAGAACACGTTGTTCATTTGAAGTTGCTGCTCACGATTTAGGTATGGGTGCAACATATCTTGACTCAACAGTATCTCAGATTGGTGTAAAGGAGAGTATTGCAGATACAGCAAATGTTTTAACAACAATGTTTGATGGTATTGAATATCGTGGATACGGTCAGGAAATCGTTGAGTGTCTTGCTAACAACGCAACAGTACCTGTATGGAATGGTCTTACAAATGATTTCCATCCAACACAGCTCCTTGCAGATATGCTTACAATGAAAGAGAAGTTAGGTGATCTTGAAGGCAAGAAGGTAGTATACCTTGGTGATGCAAGATACAACATGGGTAACTCATGGATGGTAGCATGTGCTAAGATGGGAATGCATTTCGTAGCATGTGCTCCAAAGGATATGTACTTCCCGGATGCTGAGCTTCAGGCTAAGTGTAAGGAATGGGCTAAGGAAAGTGGCGGTTCAATCGAATTCAGCACAGACATTTCATCATGTGAAGGTGCAGACGTTATTTACACAGACGTATGGGTATCTATGGGTGAGCCTGATGAGAAGTGGGCTCAGAGAATCGGAGATCTTATGCCATACCAGGTAAATGCAGATCTTATGAAGATGGCAAAGGATACAGCAATCTTTATGCACTGCCTTCCATCATTCCACAACCTTGATACATTAAAGGCTCAGGATCTTAACAAGAAGTTCGGTATTACAGAGCTTGAAGTTACTGATGAAGTGTTTAACTCAGAGCAGTCAGTAGTATTTGAAGAAGCAGGCAACCGTATGCATACAATCAAGGCTGTTATGGCTGCTACATTAGGTGTTGATCCGGATAGGGACTAATATGAACGAAACTGTACTTTGTGCGGCAAGCGCGTACGAGAGAAAATATTACTTTAATCCTGAATTTGTAAAATTACCTAAGGAAATACAGAATGAGCTGCAGATAATGTGCGTAAAGTATACTGAGGAATGTGGCGGCGTCATATCTGTTGTATTTAATGAAGACGGAGACGTTGAATTAAGAACAGAGGTTAACGAGGACGACATTTTACATGATGGAATCGCAGCGGGTATTCTGATCAGAAGACTTGAAAAAGAAAAAGAAGAGTTATTCGAACAGCTCGTATACTTCTACAGAATATTTATACTCGGTTCCAAAATGTCTTAATGACTTTTAACTGATACATAAGTATTTTGAAAAGGCAGAAAATGAGTTTACATATAGGAGACGTAGAATTCAGTACACCGGTATTCCTGGCGCCAATGGCGGGAGTTACTGATTATGTGTACAGAAAAATATGTCATGAACAGGGGAGTGGCGGAAGCACTACAGAGCTTATAAGCGCCAAGGCCGTATTATATAAGAATAAAAATACAGGGCCGCTTCTTTATACTGAAGGTGATGAGGGAAATGTAGGATTACAGTTATTCGGTTCATCACCTGAAATTATGGGAGATATTGCTAAGGAGCTTGAAGACAGGCAATTTGCCTTTGTGGATATAAATATGGGATGTCCTGTTCCTAAGGTGGTTAACAACGGTGAAGGTTCAGCTCTTATGAAAAATCCTGAGCTTGCGGCATCAATCGTTAAAAATATGGTGAACAGTCAGTCAAAGCCGGTTACGGTAAAAATCAGATCCGGCTTTGATGATGCTCATTTAAATGCTACCGAAGTTGCCCAGGCATGTGCCGAGGCAGGAGCAAAGGCAATATTTGTCCATGCGAGAACAAGAGAGCAGTATTATTCCGGTCAGGCTGACTGGTCTGTTATAAAGGCAGTTAAAGAAGCTGTAAATGTTCCCGTAATAGGAAATGGCGATATAGTGGATGAAGAGTCTGCATATCATATGATCAATCTCACAAAATGTGACGGCATAATGATAGGGCGAGCTGCAAAGGGCAATCCCTGGTTATTTGCCAAATTTAAAAAAATGTTTGATACATATTCCATGGATGAATTAAAAAATGGAGATTTAGACATCAATAGTGATTACGATCACCACAATATAGTAGATATTGAAACAAGAAAGAAAATGATGATTCGTCATATAAAAGAGCTTGAAGCATTTAAAGGTGAATACATTGCCGTAAGGGAAATGCGCAAGCACTGCGGATGGTATACAGCCGGGGTTCCTCATGCAACGGAATTGAGAAAAGAAGTCAATTCCTGTGAAAGTATAGACGAGCTTGTGAGACTTGTTGAAAGAATACTATAAATTGACATTATACCCATAAAATATTATAATTTTACAGGTAATTTTATAAGAATATATTTTAGATATTAAGATGTTAGAGCACATATTCTGCTCTAACATTTATTTTATAATAGCCTGATAGTACATGCTCACTGAAGCACAATACTTGACAGGGAAAGGTAGTTGAACATGGCAGAAAAGAATTGGATAACAAAAGAAGGTTATGAGGCAAAGAAGGCAAGACTTGAGTATCTTACTACTGTAGAGCGTCAGGAGATTATCAAGAAGATTGGTGAAGCTAAGGAGCAGGGTGACTTATCAGAGAACGCTGAGTACGAAGCTGCCAGAGAAGAGCAGGGTAAGATCGAAGGCGAAATCTCAAAGCTTGAGGCTGAGCTTAAGAACTGCCAGATTATTGACGAAGAGAAGAGCGATGACAAGGTTGTTTTCGGTAGTGTTGTTACATTAAAGGACCTTGAATACGATGAGGAACTTGAGTACAAGCTCGTAGGACCTCTTGAGGCAAGTATCCTCGACAATAAGATTTCTATAGAATCACCTATCGGAAAGCTTATTCTCGGACGTCACGTAGGTGATACTGTTAGTGCAGCTTCACCTGCAGGCGGTACAATTTCTTACAAGATCCTCTCAGTTAAGAATGACTAATAATTAATTATAGAAAGGAGAACCATTGTGGCAGAGAACAAAGAAGTAGATGTAAATGAGCAGATTAAAAACCGTATGGAGAAGCTCAGTGCATTACAGGCAGAAGGTAATGATCCATTTGAGATAACAAAATATGACGTAACATGCCATACAAGTGACATCAAGGATAACTTTGATGAAATGGACGGTAAAGATGTAAGCATCGCAGGCCGTCTTATGGCAAAGAGAGTTATGGGTAAGGCTTCATTTGCAAATGTTGCAGACAGAAACGGCAATATCCAGCTCTATGTTTCTAAGGATGACCTTGGAGACGAAGGCTATAAGGCTTTCAAGAAGTTTGATATCGGTGATATTGTAGGTGTTAAGGGTAGAGTGTTTAAGACTCAGAAGGGCGAAATCTCAGTTCATGTAACAGAAATCATCCTTCTTGTTAAGAGCTTACAGGTTCTTCCAGAGAAATATCACGGTCTTAAGGATACAGATCAGAGATATCGTCAGAGATATGTTGACCTTATCGTTAACCCTGAAGTTAGAACAACATTTGAGAAGCGTTCAGCTATCCTCTGCGAAATCAGAAACTTCTTAAAGGGAAGAGAATTTATCGAAGTTGAAACACCAATTCTTGTAGATAATGCCGGTGGTGCAAGTGCAAGACCATTCACAACTCACTACAATGCATTAAGCAAGGATATCAACTTAAGAATTTCTCTTGAGTTGTACTTAAAGAGACTTATCGTAGGTGGTCTTGAAAAGGTATACGAGATTGGCCGAGTATTCAGAAATGAAGGTGTTGACGGAAGACACAACCCTGAATTTACACTTCTTGAGTTATATGAAGCATATACAGATTATAACGGTATGATGGAGCTTACAGAGAGCTTAATCAGAGACGTATGTGTTACAGTTAATGGAACAGCTAAGGTTCCTTACGGCGATGAAGAGCTTGATTTCGGTGCTCCATTTGCAAAGATGACTATGATTGAAGCGGTTAAAAAGTATTCAGGAATCGATTTCAACGAAATCCCTGATACAGAAGCTGCCAAGGCTCTCGCAAAGGAAAAGGGAATCGAATTTGAAGAGAGACATAAAAAGGGTGATATCTTAAGTCTCTTCTTCGAAGAATATGCTGAAGAAAAGCTTATTCAGCCAACATTCATTATCGATCATCCTATCGAAATCTCTCCTCTTACAAAAAAGATTCCTGGGAATCCTGAACTTACAGAGAGATTCGAATTATTCGTTGCAGGTCGTGAGCTTGCAAATGCATATTCAGAGCTTAATGATCCACTTGATCAGAGAGAAAGATTTGAAGCACAGGAAGCACTTAAGGCAGCGGGTGATGATGAAGCTCAGTCAATCGACGAAGACTTCCTCAACGCTCTTGCATATGGTATGCCTCCTACAGGTGGTGTTGGTATCGGTATCGACAGACTTGTTATGCTTCTTACAAATGAAGCTTCTATCAGAGACGTACTTTTATTCCCGACAATGAAGACAATCGGTGGTGTAAAATCCGAAAATGGTGTAAAGGATAAAGAAGTTTCTACACCAAATTCAGAGCCTGAAAAGATTGATTTCTCTAAGGTAAAGATTGAGCCTTTGTTTGAAGAAGATGTTGATTTTGATACATTCTCAAAGTCTGATTTCAGAGCCGTTAAGGTTAAAGAATGTGTAGCAGTACCGAAATCAAAGAAACTGTTGCAGTTCACTCTTGATGACGGAACAGGCACAGACAGAACCATTTTAAGCGGTATTCATAGCTTTTATGAGCCGGAAGAACTTGTTGGTAAGACACTTATCGCAATCACAAATCTTCCTCCAAGAGCAATGATGGGCATTGACTCTTGCGGTATGCTTCTGAGTGCAGTACACGAAGAAGAAGGCGAAGAAAAGCTCCATTTGCTTATGGTAGATGACCATATTCCGGCAGGTGCAAAGCTGTATTAAGATGTAACTATATGAAAGTCAGTTACTCCGTGCCTATGGCACTCCCGTAACTGCCAACTGCATTCGTAATCCGGGCGATTGCCCTGCTTACTCATACAGTTTAGCCTGTCCGATATCCATGAATTCGTTCATGCAAGCATGACTCATTCATGGCTGCCGTTCAGGACTTTCATAGTAAATAGACGGGACGTACTTCATTTGATAAAAAACTAAAAAAACAGCGATTTACATCAAACTTACATCAATTGATGCAGAATTAAGTGCAAGCAAGAAAAAATCACATAATTAGTAGAATGAATGGGCAGTCCTGAAATCGGGATTGCCCATTTTTAAAATATCAGAAAGAGGAAAAAGATGATTACCGAAGAACATTAGTTTCCTGAGTAGTGAGATAAAAGGATTGAATGATTTTGAACTAATATGTTTTTTAGTTGTGAAATAAGAGGAGGACGAAATGCTCGGATTGCCAAAAACAACGGAAATGAGTAAGCAGCTTCCCAAAAAAGCAATTTATACGAAATTTCAAATGAATACAGCAGCAAAAGAAAAAATTGATGCTGATATTTCAAGAATCACGATTGTAAATGAGATTGCACCCAATAAGGTCAATATTACTTCCGGAGAGGATGTAAAAAGTTTTTTTGTTTTGCTTGTTTCTCTAAAAAATAAAGAATATGACGAAAAAACGATAGCAACACTTTCTAAGTTGATACCGCAAAATATTTTATTTGTTCTTGAATATGAGGATGAAAGCAGACTTGCTATTTACCATACAAAGGTAATGCAGACAGCGTGGATGCCAACAGAAGAACAAAAGGTTGAACTTAAAGGGTTAAATCTCGATACTGTCTGGGAGAATATCGTTATTGCTGTCGGCGGAGTGAATATAGAAAAAGGAAATTCGCTTGATGAACAGATAGAGATAAATGAAAAAAAGCAGAAGCTCGAAAAAGAGATTGCAAAACTTGAAAAGCAGGCAAGGGCAGAGAAGCAGCCTAAAAAGAAGTTTGAACTTGTATTAAAGGTCAGAAGTTTGAAACAGGAAATGGATTTGTTGTCTGCTAATTAGATGAAAATAATTTAAAACTGGAGGGATTAACGATAGATAGTAATAAGAATGATAATATTCCAGAGGCTTTAAGAAAAAGCATCGAAATAAGTGAAAAAATGCAAGAAAAATTCGCTCCAATATTAGAACAACAGGAAAAGATACAACAGCTTGTTGAAGAAGTTAATATTCCAAAATTTGAGGTATCATCACAAGCTTTAGATGCAATGAGAAACCTAACTGACAATAGTGCGTTAAGGGCTGTTCAAGATAATGTGAATGTTATGAAGTCAGGAACATTACAAATGAGTCCGGAAATAAATGAAGCTATTGCAGCGGCAAATAATAATGCTTTTAAAAGTATTGGGGAGTTATCAATTAAATCGTCCCTACCCAATTATCAATTTGATATTCCGGCAATTAAGATATGGGATGATTTGGGGACGAAAGCAACAGCAAACCTAATTTCAGGTTTTAATACTTTTGTCAATAGCTCCGCAATGAGGGAAATACAATCCATTACTTCTAGATTAGGTAAGTGGTTACAAACGATAGATTTTTCTCCTTTGACGAGTATACTTGAAAACATTCGGGCAGCAGGTTTTGACCACGATTACAGAGAAGTCAATGATGTATTCTTAAAAGCAATGTTTGATGCCAAGTGGTTTCCTTATGCAGGGTGGATTGCAAGTTTTAGAATTGTCGATGAAATGCTTGAAATATTGAATACCAGTAGAGCAAGTAAGAATCGTATAAAGAGAATTGATAGACTGATTTTTTCTTATTATGATAAGGATGAAATTGATAACTTTAAACGTAGATGGAGAAAGATGGGATTACCGTCTTATATGATAAGGATTTTAGTTCAAGCTGTTCAAGCATACCATCGTAGAGAATATGCTTTGACAGTAAGTGCTTTATCAACATTGTGGGAAGGAATTATTCAGGAAAAAGTGAATGATTATAGTTACAGAGTAAGTAGAAAAACTCGTGAAAATTTAACTAAGCTGATAGAAGAAAATGAATTTGATAAAATCTTCTCATCATTTTGCGAAGAGTTTATTTTCTATGATTGCAGAAAAGTTGAAGAAGTTAAACCAGATGTTCCCGGACGTCATGGTATTGCACATTGTTGGTACAATACTTACCAAAACAAAAAAATGGCATTAAATGCGATTTTATTTACAGATTTTTTGTTAAGGCTGAAACCTTTAGAAAAATTGGAGGAAAAAGAAAATGGACAAGCTCAAGATGCAAACGGTTAATAAGGCGGATGAAAATTTTAAGAAATTAGCGGCAATGTTTCCAAATGCTGTTACTGAAACAATTGATGAAAACGGCGAAGTGGTTCGTGCTATTGATAAAGATGTACTTATGCAAGAAATTTCTTGTAAGGTTGTTGATGGAAATGAGGAACGCTATCAGTTTACATGGCCTGACAAGAAGAAGTCTGTTCTTCTTGCCAATGCCCCTATCAATAAGACCTTGCGTCCTGTTCGAGATGATGAAACAACTCCAACCGGAGCGGATAGTGAGGGAAAACCATATTGCAGTAGTGGTAGTGTGGATTTTGATACTACTGAAAATCTTTATATTGAGGGCGATAATCTTGAAGTCTTGAAGTTGTTGCAGGAAACTTATCTCGGTAAAGTCAAAATGATATATATAGACCCTCCGTACAATACAGGCAATGATTTTGTTTATGAAGATGATTTCGCTCAGAGTACAGAGGAGTATCTTGATAATAGTGGTCAATTCGATGATGATGGGAATCGACTTGTGAAAAATTTTGATAGTAATGGAAGATTTCATACAGACTGGCTTAATATGATATATCCAAGATTGAGACTGGCAAAAGATTTCTTGTCTGATGATGGTGTCATTTTTGTTAGCATAGATGATAATGAAAATGAAAATCTAAAAAAATGTTGTGATGAAGTCTTTGGCTCGCAGAATTTTATTGCACAATTGGTGTGGGAAAGAGCATATGCACCAAAAAACGATGCTCGTTTTATTTCCAACAGTCATGATTATGTTCTGATGTATGCAAAAAATCTTACAGATTTTGTAATTGGACGTTTACCTCGTACAGATGCAGCTAATGCACGTTATCAAAACCCAGATAATGACCCACGAGGAGTATGGAAACCGAGTGATTTATCAGTTAAAACATATAATGCTGCTTGCGACTATCCTATCACAACGCCTTCAGGGCGTGTAATAGAGCCTCCAGCAGGACGCTGCTGGAGTCTCTCCAAAAATGCATTTTTGGAGAGACTCCGAGACAATAGAATTTATTTTGGAACTGATGGCAATAGCGTTCCATGTATGAAAAGGTTCCTTGCTGAATTAAAATATGATGGAATGGCTCCTACATCAATTATGTTTTATAAAGATGTTGGACATAGTCAAGAGGGAGCCAAGGAAGTGACAAAGCTTTTAGATGCAGGAGTGTTCGATGGACCTAAGCCAGTAAGATTGTTGACACGACTTTTGACATTAGCAAATCTAAAAGAGAATTCTATTGTATTGGATTTTTTCTCAGGGGCTTCGAGCACTGCACACGGAGTTATGCAAATGAATGTAGATAAAGGGAGTAATATAAAATATATTATGGTACAGTTGCCGGAAGTTTGTGAAGAAAAGGGAACTGCTTATAAGTCAGGATATAAGAACATTTGCGAAATAGGTAAAGAACGTATCCGTCGTGCCGCAAAGAAAATTGCGGAAGAAAATCCTGAAGCGAAATTCGACGGTGGTTTTCGAGTACTGAAATGCGATACCTCTAATATGAAAAATGTGTATTATAATCCAGCAGAGTATGAGCCTTCACTGTTTACAAATCTTGAGGACAATATCAAGGAGGATAGAACATCAGAAGATTTACTGTTCCAAGTTATGCTTGACTTAGGTGTACTTCTTTCAAGCAAAATCCAGTAAAATACTATCGCTGGAAAGAAAGTATTCAATGTTGAGGATAATTATCTGATTGCTTGCTTTGATGACAATGTAACTGAAGAAGTAATTACTGAAATTGCAAAGCAGAAGCCGTATTATTTTGTTATGCGTGACAGTTCTATGGCAAACGATAGTGTCGCAACTAACTTTGAACAGATTTTTGCTGCATACAGCCCTGACACAGTAAGGAAGGTGCTGTAATGAGTGTTGATTTATTTGAGAATAAAGATGCTTGGAAATCGTTAGATACAAAAGCACTTATGGATATTATCCCGAACTACTTTGAGTTTTCGGGTGACATTGAGAATTCAGCTTATTTGAATTGGCGTTTCGACTTCTTTCGTGATACCGAAAATCAGTTTTATGAAATGGGAAAAGCATATTTTGAAACAGCTATAAGGCTTATAGATGATTGCTTAAGTGATAACAAAGATAAGAAAGCTGATATTTGGATTTCCCCAATTCTTTTTAATGTCGTACACGGAACAGAGATATACCTTAAAGGTTTCAACTCTCAGATTCGCATATTAGACAAGATAGAGAAACAAGAATATCAGGAAAGTAAAATTGAAGGAAAACACAATATTCTTCAACTGTGCCAAACGGCTATAAGTTTAATTAAGCAAAGTTCTCATAAAGACTTACTTCCGGAATTTGAATTTGTGAAAAAATTCATAGATATTCTATATGCCAATACAAATGATATGACTTTTGCTCGTTATCCTATTGATAGCGATAAACACCCACATTTTTATGTCCGGAAAACTGAGAATATCACAATAGGCCTTGATATTCTGAGAATATGGGTTTGCAAGATTTTTGAAATTCTCGATGGTTGTACTGGATTTGTCGATTTTCAAATAGACGAAATTAAGGATTGGCTTTATGAAATGCAACAAGAATATGGCGAGTAAAGGTGGTGTGGAAATTGAAGTTTAATTTTAAGATACAACAATATCAAACGGACGCCGTTGACGCTGTTGTTAAAGTTTTTAATGGACAAGGCTTTCACGACAAATTCAGCTATATTCGTGATAAAGGAAAAGTAAAAAAAGAATATGGCATTGATGGAGAAGTTATATCTCAAGGCAATCAGATGTCTTTTCAGACTGTTGGTACGCAGCTTGAGTATGATGATATAGATGAATTATCTGATACAGGATACAAGAATGAACTGGTGGAGCTTTCGGATGAACAGCTTCTCAGTAACATTCAGGCTTTACAGCGTCAGAATAATATTAAGCTTTCAAATTCTCTTGTAAAAGATATGGGAAGATGCAGCCTTGATATTGAAATGGAAACTGGTACAGGTAAAACATATGTATATATCAAGACAATGTTTGAACTGAATAAAAAGTATGGATGGAGCAAGTTTATTGTGGTTGTTCCAAGTATTGCTATTCGTGAGGGTGTAAAAAAATCCTTTGAGATTACAGCCGACCATTTTATGGAGCATTATGGCAAAAAGGCACGTTTCTTTATTTATAACAGTTCAAACCTGAATCAGCTTGATAACTTTTCAAGTAGTTCCGGCATCAATGTAATGATTATCAATACGCAGGCTTTCGCTTCTTCTCTTAAAGAGGATGGACGCAGTAAGGAAGCTCTTATTATTTATTCAAAGCGTGATGAGTTTGGTTCTCGTCGTCCGATTGATGTAATTAAAGCAAATAGACCGATTATTATTCTTGATGAACCGCAGAAGATGGCTGGAGAAGTAACACAAAAAGCATTGAAAAACTTTAATCCGCTTTTTAGCCTTAATTATTCTGCTACCCATGCAAAGCACCATAATCCTATTTATGTTCTTGATGCTTTAGACGCATTTAATAAGAAATTGGTTAAGAAGATTGAAGTTAAAGGATTTGAGGTTAAGAATTTCAGAGGTACAGACAGTTATTTGTACCTTGAACAGATTGTGCTTTCAAGTAAGAAACCGCCTATGGCAAAAATTGAACTTGAAATTAGATATAATAAATCCATTAACCGTGAATCCCGTATCCTTGGTGTGGGCGAGGATTTATATTATGTTTCACAAGAGATGGAACAGTACAAAGGATATACCATCTCTGAAATTGACCCACTTCGTGGAACAGTAACTTTTACAAACGGAGAAGTTATAAGTACGGGAGATATTGTTGGCGACATATCCGAAAAAGATATGCGTCGCATTCAGATAAGGGAAACAATTCTTTCTCATTTTGAGAAGGAAGAAAAACTCTTTGATAAAGGAATTAAATGTCTGTCATTGTTCTTCATTGATGAAGTTGCAAAGTATCGCCAGTACGATGAAAACGGAGATGAAGTTCTTGGCGAATACGGCAAGATGTTTGAGCAGGAGTACATTAACGTGCTTAATGAATATGTAACATTGCTTGATACTCCGTACCAGAGATATTTGAAATCAACTTGCAGTGCTGTAGAAGAAGTACATAAAGGCTATTTCAGTATTGATAAAAAAGGACACGCTATCGACAGTAAAGTAAAGCGTGGCAGTGAGTTTTCCGATGATATTTCGGCGTATGACCTGATATTAAAGAACAAGGAAAGATTGCTTTCTTTTGATGAGCCTACAAGATTTATATTCTCTCACTCGGCATTGCGTGAAGGCTGGGATAACCCGAATGTATTTCAGATTTGTACGCTTAAACATTCCGATAGTAATACTGCAAAACGTCAAGAGGTAGGTCGTGGACTTCGTTTGTGTGTGAATCAGAATGGTAATCGAATGGATGTTGAAAGCTGCGGAGAAACAGTACACGATATTAACGTGTTGACAGTTGTTGCAAGTGAAAGTTACAAGACATTTGTTACAGATTTACAGTCTGATATTAAGACTGTACTTTATGACAGACCGACTGTTGCAACAAGTGAATACTTTAAGGGCAAGTATATTAAAGTGGATGATGTTCCTACACTTATAGATGACGAAACTGCAAACAACATAGAATTTTATCTCATTCAGAACGGCTATGTTGATATGGACAGAAAGGTAACAGATAAGTACCGTGAAGAAATTAAGAACGGTACGGTTGCCGAACTGCCGGAAGCACTCAAACTGATGGCAGACGGTATCCATACTCTTATTCAGGCTGTTTATGATGACAGTGTGCTTAAAGATATGTTTAGTGACGGTCACGAAATAAAGGTTAAGGATAATCCGCTTAATGAGAACTTTGCCAAGAAAGAATTTCAGGCATTGTGGCGTGAGATTAACCATAAATATGCTTATACAGTTGACTTTGACAGTGAGGAGCTTATAAGGAAATCCATTGCTCATATTGATGAAAAACTTTTTGTGTCGGAACTTCAATATACAACAACCATAGGTCGTCAGAAGGACGAAATGAATGAGTACGAGGTTGAGCGTGGAGCGTCATTTACAGGCGAAAAGACAAGAACACAGACGCTTAAACACGCTGAAACAAGTCAGATTAAATATGACCTTATCGGCAAGGTGGCAGAGGGAACAACACTAACACGTAGAACGGTATCAACCATCTTGCAGGGTATCAGAGCGGATAAACTCTATATGTTCAAGAACAATCCGGAAGAATTTATCACAAAGGTTATTCGTCTTATCAACGAGCAAAAGGCAACAATGATTGTTGAGCATATTTCCTACGATACAATAGAGGGAGAATATGACAGTACCATCTTTACTGCCGAAAAGAACACACAGAGTTTTGATAAGGCATTCCTTGCCAAGAAAGCCATTCAGGATTATGTGTTTACCGACGGTTCTGCCGATAAGAGTATAGAGAGAAAATTTGCTGAGGATTTGGACGCAGCAGAAGAAGTATGCGTTTACGCAAAGCTTCCGAGAACATTCCAAATTCCTACTCCGGTGGGTAACTACTCACCTGACTGGGCAATTGCTTTTTATGAGGGTAAGGTCAAGCATATTTTCTTTGTAGCCGAAACAAAAGGTACAATGGAAAGTCTTGAACTCAGACCGATTGAACAGGCAAAGATTTCCTGTGCTAAAAAGCTGTTTAATGAAATGTCAACAAGCAAGGTAAGATACCACGATGTTGACAGCTATCAGAGTTTGCTTAATGTAATGAACGCAATGTGAGGTAAATCGGTTATGTACAGAAGTATGACAATGTAATATTTGCTTGATTGAAAAGAGAAATCTCTGTGAATGAAATTGCACGTGAAACAAAATTAAGTCGAAAAAGTGTCAGTAGTTTATTGCAGGAGATGCGAATAGATTTTCAAGGAATTGCAGAAATTTATAAAGAATCATCAAATTATAGTCTTCATATATATGATGATGTACATACCTTTGAATTGTTTTATTCTATTTATAGTAATTCAAACATATTACGATGTTTGCGGTTTATGATAATGAATGAAAGCAATCAGCCAATATCAGATTTTGCAGACGAGAATTTTTTGACATTAGCAACAGTATATCGAATCAGAAAAATTTGTATTGGGTATTTGAAAAAGATTGGGTTACAAGTTCAAAAAAATCAGATTGTAGGAGAAGAATATAGAATTCGTTTTTTTATTGCGTTGCTATATTATAAATGCGGAATTGATTGCTGCGGAATAGATTCGGATTCTATTCGAATAATCAGAGAATTTGTGCTATCGACGAATTCAAAAATCAATATGCAATTTCTTGAAAGTACAATTGGTGAATATGCATATTTTGAATGCTTGATGATTCTTTCATGGAAACGAAGAAATCATTCCTTAAAGTTTAAAAAATCTAAAAAATTAGAAGCACTAAAAAAATTGTTTATATATCCGAAATTAATAGAAGGAATACATCAAAATATCGAAAAAAAATTAAATATCATATTCGAAGAGAAAGAGTATGATTATATGTATTTAGTTTACATTTGTACCAGTAATTGCCTTTTTTCTGATAAATGGACGAAAGAAGATCTTGACCTTATTGATGAAATTGTGCTTGCAGATAAGTGGATTCAGTCACTGATTGATTGTTTTGAAGAAAAATGCAATAAAACGCTTAGAAATTCCTATGTTTTTAATCAAAAATGGTACATTTGTTTCTATAGAAGATGTTTATTTGATCTACAATGTATTATTCCAGATAAACAATATTATTTTGATTTTATAAATGATACCGCGCATCTTTCTATTATCAAATTTATAAAAAATGTTTTAGAAAAATGGCGATTAAAAAACGGAGTAAAGTATCAGTTTGATATAGGACATATTTATTTTTTAGCTGTTCAGTTCGTTAACATTATAAGAGAACATATGCCGCCAGTACAAGTAGTGATTTTGTCTGATATTATTCCGGAGGCAACAACATGGGAAAGATTTTTAAATAGACACTTTGCACAGGAGAGAATTAATATAAAAATTATATTAATCAATGCGTATGATTTAAATTACTTATCTTCATTAGAAAATAGTGTTGTTATTGTAAAAAATGTATTTCAAGATTATTTGAAGATATTAAAATGGAAGAAAAATGTGTATGTGATACCATCTAGTTTAGAAATAAATTCATGTGAATACGAAGAAATATCAAAAGGCATTGTGAATTGTGAACAAAGTATTTTCGAGAATTTTGTGATGACCCATATGTATGTGGGTGAGGAATAAAAGCAGAAAGTTTTTGAGTAGCGCAAATCCATTTCAGTTTAGGGATTTTGGTTCGACTGACCCTGTAATATATGCAGAGTTCTAAAAAAACACCTGATACAATTACATGTGATGATAGCTATGAATATGCACGAAACAATTATTGATTCTTTTGGGAATAGAGATTTTCAAGCTGCCTTTCGTACAATTGACATAGAAGAACGGAACGAATATTTGCAGGAATATCTTTCACAAATGGTCAATGCCAATGACGGTGACCAATTTAATGATATTAAATATCATTACGACGGTAATGGCAATGCTCATCTGGGTGCACACTTCACTCCAGTGGCAGATAGGGTGCACAGTTCTTCTGATAAGGTAAAAGACGGAACGACAGAACTTGGTGGAAAAGAAATTAATTCAGGTTCTGTAGTTCTATCGGTAGGTGATGTTACATTATCAAATGAGCAATTAACTAATTTTGAAGAAACAGCAAATGGCTATGAAATTTCCTCATTTTTAGATATTAAATTAGATCAGGTTATATATATATAAAGGTTCAGAAACCGATGTTTGGTCAAATGAATTAAAAGAATTAAATAATGAAGCAACAATTACACTTCAACTTGAAAAAGGAGTAAATGGAAATGAAGTTGTTATAGTTCATGAAAAACATGATGGAACTTACGAAATAATACCAGCTGTATGTAATGCTGAAACAAATACCATCACATTTAAAACATCAAGTTTTTCAAACTATGCAATAGCAAGTAAAGTCGCTTCGGGGCAGACAATGCCAACAGAAGTAAACAAAACTAATTCTGTAAAGCCGGAGAGCGCCGAGGATACAACAAGTCCACAAACGGGTGATTATAGCAATCTCGCACTTTGGCTTGCAATATTATGTGCCGGTGGCGTAGGTGTACTCGGAACAACAGTTTACATTAAAAGAAAAAGACGCATGGAATAATTATTATTATCAAGTTTTGAAAGTGTCACAAAATAATTAAAACAACAGCCCCGTCATTGCCGGGGCTGTTGTTGATTCTTAAGCGCTTTGAGAATTAAGAGGGGATTAGCGCTATTTCTGACATTGCAATCAAAATTTTAGTGCTTTTTCTGATATATTTTACTGACATCATAATCAAAATTTTAGTATTTATTTTGATATATTTTTCTGACATCATAATCAACATTTTGAGTATAATTATTTTTAAACTTGCGAACATTGTCTTAAACTTACTTTGCAAGTATAACTGAGCATTTAATCTCTTTATCTACACTGCTCAAATCCAGTGTACCATTGTCTGTTATATTAATACGAAGTTCATACAATGTTCCGTCAGATACTTTTTGTACTTTACTGCTTTCTTCATTGGTAATTGACCACAAATCCCTGTCAACTTCAGTAAGCTTTCCGTCAGTACCGTAAGCATAGAGCTTTAAGTCGGAGACATTGCCTGAAATATTATTCATACGTATTGCGACGGTAGTATTTGCATGAACATTTTCTACAGTGATTGTATTAAGCCAACTTGCAGTTTTACCCTTGCCACCATCCTGTTCATACTTCTCCCGTGTGAGAACAGTTCGTGAAGCTTTGTCAAGGTCGACCTTGCGATATGGCATTTCAGGTAGATATACGAAGCGGTCCTGCAAACGAAGCAACTCAAGATAACCTGTCGGGCAGTAGAGTGCATTACCGCTGTTGCCTGTATATATACCGATAGCCATATTGTTATATCCGGATTTATCTGAAACATCCATGGTGAAAACTGTTTTGCCTGTTTCAAAGTCAAGAATAATATATTGCCACATACCGCTTTTTAAATCCTGCACATAGCCGTATATATAACCGGTTGAGGTAGATAACTTCATTATGGATGTATCGATTAAGTCATTACGAGTCCAAATACTCTTCATTTCATAGCCAGAGTCGGTCTTTATTGTATCGACACGTTCAATACCGGGAGCTATCATGCTATTACCTTTAGTTATCCAGTTTTTGTCATAGATATTAGAGTAGCTCTGTATTGATGAATCGTTGTTAGGGTCTGAAAGAGCTGCATTACCTGCACCGAACCAGTTGCATACTATAGTGCTGACAGTTCCTTCATGGTTATCATAGACGATAGCGGAATTTTCAACAGATACCTGATATCCGTCTGGAAGATTATCAAGGACTGGCAGGCTTGAGACAATTTCTCCTGTTTTCATGTCGAGAGCCAATAGCCTGACAGGGTCTGAATTGTCGGTGAACATAACAAGATTAGGAGTAAGAGATGGAGAACATCCTCCACCCCAGGCAAGACCGCCGCCTGTAGTTTTGTCTCCTTCTTTACTTACTTTTGCACCTACGCTCTCATATGGTGTATGCCAAACTTTTTCAACGCCGTTATTTGCACGAAGCAGATAGCAATTTTGATTTGTTAAGATGACAGCTCCCTCTTTAGAAGCGGCGATACCATTTTCTGCACCTTCACCCGGTGTAAGTTCATAGACAAATACTGCATCAGAAAGATTAACTTGTTCTCCTTTAAGAATTGAATCGATTGCACTGCGTGAAATATACCCCATGACGCCCTGCTGTTTGCGCTCAGGATAGATACGGAATCCACCGGTTGTAAACCAGAGATTTCCTTCGTAGTCAAATACTACTGATAAAAGATTCTGATCCAGTTTTTTTCCAAGAGCAGTTTCAGCGGCGGCCTTAATATCGATATCCAATACTTTTTGGAATTCCGGAAGAACATTTCCATTCTCATCGGTTGATTTAAGCATCAGTACATGATTATTACTTGTAGGACAGACAATACGGTTTTTGGAATCTAAAAATGTATATGAGCTCTGGATTACGTAATTGCTGCCGTCATGTTTACGAGGAGAAAAATAGCCAAGTGTTTTCGTCTCTTCGCTATTTATGTCTCGGATGGCAATACCACCAAGAAGAGGAACAACCGCGTTGCCATAATTGTCAAAGTAAATGGCAGGTGAAGCGTTTGGATTTGTTTTCTCGTAGGAAATATTTATCTCGGGATAAATACCAAGAGGCAGAATTTCATCTGTGGAGTCAGTATTGTATCCGTCGTGGTGAATATTGGCATCGCTTTTTGCCATATATGGATTTTCATCGACATTTTTTGCCTTCATTGCTTTAACTGGTAATTTACCACCTGCATACGATGATGATTTTTCTATGGACTGATTGGATGTACAACCTGTCATTGTAAATCCTATCGTTCCAGCTAACATAAATGGTATGGCAAAATATGTTATTTTCTTCTTTTTCATTGATAACCTCCGTTTATTGATGTTTATTTATCCAAGTAATTAGCTTCTGTTGATGCAGCTATGGACAGATTTAACATATGTTTATTTAATCCAAGTATTTAATCCCTGCTGAAAGGCTTCTTCGGAAACTGGCTTTAGTAAAAAGAAATCTGCACGAAGTCGGAAAGCGTGAAGAGAAAAATCCAAATCGCTGCACCAGATAATCCTGCATGTGGGACATAGTGAACGAAGATGCTCCGCTGCATTTAGTCCGTTTACTCCGGGAAGTGCAATGATGGCATAAGTAAGCATATATTTTTTTGCCTTTTCAAAGAAACTTTCCTGTTCGCCGTATTGCATGATTTTGGGAAATATCCCTTTATCTTCACAAAAACGGGCTATTATCTCGGCGTAGTACTGTCTTTCAGCTTTTTCCTCTGCCAGTACGGCGATACGATACACGACATCACTCCTTCCAAATTCAAAATGATATCCTACCTGGGTTCAATATAATAAAACGGTCTTGCACTTACAAGCATAGTGGCACGAAAAGAGGAATTATGGCACGAATTTCGAAATTCATTCCTCGATTTTGTTAAGACTTTATGATACGATTACCTCGAATTAAATCATAAGGAGAATGTACTGCATGAAAATTGCGATAGTGGATGACATTGCCGCTGAACGCACACTTCTAAATGACCGGCTGAATCGACAGCTGCATGGGCGAAATATTCAAACGGATATTTTGGAATTTAATAGTGGTGAAGAATTTTTAAATGCAGCAAAAGAGACGCCTTTTACTGCCGTATTTATGGATATTTATATGGATGGAATGACAGGAATGGAAGCGGCTGAAGAATTGCGTAAATTTGACACGGACTGTATGTTGATTTTTACAACGACTTCCACAGATCATGCTTTGGAAGGTTTTCGTGTGCGAGCATTGCATTATTTGGTTAAACCATTTACGGAATCTGATATTGATGCATTGACGGATGAATTAATTGACCGTGTGCCACAATCAGATAAATATATGTTGCTTAAGGCGGAGGGCAGTGAAATACACCTTCTCTATCAGGATATTATATATGCCGAGCATTTTGCACATCGAATATACGTCTATACAACAGCAGGCAAAACACTTGCTACGAGGATGCCTTTCAAAGCATTTATTGAGCCATTAAAAGATGATTCTCGTTTTTTTGTATGTGGACGAGGTGTAATCGTTAATTTGGAACATGCATCCGATTTTAAAGATTCCGCATTTAAAATGGATGACGGAAGCAGTGTATTTGTCAGTCGTGAACAGTTAAAAACCGCAAAACAGACATTTATGGAATTTTTATTGCAAAGGGGGCGTTAAACTTGATCGAAATGCTGCGCTCTACCTTGGAGCTTTGTGTTATAATTCCTGGATTACTTATTGCATACTTCCCGGTAAAATCAAGTGCAAGGCAGTCTTTACCGAAATTAATATCATGGATTGTACCTTTATTTTTGATTCTTTCCATTGGCGGAGGGTTGTTGTGTTATACATATCGCATTCTCACCATGCCAATACTTGCACTTATCACACTGCTTGCCGTGGTAGTATACATGAAAACTCTCAAAATTTCCGTATGGAAATCCGTAACAATCGGATTATCTGTCTGTGCAGTATTTGCTTGTCTAAAGAGCGTTTCGAGAGCAATCAACGCAGCTATATTGACGGACTTGCCTAATGCACAGATGGATCCTTGGCTGTGTCTGCAGGCGGTCATTTGCTACAATGCACTTTGCTGGATATTCGCGGTGTTTGCCTGGTATCCGGCGACTCATGCCGTTCGAAAAATGGTGGAAGACGATAATTTTCCACAAACTTGGTATTCGTTTTGGGCCTTGCCGATAGTATTTATCGCACTGAATATGTTTATGATTCCGAAATATTCTCATACACTCTATACTGGTCGTATTTTGCAAGGTTATTTTGTTATAAGCATTGCTTTACTTATTCTCCTGCTATTGTTTTATATGACATTTTTTTTCATGGCCAACAATCTGAATCGCAACAATCAACTCAGAAAGGAAAATCAGTTGCTTATCATGCAACAGCAAAGATATGATAATCTTCAAACTGCCATTGAAGAGGTAAGGCAGGCACGACATGATATGCGACATCACTTTAATAGACTTTTGGTACTTGCAGATGAAGGGGATAATGAAAAAATAAAAGAATATCTTTCAGATACGGTTGCAAGAATTCCGAGCCTTGAGATGCATTTCTGTACAAATCGTGCGGCAGATAGCGTAATTGGTTATTATTGTGCAATTGCCAAACGAGAGAACATTCCATATTCCGTAAGAGTTGATTTGCCAGAGAAACTTCCTGTAAATGAAATGGATTTGTGCTTAATTCTTTCTAATCTGTTGGAAAATGCGTTAGAAGCGAGCAGGCGTACCGCATCTGAACGATGTAAAATCAACCTGACAGCATATATTCACGCCGAGAATCTGGCTTTAATTCAGGTTGAGAATACATTTGATGGAGAATTAAGAGAAAAAAATGGTATATTACAGTCTTCTAAGCGGAAAGGAGACGGCGTAGGTCTACAATCTGTCAGTCATATTGCGGAAAAATCTGGTGGAACAAGTATATTTACATATAATGACGGTTTATTTAGGGCAAGCGTTATGCTTTGCAGATAGTTATGTTATATTGTAACAATTTTTATATGTATTATTTTAAAGATAATAAAAGTAATTGAAAGAACGAAAGAACAATAAGAAATGGGAGGCAGATGAATTGAAAAGATTCATCTGCCTCCCATATTTAGAACTGCTATTAGCGACAGCCCCTTTTTTAAAATCAGATTTTATTCATACTAATATAAACTGTATCATTTAATATTAGTAATTATAGTAATATTTACAGAGATAGTAATGACAGGATAATTGCTTATTACTTACACATCAAGTTCAGATACCTCTTTAGGATACTCATGCAATTCATCCGGCTCATGTAGTGGATTCCAAACTTGTGCAAAAAATGGATCTCGCTTTGCTCGTTGACCGTAGTTCCAACTCTTTCTCTCACATTCATCACACCAATGACCGCCTTCAAGTATAAGACGAGGGCTGGCTTTGAAGCGATGTCCAAAGGCGCATTCAAATGTTAATTTGCTACTCCAATCGCCCTTCGTCATGGATGTACTTAGCAATTTGCCACCTCGAAATTCAGTTGCTTTGTTCATATCATCCCAATCAAGTTCACTTTCAGGCTTATTCTCATCATAGCCGTGGTCAATATGGACAACGGTATTCCAATCCGTAAAATGCACCATATCGGACAGCTTTTCTGGCAAAGCTTCCCATGCTTTTCGACTGCCCCAATAGGCATCAATGTGGTCTTCCATATTGTCTTCGATAAAGCGGATGGTGCCGTGTTCTGTCCGGGCTAACCTGTCAAAACGGTTGCGAATAATATTACCCATCAGTCGCTCTCCATCGGGAAGGCGACATAGAAACTTGGAAAATGACGCAAGTCCGCCTAAGCTTTTTAAGTAGCAGTCATAGAAATATTGCATGGAGTCCTTGCGGAAGTGCAAATAGTTTTCTAACTTGTCGCTGTCAAGATAGTAATGACCGTGGAAATTGCGTATTGCTTGCTTTTTGGGGCTTAATATATAATCTAAATTAGTAATACCAATGCTGCCGTATGCGATTTTATACATATCATAGGTGCTGATACGACACGATTCTCCTCCGCCAATGTTATAAATATGCCCCCAAAAGCTTTCATCCAATCTTCCGTCATAAAAGAAGGTGCACAAGTTCCTCATGGCCCGTGCAGAATCTCTATCGGAACAGTATTCCAACACATTATCGAAACAGTTATGGAATATGATAGCATCGTCAATCTCACTCATGGCTTTGCCGATGATGCCGGTCTGGCGCAAAGATACCCAGTATCGGAGACCGCTTTCTATGACTAAACGTTCTGCCGCCACCTTGGAGACTGCGTAGTAGTCAAATATACTTGGTTTGATTGGATCGCCAACACGCCCCCAATGAATTGGAGGCATCCTATCGCCTGTCTCGGCTACGGTACCTATATATACAAAGCGAGTATGATTCTCTTGCCCGAGTTCGTAAATGGCATTAATCAGATTGCGTGTAGAGCCGTAATTAATCTTCATAGCTTGTTTAGGATGGTAGTCTGCCGCCGGAGACACAAAAGCTGCAATATGAAGAATGATATCACAGCCTTTGACGCATTTTAAAACAATGTCATAATCCGTTAAATCGCCCCAAATGATTTTAAGTCCCTTTTTATTTTGATATGGCTTAAGGATTTTACGATCTCGCTCTGTATCTAATGAAAGTATAACAATATCCTGCTTATCGGAATCTTTTAACATCTTTTTTAGACTTGCCAATCCCATAGTGCCGGTAGCTCCGGTGATAAACACTCTTTGTTTTTTCATAGAATTAATCTCCTTTAATCTCTGCAACCATAATATTTATTCTTTGGTTTCTGCCTTTGTAATGCCGATTTTTTCCCAATAACCTTCTATATCAGTTGCTGCCAATATTAGTTTTTTAGTAAATGGATGTTGCGGATTATTAAAAACTTGTTCTTTATCGCCCGCTTCTACGATACAACCATTTTCCATAACTAACAGTTTATCACACATATTTGCTGACATGGCAATATCATGTGTAATCATTAAAAGACTGCATTGTTCTTTTTCAACAATAACACGTATTACATCGAGACTCTCTTTTTTAACAGCCTCATCCATAACCAAGAAATCAGGGCTGATAACGATAGCTCGTGCTATACTTACTCGTTGTCTTTTTCCTCCACTTAGTTTAGAAGGTAGTCTGTCAGCATATTTTAAAGGATTTAAATGAACAGCATTTAAAGCATTATCAACAAGCTCAATTTCTTTAGATTTATTAATTTTACTTAAAAAACGGAGTGGTTCTCTGACTATTTCCCGAACAGTCATATTAGGTGATAGGGAAGCGTAGGGATCTTGGGCTACAAATCCAATTTTACCATATTTATTAACAGTACCACTGTCAGGTTTTATAAGACCTAAAACTATTCTTGCTAAAGTTGTTTTGCCACATCCACTTGTTCCTATAATTCCAAATTTGTCACCTCTATTGATTTGAAATGATACATTATTTACAGCTTGAACTTTACATTTTTTCCCTGCAAAAATAGAATTAAAATATTTATTTACAGAGATAACTTCAATTCTTGCAGTTTGTTCTTTTGTAAAATTTGTTATATGTGTTAAATCTTTGTATTTCATGACAAATATACACTCCTATCCGCAAAATGAGTTGCTAAGTTTTTGTCGTGACTAATAAGCAGTTCCATTGCGGAATTGCCCTTTTTTTCGTTATAAACCGATGTTTACACAGAAGAGGGATAACAGTTAAGATGTTCCTGACGATACGATATTGTATGAGCTTAAAATTGGAGGAACAAGAAATGTATATGCGATTGACACAGAGAGAAAAAGAGATGGCAGATATGTTTGAGCAAATGAGCAAGGATGAACAGGAAATAATGATTGAGTTTGCAAAAAGATTACGAACGGAAGACCCTAAAGAATTGGTAAAAGAAATAAATCAGCGATTAGATATAGATGATGAGTAATTGGTTGTATATTGCCCTTTGAGAGAGGAGAAACCTTTTCTTAATGGGCTTTTTTATTTTTACTGATATTCGCAAATTACAAGAAAAAGCCGAAACTTCATATACTTTAATCACAGAGGAAGTGGAGGTTTTGATATGAGTAACAGTTTATCAGTAGTGCATCCGGAATTGATAGTTGAGTGGTCCAAGAAGAATGAAATCAAACCGACAGAGGTAACCGTAGGTTCTCATAAGAAAGTCATCTGGAAGTGCCGACTGGGGCATGAATGGACAGCATCGGTTAAGAGCAGGAGTATCAATGGTTCTGGTTGTCCATACTGTTCCCATAATAAGGTGCTTGTTGGATTTAATGACCTTGCGACAGTGGTTCCAAAAGTTGCAGACCTCAACGAGCAGGCAGAAGCATTGTTTTCTCGGCTGGTAAAGCAGCTTTCCGAAAAGAGGGCGTAACGGAAACCATCAAAGAGGAAAATCAAATGCTGTGGGTACAGAGGATGAACAACATCCGCAGTGCTGCTATGAAAATCGTTTCGAGTGAGCTTATATACTGTTAATACTATGCAAGAAAAGTCGCTGTCAACAGACGGCGGCTTTTCCTTTGCGGGTAGTATTCAAGAAGTCATAAAGTTCCGTGAGTAATGGAAGAAGCCAGCGTTTGCGGAAAAGTCACAATTTACGGAGGTAAAGCTTCAAATACCGCTAGCCTTTTTGCACTCGTTATGATATTGTTGGTATGTGTACTAAAGCGTTTAAAGAGAGGTGATATATTTGCGGAGAGACAGCAGTGAAACAAAGAGGAAAATACTGACCGTGTGCGTCCGTCTCTTTCTGGAACAGGGGTATAAAAACACCTCTGTCAGTCAGATTGTTGATGAAGCAGGTGTTGCAAGGGGAAGCTATTTGAATCTGTTTCCTACCAAGGACAGAATTTTGCTGGAATTAACCGAAACGATGTTCGGCGGACAGTTCGGCGTGGCAAGAAGCATTGCAGACAGCAAGCTGCCGCCGGTTTACGCCTATGCGGTGGAAACGGCGATCCAGCTGACCCTGACCGAGCTGAACGAGAACCTGCGGGAAATTTACATTGAAGCCTACTCCCTGCCTGAAACATCGGAGTATATCTACCTACATACCACGGCAGAGCTGAAGCAGATTTTTGGCGTAAATTTCCCGGATTACAGCGACAGCGACTTTTACGAGATGGAAATCGGCACGGCAGGACTGATGCGCAGCTATATGGCGAGAAAATGTGATATTCATTTTCCGCTGGAACGCAAGCTCAGCCGTTTTTTGACGGCGGCGATGCGGGTGTATCGTGTACCGGAGGAAGAACAGGCAAAGGTGCTTGCCTTTATTCAGTCATTAGATATTAAGGCAATCGCCACAGAGGTTATGTATAAGCTGTTTGCCATGTTGGAAATGAAATACGATTTTAAGCTGTCAAAGAACAACGAAATGGAGGAAACAAGATGAAGAAACGATTATTCAGTATCCTGCTTGCTCTGTGCATAGTGCTCTGCCTTGTGCCGACTACGGCATTTGCCGAGAGCGAGACGGAAGAACCGCCTGTATGCACCTGCGAAACGGCCTGCACGGCGGAAGCAATGAACGCAGATTGTCCCATCTGCGGCGTAGAGGGCGCTTTGCCGGAGAACTGTGCAAAGTGCGCCCAGCCCGCAGACGATGCGGCAGTGCAGCCGGAGGGGGAAGTGTCCGACCCCCAGCCGGAGACAGCCTTGACGGCGTTGATTGGAGGGAACGAGACGGCAAAAGAGGTCAGCAACGAGTCTGAGCTGACTGCGGCGATTGCCGATTCTACTGTCGGCACCGTCAAGCTGGCAGGGGACATTAGCATCAGCAGTTCCCTGACCGTCAACCGCACCGTGACGCTGGACTTGAACGGTCATGTGCTCAAATACGAGAGCGCAAACAAGGGCAGCGTGATTGTGGTCGAGAACGGCGGGCAGCTGACTATCGAGGACAGCAATACGAGTAATCTCTCGCACAAATTCATGCCGAATGGCAAACTGTGGGTGCTGGACGAGGCAAGCGGCACAGTAAATTGTGGCGGCGGTGTGTATATCGCACCCGGCGGGCAGTTGACCATGACCGGCGGCAATATTATCGGCTGCTCCGCAGAGTTCGGCGGCGGTGTATGTATTTATCCGAGGCAAAACGGCGAACAGATTCAGTTCTCTATGTCCGGCGGCAGCATCATCGGCTGCGTCGCCTCCGACATCGGCGGCGGTGTTGGTGCTTACGGCACGTTCAAAATGTCAGGTCCGGCGGTCATTCGCAGCTGCGCCGTCGAAAGCGCGGACAATTTTGTTCTCGGCGGAGGCGTATTTGTCGACGGTAGCTTTGAAATGTCTGGTGAGGCAACAATCAAAGGCTGTCAGGCAATCTCCGATTTTGCCAACGGCGGAGGCGTATTTGTCAACAGCAGCCGTAGCTTTGTGATGTCTAATGAGGCAAAAATCGAAAACTGTCAGGCAATCTCCAATTCTTCCAGGGGCAGGGGCGAGGGCGGGGGCGTCTATCTCGCAAACAATACGAAGTTCACCCTGTCGGGCAGCGCCGTGATTCAAAATTGCACGGCAACAAATTCCGCCAACCACGGCGAAGCCTATGGCGGCGGCGTAAGCACCGATTGTGTGAAGGAGATCACCTTGGCGGACAGTGCGCGCATCGTTGGCTGTACTGCGGCAAACGGAAGCGGACTATACATCACCGGCTCTCAGGTACCTGGCTATGGGATCCTTCACGCCAACGGCGGCTCGGTTGACGGCGACGTCGTGCTGGGAGATACAGAAGACGGTCCCTGTACCATTACAGGCTCCGGCGGGACTGTGTTCAATGGCAAAGTGACCGTTACCCCCGGCAGCACCATCGAAAGCGGCACATTCAACGGCGAGGTCATCAACAACGGTACCATCACCGGCGGCGTCTTTAACAACACAGTCTCCGGCAGCGGTACCATCACCGGCGGCACATTTAACACCCCGATGACCGGCAGCGGCACGGAGACAGACCCCTATCAAATCAGCACCGCCGACCAGTTGAAGCTGTTCCGGGATATTGTCAATGGCTCCAACGGCCAGACGCAGAACCGTGGCGCGTATGCTGTGCTGACTGCGGACATTGATTTGAATAACGAACCGTGGACGCCCATCGGTCCGGACAGAGACAGTGCCTATACCGGTACCTTTGACGGGCAGGGACACACCGTCAAGAATCTGAGTGTAACCGTCAATGTCCAGCCCGGTCGCGCCGGTCTGTTCGGTTGCGTAAAAGACGGCACCATCCGGAAACTGACGGTGGCAGGCTCGGTGTCATGTACTGCTAACCAGGGGTGGTGTGGCGGCATTGCGGGCTACGCTATGGACGAAACCATCGAAAACTGCGCCAGCCTCTGCACGGTCTCCTGCACAGGCATAGATGCCAGAGTCGGTGGAATTGTCGGATTGGTCGACTATAATAGTCGTACGCTAATAATCCGCGATTGCTATAACATCGGAAAAATCACCGGCAGAAGCGACAACGGCAGTGGCGACGCCGGAGGTATCTGCGGATTTTATATGAACGGAAAGATTTCCAACTGCTATAATGTCGGCGAAATCACTGGTAGCGGATATGTTAGTAAAATCGCAGTCTCCGCCTATAATGATAGCAGACCCACCAACTGCTACTATCTGAGCGACACGGACACAGATCTCAATGGAACCGCCAAAACCGCCGCGGAATTTGCCAACGGTGACGTGCTGGAGGAGCTTAAGGCTGGCCAACGCGACAACAATGCTGACCCGTGGGCAGACGAATGCAAATATCTGGCCGCAGCTGGCAAGACCCTGCCCGTGTTCAAGGGACAGGGCGATGAACATACCCACAATGGGAACTGGACATCGAACGGCAACGGCAAACACAGCCGCCGCTGCACCTGCAATGTCGTGGAAACACAAAACTGCTCCGGCGGCACGGCCACCTGCACCGAAAAAGCAAAATGCGCAGTTTGCGGTGCGGAATATGGCGATGTTCTGGGACATGATTTTACCACCAGTTGGACACATGATGATAACGAGCACTGGAAGCAGTGTTCCCGTTGCGATAAAAAGGATGACGTAGGCCCTCATACTTGGGACAACGGTACGATAACAACAGCGCCTACCTGCACAAAAGCGGGCGAAGAGACATATAGCTGCACCAAGTGCGGCGCAACAAAAATAGAGCCGATTCCAGCCACGGGCCACAGATGGAAGTCCGAGTGGACGTCCGATGCAACGCATCACTGGCATGAGTGTGCCAATGAAAGCTGCGATGTGACGGATAACGCGGGAAAGAACGGCTACGCGGAGCACTCCGGCGGCAAAGCGACCTGCAAGGATAAGGCCATATGTGAGATTTGTGGAGACAGTTACGGCAACCTTGACCCGAACAACCACACCGACCTGAAACACATTGACGCAAAGGCCGCCACCGCTGCCGAAGAAGGCAACATTGCGTATTGGTACTGCGACGGCTGCAAGAAGTATTTCTCCGACAAGGACGGAACTAAGGAGATTGCCAAGGCAGACACCGTGACGGCAAAGCTGCCCGGCGGCACTGTCAAACCCAGCGCCGACAAGTCTCCGCAGACGGGAGATAACTCCAATCTTTTGTTGTGGATTGCTCTGCTGTTTATCAGCGGCGGTGCTGCCATTGGTACAACGGTTGTAAGCAGGAAGAAAAAGTACAACAGATAATTGAATAGCGTTCCCTTGCTCCAGCTTCCGAGCAAGACAAAAGCGTCGTAGCAATACGGCGCTTTTTTGTTACCCGGAAGCGACAAACAGCGGCGTTTGAATGACGGACGGTAAGGATACCGCCGCTAAAACAAAGCCGCTCATATCGAAAGAAAACGCCCAAAATCGCCCCGAAACCATACAGCGGGAAACGGTTTTGGGCGTTTCTGCGTTTCGGGAGCAAATCGGCAATTCGGCAGCGAAAAGGAGGTGCCCGCTATGCCCCGTATGCCGAAATACCTCAAGAGAGAATGGGCGTTCTTTCTTGATGAGCGTGGCAGGAAGAAATATAACGAGCTTTGCAGGAAATGCGAAAGGAGCTGCAAGCAGAGGATGCTATAAATGAACTGCTGATACGGTTTACCCGTTAAAGAGAAAAGTCGCTGTCACAGACGGCGGCTTTTCCTTTTCGGGTACTATTCAAGAAGTCATAAAGTTCCGTGAGTAATGGAAGAAGGCAATGCTTTGAGAAAAAGTTTGAGAGCAATATTCTGAAAACCACTTGAGATTTTGGGGAAAATCTGCTAAAATTTCTCTGTATATCTATGGGGTAGGGGAATTTATATCCTTTTGCCTTAGAAATTATGGAAGGAGGACTTGACTATGGCAAACGGAAATACAACAATTATTGTTGGCTCGGATCGGCAGGAGCATAGCGCCGCTTTTTCAGCGTGTCAAGTCTTATTTCATACAATTTATAACGAACCAGTTGCCGGAGACAGGGCGCATTATGCCTTGGCTTCGGCTTTTTGCGCTTGTCGGAAGGATGGTGGTTTGATATTGAAGTCCTAACCACGACCGGCAAATCAATCTTTTCCGGTTAAACCTTCTGCTTTCTCTGGAGTGTCCGCTGTCGGAGGAAGCAAATAGCGGGCAATTAAAAAATGGAGGAACCGTTATGAAGAAAAAACTATTTGCAATCCCACTCAGCATTGTAATGGTAGCTGGACTCCTGCCTGTCACAGCACTGGCAGCGGAACCCACGGTCTACGACATCTGGGTAGACGGCGTACAGGTCACGTCTGAGAATAAGGATAATCTTTCCAGCGGAACAGTAAGCTATGACCCGACCACTCACACCTTGTCCTTGAACAATGCTACAATTGACAGCGACCCCATGTCAAACTACGGTATTAAAACGAGTATCCCCAGTACGTTGAAGATACGGTTGACTGGGACAAATAGTATTACCCGAACCGATATCGGCGGAGGAGCGGGAATACACTCCGATAATGCTGTAGAAATCATCGGTGACGGAACATTGACAATCAATGTTCAGGGAGATACTTATGATGGAATTTACGTAGGTGATGACTTTAAGATTTCCGATGAAGCAACGGTTGAAATATACTCTAAAGGCGGATTGGGTATCTCAGGCGACGGAATTGTTGAGATTGACGATGCAACCGTGGATTATACAGGTAGGTACGCCGGAATCGACGCCTATGGGTTGAAGATTACAAACGGCTCTGATGTTAGGCTTATGGCAACTTATGATAATTGTAACGGAGCATTTATCAGGAAAGATAATGAAGGAACCGGTGGCAATATAGAGCTTATTGCATCCAACGTCAAAGCAACAAGCTATTATCCCGGTCTGTATGCCGGAGACAAGCTGACGGTTAACGGAGGCGAGGTAAAATGCATCTCTACTGCAGATAGCGCCATATGGGCAAAAGGTAATATTCTGATCAAAGGAGGCGCCAAAGTAACAACCGAAGGTAAATTCCCGATGGGCGGTAACGGTACTTTTACCGTAGAAGAAGCAGAGGTTGATGCAAAGAATACGAGTAGTATCAATATCCCTGCAATTTCCGATGAAAGTGTGCCTGTGATTGCCGATGGCTATCATCTGAACTATGCAAAAGCCGTAGACTCGGAAGGAACAGAAATCGACCTGCTTTCCAGCGGAACCCAATATTTTGCACTTTATAAGAATGTTCATTTTATCACAAAGGTTGTTTATCCGGTTTCTTTCGTTGTAACGCCGGATGGTCTGACCAATGTTGTTGTTAAAGTGAATGGTCAGGAGGTTACCGGCCCTGTCAGTTTGGAAGCAGGAACTTACCCTGTTGAAGTAACAGCCGATAACTGCAAAGCATACACCGGCAATATAACAATCACCGCCGATGCGGCAACGCATACGCAGATGGTTGCAATGACTTATTTACCTGCCGACTACACTAAGGTCGACGAAGCCATTGCCAAGGCAAATGGCATGAACAAGGACGAGTACGAGGACTTCACTGCCGTGGAAGCTGCTGTCAAGGCTGTTGTCCGTGACAAGAATATCACTGAACAGAGCGAAGTGGATGCAATGGCGAAGGCTATTGAAGATGCCATTGCTGCCCTGCAATACAAGGATGCCGATTACACAAAGGTAGATGCAGCCATTGCCAAAGCAAATGCCCTGAACAAGGATAACTACAAGGACTTCGCCGCCGTGGAAGCCGCTGTCAAGGCTGTTGTCCGTGGTAAAAATATTACGGAGCAATCCGAAGTAGACAAGATGGCAA
>UQXZ01000003.1 GCA_900545225.1 uncultured Eubacteriales bacterium
GCGTGTTCGGGACTTTCACCCGTTAGAGCGCGCCCATGGCGCGCAAACTAAAAACGGAGAGAATGTTTATTCTCTCCGTGTATATTGTATCTGTAATTACCAGATAGGTAAAAATATTCTAAGTAAAATTACAATCGCCAGATATGTAAGAAGTATCACATAACTCACATAATCCGCTGCCTTATGCTTTAAAGGCTTCATTTTCGTTCTTCCCTCAGCACCTCTGTAACATCTGGCATCCATTGCAAGTGACAATTCATTTGCTCTCATAAATGCTGAAACAAATAAAGGCACAAGAAGTGGAATAAGAGCCTTCGCTCTCTTAATGAGGTTACCTGATTCGAAGTCTGCACCTCTTGCCATCTGTGCTTTTCTTATCTTCTGCATTTCATCAGATAAAATAGGGATGAATCTCAATGCGATTGACATCATCATGGCAATTTCATGTACAGGCACCTTAATGTACTTTAAAAATCCAAGACCACTTTCCAGGCCATCTGTTATGGAATTAGGTGATGTTGTTAAAGTAAGAAATGCTGAACCTGCAATAAGGTATACCAGTCTGCAGGCCATAAACGCCGCAACATATATACCTCTGTCAGTAATATTGAATATCCACCATCCGCAGAGCACGCTGCCCGGTGTCATGAAAATGTTAAATGCCGCACTAATTATGATTAATGGCAAAATTGGTTTTATACTTTTTAAAATGATTCCAAAAGGAACCTTTGATAAAACACCACACATTATCAGGAATATTGTTGCCGGTACGAATATAATAAAGGTATCACAGATAAAAAGCGATGCTAAATAGATTACCAATGCCAGCAGCTTTACTCTCGGATCAAGCCTGTGTATAGGTGAATCAACGGGGTAATATTGTCCCAAAGTTACATCTTTAAACATTTATCGGTCTCCATAAAAATCAAGCTTTATCACTTATATAAAATTTTACATTCTGATTTATTTTGTATTTTTAAAAAACAGTAATTTTCATTATATAATAATATGATAATGTGGTCAAAATATAGATTTAAGAAAATTTGATTACTGAGTCAGATATTCCAGGTTAAATTCATGTAAAATATTTAAAATGCCGTTATAAAACTTGAACCATTTTCCGTTGCATAGTATATTTATTATTAATATGCAAACGGGTTGGGGTACAACCTTAGATTATACATACACTCAGTATATGAATAAATATACATGACATATGTATAATAAATAAAATAAGGAAAGGTAATGTATATAACTTTCTACAATGCATCTGTTTCATTTAGAAATGAGACATTTGCATTGTTCTATATTTTATATACCAAGGTAATTCGAATGATATTTACACTTAGTGAAAATCTCAAAGAGATAGAAGAATTCGAACTTGATCAATACACAAGCGGCAATGTCTTTTTGACAGATACAGAACACTATGAAGAATATATGCATCTTGCCGACATGGAATATGAAGGTGAGATCCGCCTCTCAGAGGTCGGCTTTACAAGAATCGAGTCTCAGCAGGAATGTTTATACGGATCTTTATATATCCCAAAACTCTCCGATGTACTTGGTCCCCGCTATAAAATTATTTTCTTTGTAAACGGTGAAAATGTCGTTATCATAGATGATACTAATTTCTCATACCGACTTATTCAGAGAATTAAAAAGAGAAAAAATCTTTCAGATATGACTAAGGAGCGTTTCCTCTGTTTCTTCCTCACTCAGTTTATGAGAAGAGATCAGCAGGTCCTTACAAGATATGAACGAAAGCTTATGCAGATGGAAGAAGATCTTGCTGAAGGCAATATCGAAGACTTCCAGGAACAGCTCATGCCTATTCGTAGAGAGCTTTTAACACTCCGTACATATTATGATGAAGTAATGGATATGGGTAAAGAGCTTGAAGAGAATGAGAACTACTTCTTCCCTCATGATCAGGTAAAATACCTCGGTACAATTCCTGACAGAGCGGACAGACTCATGAGTAAGACATCTCATATTATTAACTACGCACAGCTCGTACGAGATGCTTACCAGTCTGAAATTGATAAAAAACAGAGCTCCAACATGGGAGTGCTTACTGTCGTGTCTGCAATCTTCATGCCACTTAACCTTATTACAGGATGGTTTGGTATGAACTTCGTAAATATGCCGGGACTTGAAAATGGATATCCATTTATCATCGGTCTCTGCGTTGCCGTTGTAGTATTCCTTATTATACTGTTTAGGAAGACGAAGCTTTTGTAATCAGCATAAATTTTAGCCCGCCGAAAGGTGGGCTTTTTTAATTGAGA
This sequence comes from uncultured Eubacteriales bacterium, assembly GCA_900545225.1. Classification (GTDB taxonomy): domain Bacteria; phylum Bacillota; class Clostridia; order Lachnospirales; family Lachnospiraceae; genus UBA4285. The sequence continues at coordinate 2,292 of UQXZ01000003.1, forward strand.
AAAAACAAAGGCGAAAATGTAATAATATACATTTCCGCCTTTGTTTTGAGTTATGGGTTTTTATTTTTACTAATATTTTCAGTTTTGTAGTGTTTAGTTCTCTGTAATATCCAAAACAGTGTAACCTGTATTGGATATTGCATTCTTCAATTCGGAATGATCTAACTTTTCTTCCGAAATAATAATGGTTTGTCCCTTTCTATGGGAGGATTTAACCTTTTTTACTTTAAATTGATTTCTTATGACGTCATTAATGTGCGATTCACACATTCCGCATGACATACCATCTATTTTTAATACAGTCTCTATCATTTTAATTTACTTGACCTGCTAAGGCAGCGCCAAGGGAAATACATCCTTCTTCTGCATCTGAAGGTTCATAATTTACGATAACGCTGTCATGAACAAGAATTGCTCCTAATTCCTTACATTCGTCTGTCCAGATGTCCATCCATTCTCCGCTGCCCCATCCGTATGAACCGAATAAAGCAATCTTCTTTCCTGAAAGCTTGTTCTTGCATTCATTGAACATTGGCTCAAATTCTGTTTCCTCGAGAACTTCATCTCCCATTGAAGGACATCCGAATGCAATAGCATCATAGTTGTCAGTCATGTCAGCTGTAAAGTCAGCTGATGTAAATACGTCAACTTCTTTTCCTGTTTTTCTTGCAGATTCAGCTATCTGATCTGCCATTCTTTCCGTATTACCTGTACCGCTCCAATATACTACCGCAATTTTACTCATATAAACCTCCAAATAAATTCATCATAATTTGTTTGTGTAGTTTTCTATTAACATCATCTGGTTTTTATGCAACAACTGTCATCTGAAGCATAGTTCTTCCCGTCAGATATAGCTTTTTATATACTTCTCTGCATTTATCAAATTTCTTAAACATAGTTTTGGCAGTGTCCGCATCGTGGTACACCTTCCACCATCCGGAACATAGACAGTTACTGCCTCTGTTTTCTACAAATCCTATTACATCTTTGGGAGGATACCCTAAAAAAGCACCTATTTCGTGAGGAAAGTCTGTGCTTACAGCCATTCTCTCTTTCAGTTGTCTTAAAACCATTTTTAAATTGCCCTTTGAATAACCTAAGTCACCGAGAAGGCAATCAATGTCAGGATCCTTTAAATCTTCTTCTAATTTGTCCTCTCTGAATACATATATGAGAGCATTAGGACCATCGTTCTGAAGAAGCATTAAAGACATATTCTTTGATCTTAAAATGTTTCTCGTTTTTCGAATTTCTGTATACATTTCAACATCAGATGAAAATTTAATTCTGAACATCCCTCCTGTCTTAATTCCCGCAAGGGTTGGCGCACAATATTCAATAATATATCTTTCAAGGCACTGAGAGTTTTTTACAAGAGATATAAGTTTCGCATTTTTAGATATCATTTGCTGTCCTTTCCTTAAATATTATTAATACTGTGTAGTTTTATAATTTCTTTTCAATCAATCTTTTACTGTCTGGCTCTTTCTGTGCAGTCTTTGTTTAAATTAACCGTAAAAATTATTGTTTTGTTGTTTCTTATAATCTTATTGTTTTTGGTTCCAATAAGATTATTCTGTTGTTTCTTTAAATAAATTCTGTTGTATGAGTTTAATTAATACTTTGCGTAAATGCATTTTTGTTTTTAAAACGTTCTGTTTTTATTTTCTAAATTTTTATTGTTATTATTAATTATCGGGTTTTTGTTAGCTTATGCTAACTGTAGTTTTTTAAGAAAAGGACGGTCTGGATGAACCGTCCCTTTTTTAAATTAAGTAGGCTTTTGTGTTTTTATAAAATGTTTGTTTATACAGTTATTAAGAAATAAACTTAGTAAGAGCACATGTAGTTAGGGGGTGCTAACTACATTCTTAAGATAACATGTAAGTATTATTTTGTAAACCCCTTTTTAAAAAATAATTACCTATTGCTAATTTTTATTTTTGTTTTAACTGCAACTTCGCCATTTTCCTTATATACAGTGATAAAATATACATCATTTTCTTCAGGTGACTGTTTCTTATAAATCTTAATTTCTTCACCTTCAAAGCACTGATTCATAAAATGAATTTCAAAATCAGTTATCATATTATTCATATAGAACTCACTGTCAAATGTATCTATGACAAGATCCACATATCTTAAATTTGTCATATGCTCATTGCTATCAAGATCTGTATATCTTACCTTGTGAGAATAAACATAAAGCTCCTCATCCTGCTCCAAAGCCCTGAACTTGCTTACAGAACCTGACATGGCCTTTCGTGCTTCCATAAATCCATCCGGAATACCTATTCTCTCAAGCTTGTCTATTTTCAGTCTTTTTCTGTCAAATGCACACGCCTCAGCTCTTGCAGAAGCCACAACTTCACCGTTTCTTGAAAAATCAGTAGAGAAGTATGTAAGTATTTGTGATTTCGGCTCCTCAAGCCATGTTTCTGACTGAATATTAGTTCTTCTGTCCGCTTCCTTGAAAATGTGAACAACATACTTTGTATAGATGCAATTCACACCGAATTCATCAAATAATTCATCATTACTTCTGTGTACACTGTTCATCAAAATTGTGCTTGCATCGAGAAAGCAGTTTAAATAACCCTTTAAGCTTACTAAACCGTTGCGGTCAGAATCTCTGAATGAAGGTAAAAAATCCTCTTTTAAAATCATGTTATATAACCGGTAAAGAACCTGTCTTTATCCTTTCATATTATTTTTATATTCTGACAATGCCTTTTTTATTGTCTGCACCGCATCATCTATTCTAATAATTCCTGTGCCCACATTTAATCCCATTCTATTAAGATCACGAAGAATATATGTAATCTGTGGAGCAGCCAAGTCAATGGCTTCCAATTCGTCTACCATCTGGAAAATATTTACAGGCGTGTCGTCATACATTATATCGCCGTCATTTATTACTATGATTCGGTCAACATATTCAGCAACATCATCCATACTGTGAGAAACAAGGATTATTGTTGTTTCCTTTTCCTCATTGAGCTTCTTTATAACACCTAAAATCTCATCTCTGCCCTTAGGATCCAGGCCTGCTGTAGGCTCATCAAGAATAAGTATCTCCGGCTCCATTGCAAGCACGCCTGCAATAGCAGCTCTTCTCTTCTGACCACCTGATAATTCAAATGGAGAATGCTGCCAGTATTTTTCATCAAGTCCTACGAGCCTTAAGGCCTCTTCTGCTTTTCTTTTAGATTCTTCCTCTGAGATTCCAAGGTTCTTTGGTCCGAAGCAGACATCCTTTAATACAGTTGTTTCAAATAACTGATATTCCGGGTACTGAAAAACAATTCCAACATGAGAACGGAACTCTCTTCTGTTAAATCCCTTTTCGTAAATGTCCTTGCCGTTCCAGGTAACTTTCCCCTCTGTAGGAGCAAGTAAACCGTTAAATGTCTGTATAAGTGTAGACTTTCCGGAACCTGTATGACCTATAAGTCCTATAAATTCATTTTCTTTTATGCTCAGATTTATATTATTTAACGCTCTTTTTTCAAAACTTGTGCCTTTATTGTAGTCATAACACAAATTTTCAACTCTTAATTCCATAACATACCTATATATCGCATCGCATTACGCGTTATTTACTGTCATATTTTGATTTATCTTAGCTCTTAGTATCTTGCTTAATACATTACTATTTCTTAGTTTTAGTTATTGCATCACCATGTTGCAGTTTGTTTCACCTTAGGTAATACATCACCATTTTTTTATTATATTAAACATCACAACAATGAACTCTTTTTATTGATTGTCGTTTCATTGATTAATTATCGTATCAGCTTCTCAATTGCAGCAATTAATTCATGGTCATCAATAATGTCACCCTCTAAATTAACGCCTTCATCCTTAAGCTTGTGGGCAAGATTGGCAGCCACAGGCACATCCAGTCTAAGCTTCTTTAATGTATCAATGTTTGAGAAAACAGATCTTGGTTCACCTTCCAGGACTACCTTTCCCTTTTCCATTACAAATACATAATCAACATCAGTTACTTCTTCCATATAATGTGTGATTAAAATAATTGTAACGCCCTTTTCTCTGTTGAGCTCATGCAAGATTCTCAATACATCTTTTCTGCCCTTAGGGTCTAACATGGCTGTAGGCTCATCCAGAATGATACATTTAGGCTCCATGGCAAGTACACCTGCAATAGCCACTCTCTGCTTCTGACCGCCTGAAAGTCTGTTAGGTGAGCTGTCCTTGTATGCATACATACCTACATCTTTTAATGCCTTCTCAACCCTTACCCAGATGTCTTCAGTAGGAACACCAATATTTTCCGGTCCAAAACCTACTTCTTCATCTACTACAGAGGCCACAATCTGGTTATCAGGATTCTGGAATACCATACCAGCAGTTTTTCTTATATCAAACTTAAGTGAATCATCTGTAGTATTCATTTTATCGATGTACACAGTACCCTCACTTGGTACAAGAAGTGCATTTAAATGCTTTGCAAATGTAGATTTACCGGATCCGTTACCGCCTAAAACCGCAATAAATGATCCTGCTTCAACATTTATTGATACACCATCCAGTGCATGAACGGTATCAACGACATTTCCTTCGTTGTCATGCTTTGCATATTCATATTTTATATTTTCTGTATTTACGATATTATTCATTGCAATAATCCTTTTTTATAATACTTATCGTAGTATAGCATAAAATGGATGAATTTATATTCTAAAACAAAAAAAAGAGATGTGACCATAATGATCACATCCCTTTCTGAATATAGAGATTAAACTAACTCAAGGATAACTTCCATTGCGCCGTCACCACGACGTGGACCAACCTTGATAATACGTGTATAACCACCATTTCTCTCCTTGTATCTTGGTGCGATATCATCGAAGAGCTTGTTTGTTAAATCAACACGCTTTGTATTACGCTTCTTACCAGCTGCTTCCTTAGGAACGTCAGTAACAACATAAAGTACCTTGTTCATCTGCTTTCTTGCAGCAAGCTTTGTAGCTGAGTCTCTCTTAACTTCCTTCTCTACAGTGTCGTATAAGTAAACTGTCTTACCGTCAACAACTTCCTTAAGTCTCTTGCCGTTTGCATCTTTCTTTGCAACCTTAGCTGAAACTGTAACTGTTTCAAAGTTGTCAGCTTCACGAACTGCGAGTGCGATAAGCTTCTCAACCTGCTTCTGAACTTCCTTAGCTCTTGCAAGAGTTGTTACGATCTTGTCGTTCTGAATTAAAGCTGTTACCTGATTTCTGATAAGAGCCTTACGAGCTGCAGAATCCTTGCCAAGCTTTCTATATTTAGCCATTATTCCTCCAATCATAACGGTTGCGCACATGCACATATGGTCTTATTGTACGCCGTTATTAATATTATTCACTATCTTTTCTGAGACTGAGACCCATAGCTTCAAGTCTTTCATGTACTTCAACAAGTGACTTGTTACCAAGGTTTCTGATTTTCATCATTTCTGATTCAGTCTTATTACATAAATCTTCAACAGTATTGATACCTGCACGCTTTAAGCAATTGAATGAACGAACACTAAGTTCCATGTCTTCAATCTTCATTGAGAGGATTTCTGATGTATCAGGTGTTTCTTCAACAACTACATCTTCAATAATCTCAACCGCATCTGAGAGATCGATAAATACATTTAACTGATCTCTTAATGTCTTAGCAGCAAGGCTAAGTGCATCTTCAGGTGTGATAGAACCGTTAGTAGTTATATCGAGAGTTAATTTATCAAGGTCAGTATCGTGACCTACACGAGTATTTGTTACTGCCATGTTAACTCTTTCAATCGGAGTGTAAATAGAATCTATTGAAATAACTCCAACTGGCTGGTCGTCTGACTTATTCTTATCAGCGCTGATATATCCACGACCGTTGTTGATAGCAAGATCCATATATAACTTACTGTCCGGTGTATTGAGATGGGCGATAACGAGGTCTGGATTAACGATTTCATAATCCGGTCCAATCTGAATATCTGAAGCGCGAACTACGCCTTCTCCCTCAAATTCAATGCGAGCAGTTGTAGGCTCATTAATCTGAGCTACATTCTTTATAACAAGTTGTTTAATATTCATGATTATCTCTGATACATCTTCATGTACGCCAGGAATTGAGCTGAATTCATGAAGAACTCCTTCAATCTTGATGCCTGTAACAGCTGTACCAGACAAAGAAGAAAGCATTATTCTTCTAAGTGAACTTCCTAATGTAAGTCCAAAACCACGCTCAAGTGGTTCAACAACAAATGTTGCTGTTTTCTTATCTGTAGACTCACTAACTTTCTCGATCTTTGGAACCTTAAAACTGAAGTCTGTGTTCACCATCTGATTTGTTCCTCCTTACGAAAATCAATTAACAACTAATTATTTAGAATATAATTCGACAATAAGCATCTCATCTACAGGAACATCGATTGCTTCTCTTGTAGGTAATGAAAGAACCTTACCTGTAAATGTCTCTTTGTTTGATTCAAGCCATTCTGGAACTAATCTTCCGCCTGCTACTTCAGAAATAGCCTTATACTGAGCTGAAGTTCTCTTATCCTCTTTAATTGAAATTGTATCACCAGCTTCAATTAAGTATGAAGGAATGTTAATGCACTTACCGTTTACAAGAACATGCTTATGATCAACGATCTGTCTAGCTTCTCTTCTTGTTCTAGCAAAACCTAATCTGAAGATTACGTTATCAAGTCTGCTCTCAAGGATAGTCATAAGGTTCTCACCTGTCATACCCTTCATTCTTTCAGCCTTCTTATAGTAATTACGGAAAGGTTTCTCAAGAACACCGTAAATGAACTTTGCTTTCTGCTTTTCTCTTAACTGTAAGCCGTAATCGCTTAACTTTCTACCTGCATTAAGAGCTTTTCTCTTAGATTTCTTGTCAAGACCTAAATATGAAGGATCCATGTCAAGAGATCTACATCTTTTTATTACTGGAACTCTATTTACTGCCATTGTACTACACTTCTCCCTTCATTAAACTCTTCTACGCTTTGGTGGACGACATCCGTTATGTGGAACTGGTGTAACGTCCTTGATGCTTGTTACTGTAAGGCCTGCTGTCTGAAGAGCACGGATAGCTGCTTCTCTACCTGAACCAGGACCCTTAACCATAACATCTACGTACTTTAATCCATGAATAAGTGCAGCTTTTGTAGCTGTTTCTGCAGCTGTCTGAGCAGCATAAGGTGTTGACTTCTTAGAACCTCTGAAACCTAAACCACCAGCGCTTGCCCATGAAAGTGCATTACCCTGTGTATCTGTAATTGTTACAATTGTATTATTGAAAGATGACTGAATATGTGCCTGTCCTCTTTCTATATTCTTCTTAACATGCTTTTTGGTCACTTTTTTTGTATTTCTTGGTGCCATTATTACATCTCCTATATTTTATTATTTCTTCTTGTTCGCTACTGTCTTCTTAGGACCCTTACAAGTTCTTGCGTTAGTCTTTGTCTTCTGTCCTCTAACAGGAAGGCCCTTTCTATGACGGATTCCTCTATAGCAGCCAATTTCTCTTAATCTCTTGATATTCATAGCGATCTCTCTACGAAGATCACCTTCAATTAAATTCTCTGAGTCAGATTCAACGTAATCACGGATGCGGTTTACCTCTTCATCTGTGAGATCTTTAACACGTGTACTTGGATCAACACCTGTTTCTGCTAAGATCTTTGTTGCTCTTGCTCTACCGATACCATAAATATATGTAAGACCGATTTCAATACGTTTTTCTCTAGGTAAATCTACACCTGAAATACGAGCCATGTATTTATTTCCTCCATTTAAAATTTAATAACATAAAAACAATAGTTACGAAAATATATAGCTCGTCCTGGGGACGCCTGAAATGTGTATATATCCTCTATAACTAAAATAATTTATAAGATAGCTATTACTCATATAAATACGAGTTTCGCTCAGCCGCTAAATGATTTTGTTTGACAGACAAATAATAATGACGGTTTGACTGCCAATACGAACTAGAAATAATTCTTAAAATATAGTGAGAATTATCCCTGTCTCTGTTTGTGCTTTGGGTTTTCACAGATTACTCTGATAACACCCTTTCTTTTAATGACTTTGCATTTTTCACAAATAGGTTTAACTGATGATCTTACCTTCACTGCAAAATCCTCCTTTCAGACAAGTCCGTTTAGTAGTGTATCATAAATGAACTTCCATTGACAAGTACTTATTTGTCTCGCCAAATAATTCTTCCCTTGGTCAAATCATACGGGGACATTTCCAATGTCACCTTGTCACCAGGAAGAATACGAATGTAGTTCATTCTAAGTTTTCCGCTTATGTGAGCAAGAATTTCGTGACCATTTTCTAGTTCAACTCGAAACATTGCGTTAGGGAGCTTCTCAAGTACTGTCCCCTCTAATTCAATTGAATCTGTTTTTGCCATTAGGCGTCCTCCTTATCTTTGGAGTATTTACAAAGGGCCATTCTTATTACCTCATCATTAAGATGACCCTTTATATCTCCATCAAGACCATACATTTGCTCAAGTATAAGTTCATTCTTATGTTTATTAATTTGCAAATGTTTTAACTTCTTTTTCTTAGGATTGTTAATTGTTCTGTTTTTACCATTTGCAAGAAAAGCATATTCATCATTACATTCTATAATAATGTAGGTTTCACCTTTATCATGTCCTGCAAGCGAATAAGCAAAACAACCGGGTAATTCGTTGAAACTTTTATTCATTATTCATTTCCAACAATTTTACAGATTGAATCAAATACAGTATCCATATCCTGAGTTCCGTCTACTGTATATAAAATTCCTTTTTCAGTGTAATACTTAAGTAAAGGCTCTGTCTGAGTATGATAAACATCAAGTCTGTTCTTTACAGTCTCTGGTTTGTCATCATCTCTTAAGATTAATTCGCCGTTACATGTATCACATTCATTTTCCACCTTTGGAGGATTATGTACTATATGATATGTAGCTCCGCAGTTAACGCAAGCTCTTCTTCCTGACATTCTGTTGATAATGTTATCATCAGGAACTTCAACATCAATTGCGTAATCGAGGTTATCGTTAACGCTCTTTAATGCCTTATCAAGTTCTTCTGCCTGAGGAATTGTTCTTGGGAAACCATCAAGTACATAACCGTTAACGCAGTCATCCTGAGCAAATCTGTCCATAATTAACTCGATAACAAGTTCATCAGGAACTAATTCACCCTTGTCCATGTAAGACTTAGCTTTTGCACCAAGTGGTGTATTATTCTTAATATTTGCTCTGAAAATATCTCCTGTTGAGATGTGTGGGATTGAGAACTTAGCCGCAATTCTCTTTGCCTGTGTTCCCTTTCCTGCACCAGGAGCGCCCAACATAACAATCTTCATTTATGATTCCTCCTTTAAGAAACCCTTGTAGTGTTTCTTTCTCATCATAGCTTCCATCTGATTTAATGTTTCAAGTGTAACACTAACAATGATGATCATTGATGTTCCACCGAACGAAACGGAAGCACCGAATATACCAGAAAATGCAATAGGTATTACAGAGATGATACTCAATCCTATCGCACCGATAAATACTGTTGATTTCACCACACTAGCAAGGAAATCACTTGTCGGTGTACCAGGAAGAACTCCCGGTATAACACCGCTTGATCTTCTGAGGTTGTCAGCAATCTCAAGTGGATTAAATGTAATATTAGTATAGAAGTAAGCAAATACAAATATTAACGCGATATATCCAGCAAGTCCGATTGTATATTTCCAATCTGACGGATTAAGCCAGTTAGTCATTACAAGATAATTCATCCATTCAGGAGTATCACTTACAAAGATTCTGACTATAATCACAGGAAACTGCATTATAGATGAAGCAAATATTACCGGCATAACGCCTGCAGTATTTACTTTTAATGGTATATGGGTTGTTCTGTCACCAAATGTTCTTCTTCCTACCATTTTCTGGGAATAAGAAACAGGTATCCTTCTTTCTGTGTCCTGAATAACACATGCAAAAAGAATCAATACAACAACCACAGCTGCTATTATTGCAGTATTAATGATGTTCTGCGGAACTCCCTTATCAGCTATGAACTTTGAATGTAAACCAATAAAGTCGGCCGGTAAACCAGCAATGATATTAAATAAAAGAATCATTGAGATACCATTACCGATACCGTGTTCCGCAATTCTGTCACCGAGCCACATAAGAGCAGTTGCGCCTGCTATCATTGCAAGAATAACAAGTAAAATAGAAAGGAAATATGTAGGATATGACATTGTATCAGAGTTTAAAATGAGTCCTCTTTTACCAAATCCAACTCCCATTGCAACCGCCTCAACTACGGCAAGTATTAATGAAAGTACCTTTGTAATCTTCTGTATTCTTTTACGTCCATCCTCACCTTCTCGCTGCATCTCTTCCAGTTTAGGAAAAGCTATAGTAAGAAGCTGAATAATAATTGAGGATGTAATGTACGGAGTTATTCCTAATGCAAAAAGTGATAGCTGTGAAAACGATCCACCTGTAAACATATTAAGGTAATTTAAGCTTCCACCACCAAGGGAATTAAGCATATTTCCGAAATAGGAAGTATCTACCCCTGGTATGGGTATTAGGCACCCTAATCTTACGATTACTAGGATGCCTAATGTATAAAAGATACGTTTTCTCACTTCAGCATTTGTAAAACCTCTGCCTAGTGTACGTAACATTAAATCACCTCGCAAGTACCACCTGCTGCAGTAATTTTTTCCTCTGCAGATTTGCTGAATGCATTAACCTTTACTGTAAGCTTCTTTGTGAGTTCACCGTCACCAAGAATCTTAACACCATCACGAGGATTCTTAACAATTCCGGCTTCAATAAGTGTTTCAACTGTAACTTCTGTACCGTTTTCAAATACATCTAACTTAGATACATTGATTCCGATAATTTCCTTATAGTTGTAGTTCTTGAAACCTCTCTTTGGAATTCTTCTGTATAAAGGCATCTGACCGCCTTCGAATCCAAGTCTTGTAGAACCGCCTGAACGAGCCTTCTGTCCCTTGTGTCCTCTGCCGGCTGTCTTACCATTACCTGATGCATGGCCACGACCAACTCTTGAACGCTCAGATACAGCACCTTCATTTGGCTTAAGGTTTGATAAATCCATGACTAACCTCCTTCTTTAATGATATTAGTTCTCTTCTACTTTGAGCATGTAGCCGATCTGCTGAATCTGGCCTCTTGTGGATGCATTATCCGGAAGCTCAACAGTCTTATTTACTTTATTAAGTCCCATAGCTTCTACAGTCTTTCTATGCTTAGGAACTGCACCTATTGGAGATTTTACTAAAGTAATCTTTAATTTCTTATCTGCCATCTGTCCTGCCTCCAATTATCTTAAAATCTCTTCTACTGACTTATCACGATTTTTTGCAATTTCTTCAGGTGTCTTAAGAGCAGCTAAACCATCAAGAACAGCTAAAACAACATTCTGCTTGTTGTTTGATCCAAGAGACTTAGTACGAATGTTTCTAATACCAGCAAGCTCAAGAGTAGCACGAGCAGGACCACCAGCGATGATACCGGTACCTTCTGGAGCTCTCTTAAGAAGAACATTGGCACCACAGAATTTACCAATAAAATCATGTGGAATTGAACCATTTTCATCTAAAGGAACTGTAACTAAGTTCTTAATTGCAGCTTCCTTACCTTTACGGATTGCTTCAGGGATTTCTGCTGACTTTCCAACACCTGCGCCTACGTGACCGTTACCATCACCTACAACAACAAGAGCTGAGAAACGCATGTTACGTCCACCCTTAACAACCTTTGTTACTCTCTTAATAGCAACAACACGATCATTAAATTCTACTTGACTTGCATCAAATTTTTCTTTCATTGTATTCTCCTTCCACTTAGAATTTTAGTCCAGCTTCACGAGCTGCGTCTGCGAGAGCTGCAACCTTACCTGTGTAAAGGAAACCACCTCTGTCGAATACAACTGTGTCGATTCCATTTGCAAGAGCTCTTTGTCCAATAAATGTACCTACAGTCTTAGCAGCCTCAATATCATTTGTCTTTGAGATAGCAGCCTTAACTTCCTTGTCCATTGTACTTGCAGATACAAGTGTCTTACCAACTGTGTCATCGATAATCTGAGCGTACATATGGTTGTTACTTCTGAATACAGCAAGACGAGGTCTCTCAGCTGTACCTGAATAACGATTACGTTGTCTTAAATGTTTTTTCTTACGAATTTCGCTTTTTGATTTCTTACTAACCATTATCGTGCACTCCTTTCTTATTTCTTACCTGTCTTACCGACCTTGCGTCTGATTACTTCGTCATCGTACTTGATACCCTTACCCTTGTATGGTTCTGGAGCTCTCTTAGCACGAATCTCAGCTGCATACTGGCCAACCTTCTGCTTGTCAATACCCTTAACGATAAGAATGTTCTGACCCTCAACCTCTACTTCGATGCCTTCTGGATCTTCCATCTCAACTGGGTTTGAATAACCAAGTGAAAGAACAAGTGTAGAACCTTTCTTCTGTGCACGGTAACCAACACCATTGATCTCAAGCTTCTTCTGGTAACCCTCTGAAACTCCGACAACCATGTTGTTGATGAGTGTTCTAGTAAGTCCGTGGAACGATTTCATTTTCTTTAAATCGTTAGGTCTAGAAACGGTAATAACACCTGACTCAACTTTAATTTCCATGCCTTCTGGCATCTGTTTTACTATCGTACCTTTTGGACCTTTTACAGTCACAACATTATTAGCATCTACAGAAGCTTCAACTCCTGCAGGTACAATAACAGGCTTTATTCCTATACGCGACATGCCTTAACCTCCTAATCGATTTAATTACCAAACGAACGCAATAACTTCTCCACCTACGTTAAGCTTACGAGCTTCTTTGTCAGTGATTACACCCTGATTAGTAGAGATGATTGCAACACCAAGACCACCTAATACCTTAGGAAGATTATCCTTACCTGCGTATACACGAAGACCAGGCTTAGATACTCTCTTGAGACCTGAGATAACTCTCTCGCTCTTGTTCTTGTTATATTTTAATGTTATACGAATATCTTTAAAATCACCGTTTTCAACGATTTCAAATGAACGGATAAAACCTTCATCTAAAAGAATCTGCGCAATAGAATTCTTCATTCTTGAAGCAGGAATATCAACGGTGTCATGCTTTGCTATGTTAGCATTGCGGATTCTTGTAAGCATATCTGCAATTGAATCTGTCATTATATTTCACCCTCCTTATTCCTGAATTACCATGACGCTTTTCTAACACCAGGAATCTGGCCTTTATATGCTAACTCACGGAAGCAAATTCTACAGATTCCATATTTTCTTAAGTAACCATGTGGTCTACCACAAATCTTGCAGCGAGTATATTCTCTTGTAGAAAATTTCTGCTTTCTAGCCTGCTTAACTTTCATAGAAGTTCTAGCCATATCATCCTCCCGAATTACTTCTTAAATGGCATGTTGAATAATCTTAATAATTCACGTGCCTCTTCATCTGTCTTAGCTGTTGTAGTAACGATAATGTCCATACCTCTGACTTTATCTACTTTATCGAATTCAATTTCAGGGAAAATGAGCTGCTCTTTAATACCAAGGGCATAGTTTCCTCTTCCATCAAATGAATCAGGACTTACACCTCTGAAGTCACGAACTCGTGGTAAAGCAAGGTTAACTAATCTGTCGAGGAATTCATACATTCTCTCGCCACGAAGTGTTACCTTACATCCGATAGGCATACCTTCTCTTAACTTGAAGTTAGCAATAGATTTCTTAGCTCTTGTAAGAACTGGCTTCTGACCTGCGATGATCGCAAGTTCTTCTGTTACCTTATCAAGAACCTTAGCATTCTCTTTTGCTTCACCAACACCAATATTAATAACAATCTTATCAAGCTTTGGAACCATCATTGGATTAGCGTATCCAAATTTCTCTGTCATCTGCTTTGATATTTCATTGTCATATAATTCTCTTAATCTGCTCACGAGAAATCTCCTTTCTTAAATTAGTCTATTGTATTACCAGTCTTCTTTGAAAAACGTACTTTCTTACCATCTTCAATTCTGAATCCAACTTTAGTAGGTTCTCCATCAACTACAAGTACTACATTAGAGATGTTAAGAGGAGCTTCGACAGTTACGATTCCGCCTGTTGTATTAGCTGAGCTTGGCTTAGCATGCTTCTTAATAAGATTGATGCCTTCAACTACTACTGAGCTTGTCTTAGCCTTAACTTCGAGAACTTTACCCTGCTTACCCTTATCTTTACCGGCGATAACCTTAACTGTATCGCCTTTCTTAATCTTTAACGCTGACATGTATAAAGTGCCTCCTTTATAAAACTTCAGGTGCTAAAGAAACGATCTTCATGAACTGACGATTTCTTAATTCTCTAGCAACTGGTCCAAAAATACGTGTTCCTACCGGAGTCTTGTCATCCTGAATAAGCACTGCAGCGTTCTCATCGAATCTGATATAAGAACCGTCCTTACGACGAGTTTCTTTAACTGTACGAACAACTACAGCCTTAACCACGTCACCTTTGCTTACAACGCCGCCTGGTGTTGCTTCCTTAACTGAAGCAATAATAACATCACCAATTCTTGCATATCTCTTGCTTGGTCCACCCATAACGCGAATGCAAAGGATTTCCTTGGCACCTGTATTGTCGGCAACCTTGAGTCTGGTTTCCTGTTGTACCATTATAATACTCCTTTCAGTATATAAATATAATTACTGCGCCTTTTTGATAATGCTAACCAAACGCCATCTCTTATCTTTTGAAAGAGGTCTTGTTTCCATTACTTTAACAACATCGCCTACAGAGCAAACATTTTCTTCATCATGAGCCTTGAGCTTGTATGTTCTCTTAACTGTTTTCTTGTAAAGAGGATGCTGTACGTTATCTTCTACTGCTACAACGATAGTCTTATCCATTTTATCGCTGATAACTCTTCCAGTACGTGTTTTTCTTAAATTTCTCTCCACGATGTATCTCCTCCTTATGCGTTAGCTTTTTTTTCAACGATAACAGTCTGAATTCTTGCAATGTTCTTCTTTACAACCGAAATTCTTCCTGTGTTCTCTAACTGATTTGTTGCATTCTGGAATCTGAGATTGAAAAGTTCTTTCTTTGCAGCTACTAATTCCTCAGACAATTCTTCGTTTGTCTTCTTTCTTAAATCTTCTAAATATTCATTAGTTTTCACTGTTATCACCGCCTTCGAAATCTGCACGAGATACTATCTTGCACTTGCAAGGAAGCTTATGCATAGCGAGACGAAGAGCTTCTCTGGCTCTTGCCTCCTCTACGCCCTTAATCTCAAACATAACGCGACCAGTTTTTACAACTGCAACCCAATATTCAACGTTACCTTTACCTTTACCCATACGAACACCAATAGGCTTACCTGTTACTGGTTTGTCAGGGAAAATCTTAATGTATACTTCACCGCCACGCTTTGTGTAACGAGTCATAGCTACTCGGGCAGCCTCAATCTGATTAGCACGGATCCAACATGGTTCCATTGCTACGATACCATAATCACCATGTGTAAGCTTGTTACCTCTTGCAGCTTTACCAGCCATAGAGCCACGGAACTGCTTTCTATGCTTTACTCTCTTTGGTAATAACATTATTGTTCGCTCCCTTCTTTCTTAGTATTAGCCTTTCTTGCAGGTAAAACTTCGCCGTTATAAATCCAAACCTTAACGCCTACTTTACCGTAAGTTGTATCTGCTTCAGCAAAACCATAATCAATATCAGCACGAAGTGTCTGAAGTGGAATTGTGCCTTCTGAGTAGAATTCTGTACGAGCCATATCAGCACCACCAAGACGACCTGAACAGCTTGTCTTGATACCCTTAGCGCCGTTCTTCATTGCTCTGTTCATGCAAGATTTCATTGCTCTTCTGAATGAAACACGCTCTTCAAGCTGCTTAGCGATGTTCTCAGCTACTAACTGAGCATCCTTTTCAGCTCTCTTAACTTCCTTAACATCAATAGAGATCTTCTCAGCAGCTGAAAGCTTTTCAACCTGCTTCTTAAGAGCATCAATTTCAGCTCCACCCTTACCAATTACAACACCTGGCTTTGAAGCGTGGATTGTGATTTTAAGCTTGTTTGAAACTCTTTCTATTTCTATCTTAGATACTCCTGCAGCAAAAGTCTTCTTCTTGAGGAATTTTCTGATGTTGTAATCTTCAACGAGAACATCACCGAAATTCTTGTTGTCAACATACCACTTTGAATCCCAATCCTTGATAATGCCGACTCTTAAGCCATGAGGATTAACTTTCTGTCCCATTTATATCTCCTTTCGATTATCTTTCGTTGAGTACAACTGTAATGTGACTTGTACGCTTTTCGATTCTGTATGCTCTACCCTGTGCTCTAGGCTGAATTCTCTTCATTGTAGGGCCCTTGTTTGCGTAGCATTCCTCAACATAAAGATTACGAATATCCATTCCGTTGTTATTCTCTGCATTTGCCATAGCGGAACGAATAAGCTTTGCTATTAATGATGATGCATATCTTGGGTTATATGAAACGATTGCAAGTGCCTCTTCTACACCCTTGCCTCTGATTGCATCGAGTACGAAGCAAGCCTTCTGAACCGAAACTCTAGCGTAAGATAACTTAGCGCTTGGTCTCGTATCCATAACAGCATTTCTTTCTCTCTTGATTTGTGATCTATGTCCTTTAGCCATAATGGATAAATGCCTCCTTCCGCTTATCTAGATTTCTTTTCGTTTTTGCCGTGTCCTCTGTAAGTTCTTGTGCTTACAAATTCTCCGAGCTTATGTCCAACCATATCTTCTGTAACATATACAGGTACATGCTTTCTTCCGTCATATACAGCAATTGTATGTCCAACCATTATAGGGAAAATAGTAGAACGACGTGACCATGTTTTAATTACCTGCTTATCACCTGAAGCTTCCATTGCTTCAACCTTCTTTAATAAGCTTTCGTCAGCGAATGGTCCTTTTTTTAATGAACGAGCCATGAAACTACCTTCCTTTCTTATTACTTAAACGCTTTTCCGTCTCTTCTTCTTATAATAAGCTTATTAGACTTATTATTCTTCTTACGTGTCTTAAGTCCTAATGCAGGCTTGCCCCATGGAGTCATTGGACCAGCATGTCCGATAGGTGCCTTACCTTCACCACCACCATGTGGATGGTCGTTAGGGTTCATAACAGAACCACGAACTGTAGGTCTGATACCCATATGTCTCTTTCTACCGGCCTTACCGATATTGATAAGACTATGATCTCCGTTACCAACCTCACCGATTGTTGCACGACATACAGCAAGAACCATTCTCATTTCGCCTGAAGGAAGTCTGAGTGTTGCATACTTACCTTCCTTAGCCATAAGCTGAGCGCTAAGACCTGCAGATCTAACTAACTGAGCACCTCTACCTGGGTAAAGCTCGATGTTGTGGATCTCTGTACCTACTGGAATGTTCTCAAGTGGTAAGCAGTTACCTACGCTGATTTCAGCTTCAGGTCCGTTCATAACTACCATACCATCTGTAAGTCCCTTAGGAGCGATGATGTATGACTTTGTACCGTCTTCGTAGCAGATTAAAGCGATGTTAGCTGTTCTGTTTGGATCGTATTCGATACCGATAACCTTTGCAGCCATGCCGTCTTTATTTCTCTTGAAATCGATAAGTCTGTATTTCTGTCTGTTTCCACCACCACGATGTCTAACAGTGATTTTACCCTGGTTGTTACGACCAGCATGCTTCTTCTGAGAAGTTAAAAGTGACTTTTCTGGCTTCTTCTTTGTGATTTCTGAGAAATCTGAGCCTGTCATGTGTCTTCTTGAAGGTGTATATGGTGTATACTTCTTAATTCCCATGAGGAACTCCTTTCAAATTAACGTACAATATTGTTTTCTGTGCGTCTTGTATTTTATTTGGTAAATAATCAAACGATCTTATTATTTACCGGTTTTAATTAAAGGTTTTCGAATAACTCGATATCCTTGCTGTCTGCTGTAAGCTTAACGATTGCTTTCTTCTTGTTTGGTGTAACACCGAACTTGTAGCCTCTTCTCTTCTTCTTACCATCAAGGTTAAGAGTGTTTACGCTTGCAACCTTAACGCCGTCGAACATTTTCTCAACAGCTTCTTTGATCATTGACTTATTAGCATCTGTATGAACATAGAATGTGTATGTCTTCTGAGCCATTGCATTCATTGACTGCTCTGTGATTACAGGCTTAATAATTACATCATAATACTGAACATTAGCCATTATGCATACACCTCCTGAATCTTCTTTAAAGCTTCTGTTGTAGCGATAACCTTATCGTACTTAAGAACCTCATATGCATTAATAGAATCTGTTGTAATAACCTTTACATTCTTAAGATTTCTACTTGAAAGAATTACATTCTCATTGCTCTTCTCAAGGATAACTAATGCTGAATCAGCCTTTAAGTTAGCCATTGTCTTAACAACGCTCTTTGTCTTGATTTCTGGTAATTCAAATGAATCAAGAGCGATAAGATTGTTGTTCTGTACTTTATCTGTAAGAACTGAGAAAAGAGCTGCTCTCTTCTCCTTCTTATTCATCTTCTTGCTATAATCTCTTGGCTTTGGAGCGAATACGATTCCGCCGCCCTTCCACTGTGGTGCTCTGATAGATCCCTGTCTAGCATTACCTGTCCCCTTCTGCTTCCATGGCTTTTTACCGCCGCCAGAAACTTCTGAACGAGTAAGTGCACTCTGAGTACCCTGACGCTGTGCTGCTAAGTAATTAACAACATACATGTGTACAAGGTTCTCTTTGATATCAGCACCGAAAACGATGTCGCTGAGTTCGATTGAACCAACTTCATTTCCTTCTATATTAAATACAGATATATTTGCCATCGTGTAATAGCCTCCTTTCTATTGGTAATTAACCCTTAACTGACTCTTTAATTGTAACTAATGCCTTCTTTGGTCCTGGAACAGCCCCCTTTACAAGGATAAGTCCGTTTTCAGCATCAACTCTTACAATTTCAAGATTCTGGATTGTCTTCTTCTCAGCGCCCATATGTCCAGGCATCTTCTTTCCCTTTGGAACTCTACCTGGATAAGCTGCCATGGCATTAGCACCAGCATGTCTGTGGAACTTAGAACCGTGGCCCATAGGTCCTCTTGACTGACCATGTCTCTTAATAGCGCCCTGGTAACCTTTACCCTTAGAAGTAGCTGTTACGTCAATCTTGTCACCAGCCTCGAAGATCTCAACAGTGATTTCATCTCTTACTGAGTACTCTTCAGCGTTCTCAAGCTTGAACTCTCTAATATATCTCTTATAAGGTATCTCTGCTTTGTCAAAGTGTCCCTTAACAGGCTTTGTAACGAGCTTTTCTCTGATATCTTCGTAACCCACCTGGATTGCACTGTAACCGTCGTTCTCAACTGTCTTTACTTGTGTTACTACACAAGGTCCAGCCTGAAGAACAGTTACCGGGATTAATGTGCCATCTGCATCGAAAATCTGTGTCATTCCGACTTTAGTAGCTAAAATCGCTTTCTTCATGATATTCCTCCAAAAATGTTTTTTATCTAAAGCTCTAACAGCGGAAAAAAACATAGATAAACTATTCTGTTGGTTTTTTTCTTAATAGAGATCATTAGACCTTAGTAACTCCCGAGAGCAAGCTCTCGCGTGTCAGAACATAATATTCTGCGCCGTAGTCAAGTATCTGACCGTCAAATCAATTCATTATCTTTAAGTTGATATCAACACCAACTGACATCTCTAATCTTGTAAGAGAATCAATTGTCTTCTGTGAAGGTCTGATAACATCGATAAGTCTCTTGTGTGTTCTCTGCTCGAACTGCTCTCTAGAGTCTTTGTACTTATGTACAGCTCTAAGGATAGTTACAACTTCCTTCTTTGTTGGAAGTGGAACTGGTCCGCTTACCTCTGCTCCTGTCTTCTTTGCTGTCTCAACTATCTTCTTAGCTGCTGCATCAAGAAGCTGATGATCATAAGCCTTTAAGATAATTCTAATTTTCTGATTTGCCATAAAAAAAGTCGCCTCCTATTCGCACTTTTACATTAGAAACTAAGTACGACAAGCGGTGACTGTACACATTGCCACGTGTTTCATTATAGACTTTTAACAAAATCTTTTTGCACGGGCTCATCCTAATTGATAGATACTTGGTACAGTGACTTGTCGTCAGATTCATCGACATTCGCTCCCTACAAAAACCCAAAAGCATGCGTACCTGCATTGCAAATGGCAACCTTGTAGTTCATCGCTATCAATGTCACAACTCGTTCAGTATACAATAGTTATAAAAACTGTGCAATGTTTTTTTTGAGATACAAAAAAATTTACTGTTCTGTTAACCTTGTATTAATACAGTTTAAAATTATATAATGAGTCTCGATATTTATATGACAGTTTATATAACAAATCCACGGCAAATAAATTATGGATTTTTATATGTACTGATTCATTATATTATATAGGAAGAAATATATATAGTATTCTTTAAATATTACATGGAAAAATCTGAATTAATTTTCTTTACACGTTTATGAAAAATAATTCACCTGCAATATTCTGTAAATATGGCGGGAAGAATTATATAAGACTCTGTATATTATTATGCAATGAATTGTTTTTATTCACTGCACATTATATATAGAAGAAACTAAATACATTCGATGAAATATATACGCATATATGATATTCATATACGGTATTATTATAAAAGAAATTGTTTAAAGTAATGTTAGCTATTTATTGCTACAGTAGTTAATTTATCGTTATGTCGGTTAACTTATTGTTACGTAAGTTAAGTTATCGTCACGCCGGTTAACTTGTTGTTCATTTTACGGAGATAGTTATGTTTATTGCAAATCGTTGGAAAGATTATGAAGTAATTGATACTTCAAATGGAGAAAAACTTGAATATTGGGGCGACTATAAGCTCGTTCGTCCGGACCCTCAGGTAATCTGGAATACAAAGAGAGATAAATCATGGAAGAATATCAATGCACACTACCACAGAAGTGAAAAAGGCGGCGGTAACTGGGAATTCTTTGACCTTCCTGATGTATGGCAGATCAAGTACAACCTTCCGGAAATTTCAAATCCACTTGTTTTCAATTTAAAGCCTTTCAGCTTTAAGCATACAGGTGTATTTCCTGAGCAGGCTACTAACTGGGACTGGATGTCTAATCTTATAAAAAATGCAGGCAGACCTATTAAGGTTCTTAACCTTTTTGCATACACTGGCGGCGCTACAATCAGCTGTGCCGCTGCAGGCGCTTCTGTTACTCATGTAGACGCATCTAAGGGTATGGTTACATGGGCAAAGGAAAATGCCGTATCAAGTAAGCTTGGTGATGCACCTATCCGCTGGATCGTTGATGACTGCGTAAAGTTCGTTGAACGTGAAATCAGAAGAGGAAATGTTTACGATGCCATCATCATGGATCCTCCTTCATACGGCAGAGGTCCAAAGGGCGAAATTTGGAAGATTGAGGAGAAAATATTTGACCTTATCGAATTATGTTCAAAGGTATTATCAGATAATCCTCTTTTCTACCTTATTAATTCATATACAACAGGTCTTCAGTCATCTGTTATGTCATTTATGCTTAGTACCGCCCTCTCACACAGAACAGGCCATAAGATAGAGACATGCAGCGAGTATCCATATATTTACAAAATTGATAACTGGAAAATAAGCGCAGATGAAATCGGACTTCCTATCACAAAGACAAATCAGTTCTTACCTTGTGGTGCAAGCTGTCGTGGTGAATTCAATAAATAAGAACTTCTCTTTAATATAAGGTGAAGCATAAATATAAACTGCTGTGTTATATTGAAAATATAAGTATAAATAAGTAAAAACCTTCATTATGTGAAAGGTAATATCTGATTGAGTTAAATATATCAGCCAGATATGCCTTTCATATGTGAAGGTTTTTTTATTGGACTTTATTATGGATATTTATTGTTATTGGGTTATTTATTTGTATTTAACAGGTACTTTACCTGCTAATAACAGTCTGGTATTGAGCATTATTCGTATCTGATAGATATTTATAATGCTTTTTATCTTGTGTGTGTATTTAGTTGTGACATGCTTATATTTAATGCGTGATATTTTTATTATAGTTATTATATTCCCAGGTTTAACGCATAACCTTTCTTATTATTACTGTTAAGGAAATTCCTGCAATGCTGATTATGGCCATAATATGCCAGAGTCTTAATCCCTGGATACTATCACCTGTTTCAACAGGCTTTACAGGGATGCTTTTTTCTTCTTTAAGAACCTTTAATGTCTGATCCTTATTGTTAATGTCACTGTGCTCTATAAGGGTTACTCCATTTTCATCAGTAAGCTCTTCAAATATAACTATTTCCTGATCACTTAAGCCATGTGTACTGGCACTGAAGTGAACATGCACTTCACCATTTTCCTCAGCAATGAACTTTTCATGAGC
Source organism: uncultured Eubacteriales bacterium (assembly GCA_900545225.1). Lineage (GTDB taxonomy): Bacteria > Bacillota > Clostridia > Lachnospirales > Lachnospiraceae > UBA4285. Next base: position 24,799 of record UQXZ01000003.1, read on the forward strand.
TGATGTATCAAGCATTTCTCCTGTGTTTTTATTTATTATGCTGCCTCTTAATGAATACTCCTTTCCACTCTCTAAATTAAAATATGAAACCCTGTCGATAATTGTGATATTTTCACCGTGGGCAACTGTTTTCTCACCATTATGATTTCCTGCTTTTGTGGAAATTGCCGGGAAGGATACAGTCTGGTTTTCATCATTTAAATCCCTGTGTGTTGCAATTAACTTTCCATCTAAGAATAAATCTTCAAATACAACAATTTCTCTACCTGCAACATCTGTTGAATCAATGTTATATAACATCTCTACCATCCCATCACTGCTTTCAGGCGTAAATGTTTTCTCTGCTGATGAGCCTTCAATATTTAACTTCTCACCTGTTGATTTATCCATGATTTCTCCTACAAGAGTGTATTCCTCCCCTGCAGTAAGATTAGTGTAGGAAATTTCATCAGTTATAGATGTATTTCCCACAACTCCTGTGCTGTTTCCTGTATTAATATCGTACGCAAATGTTTTGAAAACGATATTTTTATCTGTTATTGTTCCAAGATCTAAAACCGTATTATCTTCACTAATTGTGAATTCCGCCTTCTCCAGGGCATAACCAACATTGTTGTCGCATCTTAACTCTTCTAGCGTATATGTTCCATATGGAAATGAACCTGAACTGGCATTATATGCATATTCGCCATTTGCGCCCTTAGAAAACCATACTCCGGAGTTGTAATCATAATCTTCTTCTGTAATCTTTTCTTTTTCTATAAGAGAATCATTGCCATTTACAGACTCTCCATCATATTCAGCAGAATTAAATGAGCCTTTATTTGTCACAATAATGTGAGATTCGCCCGTTTCAGTATTTGTAACAACAAATGGAACACTTAATAAAGCACCGTCACCGCCAGTCTTCTGGAATTTCATATCTCCTCTGATAAATTTATTGGCAACATCGACATTTACAGTATCTCCCTTTGTTTTTACATTTACAATTACACTTTTACCGCTGCTTACATAACCTGTTCCAGGCTTTGTCTCGACTATTTCATATGTCCCATATGGAACATCCGTAATTAATACACTGTACTGATTATTTTTGAGCATGGTTTTTACAGCGGCTAAAACCGCTCCATCACTTATTGACTTCCCATGGTATGAAATATTTTTGCCACTTCTGTTTATAATATTAAATTCCGCCGAAATACCGTCCTGACTCATCCAGCCTGTTTTACCAAGGACTGAATCAGACTTGATGATCTCTATACTTCCTACAGGATTATAGTCATAGTAAAATGCTCCAACTGCCTGATTGGATGTCTGTCTTGGCACACCAACGGCCCCACTTGCCGTAATGTCCTTTATTGTAGGCTGAAGTTCGCCTGCATTATAAGCTCTGTACACCTTCTCCAGCACGGCATTTACGGATCCTGAATCAGGGTCATTTGATTTAATGGCTTTTTCTCCACCCTTTAAAAGATATTCCGTAAATGTCCAGATTATGCACTGCTTGCCCTGCTCTTTCTGTTTTGGTGAAAGGCCATTTGCATTCTGATCAAAGTAATACAATCCCGCCGATACAGACTTAATTGTATTTTCATCCATTAAGTCCGACATATTCTTAACCGTATTAGTTCCGGAAACGAATGGATTTCTCATCTGGACACAATACAGCGGTTCATCGCTGTTTTCTGCCCTGAAAAAGTAATTATCATCACCATGCCCCAGATATTCCGTATAATTCCCGGATGAGTCCTTTCTCCATGTTGAAGCGCTCCAGCGTGTACCATTTAATGTCTGAATATTTAATGTTTTGCCTATATTGTCTTTTAGAAGCCCAGCAGCACGAACCTCAACCGGAAAGGTGGCCAGGCCCCACACAGAGCAGATAAAAGACAACACAAATAAAAGCATTACACCAATGCTCTTATAAATTCTTCGTCCACATTTTCTTGCCATGCAACTCCTTTCTTGAAATGTTTAAAATGGATTATGTGTGTTGTGAAATTTTAAAATTGAATTTTTAGCTTAATATTTTGAAAATCAAAATTGAATTTAGAAATTAATGTTTTGAATTTTGAAAATAAAATTTTGATATTATATTTTAAAAAATGAATTTTGATTCTGATATTTTGAGAATTGAATTTACTATTTTGAGAATTAAATTTAAGAAACGTAATTGATTAATAATAGTTGATTGAAAATTATTTTTGAGATTAAAAGTTTAGATTAGATAAAATGAGATTGATATTTAGTAGATTCAATTGTCTGATTAGATAGTCTGTAGATTAAATTACGTTTTGATTAGATTATATTTACATTTCCCTGTGCTTCTTTCCCATAAATACGGTTAGGTCCTCATCTTCCTCCCTTCCTAAAAATACTGTTTTGTCATCATATGTGTTATTAATATCTCTTTTGAATTCCTTTTTATATACCCTGTCTTTGCCTGCCATATCTTCTTTTTCGAAAACGGTGTAATATTTTCTGTTTATCATTTCATTGGAAATTTCGTCTGATATATTCTTTTTCCTGAATAAATATTTATTAATTAAATTAAATAAAAATGTAGAAATATTTGATGAATTATTAAATATAGTCTTTTTGTATGGCTGATAAATGTAGTAGATTTTATTTTCTCTGCTGCAATAAAATACGGCTTTGGGATTAAACAGAATATTACACACCGGCAGGTCGTATTTACGAAGCATTCTTGTAAGCTGTATAACTGATGAAATCAGCAGTTCATATATCTCACCATTGTCTTTTTTTAGTAAATTGTGCAATGTTTCTGACTCCGGAATGGAATATATGCATCTGTGTTTATCAATATCAACAGCACAGATATTTGGAATAAGCCGTTTATTCAATATACTTATCATTTCCATATCCAATTGTTTGAACATGCCCTTTTTTATACTGATAAAGGTCATTCCATTTTTACTTTTTATTTTTAAGTCGTACATTTCTTTTCCTTTTAGCAACTAAAAACAAAATTGTCCCGGCTGATGCTCCCGATAGAACCAATATGGATATGAGGATAGTGAAATCTGTAAACTGTGTATTCTCACTCACCTCTCTTACATTTTCCAATGCCGGAGCAAGATATTCTTTCTTGTAGACTTCCCCTAAAGCAGGTTTTCTGACTGACAGTCTTCTAAACACTATATCTTTTGTATTTCCTGCCATATCGTAGGATTTTATATAAACAGAATGCTCCAGCCCGTCAGGTTTTAGACTGATATTTAACACATTATCATCTGCAAATGATCCTGTTCCTATAATTCCCCCAAATTCTTCTGAGTCAGAAATATTGTTGACATGTATCAGTTCTCCGTCATCAACACTGTACTCAAAATTTTTAAGTGCGATATTATCATTTATAATAAATAAATACTCTACATCTTCACTGCTAACATATGTATCATCAGACAGCTTTACTATTTCCGGCCTGCTTTTATCAACGCAGAATCTGAACACCTTACAAATATCACTTGAATCAGAACTGTTATTATTTCCCGCTTTATCCACCGTATTAATTAAAATGGAATATGTCCCATTACCCTTAAAATTCCTGTTGAATATTCTGTAAGTATATTTATTCAGAAAATCCTCTGATTCTTCTTTTACATCGTAATCAACGCCTTTTTTAAGCGTCTTCACCATTCCGTTGTGATAAAGCAGAACTTGTCTGTGCTCATCTCCAAATGAATCTATATTTAATTCAGTGATATTGATATCAGCAGGGTTATTAGTAAATGTATCCGACATACTCAAAATATTATTATCCGGAATAAAAACAGATCCGTGTTTGTTAATGGTAAATGGGAGATTTAGCGCATTTTTATTCCCAGTCAGATCTGTCGCTTCCACAGTCAGAATGTAGTTGTCATCCTGCAATTCCGACATATTAATAACACCTTTTATGTTGCATTTATCCGTAAGTTTATTGAGCTGTGAAACATCTATCGCACCACTCACAATATTTTCTCCCATAAGTTCACGGAGTCCCGGTAAAATATCTGATGAATCATATTTATTATGTATTTCCTGAATTGAAATATTTTCTAAAATATCTATATTACCCTGTCTTTCACCTTTTAATGATATATGTACATTTTCAGATGATATATTTCTGTCAGTAACCATTATCTCCGGGAAAATGCTTCTATTTGTTGAAATATTCTTATCTATGTACTTATACTCTATTATCGGAGTGTTCAGATCCACAGAAAACAACTCTGTATCATATCTCGTATATCCCGCTTTATCTTTAATACAGGCTTCCACAATATAATCTCCGCTGCCTGCTTCTATTTGTATTTCATCTTCATAAGTAGGCAGAAAATCACCAAATGTTTTTGCTTCTCTTTTGAAATTGTCCTTATAGATAATTTCCCCGGTTAAAATATTTTTCACGGTTATTCCGTATTCTTCTATACCTGAAAGAGGAGCTTTGGCTGAAATGTTAAAATGTACATTTTCTTTGAATAATGGTATGTCATTTTCGGAAATAAATTCACTTCTACAATCAATATTTATCACATTATTTTCCGCCGCATCTTCTGACTCAGCGATAAAATTACCTGTCAAATATTCCTCAGATTTGTAATCATTTTCTCCTTCTGCGTAAAATGAGATATTTCCTGCAAATCCGTCGTTTATTTGTATTTTGGACTTATAGACATAGATTTTCTCTATTCCTTCTCTTTCTTTCTCACCCCCTCCTTTCATTCCGCCTTTGTCTCCGGCATCAGAGCCATCATTTTCATTGTCCTTATTTTCGTTATCTTTTTCTATTATTTCCTGTAATTCAGAAGTTACACTGCCTTCTGTAGTGTTTCCGCTTAGTTCGTCATGTAATCTATATTTTATTTTTTCCATCACCCTATTGGTACGAAATTCTATATCAATGGTTATACCTTTGTCTTTAAAAATAAGTATTTTACCATCAGCATTATTTAACAGATTCACATCTCCCGCAGAACATTTTGTTAATTCGAAAATGTCTTCTTTTTCTTCTTCGTCTTCGTCTTCTCTATCTTCCTTATCTTCTCCTTCCTTTCCATCTTCATTTTCTTTTATTCCACTGCTTCCGCCTGTTTCCTGCCATTTACCCCCTTTCGTATTTTCATCATTCTCATTATTTCCTACTGAGTTGTTGTTATTTCCATCGATATTTTCGTTATTATTTCCGTCGTCGTTTCCGTATTTTCCATTATTGCCATTTTTATTTATTCCCTTTTCATCACTCTCCTCAAAATTTTTATCTTCAGCATTAATGCTGACGCTTGTTAATGAACTTGCTCCAAGCCCTGTTACCATAGCAATTGTGCATATAAAAATCCCCCAGAAGAATTTATATGCTTTACTGTTTTTATTAATTTTTATATCTGTTCACCACCGTTTCAGTTGTATTAATCACCTCATTTAATTTATTTAAATCTATATGGTCATTGTCTGCATGTGCATTTAATATCTTTATTCTTTCTATGATATCCTCGACTTTCTCAGCTTCATCAGGGCTTCCAATTTCAGAGCCATACCGGCTTATTGTACTTAGAATCAATATGCTGCACCTGTAGGTAATAACAGGATTACCACTTTCCTTTGCAAGTTTAAGCAAATCGTCAAAATATTCTATATCTTTTAAAATATCTCCTGCGTTACCCTCTCTTATCATTGACTGGGAATTAAGTATCAGGCTGCCGACTTTCCTATAACTATCAGCTTTTTCATATGAAGTTTCTGACATCCAGTACATGGCCTTTCTGATATTGTCATTGTTGTAGAAATTATTCACATCACCATGGTAATACCAGTACAACATCCCCATTTCATATGCTATTTCATCATAAATTTGTGACTGCTCCAGCCTTTTCACATTGGGATAAATGACGGACTTTAATTCATTTTCCTCTTCCTCAGAGAATATAAAATCCGACTTGTATTCATAAATAAGAGATTTAAATTTTTTAATATCCAGTGGATTTTCCTTTAAAGCCGATAAATATTCACCTGCCCTTTCTTTCGGATCATTTCCGGTAATTGTGTACACTTTTTCCGCTGCAATACTGCTCTCTACTGCTGATTCTTCAATTAACTGCTGTAAAACAGCGATAATAAGCAGGCTTAATGTGACCAGAATGATATTCATGTAGTGCTTTCTTCTGGTCCTCTTTATCAGCTCTTCAAATGAATTTCTCACATCAGATATGCTTTTGTAGCGCCTGTCTTTATCGGACGAAATGCATTTTAAAAGAATGTTGTAAATGTTTCGGTTAATCTTTTTACCCGAATGCCTGTAAAGCTCAAAGCAGGTCTTCCCAAATGAATATATGTCAGTCTGTTCATCCACCAATCCATTTAAAACCTGTTCTGGAGAGGCATATCCATATGTACCCCAGACATTTTTATTATCTCTGTACATGGCCGCACCAAAATCAATTAAATAAGCGTTGTTGTCCTGTGAAAGTATAATATTTCCCGGCTTTAAATCCGAATAAATAATGGGCGGATTATGACCATGTAAATATTCCAGCACCGACAAAATCTGCATAATTATTCTTGAAATCTGCTTGCAGGACAATGAATCATTTTCACATATTTTGCTTAAGTCTTTGCCCTCTATATAATCTTCAATAATCAAAACGGAAGTATCGGAATACACTATATCTATTATTCTTGGGATGTACTGATGCCTGCATTCATTTAATATTTCCGCTTCCCGCATGGCTTCCGGAGCATGAGAATTGCCGGTCTCTTTAATCGCAACATTTATGCAAAGTTTCATATCAAATGCCTTATACACGGCACTTAATGCTCCTCTACCTGCAATTTCCGACACTTTATATCTGTTATTAATTATGTCACCAATGTGCATATTTATACCTGTTTTTGAATGTAATGAAACGAATCGTTTCCTGAAAAAAATAAAAATAATCTTCTGGAAATACGCGGAATAAAACCCCTTAAAACAAGACGCAAAAATAAAAATTCTGACGAAAAATATCGATCAAATTGAAAAAATCTGCTGAAAATTACAGAATAAAAAGAAAAAGATATTAAAATGGATTTCGAAAATCGAAATCCTGTTCACAGGATAAATCGAAAATTTGTTTTTGTCAATGTATTTAACCCCCATTTTATTTGGATAATTTTGATATGTTTTTCCATATGTTATTTTCATTTTTCTTTCTAAATTTCCGTTACGATTTTCTTATATTTTGCAAAAATTTCTTTGAATTCCATTATGATTTTTCATAAATTTTGCAATAATCTCTCCGGATTTTGTCATGAATAAAAAATTTTTTTGAAAATATTTTTATTTTAACCATATTTTCCCATACATTTTTAGTATTCTACTTAAATTTTCTTTCATTATATGCCTTCTTAAATCAGCATTTTTCAAAACCAATATTTAAAACTGGTCCTATAAAAAATATATTTTTTGGTATTTGTCATGGAATACAGCAGAGTGTATTATGAGCCTACGCTAATTGAGTTCAAGAAATTAATTTAAAGCATTTAATAACTAATAATTTAAATCAAATACACATTGTTGATTATGATTATGAAGGAGGTTTCTTATGGAAGTTAAATTACAGGAAAGATACAAATTATTCATAAATGGTGAATGGAGAGACGCATCAGACGGACAGACAGTTAAAACATACAGCCCTGTTGATGGCTCACTCCTCGCAGAAGTTGCGGAAGCAACAAAAGAAGATGTAGATGCAGCTGTATCATCAGCAAGAGAAGCATTTAAGACATGGAAGAACTCAACTGTTAAAGAAAGAGCTAAAATCCTTAACCAGATTGCAGACATCATCGATGCAAATGCTGAGTTACTTGCAACTGTTGAAACAATGGATAACGGCAAGCCAATCAGAGAGACAATGGCAGTTGACGTTCCTTTAGCAGCTGAGCATTTCCGTTACTTCGCAGCAGCAATCATTTCTGAAGAAGACAGTGCTAAGATGTTAGACAATAACACATTAAGCCTTATCCTTCGTGAACCTATCGGTGTTGTAGGTCAGATTGTTCCATGGAACTTCCCATTCCTTATGGGCGCATGGAAGCTTGCTCCTGTACTTGCCAGCGGATGCTGTACAGTTCTTAAGACATCAAGTACAACTCCCCTCAGTGTACTTGAGTTCGCAAAACTTATTCAGGACGTTTTACCTGCAGGTGTATTCAACGTAATCACAGGTTCTGGTTCTAAGTCAGGTCAGTATATCCTTGATCATGAAGGATTTGACAAGCTTGCATTCACAGGCTCAACAGAGATTGGTTACAACGTTGCCAAGGCAGCTGCTGAAAAGCTTATCCCTGCTACACTTGAGTTAGGTGGTAAGTCAGCTAACATCATCTTCCCTGACTGTGACTTTGAGCAGGCTCTTGACGGCGCTCAGCTTGGTATCCTCTTCAACCAGGGTCAGGTTTGCTGTGCAGGTTCAAGAATCTTCGTTCATGAGGATATCTATGACAAGTTCGTTCCGGAACTCGTTAAGAGATTTAACAGCGTAACTATTGGTAACCCTCTTGATCCTAATACTCAGATGGGTTCACAGATTGACAAGCGTCAGATGAACAAGATCCTCAGCTACGTTAAGATTGGTACTGACGAAGGTGCTACTCTTCTTTGCGGTGGCGAGCAGTTCACAGAAAATGGCCTTGAAAATGGATGCTTCATCCGTCCAACACTTCTTGGCAATGTAACTAACGACATGAGAGTTGCTAAGGAAGAGATCTTCGGACCTGTTGCCTGCATCATCAAGTTCAAATCAGAAGACGAAGTTATCGAAATGGCTAACGACAGCGAATACGGCCTTGGTGGTGCTGTATTTACAAATGATATCAACAGAGCTGTTCGTATATCACGTGCTATCGAGACAGGCCGTGTATGGATCAACACATACAACGCAATTCCTGAAGGTGCACCATTCGGTGGTTACAAGAAGTCAGGTATCGGCCGTGAGACTCATAAGGTTATCTTAGAGCACTACACACAGATGAAGAACATCCTTATTAACTTAAGCGGTGCTCCAAGTGGATTCTACCCTAAAAAGGACTGATTAAAATACTAAACTAAACATATCACATAACATACACACATACTAAATACACATATCATATACACACACTAATAAATGCACATAACATACAAAAAGCCCGGACTCAGGTCCGGGCTTTTTATTACAACGTACTCTTATCTTTAAATTCAACCTTTGAATCACCTCGTACATTTGCAATGTGATTGCCTGTTGTTTCAACACGGCGTGTAAGACACATAATGCACTCCGCTGCCTCATCACCTGTACAGATTTTACCGTCATATAACGCGTATTTCGCTCTTACGCTTGTAGGTGAAAGGTTAGGCATAACAACATTTCCTCCGGCAAGGATACCCTGCTCTCTGCCTGTTTTATTGATAGAACCAAGTGCTGTTGTTGCAGGAAGAAGAGCATTTGGCTGCATGAGTCTTGTTATTGCAAGAATATGAAGAGTATCCTCTAACTTTCCATTTGGCATATCAGCAAATGGTGTATCGTGATTGGCGATAAATGGCCCCATTCCTATCATGTGAGGCTGGAATGACTTCATAAAGAGCAGATCCTCAACAATGTTGTCCACTGTCTGATATGGAGAGCCTATCATTATTCCACAGCCAACCTGGTATCCTATTGATTTAAGATCCTTTAAACACTCCACTCTTGTGGCAATACTCTGGGAAGGGCTGTGAATCTTGCTGTAGTGCTCAGGATTAATTGTTTCATGTCTGAGGAGATATCTGTCCGCTCCCGCTTCATAAAATTTAACATATGCCTCATGACTCTTCTCGCCTATGGAAAGAGTAATTGCACAGTCAGCATGACGCTGCTTAATTGCACGGATAATCTCACACATATAATCATCAGTAAAAAATGGATCTTCTCCCCCCTGAAGTACAAATGTCCTGAATCCCAGGCCGTAACCTAAATCAGTGCATTCCATAATTTCATCAAATGATAGTCTGTATCTGTCGGCATTTCTGTTACTTGCCCTGATTCCACAGTATACACAGTCTTTTTTACAATAATTTGTAAATTCAATAAGTCCTCTTATGTATACCTCATCCCCGTATACTTCTTTCTTTACTTCCCTTGCCTGAGAATATAAGAACTCCTCATCTTCCTTTGTAAGAGTTGTAAGAAGCTGTTTTAACTCGTGAGATTCCAGTATGGTGTCTTTTCTTAATTTCTTTATTAATTCTATATTTGTGCTCATAATAACCTCCATACAACACAAGTCCTATGCCAAAGCCTGACCGAAAAACGATATATCAACAATTAATCAGAATAAATCAATGATTAACCATTGATTATCACAATATATCAAAAATGCTAATGCTTATAATTCCGTTCAGCTGTTAACTACTAACTTAACTATATTTCCCCAAATATTTATAAATACAAAAATGCGAAATGATTATATGAAACATTTACATGTATATATCTCTCACTTCGCACTTTTCAATATTTATTTTGCATTTCTATTTCAGTTGTATACCGAAATATTTTTACATAAGATGTAATTATTTAGCTGTTACAGTGATATATTCATTATCAAGTAATGATAATAATTCAGTAGGTGAGAATTCACTTCCACTTTCAACCTTAAGCTCTAAGTATGAACTTGTATCACCTGATGGACCTACATACTTATATGCTTTCATTTCATACTTTAAGTCTTCAATACCGTAAACATAGTAGATTGTTGCGCCATCTTTTTCTAATCTGCCCTGATCTAAAAGCTTATCAATATCTGCCATGTCAGAATCCACCTCTGCTTCAATAGCATGAGATGAAACATTATCTTCTATATCATATTCATATGAATCACCGATAGAATTCTTATACTCTAACTTTTCAGCTTTTGAGTATCCTGCAAGATACTTATTAACTGTTAAGTTATAAGCATAACTTTCATTTGTATAAGTTTCAGCTGTTGTAGTTGGCATTGTTGTAGCTGCAGCTGTTGTTTCAGTATTAGCAGCTGCTGTTGTTGTAACAGGCGCTGTAGTTGTTTCATTCTGTGTTGTACTGCTTCCACATCCTGCAAGAATTACACCTGATGCTGCTACGCCTGCAATTGATAATAATATTTTCTTCTTCATAATAATCCCCCTTCATAAAACATGAAGATATTATTTAAACGGTTAAACCCCGATTCAGTATCTTCCTTTATCAATATCTGACTTATACAATATATCACATTAAAATGTATTAGTTCTTAAAATTTTGATAAAATATCTATTTTGTCTAAATTTTATATAAAATTATTACATAACTTTCAAGTATATCTTTTTATACTGCAATGACAATTTTAATTTTCGTACTCAGTCTTCATATATTATAATGACAATTTTAACATCTGTCCTCAATCTTCCAATATCTTAACGGCTCTTTTCAGAATACCGTTCATATAGCTGATTGCTATTCCGTAATTAGTTACCTTTACGCCGCTGTTATGTATGTGCTTCATACGGCTTAATACCTGCTTTTCACTTAACATACAGCCACCGCAGTGAATAACAAGGTCAAAGCCTGAAAGATCTTCCGGGAAATATGTCCCGTTTGAGAGCTCTATTGAAAGCTCCTTGCCTGTATATTTCTTAAGCAGCTTAGGTATTTTTACAGAACCAATATCTTCACACTGTCTGTGATGTGAGCATCCTTCAGAGATTAATACTCTGTCTCCATCCTTAAGATTATCAATGTGATACACGCCCTCTAAGGCCATATCGAGAAATCCTTTATATCTGGCCATAAGAATGGAAAATGATGTAAGTGAAACATTTTCCGGAACGACCTTATCTACAAACTTAAATACCTGACTGTCCGTAATAACAAGATCTGTGTATCTGCCTGCTCCATTTGTCATAAATTCTTCAAGCTCAGTATCTTTTACACATACAGCCTGGGAGCCTGCATCCAGAATATCTCTTATAACCTGCTGCTGTGGAAGGATAAGTCTGCCCTTTGGAGCTGATTCATCAATAGGAATGACAAGCGTTACCAGAGAGTTTTTCTTAAGCTTATCGGAAATAATAAATCTCTCTGTTTTGCTCTCATTAAAAAGAATTATTTTCTCTTCTAATAGATTCTTTAACTCTTCTATATTTGTCTTTTCTTTTGCAGAAACCAGGATATCAGCGTGAATATCTTCTGCATTTCCTGCAAATCCATCCATTTTATTGCAGACTACAATATATGGAATATCTTTTTCGCGACACAGCTTTATCAACGGCTCAATATCTGCATCTGTCTCAGCCGGTGTTGTAACGATTACTGCTACATTTACGCTGTCCAGCGCTTTCATTGTGGCTTTCATTCTGAGAGAGCCTATTTCCCCATCATCTGATAATCCCGGTGTATCAATTAAAACCACAGGACCAGCCTTATGGAGCTCCATTGTCTTTTTTACCGTGTCTGTAGTTGTGCCCTTAAACTCAGACACCACGGAAATGTTCTGTCCGGTAATGGCATTAATGATGGAAGATTTACCTGCATTTACGTTACCAAGGAATCCAATCTGAACTCTTTCGGAAACCGGTGTTTCATTTAAACTCATAATTATTTACCTGTGTATATTACATATACATCCTCTCCTGAATATTAGTTATAAAGCCTTTAACTCTCTACGCCACCCATAACATACTAAATCACATATATACAGTAATACTATAAATGCTGTATTTAATCAATTTATCAAATAGTGATTTATGGACTGAAGATGCTGAATTATTACATTTGACAATCAGGCAATATCGAATACGATGCATTACACAGCAGTACAAGTAATATGCATTTTGCTACAATACAAATAGAATGTATTTCACATCAATACAAATAAAAAAACGGATGCCACTGTTTAACAGCAACATCCGTTTATGCTCTATACGAGCTTTATTTATATATTAAGAACTTAATCTCACATATATATCTGTACGTACCAAATGGTACGCACCTGCATTTTAGTTAAATGCTACAAGAAGTACAAAGTAGAGTACTGCAACCATACCTATCACAAAGAGCAGTAAGCTGTAAGAAATTCCTCTTGGAACTCTCTCTGCCTTCTGTGGCTTTTCGTATAATGCAAATTCATCTTCTTCCTTAGAGTTAAATCTTTCAGGTCTCTTGATGAAGAATAATGACTTGTAAAGCCATGCCACACCATCACCAACGATGAATACAAGTCTTGCAGCAAATGCACCGATAAATGGTAATACTGTAAGAAGTGTTGGACGGTAGAAATATTTTTCCATATCAAGCTTGTAGTTCCAAGCGTCGATATAGTCTTTCTTTCCATCCTCTCTCTTCTTCATGAGGCAAGGTCTTACGATAAGGAAGTAGAACAATGCTCCGATTGAAAGAGAAGCAAGAGCTCCACTTATATTTGCCCATGAGAAGTATGCTACCTGATGTTCCATGCCGTGACCATTTAAGAAATGCTGTGACATGTCTCCGATAACATCCTGTGTGTAGTGTGGAAGGATACCGATTACAGGGAATAATACTCCAAGAATTCCTAAGAGAATCTTAACTGGAATACTAACGTATTTTGACTTCTTGCTGTATTCAGCCTGTAATTCAGGATCGTTATTCTTTTCAATAAATACCGCTACAAATATTTTAAGCATGTAACAGAATGTTAAACCACCTGTAAATATGAATAGCGCTTCTATTATCTTGAATAATACTGCCATGCCTGTTGTTTCAGGGAACATTGCAATATATTCAACTAAGCTTTCGTGAATAAGCGTCTTACTGATGTATCCGTTGAAGAATGGAACACCGGCAACACCTAAAATTGCTGATGCACTTACAAGCTTAATAAGCCACTTGTTTCTACCCCATCCCTTAATCTTATTGAGATCGAAATCCTTAAGATTCATAAAGATGATGCCGGCAACCATAAAGAGTGCAAGCTTGATAAATGAGTGGTTTACAAGATGTAATACAGAACCCTGTACTGCAATTGCGTTGTGCTCTCCTAAAACTGCCTGCATACCTGTTCCAACAAGGATGAAACCGATCTGTGACATTGAAGAACATGCAATTGTTCTCTTGAAGTTAGTAGAGAACACAGCGAGCATTGCTCCTGTAAGCATTGTAAGAGTTCCTGCAATAAGGATTACAAGTCCCCATGTATAATCATGGAGAAGTATCTGACCTGTTACAACGAAGATACCAAAGATACCTGCCTTACTGAGCACTGCTGAAAGTAATGCTGTAGCAGGTTCCGGAGCTGCAACGTAGGCCTTTGGAAGCCATGTGTGAAGTGGGTACATACCCGCCTTTACACCGAAACCAAATAAGATAAGTAATCCTGATGCAAGTACCATTCCATAGCTTGTGCCTGATGACTGGATGGCACTTAAAATCTGATCCATTTCAAGAGTACCGATGTTGGCCTGAAGCATGAATAATCCCATAAGTGTTACAAGGCCACCAAGCACACCAAATCCTAAGTAGCTCTTTGATGCATCAATTGCTTTTTCTGATTCTCCGTGAATAACAAGAACATATGATGTAAATGTCATTACTTCGAAGAATATAAATGTTGTGTATAAGTTAGCCGAAAGGAATATTGCCATTGTTGCTCCAAGTGTCCAGAGCATAAACATGTAATATCTGTTTCTGTTTCGGCCATTGAGTTTGTTAAAGTATTCAATACTCTGAACAGTAGTAAAGAACCATGTTATAGCCGCTATCATGGCCATTACTAATCTGAATCCGTCAGCTCTGAAGTGTAAGCCAAAGCCCGCAAATCCTTCCCAATATAAATCAGTAGGGGTTTCAAGCGACATAGCCACAAGAACTATAGTCGCACCAAGCTCAATCGCGGTAATTAAAATAGCCACTCTGTCTCTGCCGGTCTTGTTGTGTCTGCCTAATAAGTAATTAACAAGTCCTGCCGCAAACGGAAAGAATACTAAAAACAAAATAAGTAAATTACCTGACAAGCTTATCTCACCTCCTTATGTGTGTATTTGTTTATAAAATACCTGCTATATGCTGGAACATATTAATAAATGGTGTTGGATATACGCCAATTACGATTGATGCGATACTGAGACCCATCATTGGAATTGTCATACATTTTCCCGGATCCTTAACACCTTTGTTCATTCTCTCAAGGTTTAATCCTTTATCAGGGAAGTATGCCTTGATGATAATCTGGAATAAATATAAAGATGTAAGTACAGCTGAAATAATAAGTGCTCCAATACCAACATATGAAAGAACTAAGTCTGTATTGGCAGCTGCAGTTCCGATCATCCACTTACTTGTTATAGCCATAAGAGGTGGTACACCGATAAGCCCGAGAGAACATATTGTAAATGCAGCCATTGTGATAGGCATTGTCTTACCAAAGCCCGCTAACTGATCTACATATTCCCTTCCTGTTGTAACAATAATTGCACCTGCAACGAAGAACAATGTGATCTTAAGAACTGAATGGAACATCATGTGTGTCATTCCGCCTACAAGTCCTTCAGGTGTCATAATCATAAGTGAGAATAACATATAAGAAAGGTTACTTACTGTTGAGTAAGCAAGACGTCGCTTAATATGATTTTCTCGAAGAGCCATTGAAGAACCAAATATTATGGTTATGATGGCTGCGAGCATACAGACGAACTGTGCCCATGTTCCATATAACAGATCGGTACCGAAGCTGTAATATGTAACTCTCATAATCGCAAACACACCGGCGTTAACAACCGCTACGGCATGAAGAAGTGCTGTTACAGGTGTTGGAGCAACACCGGCACTTGGCAGCCAGTTGAAGAACGGGAAGATTGCCGCCTTTACACCGAAGCCGAAGAATGCACAGATAAATCCAACAAGAAGTAACTGCTCATGACCTGAGATCTTAGCTAAATCTGTAAGAATTCCACCGTATACGAAATCAAGCGAAACACCAAAGTACATGAGGAGCATGATTGCGATAAAACCAAAGCTCGCACCTGTAATTGAATAAATTACATACTTCTTACCTGCAGATGCAGCCTTTTTGTCCATCTCATGCATAACGAGAGGTAAAGTTGCAGCTGTAAGTAATTCGTAGAATAAATACATTGTGATTAAGTTCGCTGCAAATACGATTCCCATAATCACACCAAATGAAATAATGAAGAATGAGAAGAACTTATTCTCATTATGTTCATGTGACATATATTCGAATGCATAGAATGCTGTTACTACCCAGAGTGTAGAAACAATCATTCCAAATACTGTAGATAAACCATCCACTCTAAAGGTTATACTAACGATTTCCGAAAAACGTATCACCGTAAAGGATTGTTCAGGTACAGTAAACATAAATACGATTGCGAGAATCATATTAATAATACAAACCATTGCTACATATATATGTCTTTGACGATTATCTTTGATCCCGTTGCACATGAGTATGAAGCCCATGACAATAGGAAATATAATCGGTATTAAAAGCAATGCCGCCATATTTACTCCCTTCTAAAAAATAATCAATACGGTTAAACCGGTAATATAACTGAAATAATGTTGCCTATTGCACCTGTAAGTCCACCAGGCATAATTCCAAGTCCCAGAGCACATACAGATAAGATAATTAAAGGTACTGTCATATAAGCATTAGGTTCTGTTTTAACAAGACCTGCGTAGTTATAATCTTTGCCCGGGAAGAAGGCTGTCTGCACAATAGGGAATAAGTATCCTGCTGTAAGTAAAGCTGAAAGCAATAATACTGCAGCTCCAACGATTCCCAATGCACCAAATTCTGGTGAAAGTGCTGCTGTAGCCAGATACCATTTACTGAAGAATCCGGCAAATGGTGGAATACCTACAAGTGAAAGTGAAGCTAGTGTGAAGCACCACATTACTATAGGCATTTGTTTTCCTATGCCACGGAGCTCATACACATATGTCTTATGTGTTTTGTAAATGATTGCTCCGGCACATAAGAATAAGATATTCTTAGCGATTGCGTGGAACACAACCTGGAGAAGTGCACCTTCTACTGATGCAGGTGTCATAAGGAATAATCCAAAGAGTACATATGAAACCTGGCTGACAGAAGAATATGCAAGTCTCTTCTTGAGAAGCTTTTCTTTAAAGGCAAGCATTGATCCTACAAATACTGTTGTAAGTGCAAGGATGATGAGCATGTATTGTACCCATGTGCCACGGAGCATGTCCGTACCAACCTGGTAGAATATAACTCTTATGATTGCCAGTACACCAGCCTTTGTAATAATACCTGAAAGTACTGCAGAAGCCGGAGCAGGTGCAACAGGGTGGGCTGTTGGAAGCCATGCCTGAAGCGGAATCATACCCGCCTTTGCACCAAAGCCTATAATCATAATTAATGTAACAACAAGTACTAATGTCTCATGTCCCTCAACAAGTGATGGATTGAGAACACCACCCGGCTGGAAGATTAAATTTCCACCGGCAAATCTATTAAGGAAGAAAAGTCCGAATAAACCGAAGCCCGCTCCAAAAATAGAATATCCAAGATACTTCATTCCGGCAGCAATAGCTTCCTTAGTTCTTGAATGAATTACAAGTGGAACTGTCATAATAGACATCATCTCAAAGAACATATATAAAGTAATTAAATTACTTGAATAGCAAAGTCCTACGAGAATACCACCTGTCATTGTATAAAAGCCTAAAAATCTTGATTCATCACCTTCGTGCTGAATATATTCATAGGCAAAAAATGCTACTAACATCCATATTATTGCCATAAGACAAGCAAAGAATTTGGATATGGAATCAAGCTGGAATCCAACTATCATATTATCCGCAATGGTCCAAAGCTGAAGGCTGAGTCCATCTGTAAAGGCCAATCCGCATACTATAGCAGCATTTGCTATAAGTACGATTGAGATTAAAGTCTTTCTTGCTTTAGCGTCCTTCATAGGAAAGACAAACAATCCGGCAATAACAGGCAGTAGTATGGGTATTAGCAATGTTACTCCTGCCATATAAATATCCTTTCATTATAAGAGCTCAATGCCCATTCGAATTATTCTGACTATTGGTTCATAGAATATTCCAAATCCAAAGTTGCTTGCGATAAAGATAACCATCGCAATAACAAATCCTGCAGAGTTTTTGTAGTTCTCGTTATGATGAGCGTGTTCCTCCTCTTCAAGGGCGAGCTCTTCAGCAGTTTTTGTCTCAACAACTTCATGTTCGTATTTTGCATCAAGAGTATAACCTGTTAAATCAGCATGTTTTACAGGTGTGCTGATACAAGGAACTTCCTCTGAATATCCATGATGTCCTTCATGATGATCTTCAGGTAATCTCCAGATGTTAATAACTGCACCGAGGTAATATACAGCATTAAGAGCTGTAGAAATAGCAAGGGCAATTAATACTACAGGTAATCTGAACCAGTCAGATTCAATTGCTCCAACAGAGAAGTAAAGCTTAGAAACGAAACCTGCAAATAATGGGATACCAATCATTGAAAGACCACCAATTGTAAATGCAATACCCGCAAGCTTATTCTTATGAGCCGCTCCCTTTAACTTCTTAAAGTCATATGAATGTCCTGATACATTTGCAAGACCTGTTGCAGAAAGGAACAACATAGGTTTTGTTAAAGCATGTGAAATGATATGTAATGTAGCCGCTATAATTCCGAGTTCAGAATTAATTCCTATACCCATAAAGATATATCCGATCTGAGCTACAGATGAGTAAGCAGCCATTCGCTTCAAATGTCTCTCGCGTAAAGCATTGATAGATCCCATCATCATTCCGAGAACACCAAGCACGAGAAGAACATCTGCCATGTGTGTCTCCTGCATAACCTCAGGAGTAAATACTCTGTAAACTGACTTGATTAAGAGAACAATGTAGCCCTTAAGTACAAGTCCTGAAAGTATTGAACTGGATGTTGATGTTGCAGATGCATGAGCACTTGGAAGCCATGAATGGAATGGGTAAAGTGCTGCCTTAATTGCAATTGCAACTGCTACTAATCCGATAGATGTAACAAGTGGAATTGTGTACTGTCCAGTTGCCCATAATGCTCTTATGGATTCTCCTAAAGGCTCCATGAGAAGGTGACCTGTGAATCCGTAAATCATTGAAATTCCAAGAAGGAATAAACCTGAACCAATGGCACTCATTATCATGTAACGTGTTGTTGCCACGATAGTCTTGCCTGAGTCCTTTGCCATAACAATTGCACAGGAAGCAATTGTATTGATCTCGATAAATACGTATGCAGTAAACATATCATTTGTATATGTGAGAGCAAGTAATGAGCAAAGAAGAAGGTCAAGCATTATAAAATATAAATACTGCTTCTTAGGCTTAACGTCTTCAAATACATTTCTTAATCCACCGATAATTGACAATGCCATAACAAAGCAGAATACAGTAGCGATAAGAGCTTCGTATGGACCAGCCTTTAATTCGTTACCGAATGGAGCAGGGAAATGACCCATCATGTATGTGAAGCTTGCATCATTTGAAACAAGGTTAACAAGTAATGCAGCATTTATTGCACCTGTAAATATTACAGCCGCAAGGTTGAATGTGCATGCTACCTTTCCCCATTTTCTGATAAATGGAGTAAGCATCGCAATTATCAAAAGTAACAGGATACTTATGAAGGGTACATTATATATAAATGGCATTATTCACCCTCCTTTTCCTGCTTACTCTTAATCATGATTTCATCAAGGTTAAGAGTGTGATATTTCTTATAAAGTCTCTGTATAAGAGCAAGGAAAAATGCTGTTGTACTAACAGAAACTACGATTCCGGTAAGTACAAGACCTGCCGGTATAGGGTTAATATACTGAGCTGCATCCGGTGAGAGGTTGTCTCCAAGAATTGGAGCAACTCTTCCAAATACAAAACCTCTCGAAGCAAGGTAGAGATATACAGCTGTATCCATAATGTTAAGGCCTATAGCTTTCTTAACAAGATTGTTATGAAGCAAAAGTCCCATTAAGCCTATACCAAACAGAATCATTGAAGCTATTTCATAATAATGATTCAAGATATAATCCATAAGCTTAAATCTCTCCTTTCGAGAATAATTTGTAGAAGCCGAACATTGTACATGCAACTATAAGTCCTACACAAATGTTAAGTGGAAGGATAAGTCCACCACTGAGGATTGCTCCCGGTGTACCTGTTGAAATAATTGAATGTAAATGGTTGGCACCTGTATAGAATGAATAGCATTTAAGTCCTGCATATGTTAATAATGCACCACTTGTAATTGCTGTAAATATTTTGAAATTGAAGAATTTCTTCGCTTTTCTTTCGCCGAATGATACTGCATAAAGTATAAGTCCGGCACCGATGATGGCTCCGCCTGAGAAACCACCACCGGGAGAAATGTGTCCGTTAAGAACAACATATATTCCGAAAACAAAT
This sequence comes from uncultured Eubacteriales bacterium, assembly GCA_900545225.1. Classification (GTDB taxonomy): domain Bacteria; phylum Bacillota; class Clostridia; order Lachnospirales; family Lachnospiraceae; genus UBA4285. Next base: position 45,240 of record UQXZ01000003.1, read on the forward strand.
ATAATCGGAACTACATATTTAGAAATAACCTGAAGAATAATATTTGGATATTTTTCTTCAGTAAGAGTTTCCTCTTTAAGAGTAGCTGTCTCTGCATCGAACTCTGCCTTTTCCTTGGCTGATCTCTTTTCCTCATCTCTTCTGAGAAGAATGATTACTGCAGCTACAGCTGAGAAAAGAACTGTTGATTCACCAAGAGTATCAAATGCTCTGTAGTCAAGAATCATACTTGCAATAACGTTAGTTGCACCTGTATCAGTTACACCGTCTTCGATGTACTTTGTTGCAACTTCATTATTTGTAGGTGCATCAATAACTCCAAATGATGGATCAAAGTTAACTGCTACTAAAAGAAGAACTATAAATGCACAGCACATTGCTATTGCGAGTCCGATATAAACCTTTTTGAATTTCTTATAATTCTTTATCTCGTCTATTTTTTTCTCTTTTTTAGGTCTTCTGATATTTTCTCTGATAACAGTTTTTTCTTCCTTTGGACGCTCTTCACCATTTACCCAGTCAACAAATGCATTATGTTTCTTAGGTGTGGAGGAGAGCTGTTTTTTATCTTTATCTTCCATTGTTCTCCTCCTTAAGTGTTATCGTCTTCTTTTTCTTCTATTTCAGATTCAGATTTTTTATTAGCTTCTTCTTCCTTTTTCTTTCTGTCCAAAGCCTTAATCTTATTATATGTAACAAAGAATAATATGGTTGTTACTCCGGCACCAACCGCTGCTTCTGTTCCCGCAAGGTCAGGTGACTCAAGGAATAACCATATTATGGACATAACAAGTCCGTATGACATATATATTAAAGTAGTAGTTAAGAGGCTCTTAACTACAGTTGACGCTATTGCGCACAAGATGAGAAAGCCTAAAAGGATCCATACAAGTAATGTAGTTGCATCAAACATCCTTATCTACCCCCTCATCAAATCTTTTCTTGAACTCTTCAGCATCCTCTTCTGTGATTGTTGCAATTTCCATCTTGGCAATCATGTGAGAAGAAACAGGGGCTGCGAGCCAGAAGAACACTAAGATAATTACAAGTTTAAGTGTTGCATATGTAAATCCTGTCATAACGCCAACACCGGCAAGAAGTGAGAACAATGCAAGTGAATCGCCGATTGCCGCTGCGTGCATTCTGTTAAGGACATATTTAAACTTAAATACACCAAATGTTGACATGGCAAACAGGAAGACTCCGAAGCCAATAAGGCATGCTGCAATAATAAATCTTATAAGCATTATTCTTCGTCCTCCTCTCTGTTAACATTTACCACTCTTGATTTCTCGTCGCCGCGAAGCTTATGCTTCTTTTCTTTTGCAACAATAATCTTAGAAAGAACAACAACTGCAATAAATCCTAGAATGGCATAAATTACTGCAACGTCAAATATGAAGTCCTCATGCAGGAATATGGCAAGAAGACAGATAAATGCCATTGTAGTTGTACTTATCATATTACCGGCAAGAATTCTGTCTGTGTATCTTGGTCCCTTAATAGCTCGAATCAGCTGCATTAACAGAATAGCTGCCATGGCAAACATACATACAAGAAGGAAGACATCTGAATATAACGTTTTTTCAATCATTATAACTTCTCCTCCATTTTCTTAATCTGCTCAACAAATGTCGACTCGTCCATACCTTCTGACATACTTACGTCAAGGGCATGTACTATGAAAACATCATCATCTATATCGCAAGTAATTGTACCCGGAGTCATAGTGATTGAGTTTGCAAGAGTCGCCTTACCAACGTCTGATTTAATATCCGGATTTTTAAAATATACAAGACGAGGTTCAATGGTGTCGCCCGGTGTCATTATAAATTTTAAAGTTCCGAATGTTGCTTTAACGATTTCCCACCATAAAACAAATGCATATTTAAAAAGTCTTCCGATATTTTTAAATATAAATGCTTCCTGCTTAGGACCATATCCAAGTGCTTTCCAGGAAAACAGGTACACTACAGCAGCTATTCCGAATCCGAACAGCATAACTTCCAATGTCCATCTTCCGTTAAACACCATCCAAGCAAAGAAGAAAATTGCGTAGAACATATTTATCCCCTTTCAATAATAATAAAAGAGCCCTTACAGCGTATTAAGATTAATTTCCATCATTGTATAATCATTAGTATCTGTAATCAGGCTCAAATACATTAACAATATAGCCGTTATCACCGGAATGGTGTTCCTCTGTTGTCTCTTCTACATGTTCCGTTTCCGTATGTTCGCTTCCATGTCTTTCGCCATGGCCACCACCAGTCGGAGCGGATACAAGAAATAGTATTCCAACAGTTGCCGCAAGTGCGACTAAAACCGACAATACCTTCATAATGACCTCCGTAAAATCAATTGCGTCTCTAAACACCGGTTATGTTTCTGATGAGACAAAATGTCAAAAACCGGCAATCGATAGCGACTATTTTTACCGGCTGCAATTTAATATAATTTTATACTAATTACATTAAATTATAATATTTTAATAATAATTGATACGTACATTAAAGTCAAATTGATTGTACAGAATTTAATACAATACAAGGCTTTTTTACACGATTTTATAACTTCGTTAATTAATTCCTACCATATTAATAATAAATAACTGTTTTACATCAAAAAAGACTATAGAATCACATCACAAAATGTAATTACTATAGTCTTTTTATATTTTAAATATTCCGTTATAAAACCGGATATATTTTATGCTAAATTACTTTTCATTACACATTTTCCATGCATGATGATCTGTATGAAGAAGCTTTTCAGCAAGCTCTGAAAGTGGCTCGCCTAAGAAGTCCTTGTATACGGCAATGATAGATGGATTCTCATGTGAGAATCTTAACTTATCATTCTTATCGATCTTGTAGAGGATATCAGCTCTTTCCTTCTGCTTGCTGTATCCGTTAACGATTGGCTGACCACCACCGTTAACGCAACCGCCAGGACAAGCCATAACTTCTACGAAGTGATATTCTACTTCACCCTTTCTTAATGCATCAAGAAGTCTGTCTGCTGCACCAAGAGTGTGAACTACTGCAATCTTTAAAGTTATACCGTTAACATCGAGTGTAAGCTCTCTCCACTCACCCTGTCCTCTGACTTCCTTAAATGCATCAGGATCAGCATTTTCGCCTGTTACGATATTGTAAGCTGTTCTAAGAGCAGCCTCCATAACACCACCTGTTGCACCGAAGATATGACCGGCACCTGTACCGATACCAAGAGGCATATCAAGTTCGATTTCTTCAAGACCTGCAGGGTTGATGTTAGCAGCCTTGATCATACGTGCAACTTCTCTTGTTGTGATAGAGAAATCAACGTCTGGTTCGCCACATGCATCATTAAAAACAGGAATTTCAGCTTCCTTCTTCTTAGCAACACAAGGCATTACAGATACACAAACGATGTTCTTAGGATCAACACCAAGAATGTTTGCATAGTATGTCTTTGCAATAGGTCCGAACATCTGCTGTGGTGACTTTGATGTAGAAAGCTGATCTACGAAGTCTGGGTGGAACGCTTTACAGTGACGAATCCATGCAGGACAGCATGATGTGAACATTGGGAACTTAGTAGCGTCATCAGCATGTGTAAGCTTATGAACGAATTCATTTGCTTCTTCCATGATTGTAAGGTCAGCTGCGAAGTCTGTATCGAATACATAATCTACGCCCATTTCCTTAAATGCAGCACAAAGTCTCTGCATTGAAGCTGTTTCATCATCTAAACCGAAAGGCTCGCCCCATGCAGCTCTGATAGAAGGAGCAATCTGCATAACAACGATCTTTTCAGGATCTTCAATACAATCAAATAATCTGTCTGTATCGTCTCTTTCTCTAAGAGCACCTACAGGACAATGCTTTACGCACTGACCACAGATAGCACAGTCTGTATGATCTAAGCAGTCACCTGATGAAAGACCTACAGTTGTTCTTGAACCTGTGTTGATTACATCCCAAACGTGTGTGTTCTGCATGTTGTCACATACCTGTACACAACGCATACACTTAATACACTTTGAATCATCTCTTGTGAATGGGAATGTCTTATCAAGCTTAGCGATAGGAACATTCTTCTCGTAGCTGATTTCACTAATGTTAAGTTCATTAGAAACCTTCTGTAATGCACAGTTACCGCTTCTTACACAAGTTGGGCAGTCTGTATTGTGCTGTGAAAGAATAAGCTCTACGTTGTTCTTTCTTGCAATTCTTGCCTTCTTGCTGTTTGTGTAGATAACCATACCTTCGTCTACTGTGTTGTTACATGCTGTGAATAACTTGTCGTAGCCTTCTACTTCAACAACACATACACGACATGCACCAATTTCATTGATACCTTCCCAATGACAAAGTGTAGGAAGATTGATTCCGGCTAACTGTGCCGCTTTGAGGATAGTTGTTTTCTCCGGTACTTGAACAGCTTTCCCGTTAATTGTAATATTTACCATTTTTCTCTTCTACCTCCTCTAAAGCTTCCATAACCGAAGTGGTCACAGTGTAAGCATCTTCCGGATTCCTGACAAGCTTCCTCATCAGTCATGCCGATCTCCATAAGATCGAATGATTTAACTCTCTCAGCTGGAGCGATTTCTCTCATATTAACTCTTGCACATGGCTCATGATCACTGAATCTGATTCTTGGTAATTCGATTCCTGCATCAATAACATGATTATATCCGAGATATTCATCAATATTAGCTGCTGCAACCTTACCTGCTGCAATAGCCTTAATAACTGTTGCAGGACCTGTAACACAGTCACCACCTGCAAATAATCCGTCAACACCTTCAACGTCAGATGTATCAAGAGCTTCGATGTGACCTCTTGAAATATGTACACCAGACTCTTCAAGCTTAGATGAATCGATCCCCTGACCGATAGCAACGATGATCTGGTCGCACTTGATTGCAACTTCAGGAGTATCTGCAGTCTTAACGCTTGCTCTTCCCTTATTGATTTCACCAATAAGCTGTGGCTGTACAACTAATGCCTCAACCTTACCGTTAGCATCCTTCTCAATTCTTACTGGAGAGTTGAGCTCAAGGATTTCACATCCGTCAGCGATTGCACCGTAGATTTCCTCATCAAGAGCTGTCATGTCAATAATTCTTCTTCTGTAAACAACCTTTACGCTCTTAGCGCCAAGTCTTACAGCAGAACGTGCAACGTCCATAGAAACGTTACCACCACCAACAACGATTACATCCTGTCCTGTGTAGTCGATTGGTTCCTGATCGCCGATAGCTCTGAGCATTTCAACAGCACTTGTGACGCCTTCAGCGTCTTCACCTTCGATACCGATCTTCTTATCTGTATGTGCACCGATAGAAACGAAAACAGCATCATTCTGTGAAAGAAGGTCAGCAAGTGAAATATCTGTACCAACACTTACGTTCATCTTTGTCTTGATACCTGTTGATAAGATACCATTGATTTCCTTGTCGAGAATATCAACCGGAAGTCTGTATGTAGGAATACCGTAACGAAGCATACCACCGAGCTGCTTTCTCTGCTCGTAAACTGTTACGTCATGTCCCATGATTGCAAGATAGTATGCAGCTGAAAGTCCACCAGGACCACCACCTACGATTGCTACCTTCTTGCCTGTGTTGTCCATAATCTTAGGTGTCTTGATATCGCCTTCATGTTCAACAGCATATCTCTTAAGTCCACGAATATTGATTGGATCGTCTACCATTGTACGACGACAGTCTGATTCACATGGATGCTCACAGATAAGACCACAAGCCGCTGGGAATGGATTGTCTTTTCTTATAAGGTTAACAGCATCTTCATATCTGCCTTCATGGATAAGAGCGATATATCCAGGAATGTCAACGTGTGCAGGACACATTGAAATACATGGAATAGCTCTGTGGTGTGAACCGCCACACTTGCCCTCATTGATATGTGATTCATACTCATCTCTGAATCCTCTGATACCCTTGAGAACCATTCTTGCAGCTTCAGAACCGATAGCGCAGTCTGCTGTATAGAAAATTGATTCAGCAGTATGCTCGATTGTATCTAATGTTTCCATTGTAGCCTTGCCATCAAGAACATCATTGATTAATGTTCCAAGCTGACCAAGTCCGATTCTACATGGTGTACATTTACCGCATGACTGTGCATGGCACATGTGAACAAATGCTTCAGCTAAATCAACCGGACATAAACCTGGCTGACTTGCTTCAATTCTTCTCTCAAGATCCTTATAGAGAATCTCTATTGTCTCCTGAGCCTGATCTTTTGTGGTTAAAGTTAATCTACTCATACTTTCTCTCTTTGTGACATATTAATAGAAACAATAAAATTTAATAGCAACAACAATTAAATGTATACTTCTTATGTAGACATTTAAATAAATTTGGATATTGGGAGAAGTTTATCATACAAAAAAACTATGTTCAAAAAAGTTAGCTTCAGCTAACAGTATATAATATTTATAAATTGTTAAATAAAGCGGCCAAAAAGTATAAAAAACGCCCTGATTTTGTGTACAATTTTCATTTGAAAATCCATTTTGTCAGGTCACTTAATTTAATAATGCCAAACTTGTATTTTGATTAAGAATATATAAATTATTATTATTTACAGGGTTTATTCCTAATATTTTTAATTTTCGGCTGAATTTTGTGCTGATATGGGTGTTTATTGTGTTTCTGCGTGAAAGTCTGAGGGCTTTTGGCGTGAAATTTGACCGTTTTTTGTAGTTATAAGATGCACGTTATCCACTTACATCATGCGAACTTTATCCAACTGTGTTATATCCCGATTCACCCAACATAGGATCTGTAATTACCCGGAATTAATATAATCTGAATATGATATTTCATTTACCAATTAAAAAAGCGGGATATGATTTCCCATATCCCGCTCTCTTTATATATGTCTGAATATCTATATAAGACTATATCGTTATAATTCTATATCGATGCAGTTTTATAGCTTCAGCATTAATTATATCAAATTATTCCTCTTCCTCAGAGAACTGAGAATTGTAAAGATCGGCATAGAAGCCGCCCTGTGCAAGAAGCTCATCGTGATTACCATGCTCAACAATATCACCCTTATTAAGAACGAGGATCTGATCCGCATTTTTAATAGTAGATAATCTGTGAGCAATAACGAAGCTTGTTCTACCCTTCATAAGGTTATCCATGGCACTCTGGATAATTGCTTCTGTTCTTGTATCAACACTTGATGTAGCCTCATCGAGGATAAGCATTTTTCTGTCTGCAAGGAATGCTCTTGCAATTGTAAGGAGTTGCCTTTCACCAAGTGAAAGGTTACTTGCATCTTCATTTAATACAGTATTGTAACCATCAGGAAGGTTATTGATGAAGTGATCAGCATAAGCTGCCTTAGCTGCCTGAATAACCTCTTCATCAGTAGCATCTTCCCTGCCGTATCTTAAGTTCTCCATGATAGTTCCACCGAATAACCATGTATCCTGAAGAACCATACCGAATTCACTTCTTACTTCAGATCTGTCAACCTTGCCGATGTCCACGCCATCAATCTTAATTGAACCGCCATTGAGATCATAGAATCTCATAAGAAGTTTAACTAATGTAGTCTTACCTGCACCTGTAGGTCCAACGATAGCTACCTTATTGTGTGGCTGTGCTGTAAATGTAAAGTCGTTAATGATTGTCTGACCTTCAACATATCCGAAACGAACATGCTCAAACTCAACTTTTCCTTCGATTTTCTCAGGAAGTGCAATTGGGTTTTCAACAACTTTTTCATCAGGTTCATCAATGAACTGGAATACTCGCTCAGCAGCCGCTGCCATAGTCTGAACCTGAGTCATAACCTGTGACATCTGCTGAATTGGCTGAGCAAGGTTTCTTACGTACTGGATAAATGCCTGAATATCACCGATTCTAATTGTACCGTTGATGGCAAGCATACTACCAAAGATAGCTACGGCAACATATGCCACATTTCCTATAGTAAATGTTATAGGCTGCATAAGTCCTGAGATAAACTGTGACTTCCATGCAGATGTGTACATTGTCTTGTTTTCTTCTTTGAAGTCCTTGATTACATCTTCTTCCTTATTGAAAGCAGTAACTACGAGATGACCTGCATAGTTTTCTTCAACCTGTCCGTTTAATGAAGCGAGGTGCTGCTGCTGTGCAATAAAGTGCTTCTGTGATTTCTTAACTGTAAGTGTAATTAATCCAAATGATACAGGAATCATAACTACAGCTATTAATGTAAGAAGTGGATTAATTGTAAGCATCATTACAACTACACCGATAATTGTAGCAATAGATGTAACAATTGTAGAAATACTCTGATTTAATGCCTGACCAAGAGTATCAACGTCGTTAGTAATGGCAGATAAAATATCACCGTGCTTACGACTTTCAAAGTAGCTCATTGGAAGCTTATTTAACTTAACAGAAATATCCTTACGCATTTTAAATGTAAGATTCTGTGCAATATGTGTCATAAGTAAGCTGGCCAGAAATGAGAACAGCGCACCTATTGAGTAAATAATCAATACAGTGATAAGTATTCTTCCGATTGTATCGAAGTCCATTCCGCCGTTACCTGACATTTTGGCAGAAAGGCCTGAAGCAAGTTCAGAAGTAGCATTACCGAGGATTTTAGGTCCTACAACGAAGAAGACCGTACTGATGGCTGAAAAAGCAAATGAAACAATAATCATTACTCTGTACACGCCCATGTATTTGAACAGACGTCCTATTGACTTCCAGAAGTTATCTGCTTTCTGGCCAGGTCCCTGGTGACCAAATGGTCCGCCGCCACCGCCGGGTCTTTTATGTCCGTTATCAGCCATTATTCAGCCACCTCCTTTCCGTAAAGCTCTTCCTTAGATAACTGTGACTCAGCAATTTCTCTATATGTGTCACAGTTCTTTAATAACTCTTCATGAGTTCCGATTCCCTTAATAATACCTTCATCAAGTACGATAATCTGATCTGCATCAATGATTGTTCCTACTCTCTGTGCAACGATAATAAATGTAGAATCCTTAACTTCCTTCGCAAGAGTTTCTCTAAGGATCTTATCAGTCTTCATATCAAGAGCTGAAAAGCTGTCGTCAAATAAAAGTATTTTCGGATGCTTAGCAAGTGCTCTTGCAATCTGCAGTCTCTGGTTCTGACCACCGGATACGTTAGTACCACCCTGAGAAATAGGAGAATTGTACTTATCCTCTTTACTCTCAATAAATTCCTTAGCCTGTGCAATTTCAGCTGCCTTTTCAATTTCAGCCTGAGTTGCATCATCATTTCCATATGAAATATTTGAAGCAATTGTTCCTGAGAAAAGGATTCTCTTCTGAGGTACATATCCGATTGCCTGTCTTAATGACTTAATCTCAATATCCTTAACATTAATACCGTCTATAGTTACTTCACCATGTGTAGTGTCATAAAGTCTTGGTATTAACTGAAGAAGTGTTGTTTTACCACATCCTGTACTACCGATGATTGCTGTTGTCTTACCAGGCTCTGCCTTAAAGCTTATACCCTTAAGAACTTCGTCTTCATCAGCACCATCGTAGGCAAAGTCAACATTTTTAAATTCTACAACGCCCTCAGGATTCTTAAGTTCAACTGCATTATCTGCGTTTTTGATTGAAGATTCTGTAGTAATAACTTCATCAATTCTGCCGGATGCTACCATTGCTCTCGGAACAATAAGCGCAAGCATTGTAAGCATAAGGAATGACATTACAATAAGCATTGAGTATGTGATAAATGATGTCATCTGACCAATCTGTAATGCACCTTCATCAATCTTATGTCCACCAACCCAGATGATTAAGATAGACATACCAAGCATGAGGAACATAAGAATTGGCATAAGGAATGACATTACTCTGCCTATAAAGAGCTGTGTCTTGAAAAGATCCTTATTAGCCTTTTCAAATCTCGCCTCTTCCTTCTTCTCAGTATTAAATGCTCTGATTACAGGCATACCTGTAAGAATTTCTCTTGAAATTCTGTTTACGTTATCAACGAGCTTCTGAACGCTCTTAAACTTAGGAACCGCTATGCCCATAAGTACAAACAGAATACCTAATATTAACGCAACAGCAAGACCGATAATCCAGCCCATTCCTGATCCTGTAAGAACTACCTGTATGATACCTGCAATGGCAAGTATTGGTGAGTAAAGTGCTATTCTAAGTATCAGTGTTGTGGACTGCTGGATCTGCTGAATATCGTTAGTTGTTCTTGTAATAAGTGAAGCTGCAGAGAATTTCTCAATTTCAGAGTTAGAGAATCTCATAACATTTTCATATGTCTGCTCTCTTAAATCTCTACCTACAGCCGCACCTACCTTAGCAGCAAGAAGGGCATTTATAATCATTGCAACAGCCATAACAGCTACTATAATAATCATAATTCCGCCATTTACCCATAAGAATCTCTGCTGGATGGCATCAGTGTCAACTCCTGCCATCTGATCCATCTTCTTGGCATATGCGATTCCCATAGAATTTTTAATGGAGTCTCCAAGCTCATCTAACTTAGAGCTAAGCTCATCCTTCATAGAAATGAGATTATCTGAATTCATAAGGCCTGCCTGTGTCATGTTTACAACAATAGGTCTTAAGTCTGCCGGGAACTCTGTAATTCCAAGCATTGCAGCATCAATCTTTGTCTGACTGCCCTCCTGATTCATCATCTTCTCAAATGTTTCTTCATCTACACTTGAAAGCTGATTATTCATAATTAAAGCGCCTGAAAGCTCACTGTCTAAATTGTTGAGCTCGTCTTTGCTTAGCGCTTTAAGCTCATACACATCTCCATTTTCTGTGTATGAATTTTCCCATAACTGCTTTTCATCATCATCCATAAACAGCCGGGCATATCCGTATTCTTCTTTTGTTATCTTTTCCGGAACAATATGTTCTATACCACTGTTCTGTATACCTGTATCTATTATCTTAGATGTATAACTTGGCAGTGTAATATCACAAATTGCCTCGATGATAAGGAAAATAATAATGAAAATAACTGATACCTTATATTTTCCTAATGATTTCATCCATCGTTTCATTTTTACCTCTTGTTTTCGCTCTAATAGCAAGTAATTAAAAAGTCGAATCTATTTCCTGTTTGTCAAGAACATCTGCTAAAGCATTTATTTCTTCAGTTAAATGCTTTGCGCGTTCCATTCCGTATTCTTCGTATACTCTGTCCCATAATTCCTCCATGGATAATTCGAACTTTCTTACTTTTTCATACCCCTTTTCCGTCAGTACAACATACTTTTTCCTTGCATCGCCCGGATCCGTTGTCCTTTGGATATATCCTACGGATTCAAGATTTTTCAACGATCTGGAAATGGCGGTAGGCAGTACTCCTCCATGAACATTTTCTCTCAGCTCACTTACGCTTACAGGTTTCATTTCTGAAAAGCTATGAAACTCACTGCCGTTAATAGTGTGATATATAGTCATAAAGAAATATACATCCGCAGGTGTTATATCCGTAAAAATGGAGTATATCTTTTTATGATTCGGTTGCAGTCTCTTAAGAGCTCTTATTAAGCTAATGTGTCTGTCAAAATCGTTCATTATTTCCTCCTTTCCCAAAATATTCAACACAAGTTACTTAACTTTGTTACTTAACTTTGTTAATTAACTGTGTAATATATTATCACACGGTAAATTTAAAGTAAAGATGAGGTTGCGATTTATGCCTCTTTGTAAAGGAAATGCAGCTCTAAGGAAAAAGTGGAAAATGATATGGTTTCGGGTATGATAAAAAACGTAATGTGTTTCCAATGTGAACTACGAAACCAATATAGTTTGAGACATGGAATACATATGAAATAAAAACAATATAGTTTGGGACATAAAATAAAGATGCAATAAAAAACATGTGCAATGACAGAGTCTGTTTTACGTAAATTCCATAAACAGACTCTGTAAAATACCATTACACACGTTTTTTATATGCTTTATTCAGTTTTAAATTTCTAATTTAATTACAGATATGTATTTAATTATGCATATGATTGCATGCTAATTTTGCTATTTATTCAGCTTCATTAAGTAATACATTTACATATGCAGCTTCCGGAGATAAATCATACAACTGAATAAATTCTGTACTCTTCAATTTAGTTGTACTTCCGTACTCACCTGCTTTTTCATGCTTTGAAGATGCAAGGTAAACTGTTACATTTGCCTCGTTACATCTTTTAATAAATTTGAAAAGATCTGTTCCGTCACCCTCTACACAGAATGTTCCACAGTGATATCCGTATAACAACACAGCTTTAAGGTTTGAAATATTTATACAGTCGTAATTAAATCCAGGCACCTGCTTGAGGTAAAGCACGTTGTCGCCGAGCTTCTTCTCACCCTTAAATACCTGCTCAAAGATTTCCTCCGAGACATTTGGTTCACATGTATTAACATGGTCGCTGTTTAATTCCAGATAGAAGTCTTCATTTCCAAAATATGTATTGTCCATCCATTCCATAGGATTGTCACCGTCAAGGAACATTACATTTGTTTTATTGAAGTATAAGAATCCGAATTCCTCATCTCCATAGATACCATAAACATCATTTAATGTATCAGCCTCTGTAACTTCCACCCCTCTGTGAACTACTGAGCCATAAATATCTCCGCCGTCAACAACAAATACATCCATAAGCATTTCTGCAAATTCTTTATTATCAGAATTCTTATTGCAAATAAATGTATCTATTATTCCGACACCTGAAGCAAAGTTATATACACCATCAGAGCCCGGTACTCCAAGTGGTAACATAGTGCCTACAACAACCAGTGGAATCTCCAGCCTTCCCTTTAACACGCTTCCAAGTAGAGCAGATGTGTATGGGATTGTGTCAGAACCATGAGTGATTATAATTCCGTTGTATTTTGACTGATCAATGTTAGCAACTTCTGTTAATAAAGCATTTAAATAAGAAACTGTTGAGTTTTCGCTTAATATGGAAAAGCTCTCTCTGACTTCAAATCTGTCTGTAACGTCTGTGTCACTGTCATTATTCTGTGCTGTATGATCAGGCTTTGTACATTTTAATTCCTTTTCATACAGTTCTTTATATTTTTCCACTACCATGCATTTTGAACTGTTATCAATATCGATACTTCCGTTCTTAATGCAGCTTCCGATAGTACCGCCCGTAAGTATAACCAAAATATCTTTCATATAATTCTCCGCTATTTTCTGCCTGGGTTAAATTGTAAAAACACCCTGCCACTCCTCCATGATACTTTGTCGTTCAACCCGAAAAATATCATATTGAATGGCAGGGTGATTTTATTTATGTAATGTACTTATGCAATCCGCTTTAAGTAATACACTATATGAGTCTTTATGACTTTTCACCTATTGCAGGCTGTGCTTCTACAGGTTCTTTTTCAAACTCATGAAGTCTGTATTTATCAGCATAGAACGTTACATCTCTCTGGAATTCATCAGAATCAGATTTCTTAACTGCTTCAATATATTCATGCATATCAAGTGATAAATCACCCTTAGCAACTTCAATTGTTGCAATAGCAATGTTAGAACAGTGAGCTGCAACTCTTTCAAGATAAATATTTAAATCTGAGAGAATGAAGCTTGTAACCATTGTACAGTTACCTGTTGTAAGGTATTTAACTCTTCTTTCACGAAGCTTAATACTGAGACCCTTGATAACTTCTTCAAGAGGTTCAACTCTCTTGGCAACCATAACATCACCTGTTACAAGTCCGTTATGTGTGGTTTCAAGGATATCTCTTATGGCATTTTCAAATACAAGCATGTCTGAAACAATCTCAGGTGAGAAGTTTTCTTTCTTCTCATGAATCTCCTTAGCTGATAACATAATATTCTCAGAGTGGTCTGAGATACGCTCAAGATCGGCAATCATACGAAGCATAACGCCAACCTTGTCAGCCTGCTTATTATTTAATTCCTTAGCACTTATCTTAAGTAAGAATGTACCGAGCTTATCTTCATACTTATCAACCTGTGTCTCCATAATCGTTACACGGTTGGCCTGTTCTTCATCGTAATTGTGAAGAAGTGAAAGAGCAATATTCATACTCTCCTTAGCTGTCTCACTCATTTTAACTGTTACTTCAAATGCCTGATCAACAGCTGCTGCAGGCTGATTGAGGAAAATGTCGTTAATCTTTGAAAGATTCTGAGCTAATTCCTCATCTGCCTCTTCCTCAATTGTAGCTTTGCCACGTACAGTTCTGCATGCAAGTTTAACAAGAAGCTTTCTGTTGGGAAGAAGAATTGCAGTTGTAAGTAAGTTAAAGAATGTATGGAATATGGCAATTCCAATAGGTGTAGCCGCCTCACCAAGGAATGCAAACGGATGGAATGCATTGATGGTGTAGAAACCGGCCATAAATATCACCGTACCTATGATGTTAAAGTACAGGTGAATGAACGCCGCTCGCTTCGCATTCTTGGATGTTCCGATACTTGAAATAAGAGTTGTAACGCAAGTACCGATGTTCTGACCCATGATAATAGGAAGAACTGCTGAATAAGGTATTGTTCCTGTAAGAATCAATGCCTGTAAAATACCCACAGAAGCAGATGAACTCTGAATAGCCGCAGTAATAACAGCACCGGCAAGAACTCCAAGTATAGGATTAGAGAACATTAATAACAGGTTGGTAAAGTTCGGATCATCAGCTAAAGGCTTAACAGCGTCTGACATGAAATCCATACCTATAAGAAGTAAACCTAAACCAAAGAGAACCTTACCAATTGTGTGAAGCTTCTCTTTCTTTAAGAATACAAGCATTATTACGCCGATCATTGCCATAAGAGGGGCAAATGTAGAAGGCTTAAGTGCTGTAATAATTGGATTATCACCACTAAGACCTGTTAAACTCAGAATCCATGACGTAACAGTAGTACCGATGTTGGCACCCATGATAACACCGGCAGCCTGTTCAAGCTGAAGTGTTGCCGAGTTAACGAAACCTACTACCATAACGGTTGTAGCGGATGAAGACTGAATTACTGCTGTAATACCTAAACCAAGAAGAACCGCCATAAAAGGATTAGACGTAATCTTCTCCATAGATCCTACAAGCTTACCGCCACCTGATTGGAGACCTTCTCCCATGAGATGCATACCGTAAAGGAACATTGCAAGCCCCCCCAGCATTGCTATCCATCCAAAAATGTCCATGAAATACCTCTTTTTTAAGATTATCAAGTTCCAATTAAAAACAACTTTTTAAGTTTATATGATTTATTTAAAAAATACTATTAATATAATAAGTTAAAATTTATAAATAGTTTATAAAATTAAAAAAAATTATTATTCTATATTCCGTACTATAGATTTATACAGCTGTATATTCATTATAGAAATTACTTTTTCATGCTTTTGATTTTTTCGCTTGTTTTTTCAATAATTTCTTCTGTTTTTTCCTTTGCTTCTTCAAGGCCCTTTTCAGCTGCACTCTTAGCCTTTTTAAGACCACTCGCAGCAGCTTCCTTTGCAACCTCGAATCCCTTAGCTGTAGCGTCAACAGCATTTTCTAAGCCGTCCTTTGCAGCTTCCTTAGCAATTCCTAAACCGATTTCTGCTTTTTCTTTAAGTCCTGACATAATACTGCCTCCTGATATATTTAAAATATTTATTTATAAATGTTTTCTTGATTATAATTTTACTTCTTTCATATGTATTTTTCAAACTATTATATGGTAAACTATTGGTAGTTGTGCAGGCAAAAACTGTGTTTATACTAAGGAGATTTTTATGAGTAATAACGAACAGAATATTCAGGATCAGATAGCAAAAAATAATTCTGCATTCCAGATAGATGATGCATATACACTTCAGAGAGACGGTAAGGATGTAACATACGTTTCAGGATATCTTTTAAAGGGTTCACTCCATCAGGGTGAAGGTATCTGTATGTATGAAGGTCAGCAGTTAATGCTCACTTGCCGTATCCTTTCAATTGAAAAAATCGGTCGTGTCGATTTAAAGGAAATTACATATGTTGAAAACGGTGGTAACGAAAACGCCTACGGTATCGTTGTTGATAATGCTAATGTGGAATTATTCAAGAAAGATAACATCATCTACTCATTAGATAATGGTCATAACAAGACTAATAAGGACAAGCTTCCTGATTCAAGACTTGTTGAACTTAGAAAATTAATTGAAGAAGGGATAACTCAGGAAAAGATTGATCCATTAATAATTCAGGAGTTATCATTCATCATCAAATGCATCAGAGCTGAGAAGTCTGCTGACGATGATACTTTAGCACTTGTTGTTAAGACAATTATCAATAAAATCAACAATGCTGATGAATTATTCATCACAGTTGACCTTAGCACAAATACACCATTCCTTAACAACGGTGTAGCAGATGTTTATTCATTTAAATCATATGCTGAAGATGCGGTTGATTATTATGGTAAGCAGTTCAGAAGATTAGCTGTTCGCCAGATGAACAACAAGAAAGGGGCAATGCCATTATTTATCTACCTTGCTCTTCTCGGTATCAAGTATGTAACTATCGATAACGGTCAGCAGCATATCCAGCTTGAAGTAAATGATTTCATCAACGATGAACTTTTAGCAGGATCAATTATTGAGAAGTCAGAAGATCACCCTGAATTCTTCAGCCCTGAATTCAGATATGCAATGAACAACTGCCTTGCAGAATTAAGATGGCCTGTAAATTATCCTAACAGAAATGCAAACTGCGAAGCTAAGGATAAAGCTATGTGGGAAGCATTTAAGGCTTCTAATCTTCTTGTACCTATTAAGCAGACAATTGAAGAAGTTGATGGCGAAAAGGTAAGAGCTGTTCCGGACGGTAACGTTTCCATTCCTCACGTTAACAACGGTAACGGCGATACAATGATTGCCATTTTCACAGATCTCGATGAGTTCCAGAAAATGTATCCTGTTAATGAATGGGGAGTAATTCTTGTAAACGGTATTAAGACACTTTCCCTTGATGACAATGTAGGTCTTGTAATTAACCCTCTTACAGAGAACCTTGTTATTACAAAGGACAAGCTTCCACAGTACAGAGATAATATCTTAAATGGTCTTTCACCAAATGCTGTTAACAAGGCAAAAGAGAATAAATAATATAGTAAGTATTTAATACTTAGTTCGTACTTAACACTTAATACAACAGTTGTACAGTAAGAACAATAATATATGAGAGCGATATAAATGGTCCTAAAGCGATCTTTGTATCGCTCTTTTTTGTTGCGTGAATTTTTAATTTAGAATTTCTGACTAAGCAAGTTTTCATTATATGATTTTTTATTATATAAAACGTCAGCCACATAAACATTGAAATAATAATTACATATATAATTCTGTATTCTGCATTTAAAGCCAGAACCATATATAACTTTACATCTCCCATGCCTATAATTTTACCGGTCAGAAGTTTTGCAATTAGAAACATGATTAGTATAGAGAAAATAGAAAATACTGATGGAATAAAATGGGAATATATGTAATTGTACGTGTGAAATATAAATGCGTGAAGATAATCAGAATAATGGGATATATCGTGAAATGAAACACCATTTGGAGTTGTGTTCAGAAACATATTATCTGCAAATATTGTATTACCACGCAAAAGATTTTGAACATCATCAAATTCATCGCCTCTGCTCCAGAAAAACATCACATTATCCACAGCGTAAATCATCGGATATATCAAAAACAAAAACAACAGACTAATCAGCCGTTTATTTTTTATTTTATAGGTAATGAAATCTTCAATGGAAATCATAAAAAGAATAAGAATGACTGCAGAATAAAAGTAATAATTTAGAATAATGTACCTCCCGATGATGAACATAATAATAATAGAATTAGAAATTTCAAATAATTTGGAACCGCACGCCTACTGCTAATGAACTATATAAGAATAAAATTAGAAAAAATACTTTTTAACAATGTTACATTTAACATTACACTCAGATACAACCACGACTTCCATAATAACATAAAACCATATGGCAAAATTCAGTTTATGTATTTTTCATTTTGCATCATTTATACGTTTTGAACTTCGCAAAATTTATATCTTCATTTCTGGAAAAGGCAAACAAAAAGGAGATGCTTTTACGCATCCCCTCAAGATGATATTAAGCTGTATGATTATAAAAGGTAATTATGCCTCTTCTTCGTCAGCAAAATCTGTCTCTTCGTCGAAATCGTCATCATCGTAATCGTCATCATCATACTCATCAAGATAATCTGGCTTTGTAAGCTTATAGATTAAGAAGCAGATGCCTCCGATAATTGTAAGAGCGCCAACAAATGCTAAAAACTTACCGAACTTACTTCCCTTTTTCACAACCTTATCCTCCTTACTTAAATTATATCAGAAGTATATCACATCTATGTTGTACTTTCTATAATTTCTTGTCATTTATCCAATATAAAATCATTACAATATGTTCAGTTTAATAAAACTTGTAAGCATTTTTTTCTGACCACATTCTTCAAATTCCACTGTAACAAGCCAGTCGTTGGACATTGGTTTTATGTCTGTTACAACACCCTTACCAAATCTTTCGTTTTCAACCTTCTGACCGATAATATATGGTGGTTCGCCCATGGAATTATTCTGTCCGTTACTGCTCTTCTGTACACTTCCGGAACCTGTGCTGCCGGCCGGTTTAGCCGATGCAGTTGCCATACTTCCAATGCCAGATTCATTTAATGACTTATTAGGAACACTTCTTTTTATATTGCAATCTGAAGGAAATGCTCTACCAAATGTAGGACGTCTGTCTCTTTCCTTCTTACGTGGAATATTTACCCTGCTGCTGAATCTTCCTGCAGTGTTCTGTGGTATTGCGACACTTCCTGATTTAAGTCTTACAGGATTTTTATCAAGTGAGCTTGATGTGGCCCTTGGCTCAAATCCCTTTATTGCAGCTGTTTCTCTTTTTGAAGTGTAGCCTGATGAATTATCAGTCTCAATAAGATTACCCGGTATTTCCTTTACAAATCTTGAAGGAATGGATGATTTTCTCTCACCGTGGATCATTCTTTCCGCTGCAAATGTCATATAGAGTTTCTTTTCTGCTCGTGTCATACCAACATAGCACAGACGGCGCTCTTCCTCTAATTCTTCATCGTCATCCGCAGACATACCGCTTGGGAATAATCCCTCTTCCATTCCCGCCATAAATACAATAGGGAATTCAAGGCCTTTTGCAGAATGGAGAGTCATCATAACAACTCTGTTAGGGTCAGAATCGCCTCCGTCAACATCAGCAATTAGGGATACCTCTTCAAGAAATCCTTCAAGACTTATTGGAAGATCACTTAAAGATTCTCCCGTTGCAGGGTCATATGTTTCTTCTTTATCATCAGCCTCATATGCAATTATCTTATTGATAAGTTCGTCGATATTGTTTCTTCTGTCTGCCAGTTCATCAGGGGAATCATTTTCTCCAAGGTAATCTATATAACCTGTCTTTTCAATTATCTCATTAGTGAGATCCTCAATTGTTCCATCACCTGCAAGAGTTTTAAACTCTTCCATCATGTCAGTGAATTTGTGAATCTTCTTTGCAGTTGCAGGAGTAATTTCCGGGTTGTTGTCACAATTAACTAATGCTTCCCAGAATGTTACGCCATATGCATCAGAATAATTCTGAATCTTTTCTATAGTAGTAAGTCCTATTCCACGCTTAGGCACATTTATTATTCTCTTAACTGCCTGAGCATCAGATTCATTGGCAACAGCCTTAAGGTATGAAAGCACATCCCTGATTTCACGTCTTGCATAGAAGTTAACACCACCGTACATTTTGTATGGTATGTTGTTGTATACTAATTTTTCTTCTATTGTTCTGGATTGTGCATTAGTTCTGTAAAGAATGGCTATATCACTATATTCCCATCCGTCATGAACAAGATATTCAATCTTACCTGCAATTCCCTGTGCCTCATCATATGCTGAGTTATACATGAGAAATCCCAGTTTTTCACCCTGCTCATTGTCTGTATAAAGAGTCTTATCCTTTCGGTTGTAGTTATTTTTAACTACCGCATTGGCCGCTGCCAGGATTGTCTTTGTGGATCTGTAGTTTTCCTCAAGCTTAATAACCTTTGTATTTTTAAATTCATCTTCGAAGCTTAAAATATTTTCAATATTAGCTCCTCTGAACTTATAAATGGACTGGTCATCGTCACCTACTACACAGAGATTATTCCACTTTGATGCAAGGAGACTTACAAGTTCAAACTGAGATGTATTGGTATCCTGATACTCATCTACCATCATGTACTTAAATCTGTTGGCAAATGTTTCAAGCACATCAGCATTTGATTTAAGAAGATTAACCGTATGAAAAATGAGATCATCAAAATCCATGGCATTATTTTTCTTAAGGGCTGCCTGATAATCCGCATAAAGATTGGCATACGTCTCCTCTCTCATGCCCTTTGCACAGCTTAACATCTGTCTTGGATCAAGCATTCTGTCCTTTGCCGCTGATATTACATTTAATACCACTCGTTCCTTATATGACTTTGTATCAAGATTTCTCGCCTTAATTGCCTCACGCATAATACCCTTCGCGTCATCCGTATCGTATATTGCGAAATCATTTGTAAATCCTAATCTGTCTGCAAATCTTCTGAGAATTCTTACGCACATTGAATGGAATGTGCTCACCCATACTCTGTTACCACCGTCTACAACATCATTTACTCTGTCGCGCATTTCCTTGGCCGCTTTATTGGTAAATGTTATTGCAAGGATGTTAAATGGATCTACTCCATGCTCAATAAGATAAGCAATTCTGTATGTAAGAACTCTTGTCTTTCCGGAACCCGCTCCGGCAATGATTAAAAGAGGTCCCTCGGTGGTCATTACCGCCTCTCTCTGATTATCATTAAGATCATTTAAATTAATCATTATGTATCCTTATCTATATCAATATCTTCAAAATTATAATTAAAGTTAAAAAAATGCACCTTTAAAAGCTTAAGGTACAACATATGTTCTATATTATAACATAGATTATTTTCAACATGAAATTAAATATGCTTAAGTCATATAAACTTCACATGTGGTTTCACCCATATAAATATCTTATGTACACTTTCTTAAAACTACACATATAATTTTTACAACTACATAATAATTTCTCATAATAACATTACAAACTACACATGTGGTTTTAAATAACTACATATTATAATATTTGAAACCTTGAATAGGGTTATGGATAAATATATAATGAACAGAACGGAAACATTCATTTAGATACGGAGACCATTATGTCTGAATATAAACATTACGACAAAATTAAAGATATTATATCTAATGAGATAGAAGCTTTAAAAAATATAAAGACTATCGCTCCGGATGATCCACCGGATATTTATTTATATATGGATCAGGTGACAGCCTTTCTTCGTGAGCATCTTATGAACGACAATGTTCATGACGACGATAAGCTGCTTACAAAAACAATGATTAACAACTATACAAAGAAGAAGCTGCTTCCACCACCAATTAAGAAAAAGTATTCAAAGCAGCATTTATATTTTTTAACTCTTATATATTATTATAAGAACTTTTTAACAATAGATGAGATTCACGATCTTCTTGCACCTATTACTGAGAAATATTCAGAAAATGATCCGCTTACCATAGAATACACACAGCGCTACTACAGCAAGATTTATGAAATGTACGGCAATCAGCAGGACGGTATTGTAGCCGACATTAAAGATGACCTGGAAACAGTCAGAAAAATGATTGAAGAAACAAAAAATGAAGAAGAAATTCCATTTTCTGATGAGGTTGAAGAATATCTTGAATTACTTTTACTTGTAACTGTTCTTTCGAATGATATTTACTATAAAAAGGTTCTTATTGAGAACTTAATCGGCAATTTTGCACAGCTTAAAAAAGACAGAGATAAAAAGAATAAGGAAAAGGAAAAAGAGAAATAATTATTCAGATTCTGTAAATAATTGCCCTTCACTTCACAAATGAAATAACAATAAAAAAGACGAAGTAATATCTGTATGATGTACAACATCACGATTACTTCGTCTCATATAATTAACGGAGATAAAATATAACTTAATCAATTCTTTTTACCGGCATCATCCGGTAAATTGTTAAGAACAGCTTTATAACCCTTTTCTCCATAGTTAAGACATCTGTTGACCCTGCTTATTGTTGCAGTTGATGCATGTGTTTCATCTGCAATTTCCTGATATGTTTTATTATTGTTAAGCATGTATGCAACCTGTAATCTCTGAACAAGTGAATACAATTCATTGATGGTACATATATCTTTCAGGAAGTTTTTGCATGTCTTTCTATCTTTTATGGAAATGATTGCATCACAAATCAGGTCAAGTTGATCGTCAAGATCTTCATACTTCATGATTTTCTCCTATCCACAGCACATACTGTGTTATGTTTATGTAGTGTCATTAGTTTAACACACTAAAGCAAACAAGTAAATTAACATCATAAAAGTTTAGTTATATTTTTCATAGATGTTATATTGTGGTATAGTATTAAGGTTATAAAATTAAGATTAAACAGAATAATAGAATTTAGGTGGTACATTATGACTTCTAAGAACAGATTATTTGCAATTGACATTATTGTCACTGTAGCAATGTCACTGTTGTTCTCATTCATTGTACAGGGACCTGGTGCCGGAATTAATATCATTATACCTGCCATTGGTATGGTTTGTATGTGCATTATATTTTTCCAGTATAATTTCCGACAGCTTCCTCTGTACATTTCACTGATTACATACCTCAGTATTTCGCCATTCTTAAGTTATCACAGTGAATATGCATTATACAGTTTAATGCTTGTTCCGGGACTTATGCTGGCAATACTACTTACTTATAAGCATAAGGGTACGGCATATTTCGTGCCGGGACTTGTACTTGGATCCATAGCTTTAATAAACTATTCATCTCCATTTACATTAATCTACTTTATTGCTTATACAATATTTATGCTTGTATACCTTTGCATAGACAGTGGATTTGCAATATTAAAGCTCTTATCCAACCTTGGAATAGGACTCGCCATTGCATTTATAATTTCTGCCGTTAATGGTGGAAATGTATTCGTGTCGTATCAGACATATCTTTCATCTTTTGCTTACGGAAATAGTGAAGTTCATCCTTTAGATCTGTTTGCAAGATTTATTGTGCCTGAGACATTTAACGGATATGCAGGATTCACAGTATTCCTCGGATTAGTTTTCCCTGTCTTTATAATGTATCTCATTTACATTATCATTTTGCAGAAGTTTTCATACATGCCATACAAGGGAAGATACTATAGAAGATTTTTAGGTATTGTTGCAACATGTGCTTCTCTCCTCGGTATTTTCTCATGGATTGCATTTGGAGTGAGTGGTTTACCATTCTTTGGATTTTTAACAAAACTTACACTTATGACTATCATTCCTCTTGTTGGTGTATTTATAATATTATTCCCAAGAGCAAAAGTAGATGACTTCAACAAAAACAGATACAATTTCTCTGTTGCCGTTGCAATGACAGCACTCGTACTTATTGTTATCTCAACATGGGTACAGGCTCCATTGAGCTTAATATATGCTCCACTTATGGCCATCATATTTGGAATCACAGTTAACAAACTTTCCTTAGGTGTTAAAAACATTGTAGTAGGAACAATATTTACAATCGTATTACTTGCAGGTGCTACTCTTGGAATAATCAATAATATTCTCATAGGACTGGCATTCTGGAATTAATAAAACGTCCAATATTTAAGAATGTTATTTCGATAAACATCATTTAAATACTTATATAAAATAAAAAGCTTAGGCCGTCTGTATATCATACGATACATTTCAGCCTAAGCTTTTTTATATTCATTCTATGTTATTTATATCTTATATTGATTTCAATATATTCTGACATACGCATCAGAGAGATGTTATAACATAATTTCTTCAACAATATTCCATGTAATTCCATTATCTGTAGAACGGTACATCACTGAAACACCATTATGATATTTTGAACCTGAAGGCTGTGAAAGGTATACAACAAGATTGCCCTCATCATCCACCTTAGGTACAGAGGCTATCTTAAATATATCAGACCATTTCTTACCACTTGCAGTCTCGTCAAGAGTTCCCTCAGGTAAACTTACAACGTTAAATGTCTTTCCACCGTCTCTTGTCATATATAGATTGTTACCGGAATCATTTTTATATGCTATAAAACCGGTATTAATATCGATGAACTTTGATCCGGAAAGCATGTCTGTATTCGGACCGCTTCCAACATTTGTCCATGTTTTACATGAATCTGTAGTGCTGTATATTTTTGTATATTCTGAATTGTTGTTAATTCCGTATCCTACTACAATAACTCCTTCATTTTCACTAACCATATCTATATGGTAGGAGTCTATGTCGTATATTGAATCAACCTCTCCGGTCTCCCAGGTAGATCCGGAATCTGCAGAATATATAATTGAAAATGGTACTCTCTCGCCGTTAACAGTTTCACCACCGTAAAGGAAGGCCGCTATGTTATCATTTAATACATAGCTTCCCTTTGACAATGTGTCGTAGTTATCACCTGTTAAAGGTAAGTTTCTGATATCAATAGGAACCTGTGAATAAGTAACTCCTCCGTTAAATGATACAGAAAGATTATTGTCACTTATCTGATATTGAACCATTGACTGATCATCATCGACTGTCTGGCCGCCACTGTTATCAGAATTATCTGAAATACTGAGTGGATATACAACATAGCCATTGCCAGTATTCTTTACACCAAATGCACCTGTCCATGAGCAGCGTAATGTTCCACCGCTTATATATCCGCCCCAGTCATTAAAGTATTGATTCGAACTGTCCACAAGCTGTGCAGAAAATACCATCTTAACAGTACCGGCTTCTGCATCAGCCTCTTCAACAGATTCCACCTTTATACTTTTAAGCTTTGAAGACTGAGGTGTAAACATTTCCTTATACTGGCTTAAGTATCCGTTAATCCAGATCCCTGCCATTTCCTCATTGGATAAATCACTTCCGTCATCGGATATTTTTGCCTCATAGTTATATCTCGATGAATTGGAATATCTCGCCTGAGAAATTTTTGATAATACAGTAAATACAATAAATATAACAACCGCAGCTATAATAGCCAAAAGAATTATCCAGCTGGTTTTCTGTCGGCTTTTTTGTTTTTTCTGCGGAGATCGTATCTCTTCTTCAATTATCTTTTTATTAGTATCGTCATCGACCATAATTGCTCCCATACAATAACTCTCGTTCGATGTTATCGTAGTACTTATATTTGAATAAGAATCTGTAATCCAGTATGCTCTTTGCTCCTACAACAATAACAACTGCAGGGTGTATAATCACCATAAGCTTTGCAGTAATGTCGCCTAAAACAAGCGGAATGATATATGCCGCGATGGCCATTATTGTCGCAAAAAGAGCATTGCCCTTGTTATATTTACTTCTGTTAATAGTTCTGCAAGCCTTATTGAATCTGTTAATTCTTCTGTGCTCGCCTATTGCTTTAAATGCTAATGTTAAAACAGTTAAAGCAATAATGTTATATATGCTGATTCTAAATATTAATAAAATGGCTATATCAAATATACATTTTGAAATAACATCATATGAAAACTTTCCAAGAAAAGTATCCTTGTAATCAACCTTAAACACTTTAATCAGTGTCTCATCGTTATTTGTCATATTATATACTTTAGTATATACATAGCTTTCGCCCAGAGTTATCATAAAGAACCATATAATTGTACATACGGCATCTTTATGACTTTCTAATCCCGATCTGAAATTTATAAAAAGCAATGTTGGAATAATAACGGCTAATACAATAAACAGCCATCTTTTCCCTAAATCCAGAGCAATTTTACAAAGTCCGGCAATAAAAGCTTTGAATCCGTCATTCTTTTTAGGATTAACGCCGGAAGTCATTTTATTTTTACAATCTATAACTCTATATTTAAAAGCAGCAAATATTCTTGCATATGAATGATCTTTCATATTCGCTACCTCACTGATTATTAATTTTTATATTCTGAAACACTGCCGTCAACAAATGTAATCATTGTGGCGGATAATAATTCCGCAATATGCTTACATTCATTTTCGTTGTCGGAAGCAAATATATATACATTGAATTCGCCCACAACATCTATAAGCTTTTTCATGTATTCATCAGGAGCAAATGGCACCGCCCAGATGTTTATATAAGGCTTAATAGTCATAAACATAACTACATGTAGTAATGCCAGCTCTTCATCTGATAAAGCCTCAATACGAAGATCCATCTTATCCTTTATGAGAGGGACATTTTCCAATGCTGTCTCAAGATTACTTTCTACACCATTTATCTTCGCGAGAGAATCAAGAAATTCCGCTACGGTAAAATTGGCAGGCAATGCATCAACAGATGAAATATTGTAAATAATTGCATCTGTCCATGTAGTAATCTCACCCTCTTCAGGCTTTCTGTAATTACTCAGACAATCAAGAAGAATTTTAATATTTTTCTTGTTATCCATGTACAGCACATATATTTCACCTTCATTAAATCTATATATGCAGTCTTTTAAAATGTCGCCATTTGTTCCTTTAACAGAAATGTGATTAAGTTGTAGCATATTTTCTCACTTCTTAATTATTCTTCATCGGCCTTCTTGCCTGTAGTAATCCAGATTAAGTAAGCACTGATAAATGGATCAATCTTACCGTCAAGAACGCTCTGGGCATTACCGATTTCCTTATTTGTTCTGTGGTCCTTAACCATTGTATATGGCTGAAGAACGTAGCTTCGAATCTGGTTACCGAAGTTGATATCCTTAACATCACCCTTGATGTCCGCTGCCTTTTCAGCATTTTCAGCCTGCTGTAAAAGATAGAGCTTTGAACGAAGCATCGCCATAGCCTTATCCTTGTTCTGATGCTGAGAACGCTCATTCTGGCACTGAACTACAATACCTGTAGGTAAGTGAGTAAGTCGAACGGCAGATGATGTCTTATTGATGTGCTGTCCACCGGCACCGGATGCACGATATAAGTCAATTCTTAAATCATCCTTGTCGATTTCAATATCAATATCCTCATCAATATCAGGCATTACATCACATGAAACGAATGATGTCTGTCTCTTACCTGCAGCATTGAAAGGAGAAATTCTTACAAGTCTGTGTACACCATGCTCGGATTTTAATAAACCATATGCATTTTCTCCGTGTACTTCAAATGTGACAGCCTTGATTCCGGCTTCATCACCATCGAGGTAGTCGATAGTCTCAAACTCTAAGCCTCTCTTTTCAGCCCATCTCATATACATTCTGTATAACATTGAGCACCAGTCACAGGCCTCTGTACCACCTGCACCTGCATGAAGAGTAACGATTGCATCACTGCCGTCATATTCATCCGATAAAAGAGTTGCGAGTCTTAAAGTCTCTAATCTCTCTGTAAATGCTTCAAATTCAGATTCAATCTCAGTAATAAGACTTGCGTCGCCTTCTTCCTCAGCCATTTCGATAAGAAGAGCGATCTCTTCCTTTCCTGATTCCAATGCCTGGAAACCCTCAAGTTCATCCTTCATTGACTTAAGCTTCGACATTGTCTTCTTTGACTTTTCAACATCATCCCAGAATGAAGGTTCTTCCATTAATTTTTCAGTTTCTTCAATTCTCTGCTTTATACTTTCCGGATCAAGAGATTTCTCAATCTGAGCCATTGACTTTTCGCTTGCCGCAAGCTCCTGCTTAATACGGTCTAACTCTACCACTTTATTTGCCTTTCTTTGTTTATTTCAATATTAGATGCATATGTTATATACATCATATCTATATTTTATAAGTAACAGCTGAATATAACTGTCATATTCAGCTGTTATTTTTAATACTCTGTCTGACTGATTAGTAAGTTCTTATACTAATTCTTTCTCTTTATCCTTATTTACAATAGGAGTATGACCTGAAACTGTGTTTTCTTTTTTTGCCACAGCCTGCTTGTTGGCATCATTTAACTCAACTTCTCTTCTAGGTCTTACTGAAGAAATAATATGAACTACTTCAATCTGAATTTCCTTAAGCATGTCGTCAAATATATCGTAACCTACGTTTTTGTATTCAACTACAGGATCTCTCTGAGCAAATGCCTGAAGGCCGATACCCTGCTTTAACTGATCCATGTCATCAATATGCTGATTCCATTTTTCATCAATCGCTCTGAGAATAATTACTCTTTCAATTTCCTTAAACTGTTCTTCACTTTCGAACTCTGCAGGCTTAGATTCATACATCTTAAGAGCCTCATCAAATAACTTCTTCTTGAGCTTATCCTTTGTATCAATATCAGCAGAATAAGCAATTCTCTGTAATGGAATAATTGGGAGTAAATGCTCATTTAATAATGTGTAATCCCAATCAGCCGCTGCCTGCTTATCCTTAATAATATTGTCTACATAGTAATCAACTGTAGTTCTGTACATTTCAACAACAGAATCATGCATATCTTCACCGGATAAAACTCTGTTTCTATCCTTGTAAATGATTTCTCTCTGCTCGTTCATAACAGAATCGTACTTAAGAAGGTTACTTCTTATACCATAGTTGTTAGTCTCAATCTTCTTCTGAGCCTTTTCAATGGCATTAGTAAGCATCTTGTGATCTAATTCCATATCTTCATCAACACCTAATGCATTGAAGATACCCATTAATCTGTCCTGTCCGAAGAGTCTCATAAGATCATCTTCAAGAGAAATGTAGAATCTTGACTCACCAGGATCACCCTGTCTTCCGGCACGACCTCTGAGCTGGTTATCAATTCGTCTTGATTCATGACGCTCAGTACCAATAATCTTAAGTCCGCCAGCTGCCTTAGCTTCGTCATCAAGCTTAATATCAGTACCTCGACCTGCCATGTTAGTAGCGATTGTAACAGCTCCGTGTCTTCCTGCTTCTGCTACAATCTGAGCTTCTAACTCATGATACTTGGCATTGAGGACATTGTGCTTAACGCCTCTTTCCTGGAGGAGTTTATGTAAATATTCTGATGTTTCAATTGAAATTGTACCTACAAGAACAGGCTGTCCCTTTTTGTGTGATTCAATAATAGAATCGATTACAGCGTGAAATTTACCTCTCTTTGTCTTATATACAGCATCATTTGCATCCACTCTGAGGATCGGCTTGTTAGTAGGAATTTCAACGATATCAAGCTGATATGTCTCTTTAAATTCCTTATCTTCTGTCATTGCAGTACCTGTCATACCAGACTTTTTATCGTACTTATTGAAGAAGTTCTGGAATGTTATTGTTGCAAGAGTCTTACTTTCTCTCTTGATTTCAACATGTTCCTTAGCCTCGATAGCCTGATGAAGTCCGTCAGAATATCTTCTTCCCGGCATAATACGACCTGTGAACTCATCAACGATAAGGATTTCCCCATCTTTAACAACGTAATCCTTATCTCTTGTCATTAAGCTGTGAGCTCTGAGGGCAAGAGTTACATTATGCTGAAGTTCAAGGTTTTCCACGTCAGCGTAGTTATCAATATGGAAGAACTGCTCTACCTTACGAACACCTTCTTCAGTAAGGTTAACAATCTTGTTCTTTTCATCAACTACGTAGTCACCGTCTTCTTCATCTACTTCCTGCATGATGGCTTTGATCTTTGTCATTTCGCCCTTGAATTCACCTCTTTCAAGTCTTCTGACAAGAACATCACAGAGTTCGTATAACTTTGTAGATTTACCACTCTGTCCTGAAATAATAAGAGGAGTTCTGGCTTCATCAATAAGGATTGAGTCAACCTCATCGATAATGGCATACTTTAATCCTCTGAGTACCTGCTGTTCCTTATACATAGCCATGTTGTCACGAAGGTAGTCAAAACCTAACTCATTGTTAGTTACATATGTAATATCACAGCTATACTGATCTCTTCTCTGCTTATCTTTCATGTCGTGAAGAATAATACCTACACTAAGTCCTAAGAAATTGTGAACCTGTCCCATCTCTGTCGCATCTCGGTTGGCAAGATAGTCATTAACTGTTACTACGTGAACACCTTCACCTGTAAGTGCATTGAGATATGATGGGAGAGTAGCAACCAATGTCTTACCTTCTCCGGTCTTCATTTCAGCGATACGACCCTGGTGGAGAACAATACCACCAATAAGCTGTACTCTGTAATGCTCCATTCCGAGTACACGCTTAGATGCTTCTCTTACAACCGCATATGCTTCAGGAAGAATATCATCTAATGTTTCTCCCTCTTTTAATCTCTTTTTAAATTCTTCAGTTTTAGCTGCTAATTGTTCATTTGAAAGCTTTATGTATTCGTCTCTATAGCTTTCGATTTTTTCAACTATCGGCATTATCTTTTTCAGCTCACGTGTGCTGTATGGTGATACGCCGTGTTCACGAATATTGGCCATTTATAATCAGTCTCCCTTGAGTAATTACATATAATTGTATGTAACTTTTTTCCTTATTATTAGTTACAATTATTGCATTTTATTACAAATAAAAATTATAACATTGCATTTATTGTAAATCAAGAAAGGGACGGCAGGAGATGTAATAAAACATTCTCCCGTCGTCCCTTTTTCAATACATGTTAATGTATGTGTTAAAGATATAATAAACAAATCTACTTAATATGCATATTTAGTATCTCTTTAATTAATATCTGAATTAGTCAAGCTCTGGCTCGATAAGACCGTATGCACCGTCTCTTCTCTTGTATACTACGTTAACTTCGTTAGTATCTGAGTTAAGGAATACATAGAACTCATGTCCGAGAAGCTCCATCTGTACGCAGGCTTCTTCAGCATTCATAGGCTTAATACCGAACTTCTTAGCTCTGATGATCTTAACTTCTTCATCTTCGAAGATTTCTTCATCTTCATCAACATATTCAGGTGCGAAGTCAGCAGCGTTACGCTTCTTGTCGATAAGCTTATTCTTATACTTCTTTAACTGACGCTCGATAACTTCTTCAACAAGCTCGATTGATACATACATATCATTGCTTTCCTGCTCACTTCTGATGATATGACCCTTAACAGGGATTGTAACCTCAATCTTCTGCTGTTCCTTCTGAACGCTGAGTGTTACATGAACCTCTGTCTCAGAAGCGAAGAACTTATCAAGCTTACCAAGCTTCTCTTCTACAGCCTCTCTAAGTCCTTCTGTTACGACCATGTTTCTTCCTGTAATTATGAAACGCATAATACCATCCCCCTATTTATTATTGGCAGATAGTCGTCTATATAAGTAAGGCCTGCTCAAAAGCAGATGATTAACCAAATAATATCTTAATCAAAATCTTAATCAAAATCTTAATCAAAAATATATGACTTATAACAACGATTTTCTTATTTCGTATTATACCAAACTTCGCCTTATATTCTCAATGCAAATATGGCTTTTTATAAATTATATTTTTGTCAATACACCTACAGGATATGAAATTTTGTTTCTTGTACTTTGTTCCAAATTTTTATGTACATTTTACACATAAATTCCACACACATTTCACACCTGAAAAATGTGAATAGTGTGAATAAGTTTGTGAATAACCTAATTTATGCACATTTTCGATGTGAATAAGTGTGAATAAATCACCGTTATATACACACAAATTATTAAGAAATTATTAAGCGAAAGACTGTTTTGTGCAATATGCATAATATATAATGTGTATAAAATTCGATACATTTTATTGTACATAATGCGCGTTTCGCCTTGTTTTTATTTATTTTGCCCAAAATTATCACATGTAGTATTATATTAACCACACAGTACTATATATAGGCATTGTGAATAAACTTGAAAATATTTATTTTTAGGAGAAAAATATGACATATATACCAACTGATGGCTTTGTGATTATAACCGGTGCCTCCCGAGGCATTGGTGCAGCCATAGCATATGAATGTATAGAGCGAAATATAAATATTGCCGTATCATGTGTGCATAACTACAGCCTCCTTGAGGATATGAAAAAATATGCATCAGAAAAAGGCGTTAAATGTTTCATTTACCAGGGAAATATGGGAGATTTTGCCGCTGCACATGAATTTATCGACAATGCCGCAAAAGAACTGGGAACACCATTTGCACTTGTGAATAACGCCGGCATTTCCAAAATAGGACTTCTTCAGGATATGTCTCCTGAGGATTGGAATGAAATTATCAGCTACAATCTCACTTCTGTATATAATTGTTCACATTCAGTGATACCTGAGATGCTGCATAATCACAGCGGACGTATTGTAAATATTTCCTCCGTATGGGGAAATATCGGCGCAAGCATGGAAGTTGCCTATTCTGCCACAAAGGGTGGAGTAAATTCTCTCACCAAAGCTCTTTCAAAGGAACTTGCCCCAAGCAATATTTCCGTAAATGCAGTTGCATGCGGAATTGTAGACACTGATATGAACAAATGCTTTACAGAAGAAGATATCGAAGCCATTTGCGATGAAATTCCTGCAGGAAGAATGTGTACACCTAAGGAAGTGGCCGAGGTGGTACTTCACATTATAGATTCATCACCATACCTTACAGGTCAGATAATTACAGTTGACGGTGGCTGGACATAATACGGCTTTCGTAAAAATTCGGTTACAGACTTTAATACCAATTGAAAATTAATTAGCTGATTACATTATTATAAGAATTAATATAAAACACGGGACGACTAAACCAGTCATCCCGTGTTTTATTTATATATGTGAATTATTCACAATCACATTTTTATTGTCTGCGTTATTTATTCACAATTATATTCTTTCACTATCTGCATTGTTAAACGCACATCTCACATTATCTCTATATGTACTTTCTCAAAATCCGATTCTCTCATATAATCTGTCGACATATATGTCCACATCTAAATCCGGCTCTGATTTACGGATTTCAGATTTAATATAATCCTTTAACTTATTTGGTGATCCCTGGAAGTCTTCCGGTACCATCAGATCAAAAGAAATTAATTCCTCTTTGCTCTTATCAGAATGATGAATATGGAAGTCGTGCATTGAATAAGACATTGGATTTTCCTTATCCTTTTTGTTTGTATTAGATACATTTGCCAAATTATAAACATTTATCTGCCCAATAATACCGGCTACAAGCTTATAAAGCTCCTTATATCTTTCATCATATATTTCAACCGGATCTGTGTGTATTGTAATGTCGCATTTAAATGCATTTCGTACCCTGCGCTCCGCATCATCGATTATTTCATGGGCTTCAATAAGTGAATAGTCTGAATTAATCTCCGCATGGAGTGATATATAAATTCTTCCCTCACCATAGTTATGAATGATAAGGTCGTGAATTCTCAATATTCTCTTATCTTCTAAAACTTCTTTCTTTACTGTTTCAACCATTTCCTCAGGTATCTTTTCTCCCAGAAGAGGATGAACAGTTTCTCTTACAGCATTAATACCGGTTATGAGAATAAATACCGCTACAGCCGCACTGGCATAACCATCAATATTTATTCCTGTAGTCATATAAAGAATAGTTGAACCAAGTACAACGCCTGTAGATATACAATCTGAAAAGCTGTCTGCAGCAGAAGCCTTCAATGCACTTGAGTTAATTTTATTGGCTGTTGATGTATAAAATGAACCCATAAGGAGCTTAAGTCCTATTGAACC
Source organism: uncultured Eubacteriales bacterium (assembly GCA_900545225.1). Classification (GTDB taxonomy): domain Bacteria; phylum Bacillota; class Clostridia; order Lachnospirales; family Lachnospiraceae; genus UBA4285. The sequence goes on from UQXZ01000003.1 coordinate 78,959, forward strand.
TACAAGAATAATAAATGCAACTATTGAGAAATTCAGATCATCTGGCATAAATATTTTCCCGATTGAAGTTCTTAAAAGTTCAAAGCCCACCATGATAATAACGATGGAAACCGTAATTCCGGCTACATATTCTATTCTTCCATGTCCAAACGGGTGATCCGCATCTGCTCTCTTCTTAGACATTTTAAATCCAAAAAGAGTTACAAGACTTGAACATATATCGGAAATATTGTTAATACCGTCGGAAATGATGGAAAACGATCCTGTAAGCAATCCTATGGTCACCTTAAATGCTGCCAGTATGATGTTACAGATTATTCCAAATATTCCGGCTACCATTCCGTAAGAGGCACGGACCGTCGGATTATTAATATCCTCATAATTTTTTACAAATGTCTTTATTATCAGATTATTCATGTTCTAAGTCCTTCCACTTAAAATGCTGATATAATTTCCATTCCCGTTATCATATTATAGTTAGCGAAGGGTTAGCAACATAAAAAAATCGGGCATTTATATGTGAATGTATCACATGGCAAAAACCACATTTTTCACATATAAAACCCGACTTTTTACTGAAATCAGATTACTTTATCTCAACAACCTCGTAACCTGCTTCATCAATTACAGACTTGATTGTTTCATCAGTAACATCACCTGTTACAGTTGCAGTCTTAGCCTCTAAATCAACTGTTACTGCTGTTACTCCCTCAATTCCTTCAAGAGCCTTTGTAACTGCTTTCTTGCAGTGTTCACACATCATACCTTCAATAACAACTGTCTTCATATTTTCATTCTCCTTTTCTGTATTTATTTTATTATCGCCGATTTCATTTAAATCCGCATCTTTATTTAATCTTACAGGCTTAAAGAACTTTAATCTGAGTGCATTACTTACTACAAATACACTACTGAATCCCATGGCCAGCGCACCATACATAGGCTCAAGTAAAAGTCCGAATGCAGGATAGAATACTCCGGCCGCAATTGGAATACATATTGCATTGTAGAAGAATGCCCAGAAAAGATTTTCCTTAATATTTCTTATGGTAGCACGGCTGAGCTTTACGGCAGTTACCGCATCCATAAGATCATTTCGTATGATTACCGCATCAGCACTTTCAATTGCAATATCAGTACCTGCACCGATTGCTATACCTAAGTCAGCACTTACAAGAGCAGGGGCATCATTTACTCCGTCACCAACCATGGCAACCTTTCTTCCTGCCTGCTGAAGCTTTTTAACTTCTCTTTCCTTATCCTGAGGAAGCACTTCGGCAATTACATCATCTATTCCAATACTCTTTGCAATTGCCTTAGCTGTCTTTTCATTATCACCCGTAAGCATAACAGGTTTAATTCCAAGTTTTTTAAACTCTGCAATAGCCGCAATACTTGTGGCTCTCGGCTCATCTCTGAGGGCAATCACACCTATAATATTTCCATCAAAGGCAAATAAAAGAGGTGTCTTTCCTTCATTTGCAAATTCATCCAGTTTTTCCTGAATCTGTGTTTTCTCACTGTCCTTAATAAGCCCGAGAGAATCCATATATGCAATATTTCCGGAATGTACTTTTTTGCCGTCAATTATACCTTCAACACCCTGTCCGAAAATGGCATTGAAATTGTCGATAGTTCCAAGTGCGATTATTTCATCCTCAGCTCGTTTAACAATGGCCTTTGCAAGAGGATGCTCACTTGAATGCTCAAGAGTGGCAGCAATTTTTAAAAGATTGTCAGATGACATATTACCAAATGGATAAACATCCGTAACCTTTGGCACACCCTCAGTAATTGTTCCCGTCTTATCTAAAAGAATTGTATCAATTCCCTTAGCCGCCTCAAATGCCTCACCTGACTTTATAAGGATTCCATTTTCTGCACCCTTTCCCGTACCAACCATAATTGCCACAGGTGTGGCAAGACCCATGGCACAAGGGCACGAAATTACAAGAACCGTAATTGCAGTTGAAAGAGCCATCTGGAAATCTCCCGTTGCAATTATCCATGTAATAAATACTGCTGAGGCAATGGCTATTACTATCGGAACAAATACACCTGCAACCCTGTCTGCAAGCTTGGCAATAGGTGCTTTTGATGCACTTGCTTCCTCAACGACCTTAATTATCTGGTTAATAGTTGAATCTTCGCCAACTTTAAGTGCCTTTATCTGAATAACGCCTGACATATTTATAGTCGCTGAAACTACATTGTCACCGACAGTCTTTTCAACAGGTATACTCTCGCCTGTTATATTTGCTTCATTTATTGATGAACCGCCGGAAATGATTTCCCCATCAACAGGAATGGCCTCGCCGGGTCTTACGATGACGATATCACCAACAACAAGCTCATCTACACCTACTTCTGATTCGATGCCATTTCTTATGACATTTGCCTTTTTAGGTGCAAGATCCATCATTTTCTCAACGGCTTCACTTGTCTTTCCCTTCGAAATGGCTTCGAAAAATTTACCAAGTGTAACAAGAGTAAGGATCATACCCGCAGATTCGAAGTCAATTCCCATCATAAGATGGTGGAGAGCTTCATGATTTCCTGTCGGCGCCACAATGGCCATTCTGTACATGTTGTAAATACTATATGCAAATGCCGCTCCTGTTCCTAACGCAACGAGAGTGTCCATATTTGGTGCACCGTGGAACAGCGTTTTAAAGCCCTTGGTAAAAAATGATCTGTTCACATATATAATTGGCAGTGTAAGCAGCATTTGTGTCAGTGCATTAACCAGCAACATACTGTGAACTACAAATACATCATATAAAAATCCGGGCATCGGGAACATTCCGTGAGTTCCCATGGCCAGATAAACAAGAGGAGATGCAAATATAATCGAGATTATAAGTCTTAGTTTAATACTGTCTCTTGTCTTTTTATTCTTTTCTCTAAGGGATTCTTTTTTATCGTCAGACTTTCCATTTGTATTCTGAGGAGTTGCTCCATATCCCTCATGAACAACACTTTCAATAATTTTATCCGATGACGTTACATTTTCATCGTATGAAACCTCCATACTGTTAGTCAGTAAATTGACGCTTACTTCATTTACGCCTTCCAGCTTACGGACAGCCTTATCAACTCTTGAAGAGCAGGCTGAACAGGTCATTCCCGTAACGTCGTATTTTCCTTTTTTCACAAGGTCTCACCTCCTCCACTGCAACATTTCATTTGTGATGTTATATTATAATGTAACTAAATGAATTACAATAAATTTTAAGTATACTTTTTTGGGATTATGTTTATTATACCTGCGGTAAAATTTAAATATACCTTTGGCAAATTTTATTGGTCTATAATTTTGCAAATAAAAAATGCGAAGAGCTTACGCTCTCCGCATTCCGTTAATTATATTAAATATAATAATTAAGCTTCAGCTACAGGATAAACTGAAACCTGCTTCTTATCTCTGCCCTTACGCTCGAACTTAACCTTACCGTCAACGAGTGCGAAAAGTGTATCATCCTTACCACGACCTACGTTAACACCTGGTAAAATCTTTGTTCCACGCTGCTTGTAAAGAATGTTGCCTGCAAGTACAAACTGTCCGTCTGCTCTCTTAGCACCGAGTCTCTTTGATTCTGAATCACGGCCGTTCTTTGTAGAACCAACACCCTTCTTATGAGCAAATAATTGAAGGTTTAAAAATAACATATCAATGCCTCCTATTCTGAGTGATTATGCGTTAATCTTCTCAATCTTAACTCTTGTGAATGGCTGTCTGTGACCATTCTTTCTTGTATAACCCTTTTTAGCCTTATACTTGCAAACAACAACTTTCTTGCCTCTGCCTTCCTTAACAACTGTTGCACTAACAGTTGCTCCAGCTACAGTAGGGTTACCAATCTTGGCATTCTCACCGCCAACGAAAAGAACTTCGTCAAATGTAACTGTCTGACCAGCCTCAACTCCGAGCTTTTCGATAACGATTTCGTCACCTTCTTTAACAGTGTACTGCTTTCCACCTGTTGCAATAATTGCGTACATATATAACCTCCCAATGAGTTATTCGCTAAGACCGGAGAGTGCCCCTATGGCACTGCTTCTATCCGCTCTTATGCGGCATACCGTAATATCATATAAAAAATTTTAAATCTTGTCAATTTAATATTTGCACTGACAAGTTATAATAATGTAGTTTTAAAAATATTCATGTATGGCGAAGGGCACTATTCCTGTCACCAAAAGTCAGAATATATTATCAGATTCCTACAATTTCCATTTTAGGCTTCTCTGTTGTCTCGATTGTCTCTGCAACAAGAACAGGTCCCATACCGTTGTATTCATCTCTTTCTTCATATGTAATCTTAGCTGTAATCATAACCCACTCTTTTTCTGCAGGATATGAAGGATCTGTGATTACATCTGTCTTCTTAACAATATATCCAACTAATGCAATATCGTCCTCACAACATGTCATTACCTGTCTGCTGGCAACGAATTCATTTTCCTTAAGTTCAGGATCTCTTAAAGCCTGTGCCTTAAATCTTACAACTCTTCCATCATATGCCTTTGGTCTGTCTCTGCAGTCGATAAACCATACTCCGAAATCATTGTCGCTTACTTCAATAACATCAGCTTCCATGTCATATGGAACTGTATCATTTGTTCCTGAAATAATATTTCCTGAAACGTCCTCAAAAATAATATCAATATTAGGATTAAGAGCCTTCATACTTCTCTTGAATGATCCGAGTTCCATCTCCTCAGTACATCTGTTAAATACTACAGATTCTGCAGCCTTAACAGACTCAGCCATGATTGACTTCATGTTCTTCCACTGGTTCTGGAATGTTTCAGCATTCATGATTGTAATAGACTGGTAAACCTGCCAGCCGTGTGGCATAGCTAAATCTCTGAACTGCTTTGGATCAACCATTCCATTGTATTCAACGATAACAAGCCATGGATCGTACTTATCATCAAGCGCTGCCATTTTCTCAGATGTCATTTCAGATGGGCTTAAAATTACAAGGTCGATACCATGCTCATCAAGTAACTGCTTATCGTATTCAACTTCACCGTCTTCAAATGCAACAAGAAGCTTCTTCTTTGCAGCATCAAACTGTCCGCCTGCAATTATTCCCTGGATAAATGTTGTTTTTCCACTTTCAAGCTGACCGTTAATAAAAAATATCGGAATTAAATATTCTTCTTCATTACTCATTATATTCACCTGCCTGTAAAAATATATTCAATATACCGTTTAATATATCGTTCTAAATACCATTGTTTTAAATGTATTTAAAAGTGTCTTTACCAAATGTATATACACTTAAATATCAAATAAACATTCTTATATTAACACAAAGGGGCTGTCCTAATTAAGTACAACCCCTTTGTATAATAAATCAGTATCTTTATGTTGTCTATGAATTATAAGTTGAATAATTCTTTTAATTTATCTTCATCTAATGCTGTACCGATAACACAGATTCTACCGATTGTATCAGGTGTTGTGTCGTTAATTTCGAACTCACCAGGTACAAGGTCGAAGTTATGCCAGTTTCCTTCACCGTCTGAAAGAATACCCTTTGCTCTGAGTACAGTACCAACTCCTGCTTCGTCAAACTTATCAAGAATATTTGTTAATTCTTCTACGCTGTATGTCTTAGGTGTTGTAATTCCCCAGTTAGTAAATACATCGTCAGCATGGTGATGATCGTGGTCATGGCCATGGTCGTGACCGCATCCGCATGAATCGCCATGTTCATGATGGTCATGGTCATGGTGGTCGTGGTCATGGTGGTGATCATGATCATGGTCATGGTGGTCGTGGTCATGGTCGTGGTCGTAGTCGTGGTCATGGTCATGGTGGTGGTCATGGTCATGGTCATGGTCATGATCATGTCCACATCCGCACTCATCATGATCATGTTCTTCATCCTCTGCATGGAAATGGTAATGTCCGTCACCGTGATCATGGTAATGACGACCCGGATGCTTTAATTCATCGATTAATACTTCGATAAGGTCAGATCTGTTTTCAATTGAGTTAAGAATCTGAACACCTGTTAACTGTTCCCATGGTGTTGTAATAATGTTACATCTCTCATTGAGGCCTGTAACGATTTCAGCAGCATCCATAATCTTATTCTCATCTACGTTCTGTGTACGGCTTAAGATTACTGTTCCTGCAGTCTTAACCTGATCATCGAAGAATTCACCAAAGTTCTTTGAGTATAACTTTGCCTTACCTGCGTCAACGATAGTTGTTGTACTGTTAATTACAACGTCATCAATCTCAGCTTCCTTAACAGCGCTGATAACGTCTGAAAGCTTACCAACACCTGATGGCTCGATAATTACTCTGTCCGGATGATAATCTTCTACAACCTGCTTAAGAGCTGTCTTGAAGTCACCAACGAGTGAACAGCAGATACATCCTGAGTTCATTTCATGAACTTCAATTCCTGCTTCATCAAAGAGCTTTCCGTCAATTCCGATTTCACCAAATTCATTTTCAACGAGAACTACCTTCTCATCGCCAAATGCCTTGTCAGTTAAAAGTTTTTTAATGAGTGTTGTTTTACCGGCACCCAAAAATCCTGATATAATGTCAATCTTTGTCATATCTATATTCTCCTTAAATTGCGCCAACATTTGCATTTATATTAAATAAAGCATAATTTAATTCTTCATTATAGTTAGTCTTTGCTAAATTGTACATATTTGAATTATAAATTCTTTATTATATTTCTTATCAATCTTTACTAATCCGAATACTCATATGTATGGTTTTCTGCACCCAGCTTATATATCTGTGCAAATCTACATACTCATATATGTGCTTTTCTACGTCCCACTTATATATCTGCACAAATCCACATACTAAAATGCATGAGTTTATATATCGCATATTACAGATTGGTTAAAACGCCTTAGTATAACTCGCTTAACTTATCCCAATAATTGCCAAATGTTTTACCTGTACATTCCGGATTATCTATTTCGATTCCGTCCACAATTAATCCCGGCAATGAAAATGCCATAGCCATTCTGTGGTCTTCATAAGTTTCAATCTTACATGGTTTAGGTATTCCTGGTTTAATTCTTATGCCGCCGTCAAGTTCATCGGCTTCAATACCCATTCTTCTAAGCTCTGTAAGCATTCCGTTTATTCTGTCAGATTCCTGACCTCTGATATGCTCTATACCTGTTATTTCCACATTTGATTCTGCAAATGGAGCAATAGCCGCAAGTGTCATTGACTGGTCAGAGAAATCCTTCATGTTGATGCTGATTCCCTTTAACTTATGGTCAGACCCCTGAAGAACAATTCCGTCAGGCTGTTCTTCAGTTTTACATCCCATTTCCTCAAGAACTTCAATAAATCTGATATCGCCCTGAAGAGAATTTCTGTGAACACCCTTTACCTTAACCTTACTTCCTGTTATGGCCGCTGCCGCATAAAAATAGCTGGCAGATGACATATCAGGCTCTATTTCATATTCATCTCTGCTGTAGAAATGTCCTGTATCAATGATGTATTTTACTGCTCCGGATTCCTCATCATGCTCGCACTCTATAGAAATTCCGAATTCTTCCATCATTCTTCTTGTCATAATTACATATGAACCAAGACCTCTCTTGCCTGTAACATTTAAAATGACTCTCTTAAATACTTTATTAGCATATACAGGGGCAATCATAAGTAGTGCACTTAAGAACTGTGTGCTCATATCAGAAGGCACATCAATAACCACTTCCTCTTCCTTTTCCGCAGGAGTTAAAGAGAGAAGCTCGCTGATGTCCTTGTCATATTCGCTGTCTATTGTCGCCTCTCCGTATAAAGAGTCTGCAAGAGTTGCTCCTATGATTTTTGCAGGTAAATGTTCCCTGTCTCTTAAATATGTAATCTGTGCCTGTAATGAAGTTAAAATATCAAATAAAGGCTTCATTGGGCGCTTTGCCATCTGATCAGTACAATTTACTGTATAAATACAGTCTGATAATCCAACAAATGCAGTTAAGAATCTTGCGGCAGTACCTGCACTACCTACATCTATACTGCCGATGCTTATAGGTATATTGCCACCCTGACCTGTAACTTCTATATCACCGTTATCTGAAATTTCCACATTAAATCCCATGGATCTTAATGAGCTGATGAAATGTATTGTATCGTCGCTGTATAACGCTCCCTTAAGCTTACATCTGCCACCTGACATACAAGCCAAAAGAAGCGCCCGGTTCGTAATACTTTTCGAGCCGGGCACTTCTATAACTCTATCAAATGGCTTATGCAGTTTTACTACCTTGTAAACTGACATAAGTCCTCCTTATTGGTATTCAGAAAATTATTCGTATTCTGAAATCCTTTCTTCAATATCTACATATTCTTTGTGTTCGCCCACATATTTGTAAGCAGGTCTGATAATCTTGCCTGCATTTACAATCTGCTCAAGACGATGTGCACTCCATCCTGCAATACGTGCAATGGCAAACATTGGAGTAAACATTTCTTCAGGAATTCCAAGCATTGAATATACGAATCCGCTGTAGAAATCTACATTTGCACATACAGGCTTGAACATATGATGTCTTGCCTTAATAAGATCAGGAGATTCATTTTCAATCATCTCGTAAAGAGCAAATTCTTTTTCTCTACCCTTTTCAATAGAAAGCTTTCTTGCAAATTCCTTTAAGATAACCTTTCTTGGATCAGAAAGTGTATATACTGCATGACCCATACCATAGATGAGACCTGCGCCGTCAAATGCCTGCTTGTCTAAGATTTTACCTAAATATTCCTTAACTTCTTCAACGTCTTCCCAGTCAGAAACATTCTTCTTAATGTTATCAAACATATGATGAACCTGAAGGTTAGCACCACCATGTCTGAAGCCCTTTAAAGAAGCGATGGCAGCAGCAATTGCTGAATATGTATCTGTTCCTGATGAAGTAACAACTCGGTTAGTAAATGTTGAGTTGTTACCACCACCATGCTCTGCATGAGTAACAAGACAAATATCAAGAACTTCTGCTTCAAGTGGTGTAAACTTGCCATCTTCACGAAGCATGTAAAGGATGTTCTCAGCAACTGAGTAATCCTTTCTTGGATTCTTAATCATAAGAGTTCCATCCTTCTTGAAATGCATATATGACTGGTATGCATAACATGAAATAAGCGGAAGCTTGCCGATTAACTGAAGTGACTGTCTGAGAACATTTCCTGCTGAAGTATTATCAGGATCCTCATCATAAGAATAAAGTGTAAGTACACTCTTCATAAGTGAGTTCATAAGGTTAGTAGTTGTAGCCTTCATGATTACGTCACGTACGAATGAACCTGAAAGTTCACTTAAATCATGTAAAACCTTAATGAAGCTGACAAGCTGATGCTTAGTAGGAAGTTCACCAAATAAAAGAAGATATGTAATCTCTTCAAATCTGAATCTGTGACCCTGGAACTTCTCTACGATATCTCTGATTTCATAACCCTGATAATATAACTTACCATCTACAGGCATCTTCTTTCCGTTAACATTTTCAGTACCACTTACGTCTGAAATCTCTGTAAGGCCTGTAAGTACGCCTTCTCCGTTACTGTCTCTTAATCCTCTTTTTACGTCATACTCAATATAGAGATTAGGATTTATCTTATTTGTATCGAGACATTCCTGAAGCAATTTTTGAAATAACTCCTTATTATCTGGTGTAATCTGCATCATCTGTTCGTTATTCAATTATAATTACCTCCTTAGGAAAAATTTAAGAATAAAAATAAATGCTTTTTCAAATAGTATATGTGTGTTTATTTTAGCAAAAATATCGTGTTTTTTCTACATATTTTTCATTTGTTAAGCATATAGCACGGGCTTTATTTACACTCTTCCGCTATCTTTGATATGGATTTTAATCTGTGATTAACACCTGATCTTCCGATTGGCGGATTGTGTAACATACCTAAATCATTTAAGCTGGCATCCGGATTTTCCAGTCTGAGCATGGCAGTCTCAAGAAGAGATGATGGTAACGCATCAAGCCCGACAGTATCCCTTATAGTCTCAATATCTGCAATCTGCTTCATTGCTGCCGCAACCGTCTTATTGAGATTGGCTGTTTCGCAATTAACCTTTCTGTTAATGTCATTTCTTACGCTTTTAAGAATCATGGCGTTATAAAATTCCATTTGAGAAACGGGAGCACCCAGGATATTTAAAACATCCGCTATTTCAGAGCTGTCCTTGAGATAAACCACATAGTGGCCCTTTCTTTCCATAAGCTTTGCATCTATTCCGAATACAAATATTATATCCTTTATGACTCCTGCAAATTTTTCAGATACGGAGGAAATTTCAAAGTGATATGCACCTTCCGGAGTATTTACGGAGCCGTTGCATAAAAATGCCCCTCGTAAAAACGCCTTCTTGCAACATGATGACTTAATCAGTGTCAGGTATACATCCTGAATGTCCGCAGTCATCCTGAGTCCTTCTCCGATTCTGATAAAGTCATCTTCCGGTATCATCATTGGAGATTTATTAATGACTTCAATGTCAAAGAGTTCCTTGAGAAGCTTTGCAATAACATCAATAACTATATTGTTGTCTGAGGTTATTCTTAAAACATCCACATCCGGTTCACCTGTACAGGCAATCATTGCTGCAAGCTGTGCCATTTTACAATGAATGGCAGTTCCTTCCGTAACAGCTTCTAATTCTTGTTTCACTTTTCTGGAAAATGACATTAAAATCCCAACCTTTTCACTTCTGTCTCCAACTTAATATTATTACGCTTCAACACTTCTTCCTGTGCATGAGTAATAACATTTACAACATCCTCTGCAGTAGCATTTCCCGTATTAATAACAAATCCGGCATGCTTTACGGAAATCTGAGCTCCTCCGCACTGATATCCTCTGAGTCTGGCTTCATCAATAAGCTGTCCTGCAAAATATCCCTCCGGTCTTTTAAATGTACTTCCGGCACTTGGATATTCCAATGGCTGTTTGCTTTTTCTTCTCTCTGTAAAATCAGCAATTAAAGCCTTTATTTCTTCAGGATTACCCTTTTTCATTTTTAATACGACACTTGATACGATATATCCGTTCTTTTCAATATTACTTGTTCTGTATCCAAGTTCTAATTCTTCAGGAGTTAACTCTAAAATACCATTCTCTTTTGTAATTACTCTTGCATAAAGTAATACATCAGAAATTGTTCCACCGTATGCTCCTGCATTCATTACAACGGCACCGCCGATAGTTCCCGGAATACCTCCAAGGCACTCGAATCCTGTAAGAGACTGGTCAACCATAAATTTGCCAACCTTTAACATTCTTGTTCCTGCAAGCGCTTTAACAAATGTATATTCATCCTTATCTTCACACTGGATTCTGATATCAGCCGGATCAACTAATTCAATACCTGCGTAGTCGTCAAGAAGCTCAATAATAACTCCATCATATCCGTTGTCAGATACAAGAAGGTTACTACCGTTACCGATAACGTAATAATCAACATTGTTATCTCTTAAAAGCTCTGTCATTAACATAATCTCATCTTCAGATGAAATCTGCACAAGAATCTTTGCATTTCCGCCTATTTTAAATGTTGTATGTCGGCTCATTGCCTCGTCTACCAAAACTCTGTCTTTTCCGACAATGGCTGTGAGCTTCTCTGCCATGTTAAGTTTTAACTCGTCAGTCATATTAACCTCTTAATCCAATTTCTCCCAGTTATCGACGAAATTATCGACAACATCCTCATCCTCGTCTTCTTCCAAATCTCTCTCGAGCTGCTGCTTTGTGATTTTTTCGTACAGTCTCTGAGCTGTATTATATCCCATCTGCTCCTGTCTGTGGTTTACGGCAGCAGTTTCAACAATAACAGCAATATTTCTTCCCGGTCTTACAGGAAGATTATATGTAACGATCTTATTTCCCAGATATTCGTTATATTCTCTGTTAAGCCCCATTCTTTCATATGTTTTCTTTTCATCCCACTCTTCAAGATGAACTTCCATATCAATCTGCTGGGTATCCTTTACACTCTCTACGCCGAATATTTCTTTTACATCTATGATTCCTATACCTCTGAGTTCAATAAGATGCTTAGTTAATTCCGGAGATTTTCCCACAAGAGTTTCGTCACTTACCTTTTTAATTATAACTGCATCATCAGTTACAAGTCTGTGTCCTCTTACAATGAGTTCAAGAGCCGCCTCACTTTTTCCGATTCCGCTCTCGCCCGTAATAAGAACACCTTCACCATTTACGTCAACAAGAACGCCGTGAACTGTAATTGAAGGCGCAAGCTGTACCTTTAACCATCTGATAATTTCGGCAATAAATGCTGATGTAGAACCTGCAGTTTGCATTAAAGGAACACCCATTTCAGATGCAAATTCAATTATTCCCTCATCAGGACGTATGTCTCTGCAGAATACGATACCAGGAACCCTGTGCTCTATAATGCTTTTAAATCTGCTTATTCTGTCCTCTTTTGAAAGTCGCTTGTAATATGCTCTTTCTACCTGTCCGATTACCTGCATTCTTTCATTATCGAACCCGTCAAAGAATCCGGTAAGCTGCAACGCAGGTCTGTTAACCTCCGGAGCAGTAAGATATTTTTTTGATAAGTTAATGTCAGGTGTCAGATTTGTGAGTTTCATTTTTTCAGCCACAACTGACAATTTAATTCTTTTTTCTTCACTATCCCCCATTACAATATCCTTTCCCGGTCAAACACAATTACGCAAATCCCAACAATTTCATTATCAGGTTGTTGTTATATATAAATGATAAAAATGCATCGCTGTTTATTTGTTCAAAGCAGCTCATTCCAAATGCTGTTCCTGCAAATAATGTGAGCACCATAAATCCAAGCCAGACTATCAGCAATCCTTCAAATATGCCTATGGCAAATCCACCTATTCTGTTAATGGTGGACAGGCCCGGTAATCTTGAAAATACATTTAATATTCTAAATATAATCCAGAATATTATTTCCAGAATAATAAACAATATAATAAAGATTATAACAACGTAAATAATCCAGGAAAGCTTCTGTGAAAATGTGTGGATAACAGTGTCTTTAACAGTCCTTCCTGCTTTAATATTTTCATTTACATCTTCTGCCGTAACCTTAAGGTTATCCTTCACAAGAGGAGGAAGGAAATATCCGTCAATATTGGCATTTAATGCAGTGGCAATCAGAGTTGAATTAGACTCTAAAGCCGGCACATACTCTGCACTTATAGTCATTTCAGAATCTATATTCATCAGTGCAAATGATGAGTCTATTTTGTTATTAAGATTTTTATTATCCTTAACCGTATCATATACAAATCCGTCTATGCCGTCATACATTCCCGTATTGGCCTTTAAACCATTGGCAACGGGCACGGTTATAAAACCTGCAATAAGAATACAGGCTATAAGGGTTACTATGGAAAATAATATTTTAAATAATCCCTTAAAGGCACCTTTTATTCCTAAAAGTGCCAATACAATTATTACAACGATAAGTACGGGGTTCATAGCCTCTCCTTAGTGACAGCTGATATTTTAATACTATACATTATCAATATCAGCAGGTTATTCGATGTCGCTTAAACATTCAATATATCTAGATATATATAAATGAAATTTATAATAGTTTATTTACTCTGTGATAAACATGCCATTTCAATTTTACATATTTATATTTTACAATAAAACAAACACAGTGACAGGATTAATATAAAACATCCAGCACTGTGTTTATTTATCAATGCACTTTAAGTCAATCTGACTCTGGAAATAAATCTATCATCTACAAGATAATATTTTCCTCTTTTACCAGTAGAAATAAAGGCTGTAACTGTTCCGTCAATTGTCTGTTTAGTAACAAACTTTCCACTGAGATTCATAATTGCAAAATTAGAACCTCCGTACATAAGAACGGTATTTCCATCGAAGTTATATGTAGTGTAAGTAGTATCGTAATTTACATCTGACAGTTTTCCGCCGTTAGAGTTAAATATTTTAATATTATATGGATCGTCTTCATTTCCTGTTTCAGAAACTATACCTACATTTCCTGAAGTGTAAAACACATTCTGTATCTTAGAATCTAAAGCTATTTTCTCTCCTGCTGAAGGTGTTGCACCGACAGTATAATATCTGAGTGAATCCTCAGACACTGCTATTGCCGTATTATTTGATAAAAATGCAACATGACCTACAAGCTTTCCGTCAAAGTCACTGTATGCTCCAACAACTCTTGAATCCTTACTGTTGGCATCACCACTGAAGTTATAGAATACAAGATTTGAAACAACATTAGATTCACTTGTTTTTGCATATGCAACAATGAGCTTTGTTGAATCATTGGAAATAGCAATATCAACAGGGTAACCATCACCGGTAATATTGGTTCTGATTGAATAAATGAGGGAAGAATCGCTTCCGTACATATTGATATAATTATCAGCATTTGACTGCATTACAACACCAACTATTCCGGTGCTCGCAGCTTCAACATTTAAGATATTATATTCAGTATTGATGCGGCCGACTTCGCCCTTTTCATTTAACATTACAACCGTATTACCGCCTACATCTCCGATAACAAGATTGTTATCTTTCTGATGGATTGTAGGATTCTGCATTGAGTATGACACATTCCACTGCTGCTCACCTGCACTGGTTACAAACGCGGCACCTGATGAACCATATCTTATATAACCATTGTTGTATGGGACAAACTCCGTATTTGTATCACTCTCTCTACTCCATGATTCTTCGATTTTATATGATCCGTATGTCATGTTGAATATTGTGAAAAATGTTATAAGCGCAACAGCAGCTCCAACAATAATCATGAACATTATTTTAAGCTTTCTGTTTTTCTTACGCTTTTTTCTCTTTATTCTGACTCTCTCAAGATCATCAACCTTTTTCTCGTCTGCATCAGACGCATTTTTAGCAGCCATATAGAGTCCCCTTAAATGTTGTTATATACATCGATTGCACCGCCGATTGTTTTAGCATCACCATTTCTCATAATCTGCTCTAATCTCTTTAACTGCGGTATTGTAACGAAGTCCTGACCTAAATATGCCTCGTAGTTTGAAGATATAAATGCTCTCTTCGCCTTAAGTTCAGCAGCAAGATTATCTGCCTCGGCTCTCTTATTCTTAATATCTTCAAGAAGAGTTTCAATTGCAGGTTTTCTTACATCTTCTATACTCTTAATAATCTGCGGTCTTACATTCTTATTAAAATCTTCAAGTGCTGAAGCTCTTTCAGCTTCTGTTTTTCTGATATCAGCTGAAACTGCATCAATCTCGTCATCAAATTCTCCAAGATTATACATAGTTTCACTTGTATCTGATCTGATACCCTTTTTAATCTTATTAATAATACCCTTGTTAGATTCTATTTCGTCGGCAATCTTACGTCCCTTTTTAATTACTTCGTAATGCTTGAGTAATGTTACATTTCTTATACCTCTGAAAATTGTTATACCAAATATTGCTACAATACATTCATACAGAATTATTCCCCATGCATGAATAGGTGTAAACACTGCCAATAATTCCGGTATAACGGCAAATACACCAAACATTATTGCTAAGAAAATGATGTAGTCTGAAAAGCTCTGTGGATAAATAAATGCATAAAACAATTTATTTGAGCAGAAAGAAGGGACTTTATCAGCTTTGAACATTTCCTTTCTCTTTCTGATAAGCTCTTCATTTGCCTTTTTTAAGTCAATTGTCTCATCGTGTATTCTGTCTCGCATTCCTGCTTCTTTAGCCTTTTCTCTTTCGGCTTTTACACTTTTGAGCTTGGCTTTTTCATCCTTGAGAGTTTTGTCATAACCCTCGCAGATAGCCTTTTCACCACTCTGAAGCTTACTATTTACTTCATCTGTCAGTTCTTTTTTAAGAACGTCGCTCTTCTTGACCAGATTGTCGATTTCGTCAAGAATTTCCTCGTGTTTTCTTGCACTAAGGGAGTAGGAATTAACATCAACAATGATGTTCTCCAAAGTGTCTAAATCACCGTTTAATATATTAGTTGACATGATAACCTCCCTTTTTATTTATTCATTATTTCAATTCCTCATATTAGCAACAATAAGGGGTTATGCCTATGCAATAACCTGCTTATGCGATAACCCCTTGTCTGTTTATATATAGGAATTAGTGATTCTTATAGTAGTTGATTAAGCAGCCATCAAGAATAATCTGTCTCTCATCCTCTGTCAAACGACCTGTTTCAAGTTCAAATTCTTTCATGTCTTTGTTTACAACATAAGCTGTAATCTTTTCTCCGCCATTTGCAATCATTTCTCTGATTCCAGGAATGAAAATGTAATCACCATTTTCAAATGGAAGATCACCTTCCTTGATTATAAATGGAATCATTCCCCAGTTAATAAGGTTAGAACGATATCTCTTTGTTGCATAATCATTTGCAATATTAGCCCATCCGCCTAATACCTTCTGGCATGAAGCAGCCTGTTCTCTGGCTGAACCGTCACCAGGCTTAACAGCGAAGATTGTACTTCCCATACCTGTGTCATGCTTGCTGTTACCAAATTTATCCTTGCATGCATGCATAATAGGCTTGATTTCTGGGAATACAGTACCTACGCACTCACCTGATTCTCTTGCCTTCTCTGCTGTCTGAACAGCCTTAGCTCTTGCAACATATTCAGGGTCTTTTCTTGAAAGAGCAAACTCTGCAAGTGCTAAAGGATTAGAACGGTATGATGATGTCTCACCAGATGGAATAAGCTCATCTGTTGTTGTTACAGGATCATGGATCTCTGAAACAACCTTGATAAGTAAGTTCTCTGGAAGCTCAACCATTTCAGGCCAGTCCTTAATGTTTGGTCCAAATCTTAATTCAACACTTGGATCTGCAACATTGTGACTGTCGAAGATTCTGTTCTCATAAATCTTGCTGTCGAAGTGGTATGTTGGCTTTGTATACTGTACATCAACTAAATCGGTAGCTGGTGTAAGAACACCCTTGTTAGCTGCTGTTGCTGCAATAGATCTTGCATCCATAAGAGCAACTGAAGCAAGCTGACCGTTCTGTGGCTTAGATCCCTCACGGCTAGGGAAGTTTCTTGTAGTATGTCTGATAGATAATGTGTCGTTAGCAGGTGTATCACCTGCACCGAAACATGGACCACAGAATGCTGTCTTAACAATGGCACCTGTCTCCATAAGATCTGCCATTCTTCCGTTTCTTAATAATTCCATGTAAATTGGAGTACTTGATGGATATACACTTAATGTAAATTCATCATCACCGATTGATGCACCTCTTAAGATATCAGCTGCATCACAGATATTTTCATATCCACCACCGGCACAACCTGCGATGATACCCTGATCAACCATAAGCTTACCGTCCTTAATCTTATTAACAAGATTAATCTGACTTCCGCCAAGGATAGCTTCTGACTTGATTTCACAGTCACGAAGGATATCGCCAAGGTTAGCATTTAACTCTTCGATTGTGTATGTATTACTTGGATGGAATGGAAGCGCGATCATAGGTCTAACCTTTGATAAGTCAATAGATACAACCCCATCATAGTATGCAACTGCACCAGGATTAAGCTCTTTGTAAGCATCTGCTCTTCCGTGCATTGCTAGGAATTCCTTAGTCTTATCGTCTGTTCTCCAGATTGATGAAAGACAGGCTGTCTCAGTTGTCATAACATCAACACCGATACGGTAATCCATTGAAAGGTTAGATACACCAGGTCCAACGAATTCCATTACCTTGTTCTTTACGTAACCGTTGGCAAATACTTCACCAATGATAGCAAGAGCAATATCCTGAGGACCAACACCAGGCTGTGGTGCGCCTGTTAAGTAAATAGCGATAACTCCAGGCATCTTAATATCATAAGTTCTGCTTAAAAGCTGCTTAACGAGCTCAGGACCACCTTCACCCATAGCCATTGTTCCGATAGCACCGTATCTTGTATGTGAATCAGAACCGAGAATCATCTTGCCACATTCAGCGAGCATTTCTCTTGCATACTGGTGAATAACTGCCTGATGAGGAGGAACGTAAACACCACCGTACTTCTTTGCTGCTGAAAGACCAAAGAGGTGATCATCTTCGTTAATTGTTCCGCCAACGGCACAAAGTGAGTTGTGGCAGTTTGTAAGAACGTATGGAATCGGGAACTTCTCAAGGCCTGAAGCTCTTGCTGTCTGAATGATACCTACAAATGTAATATCATGAGATGTAAGCTTATCGAACTTGATCTTAAGCTCATCCATGTTGCCTGATGTATTGTGTGATTCTAAAATCCCATAGGCAATTGTATTCTTCTTTGCTTCTTCTTTACCAATAGCACATTCGCCGGAAATACGCGCTGCATTTTCCGGAGTATCAAATACAAGCTCACTGCCATTTACCAAATATGCCCCTGTATTACTTAACTCAACCATTTATTTCTCCTAAACAACTACAAATAATTAATCATGAAATAATTAATCATGCGTAACATTATGTCCGGTCAGGCTTGAATCTTCTCAGATATACACCAGTTCAGACTGTTACATATGATTTATAATTCTTTTTCTATAAGTTTCTTTAATTCATCAATTCCGTTTTCGTCAATACTGCCAGGTTCCCAGCCTACATTTACCTTATCATCCTTATATCTTGGAATAAGATGCATGTGGAAATGGAATACAGTCTGACCTGCGGCTTCCCCGTTATTCTGAACAACATTTAAGCCATCATATCCAAGTGTCTTCTTCATTGCGTTGGCAACTTTAACGGCGACCTTGAAAATGTGTGCGGCTGTTTCATCATCCAATTCATATATGTCGGCAAAATGTTCTTTTGGAATAATAAGAACATGCCCGCGGCTTGCAGGCGATAAATCAAATATTACTTTTACAATATCGTCTTCATAGAGAGCGTTAGTTTTGATGTCTCCACCGGCTAATTTACAAAAAATGCAATCATCTTTTTTCATTATTAAACCTCCCTAATTTTTGTAATCTATTTTAGCATATTAAGTAATATGTGGGCAATTCATTAATTATATAAGTTTTATAAACTAACTTATGCAAATTATTAATTTTGTCTCAGCCAATGTAACAATATCACCATCTAAAATGACTCTCTTTTGAAATGGATTTATCTTTTTATTGTTGATAAATGTCCCGTTGGTGGAATCATTATCCTCAATATAATACCCGAATTCAGATTCATATATTGTTAAATGATGCCTGCTGACACCATTTTCCGGTATGGAAATATCCATTTCATCCTTGCTGCCAACTGTTAATGGGAAGTTATCAGGATTGAATTCTCTGTCGTTATAAATAATCTGAAGTTTTTTAGATTTCGAGTTGTTTAGGGAATGTTTGTACTTAAAACATATGAATAGAGAAATTGCGATTATGATAAACAATATGAAAATATTTGGCCGGTTCATATTTACCGGCAACAGAATTAAAATTGTGCAGATTATGGCCACTGCCATGGATGTTATGAAAATATATTTTTCTGTTTTGGGGTTGTGGTTTCGTTTAGTTATGTTGTTTATTTTTGGGTTATGGTTTCGTTTAGACCTGTTGTCCGATTCTGAGTTATTTTTACTAAAACTGTTTTTAGGAAAATTGAACCATTTATTGGCAGCAGGCTTGTGATGTGACGATTCAGCGTAAATATCATGGTTGTCGTATGCAGAATAATTCGACATATCACAATCATCATAGCTTTCAGAACAGACTTTATTCCTTACATAGGTGCTCTCATTTTGGTCAGTTACGTTTTTTATTTCTACACTTGCTTCATCGAATGAACTTTTAGCTGCATCACTGCCTGTAGCGTCAGACGTATAAACATATGAACCTCTGCCTTCATCATCCGATGAATTAACAAATGAGTCTCTGTCTGCAACCATATTTCCACTTACATTTTCAACACTTATCATATTATATAAAAGTGTTCCAATCGTATAGTTGCAGGATCTTATTTTCTGGTATGTTTCATATACCTTCATGGTTCTTTTCATATCAGAATCATGGTCATATTTTGACAAAATATATTCCCATAGCGCGAGCAGTGAATTATGAAATTCATTTTCATCCTGAGAATATCCCGGAATATAAATAAATACATATGCATCTTTTACGTTGTCATACATCAGGGTGTCAGGCTTTAACACCAAATCATTTATATCCAGTAAATAATCCGTCAGGTCGTGTTCAAGATTTATAAACGATTTACAGAGTGCATCTATATCCTTATCCCGTATAAAACATTCCCTGTCGTTAAAGATTTCCTCCATGGTCCGATAGCTGTCTGTTTTATAGTAAAGGAAAGACTCTCCGTTAATATTTCTTTCCACAGGCTTAATCAGGCTGTCTATATTGTTGTTTTGCAGCATTTTATATGTATATGACTTTTTATTTTCATCACATTCACAGACTAAATACTTTGAATTATTTTCAACAATTTTATTGTAATTCATACTTGTCTCTTTCAATTAATTATTGTATTTAATGTGTTTTTCATTGCTTTTATTTTTCTCAGTTCTGTGGCAGGAAACACTCTCTCCGTAGAAGTTACAGTATTTATTGTCCTGTTATTCCAGAATGAAAAATTCATTTTAAACATTGAGTTGGTTGATACCTCTATTTTGTCGCCCGCTGCACATATATTTGCCGAAGAATTACGTATAAACAGAGCTTCACTGTTCAGCTTATCATTTAATATATTTTGCCTGTACATCAGATCATCTCTGGAAATGTCCTTTTTTGTTATGGATGACACATCAATTGCACTTTCCCAGGTCACACTTTTAATGACTATTGTGTCATGCACGAAAAAACTCAGAGCAATAAGAGTTATGGTAATTATTGTAAACACCGGGATGAGTATTGCGTTTTCAACGGTCGTAGCTGCCTGAATACGGTAATTAAGTAATCTATTTATTCTTATGACAATCCCTCCTTTAAAAGCAGATCAGTGAAGCTGTACTTACACTTATAAACGGAATAAAACCCACCGTTGTATTTTTGCTAAATGAAATAAATGATTTTAGTGAAAACATCACAATGATAAAAATAATGGATGAAAAAAATATAACCGTAATCAGATCAAACACACCGAAAGCAATGCCAATAATGGCAAAAAGAAAAATATCTCCCAGGCCTATGCTCCATCTTGTGGAAAACAAGCTAAAAATCATCATAATAAATGCAGGAAATGTATCTAATATTATTGAATCGACAGCAATGCTTCCAAAAACAAATCTATCAACACAGACAAACCCTGCCAGCATAATTAACAGCACAAGTGGCACTGCCTTTATGCAAATGTCGTAAAAACTGAGAATTAAAAAAGAAATTAATATGGATATGTTAAATAATATTTAATCACCCTCTTTTCCTGAAAATTATGTATCGTGCATACACTATCTGCAATTAATCTGACTATGTAAAACCTGTCTCATACTTAATTGTCACTCCTTTGAACACTGGCTCATGGTTCCTTCAACTTCCGACAACGGCACTTTCTTATAATCATGATGTATCTCGGTGCATTCCCTGTCCGAATGGTACCTGTTTCCATATTGTGTATAGAATACAGTTCCGACAATCCCGCTATTTCCACACCTTTTGCAGGCGTAATATTTGGCACCGGAAGCATTTCTTTTGTACATGATGTCACCTGTGTTACTCACATAAATATTAGTATGAAGATATGAGCAGTGCGGTGTTAAATGGTACACCGTACCGTGCTTTGCCACATAGACATACTTCGTATCTTCACGGTATTCCATATAGTCCTCTCCAAGCCATGCATATGTTTCTAAGTTTTGGGATACCTTAATATTTGCAGCCTCAAAAAATGAAAAAGGAGTGTTTAGTGTATATTCAATATTTAATTTTATTTTTGAATTGTTATTTAAAATCTCGGAAGATGTAATATTTATTCCATTTACACCTCCATTTATGGACTTTGACAGAGTGCCTGACTGTGCAAGCTTCTGTTTTATATTTTTATCAATACTAAACAACGTGATTCCACCTGCAGGCAAAGATCCGCTGTCTTCACTCATATAAAGATATGCTCTGCCGCTTGTCTCTCTTATACTCTCAAATGCAGCTTCCTTCACCCTCATTTCCACACCCAGCAGTATCAGTATGTTGATAATTACTGATACTGTAAAAATGTATATGGGAATAATAAGCGCCGCTTCAAGAGTTACCCCACCTCTGACCTTCATTAAACTTATCTCTGCCCGTTTTATGTAGTTCAACCTCTCCCTCATTTTAAACTCTGTTTGAATATGCATATTCCGCATCCACAATATATTCTTTCCTTCCATATGGAAGATTACATTTGGCGGTTATATTCTTTTCAAAAATATATTCACTCATTTTAAATTCACTCTCTCCTTTCCCAATCATATGTAATTCAATCATATCCATTGCTCTTAAAACCTGTGTATCCACACTGTCCATACTTAGCAGTATCCTAAGATACTCGTTATATTTAATACCCGTGTTACACTTTTCCTTATCAGGCTCATAGTTAAGTGAAACCAGGTCCACTATGGAAACATGCCATGTGGATTCGCTCTTAACAAGCGGCGTCTTGTCTCCGTTTAACAGTGCTTTAACATCCGCAATGCTTTCTGCATATCCCCATAACAAAATAATTCCGTATTCTGCAATCTCAACCAATAGGGCATTTCCCGTCCATCCGAAAAGCTCTGAGGCCAGAGCCTTAGCTTCAGATCTCATTTTAGAATTGGAAAATATATATGCTACATTTATTCCTTCTCTTATGAGCTTAAGACGTTTTGTAACCCCTTCTATATTTTCTTTATCAGATTTCTTGCCTGTGAGAATATACTCCAGCTGGTAATCCAGAAGTTCGTTTTCTTCTTTCTGCTCTGTAAATGAACTAAATTTCAATGTGAGATATTCTCTGAATATTTCATTATTAACAAATGTCTTACTTTCCTTTTCGCCCTCCTGTGAAGCATCCGAATCCGATGCATATGAAGCAAATGAAATGTCATTAATATTCTTATCCGAAATGTGCTCAGTTTTTAAAATCTCATCTACTGAATTTTCCCCGGTGGACTTCATTTTGTCATATAAATTTCCCGAAACCTTAGGAAGTTCCACATTTATTTCACTCTCCTGTCCACCCTTATCCAGATTATTCATTTTGCTGTCTATATCAGCACCCAGGCTACCGGAATTAACACCTCCTCCAGCCTTCAATTCTTTTAACTTGTCTCTCATTTCACTTTCAGACATATCGACATCTATTAGTTCATTTAACTTCTCCATGTCGCTGTTAAAGTCTGTCTTTTGCTTAGTATCATCGGACTTTAACATCCCTGCATATTTCTCTATTTCTTCACCAATTCCTTCATGTGACATATAGTCCAGTGTCTGATTATAAAAATGTTCCCCATTGTTATCCGTAATATAAATATCCTTTGTTGTATTTAATTCCAGAAAATCAAGCGAGCTTTCGGAAATGTTATCCCTAATAATTCTTTTTATTACATCTTCACTTCCGTCATCTTTTAGAATGTAAATGCCATATTTTTCAAATACTTCGTTGTTGAATCCTGCAAATGTCCCTTCCAGAGCCATCCTGCAGGCCATGTTAAATGAAAATTGTAATGATGTATAAATAGCTGAATGAATAAGTGTGAATAATAAACCTGAAATAATAATTAAAACGAGAGTTATAAACACTGTAATGTGTGCTTTTAGTTTTATGTTTTTAAATTTCATATTTAGACTTGAATTCAGATTCAATTTAAAATCTGAATTATTAGATTTAATTTTAAATTTAGTTCTTTTGTCTTAATTTTGATTTTACTTTTTAAACCTGATTAGCCTGATTTGACATCTTTGAAAGAATTGAACTGACAAGGCCTGAAATCTGCTTTTTGAAAATAATTACAAGAGCTATAAGAACAACCGTAATTAATATAACTTCCACAACTCCCATTCCGTCCTCTCTCTTCCATAGATTAACAAAGTGCGATTT
Organism: uncultured Eubacteriales bacterium; assembly: GCA_900545225.1. Taxonomy (GTDB): domain Bacteria; phylum Bacillota; class Clostridia; order Lachnospirales; family Lachnospiraceae; genus UBA4285. Next base: position 102,987 of record UQXZ01000003.1, read on the forward strand.
TACACGCTCCTTCACACATAAATATTTAACTGTCAGAGTATCCTTTATTTTTCCAATCATATTGCCTCCTTAAAAATCTGTTTAACTATTGCCGTTTAATTCATTTAACATCTCACTTTGTTCAATAATTGAATTTATTCAGCAATTAAAAAATGTGAGCCGTTGATTTTAATCACCCGTTGAATTCATTCAACATCTACATCGAAAATGAATCAAACGCCGGAACTATTACAATAACCATAACTATAAAAAGCATGGCAATCATTGGAACTATAAGCTTTGATCCTGCCTTCTCACCCCGTTCCTTTGCATTGGCGGCAGCGGTTTCCATGCTCTCCGCAGATAACTGCCTAAGCTTCTTTTTTAAATCACCCGTCCCTTTTTTCAAATGTTCCGATAAATATGCTCCTAATCTTTTATATTCGTTAATGCCACAGTCATTTCCCCATTTAACATAGCTTTTAGCCTCACTCATACCGTTATAAATATTGTTGAGACATTTCTTCATCTGCTCATAGGCAGCCCTTGGCTTCGTATGCCCGTTTTTTATATTGTTATTGTAATCTTCAACTATATATTCAAATGACGAAATGATGGTACTGCCTGCATATACAAGTAGATACAACTTTGTTGTGATGCTGGGATAATCAGCAATAAGCTCATATTTCCTGTTATTTTCGTAATTTTTTCTATCCTGAAATTCCTTTGCCACAAGTAAAACACATGCAGCAGCTCCCAATAGAATAATTAGAACAGGAGATACTCCATTTTCTCTGCTTATATACTCAACATTTTTCCCATCAACCACATCAGGCAGGTTCACCACATCTTCACTGGCCGATGCCATGTCGTTCTTGAGTATCTCATCCTGTATTTTCTTCTTTTCTGTTAACATCTCATCCCTGAGAGGTGCAACCACCCTTATATGATATGTCTTTGTAACCTCTTCATTTCCCAGAGTCATAATGCAGTACAGTGTTACATCTGCGCTTTCATCATTATCAAATTCTTCGTTGTAAATGTAGCCGTCATAGCTACAGATATCATAGTTATCCGTTGACCACTCAAGCCTGGTTCCTGTTGCTTTATCTGTTGTGATTAAATTTAGTTTTTCCCTTACCTCATTTAAGCTTTCATTATCGCCAAGCATCACCGTCTCCAGGTTCTCCGACAATTTATTAAGCTCTGCATCTGCCTCTTCCGGTGTATATTTCCTCTTTCCAATATCTCCTTCGATATCTACTATCTCTCCGTCCACATGAGCTTCCAGTTCATATTTTTCAGACGTATCCTCAGGCCTCTGCAAGGAAGTTACCTTTTCTCCCTCACCCATAAACATAACCAGAACCGCAAGCAGCGCCGTTACAATACTTATCAGCAATAATAGCTTTTTTGTTTTATCAGATATATTCATTTGCTTTTATAACCGTATATCCACAATCTTTTCTGCCCGCATAAATGCAATCATATATATAAATGCACATACACTCATGACAATCACGCCCTGCAGGTTACCATAGAGAGAATTAATAAAATCTCCGCTACTCCTCAGATAGAGAATCATCATAAATGGCATAAGGCACATTATTCTCTCTTCGAATCTCTTTCCGCTTATGACTATATGTATCTCTCTTGAAACCTCCGCCCTGTCATTGGATCTGTCAATTATGGTTTCTATAATCTCAATTAAATTTCCTCCACTTACCCTGGCAATCATATAAATGTCTCTAAATTCCCTTATTTCCTCCATTCCTGTATTTTTAGCCAGATCATATAAAATGTCGTCCAGTGTTTCATTTCTAAGCAGTCTTGTTTTGGATGAATTCCACATCTGTGCCGTAATGGATTTTGGATTCAGTTCAAAAAGTCTTTCTCCAGCATTTATATATGCATTCTCATCCGATAAGCCTGTCTCAAGAGAAAGAAGCATTAATTCCAGACCGTCCAGAAAGATTCTCCTCTCCTTACGTCTTCTTTTTTCAACAATCTCTTTCTTAAGAGTGTTAATCAGATAAATTGCAAATGGAATAAACACTACTCCACTCCACCACGCATTGTAAAATGTAATACCCAGTAGAACGGAAGCTATAAAACCAAATGCATAAATCACTATCTGTTTATAAGGCTTTATACACTCTCTTGCGAAAATATCATTTTTGAACATTTTTAAGTTCACCTACAGCTTTCCCTCCCTTCACGTCATCCTCAAACAGATAAACAGGTTCCATAACTATATTTCCATTATCCATGCCGGTTATTTCGCTAATTTCTATAACCTTTCGGCTTTTATCCTTCATTCGGCTTAAGTGGACAACAATATCAAGCGCTGAAGCAATCTGCCCTCTTATGGCCTGAATCGGAATATCAAGACCGTATAAAACCATTGTCTCCAATCTGGATATCATGTCCTTTGAACTGTTGGCGTGCCCCGTAGATAGTGAACCTGCGTGACCTGTGTTTAAAGCCTGTAACATATCTATAGCCTCATCGCCTCGCACTTCTCCCACAATAAGCCTGTCAGGCCTCATTCTGAGTGCAGTTTTAATCAGCCTTCTTATGGTTATTTCACCATCACCTGATGTATTGCTCCCTCTTGTTTCAAGCCTTACCCAGTTCTTAATTTTGCTTAAGTTTAATTCTGCAGAATCCTCTATTGTTACGACTCTTTCATCCTCATCTATATAATTGCCAAGTATTCCCAGTAGCGTTGTCTTCCCCGAGCCTGTTCCACCACTCATGAAAATGTTTTTCTTTTGTTTTACTGCATTTATCAGATAGTCCGCAGCTTCTTCAGATATGGTTCCTCCATTTATAAGATCCTCCATGGTCAGCGGATTATCATAAAACTTTCTTATGGTAATTGATGTTCCATTCTTTGAAACGGGAGAAAGCACAACGCAGACTCTGGAGCCGTCATCCAGCACCGTATCAAGTATGGGATTTTTAGCATTTACAATTCGATTGGACCTTGATGCAATTCGCATGGCCGTATCCTTTAATCTTTTTTCATCTTCAAAACATGAATCCGACTGATAAAGACTGCCTAATTTCTCAATAAAAATATTGTCGGTGCCATTTACCATTATTTCGGTTATACAGTCATCACGAAGGAATCCTTCCAGCACATCAAGACCCCTTATGGAGTCAAAAACTCTTTTGCTTATATAGTCCTTATCATTGACAGAAATGATGTTATCTTTTGAAAACAGATGCATTTCACGGCTTATTCGCTCCCGTATATATTCATCCGTGCATTCATTATCAACATCTATATACCTGTAAATTCTGTTTCTTATATAACTTACTGCCTCTTCTTTATTCATCCTCTCATTCCACTGTTCTGCTCACTATCTTTTCAAAATATGAACGCCTGCCTGTCTTCTCTAAATATTCCAGCAGCATCCCCTGCCTGTTTTCTTCTCTCCTGTCAAAGATTAAATATGTCCTGTCGGATATGCCAATCATTTCCCAATACTTATAAAATGCACAGCCAAGGTCTATGATTATTTCGCTGTATCCCATGTTCTCGCCAATGTCTCTCACCAGCTTTTTAAATGTCTCCGCATCTGTTTCACATAAATCATCAGGACATGCGGTAGGCATTATTAAATCAAATCCTCCATAGGAATTAATGATTGATTGGAGTTTATCCGTATAGACAAATCCATTTTCACGATAAATAAACAGTGCGTCAGAAATATCCGTATCAAGCGGCACTGATAAATCATTTCTCAAAGAACTGAATTCATCCAGGTTTATATAGATAACACGATTTTTCATGCTATGATTTCGTGCCATTTCCATTGAAATTTCATTTCTCATATGAACACTGCAAAAGCCCATTATACAGATGATTTCTAATTCATTTTTCTCATCACATTCAGCATTACGATTATCAGCACTGGTAACTTCATTACTTTTTAAAATCTCATGTATTTTCTCCACAATAACTGAGACGGGACTGTATATGGATAAGTTATCCTCACCATTATGAAAATCTGCTTCATTTGTCCTCAGAATAAGCTTATACCCACCATGAGAAGTGATTATCTCCTGAAACTCATCCTCATCAGATGCGATTAAGAGAGGGAACTTCTTAACAAATGATGACCTCTCACTATATGATGTTCCTCCATCGGACTGTGAATCTTCATTTAACGATAGGGTACCATCTGACAATAGTGTATTATCTTGCGATAATTTATCATCATTAGCCGCTCTATCATCTAATGATTTCTCACCAAATGACGTTTCTCCCATATAGGATAAATATACCTCCCCATCGGAAAATGACGATATCTCACAGCAACTGCCAAGACTGCTGCTTAACGCATTGGAAAGGTTCATAAGATAATCCTTATCGCCTATTAAAATATTTATTTTTTCAGCCAACAAATACCTCCTTTTCATGTATTCAGTTGTTTAATTCAAATAAAAATGAAAAATTATACAGAAATGTATATAGAAAAATATAATCGAAAATATGTTTGTATTATATTATTACGAACATTTGTTGTCAATATTTTTTATAAAATCTGTGCATACCAGGTAACATACTGTGTTATAATGTTTCCAAATATGTAAATATTTTAAAGGTATTGATATGCACAGTTTAAAAAGGTATGAACATGAACAATCTGCAACTTCTACAGCCATATATCAATACGCATGACAATATTATATTGGTTAACAATGAAGAAATTAAAACCCCGCATCACATAAGATGTTATGAGCTGGCTGCCACTAATAATGCGGCTATTAATCTTACATTTATAGCTTCTCCATATGTGGACTGGCTCATCTGCTACAATGACAGCACATTTTTTACCGGTGCAGCAGAATTTATAGGTGTCGGACCATCAACGGAACTATTTTCCATGGATCTTCCACACTACGACCACATTTTCGGAGTTCGTTTTGACGACGATTCCATATTTGTTGAGCCTGACGCAGTAAATACATCTCATGTAAAACTGGTAGATAATATTTTTCATTATTTCCCTCGAGGCAATACATATGAACACAACCTTATAAGTAACTTTAGAAAGGCTGATTCATTTTCACAAAAATGTAAAATATTTTTATCTTACTTACAAAATTCAAAAATATTACTCGAGAGCGGTTCTTCCGGAAATGCAGTAAAAAAAGCCATCAAAGAAGCTGATTATGATGAAACAGTTTCTAAGATAGCTACGGATCTGGATTATACTCCAAGATATTTAAGCCGATTATTCAAAGACAGTTTTGGATACTCCCCTAAGGATTATATGAAATATCTGCGAATACAGGCTGTTTTAAGCGACATGCACGGTTCACCTCATAAAACCAATATAGAGTTATCTAAAAAATATGGCTACAACGACTCGGCACATTTTCTGAGAGACTTCAGAGAATTTCTGGGTACGACTCCCAAAAATTACATTCAGCTTATGAATTTGAATGATAAGAGCAAATAAAAATGAGCTTTTATGATGTTTTTTTAATGAGCCATACTAAAAATAATGTACATCTGTAAAAAGTTAGTCATTAAACTTTTTTACAAATGTATATTATTTTTTATTTTATATAGTTATTCTATGATTCTTTTATCTTATTATATGGCTATTGAATAACTCTTTATACCTTATCCAATCATAATATTCTGGTTATTCCAATATAAAATCCGACAGTACATAATTACTTATATCAATGCCCTTGTCAGTTAAAGCATATCCCATATCTGTTGTTTTTATAAGCTCAAGATCAATATATTTTTTCAGAACATCTCCAAATACATCATCAATGGATTTATTAAATGTCTTTTCAAATGTATCTGAACTTACTCCGTCCACTTCTCTTAAACCGAGATACATAAACTCAGATATTTTATCATTTTCACTGAGCTCTTCAATCGTGTCCTTATCTATCCATGGCTGATCCAATAAAGAACCGCCTGAATAGGAATTCACAAGCTCGATATATTCATCTGTGTCTCTTATGTTATTAAATCTGAAATCATCTACAAGTGACGCAGCACCAACACCGATTCCGATATAGTTATCTCTGTTCCAGTAGCCTAGGTTGTGCTTACATTCTCTTGAATCAAGTGCATAGTTGGAGATTTCATAATGATGATATCCATTTTGCAATAACAAATCATTTGTAAGATAGTAAATCTCTCTTTCCGTATCCTCATCCGGCAAATATTCCAGCAGATCATTTCTGCTATAAAGTGGTGTACCCTCTTCAATTATTAAGCTGTATGAAGAAATGTGCTCAGGCCTTAAAGCTATTACCTGCTCTAATGTCTTTTTGTATTTATCCATAGTCTGGAAAGGCAGAGACTGCATAATATCTATGTTGATATTGTCGAATCCGACCTCTCGTGCCAGATTGTAATTCTCCAGGAATTGTTCAAATGTATGAATTCGGCCAAGCATTTTTAACTCATCATTGTCGCATGACTGGAGTCCCATACTGATTCTGTTAATCCCCATATTTTTATATGCCAGAAGTTTCTCTCTTGTCAGGGTTCCGGGATTAGATTCCAGTGTAATCTCTGCATCATTTTCCAAATGATAATGTTCATAGACAGTACTGAGCAGTTTTTCTATTAAAACCGAAGAAATGGAGGAGGGTGTACCTCCTCCAATAAATATACTTGTTATATTATCTTTAAATACATCTTTGCGATAAACCAGCTCTCTGCACATGGCATCAACAAGCTTTACATGAATGCTCTCATCCTCCCTGCCTGAGAGAAAGTCACAATAGAGGCATTTACTGTTGCAAAATGGTATGTGTATGTATATCTCACTCATCTAACTTTGCGCCACATGCAGGACAAACGTCAGCATTGTCTTTGATGATTGCATGACATTCAGGACACTCTTTTACATTTGTAGATTCTGCAATCTGTCCAACTTCTCTTTCTGCACCTTCTTCTCCTTCAGCTTCCGGATCTGCAACCTCTTTAACTTCCTGACCACACTTTGTACAGAACTTTGCATCTGCAGGAATTAATTCTCCGCAGTGCTCACATCTCTTCATGCCGTCCTTGGCTGCCTTAACATCATATAAATGATCATTTAATTCATCAATCTTCTGCTTAAGCTCTTTAATTGCGTCAACATCACCCTTTAATTCAACATCAGGCTCATCAGCAAATTTGTTAAAATATGCCTCACCAAGTTTAGTATAGAGCTTATTTATCTGTCCTTCTACATCTCTGATTTTATAGCTTGTTGTGGAAATGTCTGTGTACTGCTTTGTCTTTTCTACTGCCTTTCCACTTACGTCGCTGATTTTCTTACCAACATTTTCAAAAAAACCCATATCTTTGTCCTCCTGACTTTTAACTCTATATATTTATATTATAGTTTAATGACATGTCATAACTCAAATAAATTATTAATGAAAAATAAAACATAATAAAATATATGGCCGTAATAAACAGTGATACAAAAGAGTGTATTTTACTCTCATATATGCACTAATATAGACCATCCGGGGCGGTATATGATTTTACAAACATAGATATATACTGTATACTCCAAATTATATTTTTACTTTATTTTTTACTTAATTATTGATTAAATGTAGATTTCAACCTCTTTTAGAGAAAGGATTATTTTTATGTATATTACATGCTTAGATATGGAAGGACCTCTTGTTCCTGAAATCTGGATCGAATTTGCAAAGGCAACAGGAATCGACGAATTACTTATTACTACTCGTGACGAACCTGACTACCACAAGCTTATGGATTACAGACTTGATATTCTTAAGAAGCACAACTTAAAGCTCAAGGATATTCAGGAGACAATCTCACACATGGAGCCAAAGGAAGGCGCAAAGGAATTCTTAGATGAAATTCGTTCATTCTCTCAGGTAGTTGTAATTTCTGATACATTCCAGGAATTTGCATCACCACTTATGAAGAAATTAGGCTATCCTATGCTTTTCTGTAACTCTCTTGAGGTTGCAGAGGATGGAACAATTACAGGCTATGTAATGAGACTTCCACACGATGCTAAATTAACTACAGTTAAGGCTCTTCAGTCTATCGGTTATGATACAATCGCTGCCGGCGATTCATACAATGATATCGGTATGATTGAGAACAGTAAGGCAGGATTCTTATTCAAGAGTACTGAGTCAATAATCAAAGAGCATCCACATATTAAGGCTTACGAGGAGTATTCAGATCTTCTTGCAGCAATCAAGGAAGCTCAGGGAGTTAAATAAAAACCACTAAATCATGTACATCATTTAGTAATCAATAATAAAAAAGTCATCTTATATCTCGTTTATTGAGATTAAGATGACTTTTTTATTTGAAATCATTCTGTTATGAAATCAATTTATATTGTTTCAGCATTTGTTATGGACAACATTTCTAACATTCTAAAAATGTTAATTCAAATTACTTAATAACTCTTGCTCTGATAACGCCTTCAATAGCTTCAAGCTTCTCGATAAGATCTGCATTTCCTGCTGAATCAAGATCAATGATTGTATAAGCGTAGTCATTTCTTGACTTGTTAGTCATATCTGAAATGTTAACGCCAGCCTCTCCCATAACAGATGTAATCTTGCTGAGAACTGTAGGAACGTTCTTATGGCAAATTGTAATTCTGCCTTCTGATGCACATACACCCATGCTGCATGCAGGATAGTTTACAGAGTTAACGATGTTACCGTTTTCGATGAAGTCACGGATTTCGTTAACTGCCATAATTGCACAGTTATCTTCAGCCTCTTCTGTTGATGCACCAAGGTGTGGAAGAATGATGATGTTGTCCTTGTTAACTACTGTAGGGTTAGCGAAGTCTGTAACATACTTCTTAACCTTACCAGCATCGATAGCCTTAAGAAGCTCTTCTTCGTCAACAAGAATATCTCTTGCACAGTTGATGATAACTGTACCGTTCTTCATAAGCTCGAATGCTTCCTTACCAACCATACCCTTTGTAGAATCAAGAGCTGGAACATGGATAGTAATAAAATCACATTCCTTGAAGATTTCGTTAACATCGGCGATGTGGTTAACCTTTCTTGAGATATCCCATGCAGCACTTACAGATAAGTATGGATCATATCCGTAAACATCCATTCCTAATTCAACAGCTGCATTTGCAACAAGTCTACCGATAGCACCCAGTCCGATAACACCGAGCTTCTTGCCGTAGATTTCTGTACCACCGAACTGCTTCTTAGCCTTTTCTACTGACTTAGCAATGTCTGGATCTTCAGCATTAGCCTTAACCCATTCGTTACCACCGATATAATCTCTTGAAGCCATGAGCATTGCTGCAACAACTTCTTCCTTAACAGCGTTAGCATTTGCACCAGGTGTGTTAAATACTACAACACCTTCTTCTGCGAATCTGTCAAGAGGAATGTTATTAACACCGGCACCTGCTCTTGCGATTGCGAGAACGCTGTCAGCTAATTCCATGTCATGCATCTTTGCACTTCTTACAAGAATAGCATTAGCTTCTTCCAAAGCTGCATCTGTATTGTAGTTATCTGGAAGTAAGCCAAGACCTACACTTGAAATATTATTGAGGCAATGAATATTTATACTCATTATGCATTCTCCTTTTCAAACTTATCCATGAATTCTACTAATGCCTTAACGCCTTCAAGTGGCATTGCATTGTAGATAGATGCTCTCATACCACCTACTGAACGGTGACCCTTAAGGTTGATGAAGCCTGCAGCTTTACTCTCTGCAATGAACTTTGCGTTAAGCTCATCATTACCTGTTACGAAAGGTACGTTCATAAGAGATCTTGAATCCTTTTCTACTGTTCCCTTGAATAACTTGCTGTTATCTAAGAAATCGTAGAGAACCTTAGCCTTGATTTCGTTTCTTTCTTTCATTCCTGCAAGACCGCCGTTTCTCTTGATCCACTGGAATACCTTTCCACACATGTAGATGTTATAACATGGTGGTGTGTTGTACATTGAATCATTGTCAGCATGTGTCTTGTACTTAAGCATTGTAGGAGTACCAGGAAGTGTATCCTCTGTAATTAAGTCTTCACGAATTGCAGCGATAACTACGCCTGCAGGTCCTACGTTCTTCTGAGCACCACCGTAGAACATAGCGTACTTTTCTACGTCCATAGGCTCCGATAAGAAGCATGATGATACGTCAGCGATTAAGTTATGGCCCTTTGTGTTGGGAAGCTCCTTGAACTTTGTACCATAAATTGTGTTGTTCTCACAGATGTAAACATAGTCTGCATCTTCAGGAATATCAAGATCTGAACAATCAGGAATATATGAGAATGTCTTATCCTCGGATGATGCAACAGCAATAGCCTCTCCGTAAAGCTGTGCTTCCTTATATGCCTTCTTAGCCCACTGTCCTGTAACGATGTAAGCAGCCTTCTTATTCTTCATGAAGTTCATTGGAATCATTGCAAACTGTGTTGATGCTCCACCCTGAAGGAATAATACTTTATAGTTATCAGGAAGACCTAATAATTCTCTAAAATCAGCTTCTGCAGTCTGGATAATTTCACCATATTCCTTTGAACGGTGGCTCATTTCCATTACAGATTCGCCAGTGCCTTTATAATCAAGCATTTCTGCTGCAGCTTCTTCTAATACTTCAACAGGAAGCATTCCAGGTCCGGCACTAAAATTATAAACTCGTGACATATTTTCCCTCCTATACAATATGTACCAACATAATCCTACATTTATATTACTTCATTTTGCCTTTATATGCACCAATAAATATAGAATTACTTCTTGTTTTTAAGGTCATTTTCATCAAATGCATCTTCTATGTTACCACCAGGAGAAACCATTGGATAAACCTTGTCATCGTTACCGATAATACACTCAATCATTGTTGGCTCGTTAAGCTCAATAGCTTCTCTGAGTGCCTTTTCAAATTCTTCGATAGTTGTAACTCTGTATGCTCTTGCACCAAGACCTTCTGAAACCTTTACAAAGTCTGTCTTATCTTCAAGAGTTGTATTTGAATATCTCTTATCGTAGAAAAGTGTCTGCCACTGTCTAACCATTCCTAAAACGTGGTTGTTAATTACGAGTTCGATTACAGGAATGTTATATCTTGTTGCTGTAGCAAGCTCGTTCATGTTCATTCTGAAGCATCCGTCACCGGCAACATTTACAACTACATTGTCGGGCTTTCCAACCTTAGCACCGATTGCAGCACCAAGTCCGTATCCCATTGTTCCGAGACCACCTGAAGTGATGAACTTTCTTGGCTTTGTGAAGTTGTAGTACTGTGCTGCCCACATCTGATGCTGTCCTACATCTGTTGTAATGATAGCATCACCGTTAGTTACTTCGTGAAGCTTTCTGATAATAAGAGGTCCGTTTAATCTGTCTGTAATAATAGGAAGCGGGAATTTTTTCTTAATCTCATCGATTTCTTCATTCCACTGGCTGTGATCCTGCTGTGGGAGAATCTTGTTAATCTTCTTTAATACTTCCTTAGCATCACCGATAATGCTTGCATCCGCCTCAATATTCTTATCGATTTCAGCAGCATCGATATCGATGTGAATAATCTTTGCATTCTTAGCAAATGTCTTTGTATTACCTGTAACACGGTCTGAGAATCTTGCACCGATAACAACAAGGAGGTCACATCTTGAAACCCCAAGGTTAGACGCCTTTGAACCGTGCATACCGATCATACCTGTATATAATGGATTGTTAGAGTCAAATGATCCCTTACCCATAAGTGTCTCACAGATAGGAGCATTCATCTTCTCAACAAATTCCTTAATTTCGTCAGAAGCATCTGAAACGATTGCACCACCACCAACAAGGATAAATGGCTTCTTAGCGTCCTTAATAAGCTCAACTGCAGATACTACAGCAGCTTCATTAATCTCTCCGCCTCTTTTAAGTGGTAACGGCTCCTTCTTCTCATATTCGTAAACAGCAGCTGTTACATCCTTTGTAATATCTACTAATACAGGACCTGGTCTTCCACCTTCAGCAATGTTAAATGCCTTTCTCATTGTGTCAGCAAGATCCTTGATATCCTTTACGATGAAGTTGTGCTTTGTAATAGGCATTGTAACACCAGCGATATCGATTTCCTGGAATGTATCTTTGCCTAATGCATTTACGGCAACGTTACATGTAATTGCTACAATAGGAATAGAATCCATGTATGCTGTAGCGATTCCTGTAACAAGGTTTGTAGCTCCAGGACCTGAAGTTGCGAAACAAACGCCTACTTTACCTGTAGCTCTTGCATATCCGTCTGCAGCATGTGAAGCACCCTGCTCGTGAGATGTTAAATAATGTGTTATCTCGTCACTGTGCTTATATAATGCGTCATATAGATTAAGTGCTGTACCACCCGGATAACCAAAGACTGTATCTACGCCCTGTTCCTTTAAACATTCTATAATTATATCAGCACCAGTCAATTGCATAATTTTACCTCCTCTATTATTTAAAAGCAGATATTACATCTGCTTTTTATTTAATTTTCATCTATATTCTATAGTTACAATACTACCAAATCGAACTATTTTCTATTTAATTTTATTAGTTATTGTTGCCTGTGAACTGAGGAACCTCAAGAACGGCACCTCTGTTACCTGAAGTAACCATAGCAGCATATCTTGCAAGATATCCTGTTGTAACTCTTGGCTGTCTTGGCTGCCATTTAGCTCTTCTTTCAGCCATTTCTTCATCGCTTACGCAAAGCTTGATTGAATGTGAAGGAATGTCAATCTGGATGATATCTCCTTCTTCAACAAGAGCAATAGGACCACCTACAGCTGCCTCTGGAGAAACGTGTCCGATTGAAGCACCTCTTGATGCACCTGAGAATCTACCGTCAGTAATAAGAGCTACTGAGCTTCCAAGTCCCATACCTGCGATAGCTGATGTAGGTCTGAGCATTTCTCTCATACCAGGGCCACCCTTAGGACCTTCGTAACGAATTACAACAACATCGCCTGAAACGATCTTACCTGAGCTGATAGCTGCGATTGCATCTTCTTCACAGTCAAATACTCTTGCAGGTCCTTCATGAACAAGCATTTCATCTACTACTGCAGACTTCTTAACAACACTTCCGTCTGGAGCTAGGTTACCGCTTAATACTGCAAGACCACCTGTCTTTGAGTATGGATTGTCAAATGGTCTGATAACTTCTTCATCTAAGTTAACCGCATTTGCAATGTTCTCGCCAACAGTCTTTCCTGTAACCGTAATACAGTCTGTATTGATAAGGCCGTGATCAGCGAGCTCCTTCATAACAGCGTAAATACCACCGGCCTCATTAAGGTCTTCAATATATGTAGGACCTGCAGGTGCAAGATGGCAAAGGTTAGGAACCTTGTCACTGATTTCATTTGCAAACTTGATATCAAAGTCGAAACCAATTTCATGAGCGATTGCAGGGATGTGAAGCATACTGTTTGTTGAACATCCGAGAGCCATATCCATTGCAAGAGCATTAAGGATAGCATCCTTTGTCATGATATCTCTTGGCTTGATATCCTTCTCAAGTAAGTCCATAACAGCCATACCTGCATGCTTTGCAAGCTTAAGTCTTTCAGAGTAAACAGCAGGGATTGTACCGTTACCACGGAGACCCATACCGAGAACCTCTGTAAGGCAGTTCATTGAGTTAGCTGTGTACATACCTGAACATGAACCACATGTAGGACATGCGTTGTTCTCATATTCCTTAACATCAGCTTCAGTAAACTTACCTGCTTCGAATGAACCTACAGCCTCAAACATTGATGAAAGACTTCTCTTTCTTCCCTTTACTCTTCCGGCTAACATAGGACCACCACTTACAACTACTGTAGGAATGTTAATTCTTGCAGCAGCCATAAGCATACCCGGAACTGTCTTATCACAGTTAGGGATCATTACAAGACCGTCAAACTGATGTGCAATTGCCATTGCCTCGATTGAGTCAGCAATTAAGTCTCTTGTTACAAGAGAATACTTCATTCCGATGTGACCCATGGCAATACCGTCACATACAGCGATTGCCGGGAATTCAAGTGGTGTACCACCTGCCATTGCAACGCCCATCTTAACTGCCTGTGTAATCTTATCAAGATTTGTGTGGCCTGGAACTACTTCGTTATATCCGTTTACGATACCGATTACAGGTCTGTTCATTTCCTCAGCTGTTAGTCCCAATGCATTGAGAAGTGAACGCTGAGGTGCTCTGTCTATTCCCTGTGTTATATTTTTACTATGATCCTTCATAGGATACCCCCTAATATGTGCTCTTATTAAATTCTCTCTGCCACTTTGTCACCCATTTCTGTTGTTGTGCAAAGAGTCATTCCTTCTTTATATATATCGCCTGTTCTAAAGCCTTCCTTTAAAACGGCTTCAACAGCATCTTCGATTGCCTTAGCTTCTTCCTCAAGATCAAATGTATATCTGAGCATAAGAGCTGCTGAAAGAATTGTTGCAAGTGGATTAGCCTTGTTCTGACCTGCAATGTCAGGAGCTGATCCGTGACTTGGCTCATATAAACCGAACTTGTCAGCTCTGAGTGAAGCACTTGATAACATGCCGATAGAACCTGTTACCATACTTGCCTCATCTGATAAAATGTCACCAAACATGTTCTCTGTAAGCATTACATCGAACTGAGCAGGATCTCTTACAAGCTGCATTGCTGCGTTATCAACGAGCATATGTCTTAATTCAACATCAGGATAGTCCTTGGCAACTTCTTCAACTACTGCTCTCCAGAGTCTTGAAGAATCAAGAACGTTAGCCTTGTCTACGCTTGTTACAACTTTTCTTCTTTTTCTTGCAATATCAAATCCCTTAATTGCAATTCTTCTGATTTCTTCTTCATTATATACAAGAGAGTCTGTAGCTGTTCTGAGACCGTCTACAACCTCTGTCTTTCTGTCACCGAAGTATAAACCGCCTGTTAATTCTCTCATGATTACCATATCGATTCCCTGGCTGCTTATAGACTCCTTAAGTGGACATGCTTCAGCAAGTTCCTTATATAAATATGCAGGACGTACGTTTGCAAATAATCCAAGCTCTTTTCTGATCTTAAGAAGACCTGCTTCAGGTCTTAAATTAGGAGCAACATCATACCATCTTGAGTTACCTACATCACCACCAACTGCACCGAGAAGTACAGCATCTCCGCTCTTTGCAATTTCAAGAGCTTCATCTGTAAGAGGCACTCCATGAGCATCGATAGAACATCCTCCCATTAGGATCTCTTTATATGAAAATGTGTGTCCGTACTTTTCAGCTACTTTATTAAGGACCTTAACTGCCTCCGCAACTATTTCTGGACCGATTCCATCTCCTGCTATCAGTGTAATATTACCGTTCATTACTGCCTCCTATATTCAATATTCAGAAAGAATTAATATATTGTAATAAAATATAATTCTATTCTGTGTTTTACATTTGATATATAAGCATTTTTCAACATTTACTTAAGTTATGTATATAAAATAATGAAATTACTTATATATGTTAAAATAATACCTTTAATCATAATATATTTAATTGTTCATTTCAACATACAAAAATGAGTATACAAAAAGATCACGGCTATGAGTTAGGCTATGCTGACCTTCATCTGCCGGATGGTGATCTCACATCCGACAATCTGCACAACTGACTCAATGGCCATGATCTTAATGTCTGGAATATTTAATTACTTATCTTCCTTGTTTGGCTTGTCACCAACGAATGTTGTCTGCTGTGTTTCAGCAGGCTCAACCTGATCGATTGCTTCCTTCTTCATAGAGATACGGCAGTTTCTGTTGTTACCAAATTCAACTACTACTGTGTCATCAATAATATCAACAATCTTTCCGTAGAAGCCACTGCTTGTGAGAACAAAATCTCCCGGCTTCATGTTTGACATAAGTGCTTCTCTCTCTTTTCTACGCTTTCTACCTGGTCTGATAGCTGCAAAATATCCGAATAACACCAAAGCACCGATGTAAACAACGAATACAATAATCATACTGCCGTCCATAATTAACCTCCATTACGAGCAAATTTATAATTTATCAAAGTATATACTAAATGTACCTTTGTGTCTATAAAATAGTAATTACTTATTTTCTCCACTTCTGAACATTTCTATTCTTTCCTTTTTAAATGCAGAATATCTCTGTTCATCTATGGCAGTTCTGATATCTTCCATAAGATGATTATAGAAATATAAATTGTGCATTACGCAAAGTCGTAATCCTAACATTTCCCCTGCCTTGAGCAAATGTCTTATATATGCCTTTGAGTAATTTCTGCAGGCTTCACATCCACATCCCTCTTCAATAGGAGTCATGTCCTTCTCATGCTTTTTGTTAAGCATATTTATTTTACCGAACTTTGTGTACACGTGGCCGTGACGACCATTTCTTGAAGGATATACACAGTCGAAGAAATCCACTCCTCTGTCTACAGCTTCAAGAAGATTTTCAGGCGTACCAACTCCCATAAGATATGTAGGCTTATTCTTTGGAAGATAAGGAACTGTTTCATCTAAAACGTTATACATTTCCTCATGTGTCTCACCAACTGCAAGACCACCTAAAGCATATCCCGGAAGATCAAGTTCAGATATAGTCTTTGCATGTTCAATTCTTATATCTGTATATACGCCCCCCTGGTTAATTCCAAATAAAAGCTGATGCTTATTAATTGTGTCTTCAAGAGAATTTAATCTGTTAATTTCATCTCTGCTTCGCACAAGCCATCTTGTTGTTCTGTCAACTGAACGCTGCATATATTCTCTGTCAGCCTTCGCAGGTGCACACTCATCAAATGCCATGGCAATTGTAGATGCGAGATTTGACTGAATCTGCATACTTTCTTCAGGTCCGATAAATATTTTTCTTCCATCTATATGTGATGCGAATTTAACACCCTCTTCTGAAATATTTCTAAGCTTTGAAAGAGAGTAAACCTGGAATCCGCCTGAATCAGTAAGAATAGGCTTGTCCCAGTTCATGAACTTATGAAGACCGCCAAGCTCCTTAATAAGCTTATCGCCTGTTCTTACATGTAAATGATATGTATTGGCAAGAGCCACCTGAGTATCTATTTCCTTTAAATCAACTGTGGAAACAGCACCCTTGATTGCAGCAACTGTAGCAACATTCATAAAGAGAGGTGTGTGAACTTCTCCATGAACGGTTGTAAACTTGGCGTGCTTCGCTCTGCCGTCAGTACTTATTATCTCGTAATTACAATCTTTCATAAAACTCCTTTATAAAGCTGACTCTGCTTCTCATACCATCCATAATTTCATCAACGATTACAAGCTTTGCCATAGACTCTGCAACTACAACAGCTCTTGGAACGATTAAAGGATCATG
This sequence comes from uncultured Eubacteriales bacterium, assembly GCA_900545225.1. Classification (GTDB taxonomy): domain Bacteria; phylum Bacillota; class Clostridia; order Lachnospirales; family Lachnospiraceae; genus UBA4285. Next base: position 120,323 of record UQXZ01000003.1, read on the forward strand.
TCTTCCGTGAATTTCAATTTCTGTTTCATTTCCTGAATTATCCACTGTCTTCTGCTCTCTTGCAATAGATGGTGTAGGTTTAAATGCCGCTCTGAATACAATCTGGCTTCCGTCTGAAATTCCACCAAGAATACCACCTGAGTGGTTTGTACTCTTTGTTACATTTCCATTCTCAGAAATGAACTCATCATTATTTTCTGAACCTCTTGATTCTGCAGCCTTGAAACCGTCACCGATTTCAAATCCCTTAACAGCGCCAATTGAAAATATTGCCTTTGCAAGATTTGCATCAAGCTTATCAAATACAGGCTCACCGAATCCTGCCTTAAGGCCATCAACTACACATTCAATAGTTCCGCCTGATGAATCCTTTTCAACCATTAACTCTCTTACATAATCCGCTGCCTTTTCACTTGCATCTTTATCAGGCATGCAGAGTGCTGAATTCTTTGCGAAATCCAAATCGAATTTATCGTAATCAATTTCAATATTTCCAATCTGCTTTGTATATGCATTTACGCTGACACCGAGCTGATCAAGAATAAGACCCGCAAGTGCACCCGCTGCAACTCTTCCTATTGTCTCTCTTCCTGAAGATCTTCCGCCACCTCTGTAATCTCTGATTCCAACACCGTACTTTGAATCAAATGAGAAATCTGCGTGTCCCGGTCTGTAAATGTCTTTAATGTTATTGTAATCCTTTGAATGCTGATCTTCGTTATTGATCATCATAAGGATAGGTGAACCTGTAGAAACTCCTTCAAATACACCTGAAAGAATATGTACTTTATCCTTTTCATTACGCTTAGTTACAAATTCACTTGTACCAGGCTTTCTTCTGTCTAACTGACTTTGAATATATTCTTCGTCTACCTTTATGCCTGCAGGACATCCGTCAACGCATACACCAACAGCCTTTCCATGGGATTCTCCCCATGTTGAAACCGTAAAATTCTTACCGAATACTGAACCCGACATATTAACTCCTTTAATATTTATATAGGTAATGACTATAACTAATTTAAGTTAATCACTTTATTTACTATAAGTTTAGTATGTGTTATTATCTCACATTATATACTAAATAATTATAAAGTTATGTTATGAAAATATCTACTCAAATATTTCTGGAACATAACTTTAGAAAGGAAATATATGAAAACAGTTCTTTGCTTCGGCGATTCTAATACATTTGGATATATCCCCGGCGGTATCGGGAGATTTTCTGTGATTGAAAGATACACAGGTATTCTCTCTACACTTCTCTGGCCTGAATATAATGTAGTTGCAAATGGTGTCGTTGGAAGAACTACTGTATATGAAGATCCCGTAAGAGAGGGAAAACGTGGCATAAGTGATGTAGAAGAAAGTGTCCGCTCTGCAAATCCTGATATATTTGTAATTGCACTTGGAACAAATGACGTAAAGCAGGCATTTAATAACAGTGAAGCAGATATCACAGCCGGAATTGATAAAATAATAAATCTCGTTTTATCAGTTAAGCCTAATGTGCAGGTAGTCATCATGGTTCCTGCTCCTATATCTGAAGACGCACTTCCACATAGCAATGATTACAATTCATATTCACTGGAAGTATCCGCAAATCTCCATACGGAAGTTGAGAAATATGCAAAAGAGCACGGTTATAAATTCTTAAATATCGGTTCATTTACAAATGTATCACCTGTTGACGGTGAGCATCTTGCAACCGAATCCCACAAAATGGTAGCGGAGAGACTGTGTGAGATTATAAAGAGTATGTGATTATCATTGCAGTTAAAGTATGATAATTAACTTTGCAATTGAAGTATCATAATCATCTTTGAAGTCAGAGTATGGTGATTTTATCTGATATAGTGTCACATTTATTATTCCGAGCGCCACTTAATTAACTTACAATATCGATATTATATTTCTGATATACATTTGCATAAAACCAAATTATATTATATAATCCATATAGTATTTATATGAATTAGTTGAAACACACTAAGGTTACCCACACCTGTTTTAGTTTTGTATTGTAAGGAGGGTGTTAAATGAAAATATCTACAAAAGGGCGTTATTCCCTTGAATTCTTATTGGATTTGGCACGACACGGTGATCATGGTCCAATATCATTAACTGATATTGCAGAAAGAAAGAATATTTCAAAAAAATATCTCGAGCAGATAATTCCTGTTCTCAATAAGTCAGGATTTTTAACTACTGTAAGAGGTGCTCACGGTGGCTACCGGCTTGCAAAAAGCCCAAAGGATATTACAATCGCAGATATCTGGTTCGTAACAGAAAATATTTTTTCTGATGATACAAAGGATGAAAGCGAAAATAATCCTACCTTTAAATATATTGTTGACGGTCTGGATAACACAGTAAAACAGTATCTTGAAACTATTACACTTCAGGATGTATTAGAGATAGAGAATAACTACTATTCTGATAATTATGTGATTTAATTAAAAAAGTCATTGTATAGATACCCGGTTTTCACCGTATCCTTACAATGACTTTTTTATTCTGTTATATACATTTCCAGTCTGTTATTGGCATTTTTCAATTCTTCTGTCTTAGCAGTAATATCTGTAATTTCAGTATTCCTGCCAAATGTGTACTTTGCATTTAATGCACTGACAGCTTTTATTTCCTGCTTAATAAGCTTCTTTGTATCTCTGCCTATTTCTCTTCTATGTTCGCCCATCATTATCTTGGCCTTATTGATAAGTGCATCTGCTCTCTTTTTCTCATTTAACAGGTTCACCTTATCATCATCGCCTTCTTCATACATTTTGGCCTTCCAGATTGCTTTCTGAATTTCATCCTCTGAAAGGTTTGAAGAAGATGTGATTGTTATGGACTGTTCTTTTCCTGTTCCAAGATCTCTTGCGGAAACATTTACAATTCCATTCACATCAATATCAAATGTAACCTCTATCTGAGGAACACCCGCAAACGCACGCTTAATTCCTGATAATCTGAAGTTACCTAAAAGTCTGTTATCCTTTGTAAATCTTCTCTCTCCCTGAAAGACCTTAATATCAACAGATGTCTGGAAGTTAGATGCTGTTGTAAATATCTGAGAATGTCTCACAGGAATTGTTGTATTTCTCGGTATAAGAACATTTGAAATCTTACCAACTGTTTCAATTGAAAGAGACAGAGGAGTAACATCCATAAGTACAAGACTGTCTGCTGTTGAGCCTGTGGTAATCTGGCCTGTAAGCTTACCTGCCTGAATGGCTGCTCCATATGCAACACACTCGTCAGGATTAACATTCCTTGAAGGTTCTATTCCAAGTATGTCTCTCAGCTTATCCTGTACTAATGGTATTCTTGTTGATCCGCCTACAAGAAGAACCTTTGAAATCTCGTCCTTTTTAACTCCCGAATCTATCAATGCATTGTGAATAGGAATCTCAATTCTCTCAATCAGATCACTGATACTCTTGTTAAATTCATCTCTTGTTAAAGTCATTTCAAAGTTAATTACTTCATCCTTTACCTTTGTAAGATAAGGTAAAGGAATTTTTGTACACTGAGAACTTGAAAGCTCTTTCTTTGCACGTTCTGCTTCTTCATGAATTCTGCACATTACTGCAGGATCCTTTGAAACATTTATGCCATACAGCTTTTTAATTTCCCTGCAGATTATTTCAACGATTCTCTCATCAAAATCGTCACCGCCCAGGAAATTGTCACCAGATGTAGATAAAACATCTATAACTCCATCCGCAATCTCAATAAGAGAAATATCAAATGTTCCGCCACCCAGGTCGAAAACAAGTATTTTCTGCTCTTTTGCATTATCAAGACCATATGCAAGAGCTGCTGATGTAGGCTCATTAATAATTCTAAGCACATTCAGTCCGGCTATTCTTCCAGCAACCTTTGTAGCCTGTCTCTGAGCATCATCAAAATAAGCCGGAACAGTAATTACGGCATCTGTTACTTCTTCTCCGAGGTATTCTTCTGCATCTACCTTCAGCTTTTTCAAAATAAGCGCCGAAAGCTCCTGTGGGGAGTAATCGTGTCCGTCTATTTTCAGTCTGAAGTTGCTGCCCATCTGTCTTTTTATAGAAAAACAGGTTCTTTTCGGATTAACGGCAGCCTGTCTTTTCGCAAGATTACCTACCTTATATGTTCCGTCCGGCATAAAAGAAACAACCGATGGTGTTGTTCTATATCCTTCTTTATTGGCGATAACTTTAGGCGTATCTCCGTCCAATATCGCTACACAACTGTTTGTTGTTCCTAAATCAATACCAATAGCTCTTCCCATATACACACCACGTTTCTGATTGAAATATATCGAAACATCAATATCTTCAACTCCATATTATGCATTATGTTAAATATGCACATGTCCTCAATTTATATTACCTAATTATATCATAGCTAAAATGTAATATGGGACTTTAGGAGTTTGTTTATCAATTCTTAATACATTACACAATTTACTTAATAATTAAAAAACAAACCCCTGCTTTCCCATTTCTGAGAAAACAGAGGTCTGTTTTTATATTATTCCATTTCGTACTTATGAAGATTCACAGTTAAAACGGAATCATTTATCAATAAATGTCTGTCATAAAATGCTTACAGCATTAAGACCGACCATTATTAGATTTCACTTAACTTCTTGAGACGTTCGTACTTAGCCTTAGCATCCTCAGCAGCGTTGTTGAATAACTTAGCAGCTCTTTCAGGATTCTTCTTCTCAAGGTTGATGTATCTTGTCTCACCCATAAGGAACTCTTTGTAGTCCTTAGTTGGAGCCTTGCTATCGATAACAAGTGGGTTTTCACCATTCTTAGCTCTTCTTGGGTCATATCTGAAGAGGTTCCAGTAACCTGACTGTACTGCAGCCTTCTCTTCTTCCATGATCCATCCCATACCCTTACGGATACCATGAGCGATACATGGAGCATAACCGATGATGATTGATGGACCATCATAGCTTTCAGCTTCTCTGATAGCCTTTAAGCACTGGTTCATATCAGCACCCATAGCAACCTGTGCTACGTAGATATAACCATAAGACATACAGATTGCTGCAAGGTCTTTCTTCTTAACGTCCTTTCCAGCTGCAGTAAACTGAGCGATAGAACCTTCTGGAGAAGCCTTTGATGACTGACCACCAGTATTTGAGTAAACTTCTGTATCGAATACGAACATGTTTACATCCTGGTTAGCAGCAAGAACGTGATCTACACCGCCGTAACCGATATCGTATGCCCAACCGTCACCACCGAAGATCCAGTGTGACTTCTTAGACATGAAGTTCTTATCCTTGAGAACTTCCTTAGCGAGTGGATCATCACACTTCTCAAGAAGTGGAATAAGCTCATCTGTAGCCTTTGCACTTAAGTTAGTGTCATTTAATGTACCAAGATACTCTGTAATAGCCTTCTTGAGCGCTTCATCAGATGTTGTATCGTTGATTTCCTCAAGCTTTCTTGCGATACCGCTCTTGATTGCATCCTGAGCAAGCTTCATACCGTAACCAAACTCAGCATTATCCTCGAATAATGAGTTAGCCCAAGCCGGACCTCTGCCGTTAGCATCTGTGTTATATGGTGTTGATGGTGTTGAGCTTGCCCAGATAGATGTACAACCTGTAGCATTTGCAATAATCATCTTGTCACCATAGAGCTGTGTAATAAGCTTAGCGTAAGGTGTCTCACCACAACCTGCACAGGCACCTGAGAACTCAAGGTATGGATGTGCGAACTGTGAACCCTTAACTGTTGTCTTAGCGAACTTCTCGTATATTTCTTCCTTCTCAGGTAATGTTACAGCATAGTCGAAGAATGCCTGCTTATCCTGGTTATCCTGGTATGAGCTCATTGTAAGAACTTCTGACTTCTTGTTTCCAGGGCACTGTGTTGAACATAAGTTACAACCTGTACAGTCATCAACAGATACTACGATAGCATAGTAGTAACCTGGCATACCTGTCATTGGTGTATACTGCATTCCCTCAGGTGCGTTCTTAATTTCTTCTTCTGTCATTACAACAGGACGAATAACTGCATGAGGACATACAAATGCACACTGGTTACACTGGATACAGTTGTCATGCTTCCATACAGGAACGTCTACAGCGATACCACGCTTCTCATAAGCTGCTGTACCCTGTGGCATTTCACCGTCAGCATAATCCTTGAAGTCAGCAACTGTAAGAGAATCACCCTTACAAGCGTTAACCTTCTTCTGGATGTTGTTAACGTAATCAAGAACCTTCTGATCACCAACTGTAGCAACCTTTGAGAAGTCTTCGTCTGGGCAGTTCTTCCAGTCTTCTGGAATCTCAACCTTAACGAGTGCTTCTGCACCTGCATCGATAGCCTTGTAGTTCATCTGAACGATGTCATCACCCTTCTTAGCGTATGATGCAAGAGCCTTCTCCTTCATGTACTTGATAGCTTCATCTGTAGGGATGATGTTAGCAAGCTTGAAGAATGCTGACTGAAGAACTGTATTAATTCTCTTACCAAGACCAATCTCTCTACCAATCTTGATACCGTCGATCATGTAGAAGTTGATGTTGTGTTCAGCCATGTATCTCTTAACCTGACCTGGAAGGTGCTCAGCGATGTTCTCTGGTGTCCACTCTGAGTTAAGAAGGAATGTACCACCATCCTTAAGATCCTGAACCATGTCATACTTTGTTACGTATGATGGTGAATGACATGCAACGAAGTCAGCCTTCTCTACGAGATATGTTGACTTGATTGGAGTATTACCGAATCTTAAGTGAGAAATTGTTACACCACCAGACTTCTTTGAGTCATAGTCGAAGTATGCCTGAGCGTACATAGGTGTATGGTCACCGATGATCTTGATAGAGTTCTTGTTAGCACCAACAGTACCGTCAGAACCAAGACCCCAGAACTTACATGATGTTGTTCCGGCTGGAGCTGTATCAACATGCTCACCTCTTTCAAGAGACTTATGTGTAAGGTCATCAACAATACCTACTGTGAAATCATACTTATCTTCGTTGTTTAAGATAGCGATGATATCCATAGGTGTTGTGTTCTTACCAGCAAGACCATATCTACCGTTAAGAATCTTAACGCCAGCGAACTCACTCTTGCTGAGTGCAGCTACAACGTCAAGGTAAAGTGGCTCACCAGCAGAACCAGCTTCCTTAGTTCTGTCAATAACGTTGATAGTCTTAACTGTCTTAGGCATAACTGAAAGTAAATGCTTAGCTGAGAAAGGTCTGTATAAACGAACCTTGATAGCACCAACCTTCTCGCCCTTTGAAACGAGATATTCAATTGTCTCATCGATAGTTTCACAAACAGAACCCATAGCGATGATAACTCTCTCAGCATCTGGAGCACCAATATAGTTGAATGGCTTATAATCTGTACCGATCTTAGCGTTAACCATATTCATGTACTTCTCAACTACATCGGGGAATGCTTCATAATATGGGTTACATGCTTCTCTAGCCTGGAAGTATGTATCAGGGTTCTGAGCTGAACCATGAAGAGTTGGGCTCTCTGGAAGAAGAGCTCTCTTTCTGAATGCTTCAACAGCATCCATGTTAACCATTTCCTTAAGGTCATCATAATCCCATACTTCAATCTTCTGAAGCTCATGAGATGTTCTGAAACCATCAAAGAAGTGAAGGAATGGTACTCTGCCTTCAATAGATGAAAGGTGAGCAACTGCTCCTAAGTCCATTGCTTCCTGAACACTGTTACTACAGATCATAGCGAAACCTGTCTGACGACATGCGTAAACATCCTGGTGATCACCAAAGATTGAAAGAGCATGTGCAGCGAGCGCTCTCGCTGAAACGTCGATAACTCCAGGAAGGAGCTCACCGGCAACCTTGAACATATTAGGAATCATAAGGAGAAGACCCTGTGATGCTGTATATGTTGTTGTAAGGGCACCGCCAAGAAGTGAGCCGTGGAATGCACCTGCTGCACCACCTTCGTGCTCAAGTTCTACTAATTTAACGGGATTACCGAAAATATTCTTTCTTCCCTGTGTTGCCCAGATATCTGTAAGGTCAGCCATAGGGGAAGAAGGAGTGATAGGATAGATAGTAGCAACTTCAGTAAACGCATAAGATACGTGAGCTGCAGCTGTATTACCATCCATAGTTTTCATTTGTCTTGCCATAAAACCCCAACCTCTCTATAATTAATCATAAAATTTAGAATTATGTTTTCTATTTTATACAATTTTTTTATTAAAGTAAAGTGGACAAATGACTAAACTTTTATAAGTTTTAAAAAAATAGACTTTGGAGATTAATATGAGAATATGGTTTAAGGCATTTGATGACAGTAATCATTTGGTAAATGACATAGTTGTCGAAGATAATTCAGACAGTTCAGAAAAAAACAGAACCACAAAAATATTTGAAGCCGTAACAGCTGCATGTCACAAATTTGACTTATCAGAGCCGATCTGGCTTGAAAGTAATATAAAAGAATTCAAAGCACATGCAAAAACAAGATTCTATAAGGACAACTTTGTGGATGAAATTGATTTCCTGTTTCTGGAAATACATGTTATAGAAGAAGACTAAATAAAGATTATTTATTCTCATTACATATAATATATGAAATGTATAATATATGTAATGTAATTTAATTTAATTTATGTTCTATATAGAGTAATAATAAGATAATTTAATTTAAATCCATCCAGGTTATATATAGCAGTAAAAGATGTTACATTTATATATAGAACAAACACCACAGGCACTTAATGTCTGTGGTGTTTTTATATTGTGTTCTCACACTGTCGATTACGCTTCGTATCCTGGTCTTCCTAGGAGCTTGAACATATTCTTTTTATAACCTTCTACACCCGGCTGGTTAAATGGATTAACTCCTAGCATATATCCACTTATTCCACATGCAAATTCAAAGAAGTAGAATAAGCATCCGAGATAGTACTCATCCTTTTTAGGAACTATAACCCTGATGTTAGGAGTACCGCCATCAATGTGAGCATTCATCGTTCCTTCAAGAGCACATGTATTAACGAAGTCCAGAGTCTTTCCGGATAAATAATTAAGACCGTCGAGATTGCACTCATCTTCTTCTATAACTATAGTGTCATTTGACTGTTCCACAACGAGAACTGTCTCAAACATAATTCTCTTTCCGTCCTGGATATACTGTCCAAGAGAATGTAAATCTGTTGTGTAACTTAATGTTACAGGGAAGAGACCTCTGTGATTCTTTCCTTCAGATTCTCCGAAAAGCTGCTTCCACCACGCACCAAGAGTTCTTGTTGCAGGCTCATATGTACAGAGAACTTCAATTGATTTGTCATGATTCATCATGATATGTCTTGCCGCTGCATACTGCATTGCAATATTTTCATCAAAATCATTATTGACGCAGGCTTCTCTCATATCCCTTGCTCCGACAAGTAACTGTTCAATATCGCCTCCGCTTACGGCGATTGGGAGAAGTCCAACTGCAGATAATACAGAAAATCTTCCGCCTACATTATCAGGAATGACAAATGTCTCATATTCGAGATCATCAGCCATTGTCTTTAAAGCACCTTTATGCTTATCAGTCGTAGCATAAATTCTTGAACTTGCCTCTTCGCCATACTTTTTTTCGAGTTTCTTCTTTAAAACTCTGAATGCTATAGCTGGTTCAAGAGTTGTACCTGACTTTGAGATAACATTTATAGACCAATCATTTCCCTCGAGTCTTCTGATAACAGAAGCAAGTGCATCTGTACTGAGAGTATTACCTATAAATATTACCTTCATCTCATCGAATTCATGAATAAGAAATTCAATTCCGGCTCTGGCACCTAAATACGAACCGCCAACTCCTACAACAACAAGAATATTTGATTCACTTCTTATTTTATCTGCGGCTTTTTTAATTCTTGAGAGCTCCTCCTGATCTATATTAATAGGAAGATCAATCCATCCAATATAGTCATTGCCCTTGCCCGTTCCGGACATTAATATGTTTTTAGCCTCTATAGTCTTCTCTTTCATGGACTCCATGTTGTCCACTATTTCCTGACTCATAGAATAATCTAACTTTACATTTAACATAATACCGTTCCATTATAATTCATTGAAATATGTACAAAACTTTTTAACAATTTTCACTTCATTGGCAATTGCCTTTTTCTCAAATGTAGGATAATCAACTGTTGCGCTGTTATCAGCCTTATCAGAAATAGTTCTGATAATTACAAATGGAATATTGTTAAGGTGTGCAGTCTGTGCAATTGCAGCACCTTCCATCTCTGTACATAATCCTGCAAAATCATCTACAATTCTCTTCTTAACTTCTGTATCAGATACGAACTGATCTCCACTTACGATTCTGCCTGTATGAATTCCTATCTCAGGTGTTGCTGCTTCGCATGCTTTTTTTGCAAGTGCAACAAGGCCTGGATCAGCCTTAAATGAAAGTACATCCATTCTTGGAATCTGTCCCTTTGGATATCCAAATCCTGTTGCATCCATATCATGATGAAGAACATCTTCTGATAATACTACGTCAGCTATTTCAATTTTATCATGAAGAGAGCCTGCAATTCCTGTATTGATAACTGCATCAACATTGAAGTCGTCAACAAGGATCTGTATACAGATTGCTGCATTTACCTTACCGATACCGCTTCTTACAATTGTAACAGGCATACCATCTAAATGGCCTGAATAGAAATCCATTCCCGCCTTTTTCTCTCCCTTAGTTACATTCATAGCAGAGATAAGCTGTTCAACTTCCTCCTGCATTGCTCCAATTATTCCTAACACATCAAATCCCCCCATAATATATTCATTTTATTCTAACAAAGTAGCATATCATTTTCAAATATTTACCACTTACTCTATTTACTTTTATTACATTTTGTTTAGTATAATACTATGAAAAGTATAAAAATAAAATATTTATACAGTATAAGGATAAAGTTATGAGTGAAAGAAGACGAAGAATAATAATGACCGGTGGTGGAACAGCCGGTCACGTAATGCCAAATATAGCTCTTTTGCCTGAGCTTAGAGCAAGAAATTACGCAATAGCATATATCGGTTCAGAAGACGGCATTGAAAAAGATCTTATCAAGGGTCAGCACATACGTTATTACGGCGTTAAATCAGGTAAGCTCAGAAGATATTTCAGTTTAAAGAATTTTACGGATCCATTTAAGGTTATTCACGGTTATAACCAGGCAAAGAAGCTCCTTAAGAAAATGAAACCCGACGTTGTATTTTCTAAGGGCGGATTTGTTTCTGTTCCTGTAGTTATGGCTGCTGGAAAGCTTAAAATTCCTGTAATTATTCACGAATCCGACATGACTCCTGGTCTCGCCAACAGGATTGCAATTAAGAGAGCAAGTATTGTATGTACTACATTTCCTGAGACTCTCAAATATATCAGCGAAGATAAGCATCCCGTTCTTACAGGAACTCCAATCCGTGAGGAACTATTAGTTGGCAGTGCCGCTGCAGGTCACAGATTTACAGGCCTCTCAAGCATAAAACCTACTATATTGGTTATGGGCGGAAGTACAGGTGCCGTTGCTTTAAATGAAGCCCTTCACGCAAACCTTGATGCATTACTTAAGAAGTACAATATTGTACATCTCTGCGGAAAGGATAAGGCGGACAGAAGATATGACGGAACCCCTGGCTATGTTCAGTATGAGTATATTGATAAGGAAATGAAAGACCTTCTCGCAATGAGTGACATGGTTGTTTCAAGAGCCGGAGCAAATGCCATATTTGAATTCCTGGCATTAAAGAAACCTAACCTTTTAATCCCTCTTCCTGCTGCATCAAGCAGAGGCGATCAGATTCTAAATGCAGAATCATTTGAGGAAAGCGGCTATTCAAGGGTTCTTTATGAAGATGACATTACTCCTGAGTCACTTCTCGAATCCATTGAATACGTATTCAACAACAGAGACGCTTACATAAAAAATATGGCTGAAAGCGAGCAGCGAGACGCAATCGGAAAAATTATAGAATTGATAGAATCTGTGTAATTAGTGTGTCGTTAGTTGCCCTCCATATATATAGTATGATATAATAAAAATAATAATAGTTATTATTAACGGTATATTTTTATGATACGTTAATAATAACATCTTTTATTTATAGACTATTATGGAGGCGATTGTTATGGCAGCTGCTGTTAAACATTCAAAACAAAGAGACGCCATCGAAGCTTATTTAAAATCAACATATGATCACCCTACTGCAGATATCGTATATCAGAATGTATCAAAGGAATTCCCAAACATCAGCCTGGGTACAATATACAGAAACCTTGCTTTCCTTGTAGATCACGGTAAGGCAATTACGATACCTTGCAAGGATGGCTCTGTTCATTACGATGCAAATCTCAAACCACATAACCATTTTCAGTGCAACAAATGTCACGCTGTTATGGACTTTGATTTAAATGACGAAGTTGTTGAAGATGCATTTATCAATAATGCTCAGTCACATTTCTCAAAGGGTAAGATTTCAGGTCACATTACATTCTTCCACGGAATTTGTAATAACTGCGACACTGATTAATCAGAGATTCGTCACATAGTATTTATCATTCAATAAAAAAGACTCGGATTTATACCAATCACTAATAATCAGATTAACACTCTGACTATCCGGATGCGGTATATTACCGGGTCTGTTTTTATATTTAATAACTCTTTTGGGAAAAATTAACTAAATCCAAATTTCACAGGACACATATTCAGGAGTTCATATCCTTTATATAAATGCTCACAAAATAATTGTGTTATAATAGCCCAAATTCTGAACCTAGGAGATTACAAATGAAATTTGCCAACAATATTGTTCTGCCAATTATCCTTATGATTATGGTAATAAGCGGAGCTGTAACATTTACGGTATTTTTCACGCCTCTTTATTATCTGGATGTGAAAATACTGGATATTCCCGGTCAGTCAGGATATTCATTAGATCTGATATCCCGAAACTACGACACACTTATAAATTACATGTCTGTATTTAACCATGGTGAGTTAGCCTTCCCGGACCTTGCCATGTCTCCAATGGGTAAAATCCATTTTGAAGAAGTAAAAAATATATTTGTTATATTACAGATTCTACTTCCAATAACCGCAGCAGTCGGTATTCCATGGAGTATATATTTATGTAGAAAGAAACATGAAAGATTCTTCTTTAAAATTGCTGGAATTATAACACTTGCCCTTCCGGTTTTCCTAGGCATATGGGCAGCCATAAACTTTGACTCCCTGTTTATAACATTTCACAAAATAGCATTTAGAAATGATTACTGGATATTCTATCCTTCCCTGGATCCTGTCATAAATATCCTTCCTGAAGAATTTTTCATGCACGCACTTATACTAATTGTAGGTATTGTTATAGGCATGGGAATACTATTTTTAGTGCTCGGAAGAAAGTACTCAAAGAAAAAAATCAAACGAAATTCTAAAAAAGCTATAAAATAACACATTTTAACGGCAAATTCAATATTTGTCAGCAAAAAAAACGCCATTGTCACCCTTTTTTCATTGACGATTCTATCTGTATTTGTTAAAATTTATTAAATGTTTTCAGGTTACCGTTTATAAATTTTTTATTTTTTCAGGCGGCACACCTTAATAAAAAAGGAGGACAAAAAACATGGATTTTGCAAGTAATGGATTCGTGCTCATTTGTGCAGCATTAGTTTTCATTATGACACCAGGTCTTGCATTCTTCTATGGCGGTCTTGCTCGTAAGAAGAATGTCATTGACACAATGATGGCAAGTGTCGGCATCATGGGATTTTCCATATTGCTTTGGGTAGTGTTTGGTTACACATTATCATTCTCAAACGGTGGCGGCGCTAACGGAATTATCGGTGGATTCGACAACTTCTTCCTTATGGGATTAAGTCCATACGAATCACTCGATGGCACTTCATCATCTATCTCAGTTATTACATATGTAATCTTCCAGATGATGTTCGCTATGATTACACCAGCCGTTGTAACAGGTGGTGGTGTAGGTAGAATGAGAGCGGGCGCTATGTTCGTATTCTCAATGATTTGGTCTGTATTAGTTTACTTCCCACTTGTACATATGGTATGGGGCGGTGGCTTCTTACAGGAAATGGGAGTTATCGACTTCGCCGGTGGTTTCCCAATCGAAGTAGCTACAGGTATGTCAGGTCTTGTACTTGCTGCAATGTTAGGCAAGCGTGATGGATTCGGTAAGAAATCTTTCGAGCCGCACAACAAACCTTACGTATTCCTTGGTGCAAGTATCCTCTGGTTCGGATGGCTTGGTTTCAACGCAGGTTCAAGCCTCCATGCAGACGGTTTAGCTGCACATGCATTCTTAACAACATGTATCATTGCTGCTACAGCTCTTTGCTCATGGGCAGTTATTGATATCATCAACACAGGAAAGCCAACACTCGTAGGTACATCTTCAGGTCTCGTTTGTGGTCTTGTTGCTGCTACTCCTACTTGTGGTTACATCCCTGTTTGGGCTGCATTCATTATCGGTGCTGTAGTAAGCCCAATCTGCTACTACACAACAAAGGCTATCGCTAAGGGCGGTATCGACGATCCAATGTCTGTATTCGGTTGCCATGGTATGGCTGGTTTCACCGGTTGTATCGGTCTTGCACTCTTCTGCCAGGCTTCTGTTAACCCAACAGTTACTTACGGCGACGGTCTCGTATTCGGTGGCGTTCACCAGTTCGGTATCCAGATCCTTGCAACAGCAGTTGCTGCAGGATGGGCTGCTGGTATGACAGCAATCTCACTTCTTATCACAAGAATCTTCACAAAACTTCGTGTTGATCCATCAGAAGAAATTGCAGGTCTTGACATTAACCAGCACGGTGAAGATGCTTACCCAGCATTCGAGTACAAAGTTGAAGACTAATTAATAAATCAGATTTATTAATTACGACTTTATAAATAAAAAACCACATCAGAGTGAACCGACCCCCAAAAGTTAGACCAAAAATCTAACGATTGGAGGTCGGTTTATT
>UQXZ01000004.1 GCA_900545225.1 uncultured Eubacteriales bacterium
AATAAACCGACCTCCAATCGTTAGATTTTTGGTCTAACTTTTGGGGGTCGGTTCATAAAATGGTTCATTTATTTCAAAATGAACCATTTTATATATTTATAATCTTATTTCTTCCGGCAAAATATACATGACGGAATTTAATTCTTATCGGTAAATTCTATTACACCCATTATAAAACTGAATCTATAAGATCCTTTGTGTACTGTGCCTGAGGGTTATTGATTATATCATCTACCGCCCCCTCTTCCTCAGCTTTACCGTTGTGCATTACGATTGCTCTGTCACAGAAACTCTGAACAACACCCAGGTCATGTGAAATGAATAAATATGACATATCCATTTCTTCACGGAACTCATTAAGCAGATCAATAATTTCTTTCTGGATTGTAACATCAAGAGCAGATGTGCACTCGTCGCAGATAAGAAGCTTTGGACTGATTGATACGGCTCTGGCTATACCTGCTCTCTGGCACTGACCGCCTGAAACTTCATGTGGGAACTTATCAAGCATTTCCTTTGGTAAGCTGCATCTTTCAAAAAGCTGTTCTGCTCTTTTTATGGCATCTGCCTTTGAAAAACCATTGTTAATCATTGGTTCAATCATACTTCTTCCGAATTTATGACGTCCATCAAATGAATCATAAGGAGACTGGAATACCATTTGCATATTTGAGTATATGTTTCTTAACTTCCTTCCTTTAATGTGAGTAATGTCCTCCCCGTTGAGGATAATCTCACCATATGTTGAAGGAAGTAATCTTGTAATCATTCTTACAAGTGTTGTTTTTCCACTTCCGGATTCACCTACTATTCCAAGACTTTCACCTTTGTTAAGGGTAAATGAAATATTGTCTACAGCGACAAATTCCACTCCCTTCTTTTTGAAAACCTTTGTTAATTTATTTACTTCTAATATATGTTCCATATATTATCTTCCTTAATTTTATCTAATTTAATCTTACCCGATATTATATTTAAATGCTTATCCGAGATTCCATCTATAAATCTTTCATAGCGGCATGGTCAAGGTCTGTTGCAGCACTGTCATCAGATACAAATGCTTCACTTTTATAAATCCGCAATGGTTTTTTCGGATTCCCATTTACCAGTCAAATTTTATTTCTTATACTTTTTTCTTAATCCTGATCACAGATTTCATAAGCAGCTTTGTATATTCATCCTGTGGGTTGTTGATTACATCTTTGGCATGACCAAATTCTTTTATCATACCATCCTTGAGAACCGCTACCGTATCACACATTTTCTCTACCAGACCTATATTATGCGTAACAATTATCATAGATGTGCCATACTCGTCTCTCATCTTAAGCATTTCCTCTACAACCTTTTTCTGTGTTGTAACGTCAAGAGCAGATGTAGGTTCATCAGCCAATAAAACCTTCGGATTCAAAAGCATGGCCATACAGATACCAATTCGCTGATTCATTCCACCTGATAACTGAAATGGATAGCTGTCTAAAATTCGGTCATAATCTGTAAGACCGACAATTCCCATTATTTTCTCAACTCTTGTCAAAAATTCCTCTTTGGAAATTTTCTCATGCTCATTCATGCTTTCATAAATCTGATCACCTATTTTTCTGATAGGGCACATTGAAAGCCCGGCATTCTGAAATATCATTGCAAGGTCGGGACCACATAATTTTCTTAATTCTTCTCCCTTAACATCAGGCAAATCCAAATTCTTATACCAAATGTCTCCTCTGGTAACTAAACCGTCATCTCCAAGCAGATTCATTGCCGCTTTTATAATGGTAGACTTACCACTTCCGGATTCACCTACTAATCCCATTATTTCACCTTTGTGAAGTGTGAAGCTTACATCGCTTACCACTTTTTTACCCGCATATGAAATATCCACATGTTCATATTTCAGTATTGGTTCATCTTCTGAATAATTGGTCATATTATTTCCCCATTTTGTTATTTATTTCATAACTATGTACACATATCATGGTAATGGCTCTTACGCTTAAATGTTAAATATTAAACATCAAATAATAAATAATAAATATTTAGTATTTTATACTTAGTATTTAGTATAAAAGCAAATTGTTGGCAGGTTTCTTGTATGTATTACTTATGACATATGTACATAGTTATAAAAAGGAAAGCCATAGATGCATAGCCAGAATAACTATCACTATGACTTTCCTGATATTTATAGCTTTAAAATATATTTTTTATTAACTAATCTTAATTATTTCTTATCAAGATCAGCTGTGATTTCATAGTAATCACATGGATGTGGTGCAATACCTGATACTCCCGCCTTACTAACAATGCCCATCTTTAAGTGAGATGCGAAGAAGTATGCATTGTCATCTAGAATTGTCTGTGACATTTCTGTAGCAATCTTTGCTCTTTCATTTACATCAAATGTTTTATGAAGTGTCTTTGCTAACTCATCAAGTTTAGCATTGCTATATCCTTCATAGTTTGAAGCAGCACCTGTAAGAGCATGTGTATTGAAGAAGTATTCAGGGTCTCCTGTAGGAGCAGTTACCATTGCACTTACATAGATATCATACTGTCCACTCTTCCATAATGACTTATGATCCTGTGTTGAGTTAACCTGAATATCTACACCGATATCCTTAAGACTAGCCTGCGCTGATTCAGCAAGAAGTGGTAACTCCTGTCTTCCCGGATATGTTACCCATCTGAGTGAAAGCTTCTGTCCGTTCTTTTCTCTGATACCATCGCCGTCTGTATCAACCCATCCTGACTGCTCTAAAAGAGCCTTTGCACCTTCAGGATCATATGAAACTGTATTTACAGTATCATCACCAAACTTGAATGATGAAGGGAAAGGTCCCTTAGATGTAGCACCATGTCCGTTAAGAAGTGTCTTAACAAATCCATCCTTATCAATTCCCATGGAAATTGCTTTTCTTACATTCTGATCCTGAAGGGCAGCTGTGTGATAGTTGAATTTGCCGAAAAACTGGCGGCTTGTCTCTACATAGTCGATGTTGTAATCAGCATTGTTTTCGAAAATAGGGTAACTTGCATATGGAAGACCATATGTTGCATCAAGTTCTCCATTCTGAAGTGCATTTGTAAGAGTTGTACCATCTACAATACCCTTAACTACAACTTTATCAACCTTAACATCCCCGCCCCAGTAATTAGTATTCTTTACGAGGTCGATTTCTGTATCAGATACGCTTGTAGCGATGTATGGGCCTGTACCTGCAACAATCATATCCTTTTCAGGAACGCTCATATCAATAATACATCCGTAAGGATCACTTAAGAAGTTGATAAGAGCCGGTGTAGGCTCAGATGTCTCAATAATGATTGTATAATCACCATCTGTAGTGATATTAGCAATCTTTAAGTCAGAAGGAGCTCTATCATGAACCTTGATTAAGTCATCAAGACATTCCTTAACTGCTGTAGCGTCCATCTTTCTACCGCTTGAAAATGATACATCGTCTCTAAGTTCAATCTTTACATGAGTATCATCAACGAACTCATATGACTTTGCGAGCCATGGCTGAATCTGCATTGAATCATCATACTTGAAAAGAGTTTCACCAATACCATATCTTAATGTACTCCATCCTGTATAACCATCATGAGGGTTAGTACCTACATTAAGCATGTCCTTTCCGTATCCTGTTGTACCGTATACGAAAGTCTTCTCGCCTGTTGACTCACCACCCTGGTTTGAACCGCCATTTCCACATGCAGCAAGTGGAACAACTGCTGTTGCAATTAAACCGGCTGTAAGTAACTTTGATTTAAGTTTCATTAAACATTCCTCCAAAATAAACAAAACAATTAATAAATCTATAAACAAATCTAAATATGCACATATCGAATCACATATAGCATCGCGCATAGTTAGTGTGCTTATCACTTTGTTCTCTGTCTTGGATCAAAGTAATCTCTTACTGTATCACCAAACATGTTAAATATAACAACAGATATAAATATTGCTATACCGGGTGCAAATGCAACCCAAGGAGCTGTCTGAATAAATTCTCTCGCTCCACTCATCATACTTCCCCACTCAGCAACAGGAGGCATAGCTCCAAGGCCGAGGTATGAAAGGCCTGCAATTTCCATCATGGATGTACCAATATCCAGCACGGCAGTAACAATAATAGGCCCTATTATATTAGGCAATAAATGCCATATTATAATTTTAAATGTACCGTTTCCTGATAATCTGGCCGCATCCATATACTGCTGTTTCTTTTGTGCAAGAGTCTGACTTCTGGCCAGTCTTGCAAACTTAGGCCACCCTACAGCCGCAAGGGCTATGATGGCATTCTGCACTCCACCGCCGAGAGCACCTGCTACCGCAAGGGCAAACACAAGACCGGGGAATGCAAGGAATATATCAGATATACGCATTATTATGGTATCTAAAATACCGCCGTATAATCCGGCAAGTATGCCAAGCACCGTCCCGACGACTGTCATAAACGCCACAAGAATCAGTGTTGAATAAATACTTGTCTGACTACCTATAATTACTCGTGAAAGTAAATCTCTGCCATATCTGTCAGTACCTAACCAATGTTCTGCTGATGGCGGCTGAAGAGACTTGCTTAAATCCTGTGCATAAGGATCATACGGGCATAATAACGGAGCTATGATTGAACATATCAAAAGTGCCGCCGCTAATATGCTAAATATGATGAACATTCTTTTAGTTCTGTTCTTTCTGACTTTCTGTATACGAATAGTAGGTGTATTATTCATCACTTCCACCTCCTATTCCTAAACGAACTCTTGGATCGAGATAGTTATAAAGCAGATCTGTTATAAGGTTTACAACAACATAAATAATCGCCATCCATACAACGTATGCCTGAATCATTGGGTAATCTCTCATGGTAATCGAATCGACCGCAAGTTTTCCAACTCCATCCCATCCAAATATACTTTCAACAATTGTTGTACCACCCAGAAGAGAACCAATTGATAAGGCAAGTAATGTCACAATTGTAAGCATAGAAGCTTTAAGTACACTTCCCCAAAGAATAACTTTACCTCTTACGCCTCGTGCTTTTGCACCTATGACATAATCCTTCTTAAGCTCCTCCAAAACCGTAGCTCGTACCTGTCTTAAGTATTTTGCGCCCATGGATATGGCCAATGTCAGTGTCGGCAATATCGCACTATACAATGACGTTCCTTTCGATAATATAGGGAACCATCCCAGCTTAATGGATAAGAAATACATTAAGAGAATGGCAACAACGAAGTTAGGAAGTGAATTACCTATAAGCGATGCTATTCTTATGATGTAGTCCGTTATCTTATTCTGCTTAACCGCTGCAAGTATTCCAAGCGGAATTGCGATTGCCATAGTTGCAATAACAGAAGTCAGTGTAAGAAGAAGTGTTGCCGGAAGTTTTGAGATAAAGGTGCTAAATACATCCTTATTAGAAACATAGCTGACTCCCATGTCTCCATGCAGCAATCCACCCAGCCAGTTAAAATATTGAATTATGAACGGTTTATCCAGGCCAAGCGCCTCTCTTGCCTTTTGCATAGCCTCCGCTGACATCACTGTTCCGGTGTTGTTGGCAGCCTGCTCAATGAAGTCACTTCCCGCTACCTGCATCATGGCATAAGACAGAAACGTTATTCCTAAAATTATGGGAATAAGCTGTAACAGTCTTTTTACTACATATTTCGTCACAAAAAATTTTCCTTCTTTCGAATTTACTTTTATTATATAAAACATACATCGTACATAAATAATATACATATGTATATAAAACTTTTATTAGTTATATAGTATGCTATAGTATACGCACACAATAAATCATTATACATCCCCCCTACAGGGTTAATGTCTATGATTTTTTATAATTTATTTATAATTAACCAACATTTTATTTATCATCACGGTAGTTTTATTAAAAATCTTAATTTTACGCTCAGTTACATAAAACTTTATTAAAGGCACGCTTAACTTTTTAAATACCACGTTTGTATTTCGTAAAATAAAAGGCCACATTACGATTCGCATTCGTATGTATCCATGTAACACATACAAATGCAAAACAATAATACAGCCTTTTTAATTAACATTATGAATCAGACTTTTATGAATCCAGCTTTTCAATTAATTCCTGAATGCTGAGTCCTGTCTTTTTCGCAATAAATTTTAAATCATTATATTCATATTTATGTCTGACGGTTCCGTAGCCAAAGCTGGTTTTCACCCTTACATTACCGTTATCAGTTGAAATAATATCCTCTTTTCTGTCTAAAATGTATCTGTGACAGAGAGTTTCTCTTATTCCTATTGTTGTTGTGTGCTTAAATATAAGCTTTACAATCTTTTCTCTGTTTTCTTCCTTACATACTACCGTAAACAATGTGCCAAGGCGACCTTTTTTCATTACAACAGGTGTGGAATAAAAATCAAGAGCTCCATTTACAAGTAAAAGTTCACTTGCATAAGATATCTGCTCCGGAGACTGATCATCAATATTGCATCTTAATTCAATGACTCTGTCTGTAATACCATTTTCAAAAAATGAATCTTCTGATTCTTTTACAATGTCATGGATTTTTGTGTTCAGGAGCTTTTTCTTTTTATTAAGGATTGTTCCAAGTACATCCCTGCTGTCTGCAATTATATTTTCCTTATGGATGTCATCCAGGTCGCTATCTGTCAGACCGGAAATATCTATGGTCTCACCAAGGGCGATTCTTATGACATTTGCTCTTTGTAAATCTTTTTTACCGGCGCCATATCCAACCTTTGCCACATCCATAGGCGGCATATTTCCATATGCGTTGGCATAATATTTTAAAATGGCTGCCCCGGTAGGAGTACATAATTCACCGTCAATTCCGTCAGAATATATAGGAACACCTGATAAGAGTTCTACTGTTGCAGGCGCAGGCACTGCCATAACACCGTGAGCACATCGAACTGTTCCACCACCTACATTTACTGCTGAAGTGATTATATTTTTCACCTTTAATTCATTTACCAGGAAGCAGACCGCTGCAATATCCGCAATTGCATCATATTCACCAACTTCGTGAAAATACACCTCTGCCACAGGCATTCCATGAACTTTACTCTCGGCATCGGCAATAAGTCCATATATTGCCTTTGTATCTTCCTTGGCTTTTTTGGGAAGATTTAATGTATCTATAATCTTATTTATATCTTCGAGAGTGTGGTGTGTAGGCCCCTGTGCCTCATGATTACCGGGTGTTTCAGAGTTCTCTGTCACTCCGTTGATCACAACATCCACATGAGTTCCCATGATACCTGCCTTATTTACCTTACCTGCACGGTATTCTACATTTGGTACACCTATTCTGTTAAGTCTGTTTAATGTACTTTTTTCATTTGGTACAAGCTCCAGCAATGCCGCTGTTATCATATCCCCTGCGGCACCCATTGAAGCATCAATGTATAATGTTCTCATTATATTACCCCATATGATTTATTCTGCCAGCCATAGTTCCGGCTCCAAATCCATTATCTATATTTACTACGGCAATTCCATTTGCACATGAATTAAGCATTGAAAGAAGGGCTGCAGTAACAGCAGCTTCTTCAGCAACAGGAATATCCTTGTTCCACCTGTCGCAATGAGAATATTCCCAATTCCGTCAGGCTCAGGTATATTCCCTACAATTCCTATTCGCGCTTCTGGTCTGTAGTCCATATCATCATGAACTTCTTTTATAAGATCAGCCTTCTCCTTTGAAAGTCTGGTAATAAGAATTGCATTTGCAACCTTAGGATTCTCTTTAAAAAAAAATCATCTAATGTATATTCCATAATTGCCCCTAAAAGATGTGGCCATCTAAAACATTTAAAAATAACTCTATTAGTAATCAATAGAGTTATTTTAACTTTAATTATTAGTGGTTTTAATGATTAACTATTTTAATAATTAATATAATTAATGCAATTAATATATTTAATGCAATTAATATATTTAATGCAATTAATATATTTACATTCTTCTTTGTCTTGAAGCCTCGAAGCAGAGTATGGAAGTTGCCACTGCCGCATTGAGGCTTTCAACCTCTCCTGACATAGGAATATTTACATTGAAACTGGCCGTTGCAACCATTTCATCAGTAAGACCATTTCCTTCATTTCCTATTACAAATGCAGTAGGCTTTTTATAATCACATGAATAATATTCTGTTGAATCATCAAGAGTTGCTGCAAAAATATTTACTGACTTTTTCTTAAGCATATCAACTGTGCCTAATAAATCCTCAGAATAAATTACAGGCATTCTGTAAATGGATCCCATACTTGA
Source organism: uncultured Eubacteriales bacterium (assembly GCA_900545225.1). Lineage (GTDB taxonomy): Bacteria > Bacillota > Clostridia > Lachnospirales > Lachnospiraceae > UBA4285. Next base: position 8,295 of record UQXZ01000004.1, read on the forward strand.
GCGGATTGTCTTTGGGTTATACACATCAACTGTTCCGCTTCCCATAATTACGGCATCAACACCCGCTGCCTCACTCATTCTTACAATTGTTCCTAAGTTACCCGGATCCTGAATATTTTCCAGAATAACAAAAAGAGATTTGTCATTTATGTAGTCATCAAGATCGAAATGCTCTCGCTTAACTACTGCAAGCACTCCCTGAGGCGTCTTAGTGTCAGTTATTTTATCAAACACTTTATCACTTACCACTTCCAAGCCGTGCTCAAGTCTGTTGGCAGTGTCCTCAATCCATGCGTACTGTCTTAAAAAGCTCTCTGTACAGAAGCAGCTTACAAGTCTTTCCTTAGGCACTTCCTTAAGCATTCGCATTCCTTCAGTAACAAAGACATCCTGAAGATCTCTTTCTTTTTTCTTGGTCTGCAGCTTACTTACCCATTTAATTCTTTCATTTGCTGTTGAAGTTATCATGATTGCTCCTAAACGCTGTTATTATTTTAAATCCTCGTTATAAACGGCTCTGTCTCCTCCAACAAACTTTGCTCTTGTTCTTGCAAATGTCACATGAGCATTGCCGATTCTGTCAGTATGAACTCTTACGGGAACTACCACATCTCTCATGTGCATTCCGATAAATGTATCGCCAATGTCCATTCCTGCCGTGGCTTTTCTTTCAAGAGACTCTACCGCATATGCATTTTCAAAGCCATTGTATGCCGCTGTACCAAATGAACCACCCGCCTTAAGAACAGGAACAACATTTACTCTTGTTAATCCGTATCTCTGGGCGCATTTCTTCTCAACAATAACTGCTCTGTTAAGGTGCTCACAGCACTGTGCCGCAAGGAAAATGCCCTTTTCATCGCATACGCTCTTTATTGTAGAAAATACAGCCTTTCCGATTTCCTCACTTGAGTATGTGCCTATCATATGAGCCGCAATTTCACTGGAAGAACATCCCACAACGAAAATGTCTTCCTCCTCAAGCTTTGCTATATCGATTAACTCTCTGACAGACCGCTCTATCTCTGACTTAATCTCATTTATATCTATATCCACGCTATCAGCGATTCCTGCTGCCATAGTTACCTCCTTAATAAAATACAGCTAATATTCTTCTGAATGCAGCTCTTGAAAAGCCTTCTTCAAATAAGAAGTCCTCTGTAAGCTGCTCCATATTATCTTCTGAATACTCAAACTGTCTTGAAATCATTTTTATCTGCTCAATTCTGTCTTCCAGTGTCATGACATTGTTATTTGTTTCAAGACAGTAAATATCAAACAGTCTGAGACAGATGTACATTGCAACGGCTAATTTAGCCTTTAATAAAATGTCTCCGTCAAAAACTGCTTTTCCTAAATATCTGTATATAAGATAAATAATAAACTTATCGTAGTCTTCGCCACGTCCCTGCTTTTCAATAACATTTAAGCTGTCTCTGAATGCCTTAATGATTTTCTTGCCGGGATATTTCTTTGCAATAAGTTTCTCAAGCTTCGTATGAGCTTCCTCATACTCCTCTTCCATATCAGGAACTTCAAAAAATGCCATAAGAATTTCTTCTATTTCAGCACTTATGTCGTCCTTATATGCCGGCTTATGCTTAACATCAAATGTTACATTATCTATTGTATCCTTAATGAGATTCTTATAATCCTTATCCTCTGTTACAAACTCTTCTGAATTAAGAACATCCTGTAATTCTGAGCATACATTTAAATATATTGTAAGCTTTCTGCTTGTTGAGATTTTCTTATTGGAAAATAACTTAAATAATTCCTCTCTGAGTGTGAAAACGAAGTTTAACATTTTCTCATCAGCTTCATCATCACAATCATCACCTGCAGGATCATTTTTTTCTTCCAGCTTAAAGTTAAGATCAGATTCTAAGATGATTCTTACGGCTTCTTCGCAGGCACATCCAATACCCACTTCCTTGAAGTCTCCGAAATACTCTGTAAATCTTGGAAACTGTACACATACATTTGCAAGATACTCTTCTCCAAAACAGCTATACATTCCGCAGAGACCATTTTTCTCAAGCCATACGCATGCTCCATTTTTCTTTTTGAAGCAATCATAGCCTTCAGTATCTTCTATAGAATCCATTAACTTGTCTTCATATATGGATGATTTGTAGTAATCTATGGCATCCTCGTCCACTTCTATATCCCATGAAGCTCTGCAACAGTTGTCCTTGCACTTGCTCATGGTACATTTGAATTGTTTATAGTAAAGGGGTTGTCGTACTTTCATAATATCTCCGTTATGTCAGCTGTTTATAACATTTCCATATTTGCAAATCTGTCATTAAGCATCTCAATAGTTTTAAGCTTCTGACTGTCTGTAACCTCTGTGCCGGACTCAAAATAAATAACTCTCGGTTCGCCGTCTATTTTGTCAGCATCGGTTGCAAGAAGTCCGTTTTCTTCCAGCTTTCTCTTAAGCTGTCTTGCAGTCCCCCTGCCTCCGTCCACAATTTGCACTCCATCTATTAGCTCTTTAAAGCTGTCCTTAAAGAAACCATAGTGAGTACAGCCAAGAATTAATATTCCGTACTGATCCAGAGGATAGCCCTCAAGTTCTTCCTTCAGATAAGGCACTATTGTCTCTTTATCAAATATTCCGTCTTCCGCATATTTGGCCAGGTATTTAAGGCCCTTTTTATCTATTCTGTGCTCTGTGTCATATTTGTTAATAAGAGTTTCAAGTTTTTCACCTTCAATAGTGGCATTTGTTGCCAGAAGAAGAATTCTCTTATCTGTTTTATATTTCAGTATGGCCGGTTTAACTGCCGGTTCAATTCCTATAATAGGAATGTCCGGATACTTCCGCCTGATAACTTCCGCTCCGGCACTTGTTGCGGTGTTACAGGCTATTACGATGGCCTTTGATCCCTTTTCAACTAGGAAATCAATTGCCTCTTCTGAATATTTTAAAATGTCTTCTCTGCTCTTGTTGCCGTAGGGAACATTATTTACATCCGCATAATATAAAAACTTTTCCTTCGGAAGAATTTTAAGCGCATGGTTTAATACCGATAATCCGCCAAGACCCGAATCAAAGAATCCTACTCTCATTGTAACCTCTTAAAAATTTAATTATAACGCCCATTGTATATCGGAAAATGCAACATTTATTAATATCATCTTATGCATGTTTTCTATCCATAAGACTTATTAATTGTTATGTATCGTTTTTCGCAATGAGCAGTTTATACAATTATTTTTATTATATTACTTAAATATATATTTGTCATTGAATACAGACTATATCTGTATTCTTATATGAGAAAACGCATACATCAGGCATCTGCGAAATATATTTTCAGTAATTCATGATATTTACACAAAAATATTTTCAATAATATCGGATTAAAATACAAAAAAGAGACGCCTTTGCATCTCCATATCTTCATGATATGTTTCTGCATTGCACGTCTCTTTTTTAATCTATCAGATAGAACCTGTCTTCTCTGCAAGGAGGTCAACAAGCTGTTCGATATTCTTCTTTCCAAATGAGATGTCTTTGTCATTGATTACAAGGCAAGGAACACTCTGAACATTATATTTGCTCTTTAAATCTTCATAGTTCATAACATCATAAACTTCTGAAGTAATGTTGTCATTTAATGTTGCCATCTTCTGAGCTGCAACAACTAAATCAGGACACATTGTACATGAAAGCGAAACGAGTACCTTCATATCGATTGGCTCTTTAACATTTTCAATTCTTGTCTTAACAGCCTCATCAATGCTCTGGCCTGAACCTGATGCATTGTATAAGCCTAAAATAAATGATGTAAACTCATGTCCGCCCGGAACACCGTGGAATCCAAGACCTGTATACTGTCCGTTCTCACGGTAAACCTTTACGCATGGCATGTGATCTGCTGTCTCACCTGTGTTCTCAACAACAATCTTGTCTGTTAAGTTACCAACTGCGTTCATGTAATTCTTAAGCTCTTCTGCCTTATCGCTGTTATCGAGGTAAAGCTTGAGGATAACCTTTGACTCCATTCTGTCAAATACTGCATTGAGCTGAGCAAGCATCTTATCGTTAAATAATCCGCTTGAATCCTTAGCTGTTGAAGCTGTATTACTTTCTGTCTGTGCAGGTGCCTTTTCTTCCTTAACTTCAGGAGCAAATCCTACCTTTTCATGAAGCTCAGCTGCATATTTTTCAAGCTCTGTTGCGGCAATTGCACCATCAGCTACAGCTGTTACAACCTGTCTGAGAGTCTTAATACATACGTCACCTGCAGCATAGAGACCGTCAACATTTGTCTTTCTGTTAGCGTCTGTAACCACGTAACCTCTGTCAAGCTCAGCAATTCCTTCAAGAAGTGCTGTCTCAGGCTCATAACCTGCAAATACAAATACACCGAAGTTCTCATCAGACTTGTATTCTGTAACTTCGCCTGTCTTGGAATTCTTATATCTGATGTAGTTTACGCCGTTGTCGTCGCCGTTTACTTCTTCAACATCTACATTTGTAACAACTGTTATTTTCTCGTGATTCTTTGCCTTTTCTGATACAGAAGCAGCACATGAGAAATCGTCCTTTCTTACAAGAACAGTTACGTGCTTTGCAAACTTAGTTAAGAATACACTTTCTTCAGCAGCAGCAAATCCGCCACCTACTACAAACACTTCCTTATCTGTGAAGAATTCTCCGTCACATGTAGCACAGTAAGCAACGCCTCTTCCCTTGAAGTCAGCCTCACCCTTGAATCCGATCATTCTTGGGTGTGCACCTGTGGCATATACGATACCATATGTGTATAAGTCACCTCTTGATGTAGATACTGTCTTAATGTCTCCATTAACATCTAAGCCCTTAACTTCAGCTGAAATAAATTCAGCACCGAAGTTTTCAGCCTGAACTCTCATAGTTTCTGTAAGCTCAGCACCGCTTGTCTTTAATACGCCAGGGTAGTTAACTACTTCTTCTGTAATTGTAATCTGTCCACCGAAATTTTCCTTTTCGATAACAAGGACACGATATTTTGCACGTGCAAGATAGATAGCTGATGTAAGGCCTGCAGGACCGCCACCAACTACAATTACGTCATACATTTTGCTCTTATCTATATCGTTAATATTCATAATTCTAACCTCTTATTTCAGTATAAATTAGCCAGTAAAACCGATTTATACTATTGTGCTATGAATAGACTATTTATCAAATTCTTTTATAACAGCTTTATCTAAAAAAGTGTCCTTTACATATGAATGTCAATATGTAAAGAACACTTTGATTTAATAATTATTGACTACAGTTTTATCGACTATAGTATCAAAATTAAAGCTTACCTACAAGGTCAAGGCTTGGCTCAAGTGTCTCAGCACCTGGTGTCCACTTAGCAGGACAAACTTCGTTACCGTGCTCTGCTACGAACTGGCAAGCCTGAAGCTTTCTGAATAACTCGTCTGCGTTACGTCCTACGTTACCGGCGTTTACTTCGTAAGCTACAATCTTACCTTCTGGGTTAACGATGAATGATCCTCTTTCAGCAAGACCTGACTCTGGGATAAGTACTTCGAAATCTGTTGAAAGTGCATGTGTAGGATCTGCAAGCATTACATACTCAAGATTCTTGATTCTGTCTGATGTATCAGCCCATGCCTTGTGTACGAAATGTGTATCTGTTGATACAGAGTAAACTTCGCAGCCAGCTGCCTTGAAGTCAGCATACTTGTTCTGAAGATCTTCAAGCTCTGTTGGGCAAACGAATGTGAAGTCTGCTGGGTAGAAGAAGAATACACTCCACTTACCAACAACGTCAGCCTTCTTTACTTCCTTGAATTCACCAGCCTGATAAGCCTGTACTGTAAAATCTGCAATCTCTTTATCGATTAATGACATAATAAATTCCTCCTGAATTTTAAATTTAAAATAACATATTGCTTTCAGCAATGTTTAATTATCGTGTGTTTCTTTGATGGTGTAATAGTAACTCTTAATGTCATATTTGTCAATAGTAATAATTACTATTATTATAATTTTTATTGAAAAATCACTCGTTTTTAGGTGTTTTTTAATGCATATTTACAGAAATGTCGTGAATATATGGCTGAAATTATCATCATTTACCACGATATTCTTATTATAAAACTAATTGTGTCATATATAAATCCCCCCACATACCATTTTTAAGACTTTAATTTTTAATTAATAATTAAATGCTGAATCAAAAAATCACCCCGGGGATTTGTCCCCAGGATGACTTTTAAAATTAATATATGTTCTGCATGGCTTTTAATAAGTAAGCAGATTTCATTTATGACTTTTCAATCAGGTGACTTTTTTGCAGCTCTTTATTTACTGAATTTCCCTGCAGATACTTTTCAGCTCTTCATCTGAGAGATTGATTACACAGCAGTCTGCATCGTACTTTTTAGATTTATCGATGCAGGCTACAAATTTATCATAATCAACTCTTTCTCTGTCATATTTATCAAATGTAAGAAGAACTTCTCTCTTTATTACATTTACAGGCTTTCTTGAGAATACTCTCGGAACAATTGGGAAAATGGTTTCCTTTCCTGCAGGAACAGTGTGGACAACACTTACATCAGGCTTTAATCCCTTTGTCCTGTTCTTTCCAAAAAATCCCCTTGTCTTCTGCTCTATCTTTTTCTCAACAGTTGATATAGGAGCAGCATAGTAATAATCATGGTGCTGCATTTTATCTAAATACTCTGCAAATTTATCTATGTCAGAACCGAACTGCTCCATTTGCTCCTTATCTATGGCAATAGGATTCTTTACGCCGAAAATGAAATACACCGGAACTTCGCCGCTGTTAATCTTATCTGTCATTTCAGTTAATGATCTCTTTGTATTGTCTATGTCCACATCGATAAGATTATCAATGTCAGATAAAATCATGTTGAGACCGTTGTGAGTAAACTTTTTCACATTCATCTTCTCACATATTTTTTTGAGATATTCATAGAAACCGTAGATTTCTTTTCTTGAAGTAGGATCTGAATGTGTAAGAGATACAAAGTAATTTGCTCTCTCTAAATTGATTCCTCTTGCTAATTTATCAGTCTCATACACGAGAGTATTTGTACCAATTTCTCCAGGCTGAAGGGAAAATCCTTTGTCCCATGTTCCGTATTCCCATCCCGGTAATAAAAGCTCCTGGATAACAGGTGGTTTTTTAAAAACTGCAGCCGGCTCTATATTAACTCTTACTGACATCTGATTATGCCCCTTTCTTTACGATCTTTATAATTCGTGTATTCCTTATAATAGTATGCTATATATAATAACAAAAGCCGAACATTGATGCCACTCATCAATAATTCGGCTTTTATCTTAAATAAAGTAATTTAAATTACTTTACTGCTTCAATCATAAACATAGGACTGTTTTTATAATTCTCTTTTTCTTCAGGTGTAAGAACTTCAAATACCTTCTCAGTTTCTGCAGTAGCTTCTCTGAATCCGATGTCCTTTAACTTGCATATATCCCATGTAGGACGAACAATATATGTTAATGGCATCTGTCTTGCGATGTCATCCATCCAATCGTTATCTATGCCCTCACCGTCAACGAAGTAATCATAGATTCCTTCTCTTTTAAGATTTTCTCTTGTAAGAGCAAATTCTCTCTTCTTTGTCTCGTCACTTAAATGACAATACCAGTTTGCATCAAAGTTAAGGAGCTTTCCACCTGGCTTTAAAACTCTGAACCACTCCTTATATGCCTTCTCAGGATCTTCCAGTACCCATGTTAAATTTCTTGTTACGATAAGATCGAACTGGTTGTTGTCAAAATTAAGATTCTGAGCATCCATTCTTCTGAAGTCTATCTCATCCTTGAAAATACCTGCATTGTCTTTTGCTTTAACAAGCATTTCTTCAGTGTAATCTACAGCACTTACGTTATATCCTCTTTCAGCAAGAAGAATTGAAAAGAATCCCGGACCTGTACCAATATCAAGAACATTAATTTCTTTTTTATTCTTAACATTCTTTAAATGTTCCGGCATATTTGCTTCGATAAGATTTCCCCAGAGCATTCTCTGAACTCCTGCAAGCTCATGTTTGTTAACTTTGGAGTATCCCTCAGCTCTGTTTGTCCAGTAGGATTCTATTTCATCAAGTAACATGTTACACATACCTCTTTTATACACATAATTCAATGTACTCATATTAATGAATCTGCATGCTTTTTGCATCCCCCCAGGGGGGTAATTTTGATGTGTTTGTTGGAAGATTCTTCCTTTTTCGGTTTCAGAATTTGTTCATTTATCTTTGTTTCGGCCTTAATACAGTTCTTTTTTTCAAGAACTGCAACACCATAATTCGCAAACCAATAGCCAGTTACCAAATATGCATTTTCTTCACTATATTCGTTATACCAGCATTTCTTTGTAAGATGCCAACCCCAATTATGTTCTTTCAAATCTGTACGAACAGCTTCACATGGCTTTTTACCAAAGTACAGCTCTATTTCTTCGACTTTTTGGAAATATACTTTTTCAGTATCTGTTGTTTCCTCTTTTTCTTTATCTGTACCTATCATTTATACCCCTGATTCAATGACTTATTCCTAAGTCAGGGCACTCATTATATCAAGTTCCTCATTAAAGTCTGAGTTAAGTAATTTTCTGTTATATTCAAAGAACTTTTCATAGTTGTGCTCTGTTATGAAATACATTCCGGATCTGCCCGCTGCAAGCTCAGTTGTAAATAGTGTAATCTCCTCAGCCTTGCCATACACATCTTCAATAAAGCCATAGAACTTATCCAGCTTATCCTTTAATCCATCATTAAAGCTTTCAACTTCTTCATTTCTCTCGAAGAATTCAGCCTTTAATTCTTCAATATTAACGGATTTTGAATACCATTCCTTAAAAATGGAATATGCAATTCGCTCGAAGTAATCCTCAGGATTCATATCAGCAACTGCAACTCCTTCGGCAGCTTTATTTATAAACTTAAAAAGACCGTCCTGAACCTTTGTCATTTTCTCAGATTCTTTAAAGTCTTTATTTAAGTATGAAATGATAATGCCGATAAGACTTACCTTGCCATCAAATGGAATATTTGTGTAGTCATCCTTAACATATTCACCTGATAACATCTTCTCAATATCAAATATTTTCTCGTATCTCTTATAGAGAAGATAAAAGTTGCAGAAATCCGCTGCAATCTGGTCGTCTGTTATATATTCCTTTACTGTCTCCTCAGTTACTTCAATTCCAAGCTTTGTATACGCCTTAATGCAGTCAGATAAATCTTCCCATCCTCTGGCAGTTACAAATGACATACCGTCTATATTTAATTCCGCCTTATAGAAATTCTCGCTCTTTATGTTGAGATATGAGTTAACAGAACCGTCGATTCCATTATTTACGGCATATTCTCTCCATATTTTATAATCTGGCTGAACCCATATCTGTCTTACTCGGTCCAGTGTAACCATGTCGAATTCTTTTACAGCCTTATTGTATTCTTCAGGGTTACCTGCACAGACTATAACCCAGCCGTCAGGAACGCTGATACGACCGAACATTTTATTCTGTAAAAGCTGAAGCACAATAGGGCTCATAGTTTCAGAAACGCAGTTTATTTCATCTAAGAATAAAATACCTCTGTCAGTATTTTTCTCTTCCATTTCATTATATATGGAAGCAATGATTTCGCTCATTGTATATTCTGTGACCTTAACATTTTTATCACCATATGTCTTTTCAGATACTACAGGAAGTCCCAGAGCACTCTGTCTTGTATGATGAGTCATGTTGTAGGTTACAAGTCCTATGCCCATTTCATCAGCTATCTGCTCCATAATGGCTGTCTTACCAAGACCCGGTGCACCCATAATAAGTATTGGTCTCTGACGGTTACGGGCAATAAGCACATTCCCGTTCTCATCCAACAGGGAATATGCCTTTACCGTATTTATTATTTCTTCTTTTGCTTCCTTTATATTCATTATTTAATCATCCCATCCTTAAGTGTATATTTGATGACCCATGAAGGGACTGTATATTCATTTGTCTGGTCAGTATTTTTTAAAATATCCGCTGCACTTTCATATGAAGAATATACAAATACACTTCTCCATGAAGGCTTTTTCCTCGGATAAATGCCTAAGCCGTCCGTAAAGTAAATGAGACCCTTCAGAGACTTTATCTCCCTTTTCATAATTAAATCATTTACATATTCAAATACAGGTCTGAAATCCGTACCGCCGAACCCCTTAGGTGAAAAATTACTGAACATTCCATCTATATCCGTGCTTTTATTTACCACGGAAACTCTCTGTATAACATGGTCACATTCTATGACATAGATTTTCGTATTCTTTCTTATGACATTTTCACTTTTTAAAATGCCATATGTGGTGCTTACAAATCTTTCCACAAGCGGACCGCTGCATGATCCTGATGTATCTACGGCAATCACAAGTCCTTCTATACTTTCCTCTTCAGAAACTTCCGTCTCCTCTATAAGAGCAATATTTTTATAAAGTGATAGACCATAGTTGTAAAAGCCCATATCAAAACTGTCCAGATCAGGCTTATTTTCCTCCTGGAGGCTCATAAATTTCTTTAAAAATGAGCTGTAGGAAATTCTTTTCTGAACTGCATTGTCTAAAGACTTTGCAAGTTGTTTAAATCTGTTTCCCATTCCAGAGGATGCAAAGAAACCATTGGCCTTTTTCGCCTCCTCTGACCACTCTTTCTTTAGAGCTTCTCGTCTTAAAGCAACTGAATGTGCATCAGATTCTTTATGTTCATCAGTTCCCTGAACTCCTGACATTCCTTCCTGTGTTTTATCATTTTTTTCACCAGGTTTGTTGTCATTCTTATTGCTATCATCGCTCTTGTTATTTTCTGAATTTTCTTTTTGTTCATTTTCATTGGACTTATCTCCGTTTTTATCAGATTCCTTACTTTCCTCATCTGTTACTTTGTACCAATAGTCATGGTCGTCTGTATAGAAATACTCAGCCAGCTTGTATTTTTCGGATTCAGGCCATTTCCTGATAATGTTATATATAGAATTTATACTGTAAATATCGCCATTTTCGCACAATCGCTTATATGTATTTTCTTTTATATCCGATTCAGGACTTAATACACATGATATATCCATGGAATCTATTATTGATTCTGCGTGAATGTCCGCTGCCAGATTCCAGTCAGGATTTTCTTCATTTGGTCCTGTAAATGGTGCAAGAAAAAGGCAGTGCATACTGATATGAAGATATGCTCTGTTAACGTACACAGGGTCTTCTATATATTTCTGAACAAGCAGCATGGGATTAAAAAATATATTCCCCCCATCCGTTGCCATAAACTTCACCCTTGCATCCGGAATAAATTTAAATCTGTTAAATACTGCAAACATTCCTCTCATTGCGATAAACAGATCTTTTTTTACATTCCTGAGAATTTCCTCTCCGACAGAAGCGTATCTGTCCATAGAAGTTTCTTTCAACGCCCCATCTCCTTTTCCCTTTAATCTATGTTACCTGTTTTTAAAATTCATATCTCTTTTTCTGCTGTCCGTACAGCTTATTATATTTTTCAAGAAGCAGACTCTGTATATCCGTATAACCTGATTCACGCATTATATCTATAATTTCCCACAATGCTTTCTTGTCAGTTATACAAATGTCTAAGAGTTTCTCCACATCCTCTCTTCTTCCGGATTCAGCAAGCATAATAACCGCCTTGCAGATATTTTCCACAACATAGGTTTCATATTTAACCCTTGCATTATCAGATAAATGATACGGATATAAGAGTCTCTCAATGGCTATTCTTATTCCTGCCCTGTAGAGATCCACATTCATTCCCAATATAAATGTCTTGTCATAATCCCTGTAATTAATCTCTCCGGCTGAAATACTCTCTCTGTATAGACTTCCTGAGCCCTCTGAGATTTCTGTTATGATTCTTGCAGGTGTATTTTCTTCATAATTATCTATTCCATATGGGAATATTAAAGAAGCTTCTCCGTCCTCATAAAAAATATGAACCTTCACTTCCGTATGTATATCCGCAAGTATTGATTTAAGGCTCTTTAAATTGCCACCGCTTTTATAATATATTGATATTTCCTTAAGGCGCTCACAGTTTTTAAATGCTCCGTCACCTATATCAACGGAAGCATTTTCCAGTGTGAGCTTGTACATGCTTCTGCAGTTATAAAATGCATGGGCACCAATTTTTTTCACATTTTCTGGTACATAAACCTCTTTAATATCCCTGTTTTCACTATATGCAAAAGGATCAACTTCCTCTATATCGGATCCTATTGTCAAAATAATGTTATCAGTCATATTCACAGCCCTTCCAAAATACTTACGAATTTATTATCTAAATGATAATACCAGCCTGCATTTATTAAAGTTACAACTTTATATATCTGATATCAGATTATGCATAATATATTGATTGTACAGGAAAGAAATTCACAAATGCAATAAAATATGATTTCTTACGGTCTTTTTATTTTATGCTCAGGACGGATTACACATTCAATTCTCATTGTTGGATGAATAAATTTTTCAAATATGCAAAAATAGAAAAGCGTAAAATTTTTAGGTTTCGGCCCTACATTGTGTTTATACAGAGGTAATTATGAAAGTTGGAATAGTTTTTGAAGGTGGAGCTTACCGTACTATATTTGCCTGCGGTGTAATTGACGCCCTTCTGGAAAATCATATTTATACTGATTATATGATTGGTGTTTCTGCAGGTGCAGGCTACGGCGTATCATATGCCACAAGACAGTACAAAAGAAATCTTAAAATCATTATGAGATATTGCGATGACAAACGTTATCTCAGCTTTAAGAACTGGTTTAAAAAAGATAACCGTTCTATATTCGGTCTTGATTTTGTATATAACAAAGTTCCAAATGAATTAATACTTTTTGACTATGACGCATACTTAAAAAACGGGGTTGATTTTATTTGTGTAGGAACAAATACAGATACTGGAAAAGCGGAATATTTTCCTTTTGATCCGAATGACAAAAACATGGTTGCTCTTCAGGCAACATGTGCACTGCCGCTTCTTTTCCCTAAAATAACATTAAACGGAAAGCAGTACTGGGACGGCGGAATAACAGATCCTATTCCATTTAAAAAGGCTTTCTTGGACGGTTGCGACAAGGTTATTGTTGTATCCACAAGGGAAAAATATTACAGAAAGAAAGATAATAACAGACTTAAACATCTGCTTCCGTTATTCCATAAAAATACTGAGCTTGTTAAAGCCTTAAGCAATTTCAGAAATAACTACAATGAAACTGTAGAAGAACTTGAGCAGTATGAAGCCGAAGAAAAAGTATTTGTATTCAGACCTAAAACAACTAAAGGTTTCGATATGATGGAAAGAGACAGAAAGAAACTTCTTACAATGTACAATGACGGCTATAAGCAGACTATAAGACGATTAGACGATCTTAAAGAATATCTGTCTTCAAATTAATTTCATTATGAGGGGTTATTAATGATTTACATTATTAAAAGAAACAATGAAAAACAGGAATACGATAAGCATAAGATAGCACATGCCATTTCAAAGTGCTTCGATGCATGTGGTACACCTATTGAGCAGAATAAGCTCGACAAAATCGTGGAATATGTAGACAACCTTGTTGTTAATTCAGATGAAATCTGGTCTGTTGAACAGATTCAGGATTCAGTTGAACATGCCCTTATGAAAGAGGGATATTTAACAGAGGCTAAGAAATACATTTTATACCGTGAGAAGCAGACAGAACTCCGTAAAATCAAATATGAAATTGCTGAGAAGGTTGGAATTCCTAAATTATTTGATGTTCTCAGTAAGATAAAGAACGACTTTACTGATGAAGTATATTCACTTTCAATCCTTAACAATAAGTTCAATAACTTCGTAAAGGCAAATGATACAAGAGATGAGGCAATGGATGCCATCATCTATGCCGCTGCAGAGCTTTCAAGTGAGCAGGCTCCAAAGTGGGAATATATTGCCGCAAGACTTTTAAGCATTAAGTTCTCAACAAATCTTAAGGAAATTGAAGAGTCACATGGTATCCATTCATTTTATGAGAAAATCTCATACCTTACTAATGAAGGACTTTACGGAGACTATATTCTTTCACATTACAGCCGTGAAGAACTTGAAGAGGCTTATTCATTTATCGATGAGTCAAGAAATGAATTATTTACATATTCAGCACTTGAGCTTCTTTTAAAGAGATACGTAATAAGAAGCAGAAAGAATATTCCTCTTGAGAGTCCTCAGGAAATGTACCTTGGTATTTCACTTCATTTAGCTATGAACGAAAAGAATGACAAAATGAAGTGGGTACACAAATTCTATGACACACTCAGTAAGCTCTATGTGACAATGGCTACTCCTACTCTTTCAAATGCGAGAAGACCATTCCACCAGCTTTCAAGCTGTTTCATCGATACTGTTCCTGACAGCCTTGAAGGCATTTACAGAAGTATCGACAACTTCGCACAGGTTAGTAAATCAGGCGGCGGTATGGGACTTTACTTCGGTAAGGTAAGAGCAAGCGGAAGTGCCATCAGAGGATTTGAAGGTGCTGCCGGTGGTGTTATCAGATGGATAAGACTTGCAAATGATACAGCAGTTGCAGTTGATCAGCTCGGTGTTCGTCAGGGTGCTGTTGCTGTATATCTCGATGCATGGCATAAGGATCTCCCTGAATTCTTAGGACTCAGAACAAATAACGGTGATGACAGATTAAAGGCTCATGACGTATTCCCTGCAATCTGCTATCCTGACTTATTCTGGAGACTTGCAAAGGAAAATATCGATGCAGACTGGTACATGATGTGTCCACACGAAATTCTCTCTGTAAAGGGATACGCCCTTGAAGATTACTACGGCGAAGAATGGGAAAAGAGATATCTTGACTGTATTAACGACAGTCGTATCAGCAAGAGAACAATGTCTGTTAAGGACATCGTAAGACTTATCTTAAAGTCTGCAGTTGAGACAGGAACACCATTTGCATTTAACAGAGACGTTGTTAACAAAATGAATCCTAACAAGCATCAGGGAATCATTTACTGCTCTAACCTCTGTACAGAAATTGCCCAGAATATGGCTCCTATTGAAACAATCAGCAGAGAGATTAAGACAGAAAATGGAGATACGGTTGTAGTTACTACTACAAGACCGGGAGACTTCGTTGTATGTAACTTAGCAAGTCTCTCACTCGGTCATATCCCATTAAATGATGATGAGATATTGAGAGATACTGTTCATACAGCAATCAGAGCTCTCGACAATGTTATCGATTTAAATTCATACCCTGTACCTTACGCAAAGATTACTAACCGCACATACAGAAGTCTTGGCCTTGGCGTATCAGGATATCACCATATGTTAGCTAAGCAGAAGCTTGTATGGGAAAGCGATGAACATTTAGCATTTGTTGATAAGCTCTTTGAAAAGATAAATATGTATGCCATCGAAGAGAGTAATGAACTTGCTAAAGAAAGAGGCGCATACGATTACTTCGAAGGAAGTGACTGGCAGAACGGTAATTACTTCACTGACAGAAATTACACTTCAGATGAATGGAATACTTTAAAGGAAAATGTAGCAAAATACGGAATGCGTAATGCATATCTTATGGCCATTGCTCCAACAGGATCTACATCAATTATTGCGGGAACAAGTGCAGGTATTGACCCTGTCATGAACAGATTCTTCCTTGAGGAAAAGAAGGGACATATGCTTCCAAGACTTGCTCCTGAATTAAGCCTTGAGACATACTGGTTCTACAAATCATCATATGTAATCAATCAGACATGGAGTATTAAGGCTGCAGGCGTACGAAGCAGACATATCGACCAAGCTCAGAGCATGAACCTCTACATTACAGATAAATTTACAATGCGTGGCGTTCTTGATCTCTATATCAAGGCCTGGGAAAATGACGTAAAAACAATTTACTATGTACGTTCTAAATCTCTCGAAGTTGAAGAATGCGAGAGTTGTGCAACCTGATATTCAGAAAGGGGTATTCATATGGATAAATTAACAAAAAGACCTCTGTTCAATCCTGACGGAGATACAGATATATATCTTAGAAGAATGATTGGTGGTAATACTACTAATCTTAACGATTTTAATAACCTTAAATATCCATGGACAAGCGACTGGTACAGACAGGCTATGAATAACTTCTGGGTACCTGAAGAAATCAGTCTTGCACAGGATCTTAAGGATTATCCAAAGCTTTCAGTACATGAAAAGAGTGCATATGATAAGATTTTAAGTTTCCTTATCTTCCTTGACTCAATTCAGACAGCTAACCTTCCAAGAATCAGTGAATATATCACTGCAAATGAAGTAAACCTCTGCCTGTCTATTCAGACATTCCAGGAAAGTCTTCACAGCCAGAGCTACAGCTACATGCTTGATACAATATGCTCTCCTGAGGAGAGAAATGAGATTCTCTATCAGTGGAAGGACGATAAGCATTTATTAGACAGAAATACTCTTATCGGAAACATTTACAATGAATTTACTACATCATCTGATAAGAAGACATTCTTAAAGGTTCTTATGGCCAATTATATCCTTGAAGGAATTTACTTCTATTCAGGATTTATGTTCTTCTATAACTTAAGCCGTAACGGTAAAATGCCGGGTTCAGCTCAGGAAATCAGATATATCAACAGAGATGAAAATACACATTTATGGTTGTTTAGAAATATAATCATTGAGCTTCAGAAGGAAGAGCCTGAACTCTTTACTGATGAAAACATCAATATGATTAAGGATCTTCTCAAGCAGGGTGTAGAACAGGAAATTGAATGGGGTAAGTACGTAATAGGCGATAACATCCCTGGTCTTTCTTCAAAAATGGTGGAAGACTACATTTTATATCTTGGTAACTTACGCTGGTCAGGTCTTGGATACGGAACTCTCTATGAGGGTCACAATGAAGAGCCTGAAGATATGAAATGGGTTGGCCAGTATTCTAATGCAAATATGGTTAAGACAGACTTCTTTGAAGCCCGTAGTACAGCATATGCTAAGAGTACAGCTCTTATCGATGATCTTTAAATAAATAAAAAAGGTACATCTTATGGTGTACCTTTTTTTGCCATGTAATTGAACTACAGATATTTATATAGCAAAAGCAGATTTAATATTTGATAAAATAAAAAAGCGTAGTGCTTAGCACCACGCTTTTTTATTGCCTTTTTATAGCTTTTATTATTATTCCGGTCTTAATTGCTTAATAAGGAATGGTCTGAAACCTTCAAGAGTTCCCTTTGTGAACTGAGACTTATGGATAGGAATTACTTCCTTCTTACCAATCTGTAATACTACAAATGTCTCTGTTTCTCTAACTCTTGTGATTTCCTCATATGAATAATGCTTACCCTGGTTAAGAGTAACATCTTCCATTGTGAATTCATCTTCAGAAAATGCTGTTTCGCAAATCATATGCTCGCCGATTCTTCTGTGATATCCGCTTAATGTTTGCTTTGCAAGAATTGTTGGCTCCAATAACTTGAATGCAGATAAAGCACCAAGAAGAACCATTGAAATAATGAGAAGCTGTAAAAGTCTTGTTTCACCCATTATTGCAAATATAATATTGGCAACAACGTTTGCTGCAAGAATACAGTAAATGAAAATGGAATTAACTCTTCTGGCCTTATCCCATTTTAAAACACCCTTGTATAACTCTTTAAGAAGAGGTGTTGTATATTCAAAGTTGTTTCTATACAATATCTTCTCTTCATAGGCAGCTTCATCAAATGTGTCATCAACATCTTCAGTAGCAGCTTCAGCAGTATTGTCATAATCATTTAAATTATCCTGATCAACAAATTCAGCTGAATCTACTTCTTCTGTAACATCTGTCTTTACATCATCAGCATTACCTGTTGAATTGTAGATATCTCCAAAACCTTTTTTTTCTTCCATATTATCTTAATGCCTGTCTCTTCTTGTAGTTCTCATAGTACTCACGAGTCTTAACATAGATGTTATCGCATGAGCCCTTGTAGAATACTACTTCAATACTGTCAATTTCTTCGTTTCTAGCGCCTGATTCCATATCTCTTATTGTAGCAATTGAATCAGAAACAATTCCATCTGCAAGGATGTCAAGCTGCTTTCTTGCATCTTCCTTCTCTGCATCTGTAGCTTCCTTATCTTCAAGAATATCATGAAGAAGAAGACCCTTTCTACCGATCTTTCTTGTTATGATGTACTTGTAGTTATCGTTGGCTGTAATAGCAATCTCTGCGATATCCTTATCGCTGTTCTCTACTGCATTAGCAACTGCATCTGCAAAGCTGTCGTATGCTATTAAATCTCCATCTGCTGTTCTACAAACAATAATATTTTCTTCCATTATGAAATCTCCTCTCAAATACTGTTCTTTATTATAACAATTATTGTACTATTTTAACAAGTTATTTAATTTTAAAACTTCTCTTAAATATGTAATTTTCAGTGTGATTTTCATATAAAAGTAAGCCGCAGGCTTTATGCATACGGCTTACTTTTATAATACGGTTTATTTATTATCTTACTGTTGTATTCATATCAACAGCTGTGCTGATCCCGTTAACTCTTCCCACACTTGAATACTGCCAGTATTTGTAAGGATACTTTCCGTTCAGATCAAGTGTATTCTGATCGTTTGAAGTATTTGAGTAGTATCTTGCAACCCACATGTATCCCTGTAACTCATCAGTATAGAGAACACTGTTAAAATATGACTCACTTGCATATACACCTACACTGTAACCTGCATCCTTTAATCTCTGACATACTTTCTTAGTAACGTCTGTAATAGTTCTTCTGGCTGTAGAGTTATATATACTTCCGAATTTTGCGTTATACACAACTGTTGATTCGATATCGATATATACTCCTCTTGAAGGATTCTTACCCTTTAATGCAGCAATAATAGCATCTGCTTCTTCATTAGCCTCTTCAATTGTTACCGCAGTTGAGTAGAAGTATACTCCATATTCCATGCCTACCTTTGAAGCATTTGCAACATTTTCCTCGAACTTAACATCCTTACCGATGTTACGTTTTCCTTCAGTCTTTTCTGTTCTGTAACCGGATCTGATGATTGCATAGGAAATGTTGTCATCCTTTACCTTCTGCCAGTCGATTGTTCCATTGTGGTATGAAACGTCGATTCCGACTTCAGGCTTATTACCATTTTCATTGAAATAGTACTTTCTGTCACCACTGATAAGCCATCCGCTTCCCTTAGTTAAAGTGAACTTCTGAGTATTATCATTTGCATTGTATGTTGCAAGAGTAAGTGATGCACCATTACTTGCTCCTGAAGCATCTAATACGAGATTCTCATTAATAACAGATCTGAATACATAACCATTTCCTGATTTTGTAATCTTCCAGCGCTGAGGAGCAAGGCTGTTGTTAGCCCACTGGTTAATTGTGGCATTAGTTGTATTACCACCTAATATGTCTACGCTTGAATTGTATAAGCTCGCACCGGTGTTAATTGTATATTCGCCGTTTCCTTCATACTTTATTCTGAACAGCTGTGCAATATTGCCATTTCTGTTCATAAGCTGAATCTTAGTTCCGTTCTTAGAACTGCAGTAGCTTACGTCAAATACATAGTTATTATTTGAAGCAAGGCCGATAGTATATGTACCGTCAGCTATTTCCTGTCCTTCTTTAACGTTAACCGGATTAAGCTTCCACTTCTGAGTATTAGCTCCGTAATATTCCCATAACCAGATATTAGTATCATTTGCCATCTTCTTTCCGCAAATGTCTAGTACCTTATCACCTGTTGATGATACAAATACATAATTACCTGATGTATCCTGGTAGATTTTCCATTTCTCATCTTTTATGCTGTCGTCATAAGAATACTGGTTAACATTGTCGCCTGCAGTATTATTACCATTTACGGCATTAAGTACAAGATTTCCGTTACTTGCACCTGTCTTGATCTTATATTCATTGTTTCCAACAGATTCGATATAGAACTTCTGATTCTCAGAATCATTCTTCTTATATAATCTGAGGTTACTGTTCTTACCTGAACCATTTATATCAAGCACATATGACTCATCCTGTACACTTGCAAATGTATACCAGCCATCACTTACTGATACCTGCTTAAGATTTGATAATGTCTCCGCATATGTAGTTACAACGCTTGTACCCGTTGCTGCAGCTACACCTATTACTGCAGTTCCTCCCGCCAAGCTGAGTGTGAGCCCGCGCTTTAAAGTGTTCTTAATCTTTTTACTCATATGTTCACCCTCAATCAAACATTAACTTAATCTGTTTATTTATTGTTTAATTGCTCTATTAACTCAGGTAATTCCTCTACTGAATCAATAATGTAATCCGCAATTTCTTCTAAATCTTCTTTTGAACTTACGCCTGATAAAACTCCTATTGAAGTTCCACCATTATTCTTTCCAAATAACATGTCATTGCATGTGTCTCCAACCACTGCAATTTCATCAGCTGAAAGTCCGGTTTTTTCCATAAATTCCACGTACATATCGGGAGCCGGCTTAGCCTGTTTTACTCCGTCATCTGCTCCGATATAGTCAAAATATTCAAATATTTCCAGTTCCTTAAGAGTTTTATTGGCCGACTCTTCAATATCAGATGTGGCAAGGCCTATTTTTAAGCCGTCTTCTCTTAAATCTCTCATCAGCTCAGGTGTGTCAGTAAATGTGATATATTTCATATTGGCATTTCTCATAGTGTCGTTAAACATATCCTTAATCTGCTGATATATTCCCCTTACATTCATATTTATGCCGTATCTGCCAAGACACTCACATATATCATCTGCTATTTCAGTATATGATTTATATGCAAACGCACCCTTAGGATCAACAATACCTTCATGAAGTCCGATACTTATAAAAAGGGCCTCTTCTATTTTTTTATCTTCTATTCCATTTAATGTAAGGAACGCAGGAATTACTCTCTTACCTATCTCCGGCCATATTGAAAAGAAGTCAATAAGAGTTCCGTCTTTATCAAACAATATACCTTTTATCATTACTTCTCCCATCCATAAGCATACATTGACATCTGACTAACATTAATTACAATAACCGTTCTCGATAAAGTATAATATATTTTTAAAAATTTATCCTTATTTACGGCAAATTTAATAATTACCGTATATATAATATATGTAATATATATAATACCCTATACCTTAATTATACATCTAATAAAGGGTATTAAATTAAAAAAAGCAAAAAAAAAGGAAGCCATAACTGGCTTCCCCTACCAAGCGGAGAAAGAGGGATTCGAACCCTCGCGCCAGTTTCCCGACCTATACCCTTAGCAGGGGCACCTCTTCGGCCTCTTGAGTATTTCTCCTTAAGAAATAGTGCATTTAAATGCAACATGATTATGCTATCAAAATGAATTTACTTTGTCAATCATTATTCATTAAATCAATCTAAAATACATTTTCATATATTTCCTTAATATCTCAGTCACAATAAATCATAAATGTGTTTACTGAAAACTTATTTGTGTTAAAATTTAATACATTAAGAATTTTATATATTTATAAAGTAAAGAAAGGACTTATTATGAAATTTTCAGATATCCCTTACAAGATTATTCTTGATGAAAAAGAAATTCCATCACAGTGGTACAATGTCCGCGCAGACATGAAAAATAAGCCGGCTCCACTCCTCAACCCCGGAACATTAAAGCCATTAACATTCGAGGAAATGCAGCCTATTTTCTGTGATGAGCCAAGCAGACAGGAATTAGATGATACAACACCATACTTCGACATTCCTACTCCTGTTCAGGATTTCTACAGAATGTATCGTCCATCACCACTTATTCATGCTGAATATTTAGAGAAGGCTCTCGATACACCTGCTAAGATTTTCTACAAGTATGAAGGATCTAATACTTCAGGAAGTCACAAGCTCAACTCTGCAATTGCCCAGGCATACTATGCAAAGGAGCAGGGACTTAAGGGCTTAACAACTGAGACAGGTGCAGGACAGTGGGGAACAGCTTTATCAATGGCTACAGCATTCTTCGGCCTTGACTGTAAGGTTTACATGGTTAAGGTTTCTTACGAGCAGAAGCCTTTCAGAAAAGAAGTTATGCGTACATATGGTGCAAGTGTAACTCCTTCTCCATCTATGGAAACAGAAGTAGGTAAGGCTATTAACGCAGCTCATCCTGGAACAACAGGTTCTCTTGGCTGTGCTATCTCAGAAGCTGTTGAAGTTGCAACTAAGACTGAAGGTTACAGATATGCACTTGGTAGTTTTCTTAACCAGGTTCTTCTTCACCAGACAGTTATCGGTCTTGAAACACTTACAGCCTGCAACAAGTACGACATTAAGCCTGATATTATTATCGGTTGTGCAGGTGGTGGTTCTAACTTAGGTGGTCTTATTTCTCCATTCGTAGGACAGAAGCTCCGTGGAGAAGCAGATTACAGAATCATCGCTGTTGAGCCTTCTTCATGTCCATCACTTACAAGAGGTAAGTATGCATATGACTTCGCTGATCTCGGTAAGGTTTGCCCAATGGCTAAGATGTATACTTTAGGTCATGAATTCATTCCATCAGCTAACCATGCAGGTGGTCTCCGTTACCACGGAATGAGCTCAATCGTTTCACAGCTCTACCATGACGGTATTATCGAAGCTACATCTGTTGAGCAGACATCAGTATTTGAAGCAGCTACTCTCTTTGCACGTACAGAAGGAATTCTTCCAGCTCCAGAGTCAGGTCATGCAATCAGAACTGCTATTGATGAAGCACTTAAGTGTAAAGAAACAGGCGAAGAGAAGACTATTATCTTCGGTCTTACAGGTACAGGTTATTTCGATCTTGCTGCATATGCACAGTACAACAACGGTACAATGTCAGATTCAATTCCTACAGATAAGGATCTTGAAGAAGGCTTTGCAAGCATTCCTAACGTAAAGTTATAAAATAAAATAAAATAAAAAACGTAAATTCATAAAGATAAAATCATGAAAAAAAGTAAACCATTATACATAATTTCAGGATGTATATTTGCATTCTTTGTAATTTTCACAATCATGGTATCTAAAATTGGCGTTAAGCCTCTTGGTGTAAATGGTACAGATATCGGATTTGCGGACATCAATGTTGATTTCCACAATAAGACAGGTCTTCATCTTGATATGTACGACCTCACAGATAAGTTAAGTATCATAATATACGCCCTTATGGCTATGTTTGCCGTAATCTGGGTAGTTAAGCTCTTTATGAAGAAGTTTGATAAAACAATATTTATGCTTGGCATATTATATATTTTATTATTCCTCTTCTACTTCTTATTTGAGCATCTTATTATTAACTACAGACCAGTACTTATTGAAGGCGTTATGGAAGCATCATATCCTTCCAGTACAACAATGCTTGCAAC
Source organism: uncultured Eubacteriales bacterium (assembly GCA_900545225.1). GTDB lineage: Bacteria > Bacillota > Clostridia > Lachnospirales > Lachnospiraceae > UBA4285. The sequence continues at coordinate 31,734 of UQXZ01000004.1, forward strand.
AACAGTACTTATTACGGCAGTAATCGCATTTTTCTACTTACTTAAATCAAAGTTTGCAAAGGCAATATTAACTATAATATTTGTTGCATTTGCGGCATATATGGTTTTTGTAAGAATGACATGCGGAGTACACTGGCTTACAGATATTATCGGTGGTCTTATTGCAAGTGCAGGCTTTATATTCCTCTACGGAGGCTTCTGTGCATCTGTTAATAAGCCTAAGAGAAGATACAACAGATACCGCAGATAATATGAATGATTATTATGGTCATTTAAGATTAATATGACTGGTCATTAAATATAAAAAAGGATTTGAAGTAAAAGTAACTTCAAATCCTTTTTTATTTATTCATTTTTTTAATTAACAATAAGAAATTATCCTTATCAGTCTTTGCAAATCCACATAATCATATTTATAACTTCTTCTGCGTTATACATTGCAATCTTATAAGCATCGCTTGAAACTGAAACTTTTTTATCTAATAAATATACAAGAATCTCAGGTCTGTCACTTAAATTAGTTTTTATTCTTACAAGGATTTCGCTACAACCTTTAATATCCTCACATTTACCCGGCATCTCGAGATAGTATGAAAATACACCCATATCAGCAGGCTTATTACCTCTTCCACCTGCAGAAATTACCTGTCCGTCTCTTGATAATGAATATCCCTGTACTGCGTCAAATGGAATTAAATCATCAGGATCTACATTTGCTTTTCTCTTTGTAAGGCCTGACATATATGGAACAGTAAGCTGCTTACTTTCTCTGTCTACAAATAAATATGAATCTGTATTATTTGTTAATTTAAATGTCGCTGCCTTATCTATCTTTTTCTTGATAAGTTCCTTTAATGCCTCATCAGAATAATTTTCAACATCCTTTTTATGGCGCATAACTGCTGATTTTTCTGCACAGTCATCACATATATAGAAATCTCTCGTGATTTTATTCTTGTTAAATGCTCCAAGGCTTCCACCACATACACAGCAGTTTATCGTTTCTTTCAATTCAACTACTTCTCCAGTACTCGGATCTACAACTTCTGTTTTCTTCTTAGGACCAAATAAACCCATAGTTATCCTCCTTTTCTGAAATAAATGGAAGTTTTATCCACAATTTCACTACATAAATCACACTGTATTTGTATATTTTAACATCTTACAGGTTCTTTATGCATTCCTCATATAAATTTCTTCCATCTGAGTCTATTACAACAATAACAGGTAAATTCTCAACTGTAAGCTTTCTTATGGCTTCAGGTCCGAGGTCATCGTATGCAATAACTTCTGAAGCTTTAATGCACTTTGAAAGGAGAGCTCCTGCTCCTCCCACCGCGGCAAAGTAAATACATTTATTTCTCTTTATGGAGTCTATTACACCCTCAGATCTTCTTCCCTTTCCTATCATGCCGATAAGTCCGTTATCCAGAAGAGTCGGTGTATATTTATCCATTCTTCCACTTGTTGTAGGGCCTGCAGAGCCTATTATGGCACCTGGTCTTGCTGGAGTAGGTCCAAGATAATATACAGTCTGATTTTTTATGTCAAAAGGAAATGGCTCGCCATTTTCATATGCTTCTATCATTCTTTTGTGTGCTGCATCCCTGGCAGAATAAATTACTCCTGAAAGGTATACCACATCACCTGTTTCAAAGTCCTTTATGTCATCCTTTGAAAATGGAACATTTAAATGTCTCTCCATATCATATCTCCCTTGTCTTATGTCTGTTAACATGGCAGCACATATTTATTGCAAGAGGCATACCTGCAATATGTGTAGGATATGTTTCTATATTTATTCCAAGTGCTGTTTTTCTTCCGCCAAGTCCTGCAGGTCCGAGACCTATCTTATTGATTTCTTCAAGAAGTTCCTTTTCAAGCTCATCAAGATATGGCTTTCTGTATGGAGAAGCTGATTCTTCATCTAATCCTCTTGTTAATGCTCTTTTTGCAAGAATTGCAGACTTCTCAAAGTCTCCTCCAATTCCAACACCAACAATAAATGGTGGGCAGGCATTAGGTCCCGCTTCTCTTACAGTCTCTATTATTGCCTTCTTAATTCCATCAAGTCCGTCAGCAGGCTTAAGCATGAAAATACGGCTCATATTTTCACTGCCGAACCCCTTAGGAGAAACTGTAATCTTAACCTTATCTCCTGGAACAATATTCATATGAATTATTGCAGGAGTGTTGTCCTTTGTATTAACTCTTTCAACAGGATCTTCAACTACAGATTTACGAAGATAACCCTCTTCATATCCCTCTCTTACACCTCTGTTTACTGCATCAGTTAAGTCACCGCCCACAAAATGTACATCCTGTCCGATATCTAAAAATACAACAGCCATTCCCGTATCCTGGCAGATAGGTATCATTTCACTTTCTGCAATGTCCAGGTTCTGATGAAGCTGATTTAAAACAGATTTTCCAACCTCTGAAGTCTCTTCTTTTTCGGCCTTAAATAATGAATTTTTAATATCATCTTCAAGAAAATAATTTGCCTCTATACACATCTCTTTAATGTTTGAAGCAATGTCATTCACATTTATTTCTCTCATATTTCCCCCTAAAAAAGCTCCTCCCGGAAATCGGAAGGAGCTTTTTTATGTTTTATATTATTTCTGTTTCTTTATGATTCAGAATTTTCAGAGCCTTCTTCTTCTTCTTCTGCTGCTTCTTCACTCATACCGTCAATTTTAGCAATTGCAGCTACCTTGATATCATTTTCCAAGTTGATAAGCTTTACGCCTGTAGTAACTCTGCCGTTGATTGAAATATCGTCGCATTTAATCTTAATGATAATACCCTCATCAGTTATAATCATTAATCCCTGAGAGCTGTTTACTAACTTGAAGCCTACAAGGTTTCCACTCTTTTCAACAATCTTATAACACTTGATACCCTTACCGCCTCTTCTCTGAGGTGTGAATTCGCTTATCTGTGTTCTCTTTCCGAATCCATTTTCTGAAACAAGAAGTAAATAATCTTCTTCATTTCCGTCAGAAGCAACATTTGGTGTAATCTGCATGCCGATTACATGGTCATTTGCAGCAAGGTTAATACCCTTAACACCTCTTGCAGTTCTTCCCATTGAACGTACATCATTTTCATCAAATAAAATGCACTGTCCAAGCTTTGTAACAAGAATTATTTTCTTAGTTCCGTCTGTAACTCTTACTCCGATAAGCTCATCATCTTCATCAAGTGTAAGTGCTCTTAAACCATTCTTGTTAATATTGGAGAAATCCATAATGTTGGTTTTCTTTACAATACCGTTCTTTGTTGACATAAATAATTTATTTTCGTCACTGAGAACGCCCTTAGTAACAGGAATAATTGCACTTATCTTCTCATCCGGCATAAGGTTAAGAAGATTGATTACAGCTGTACCTCTTGATGTTCTTGAACTTTCAGGAATCTGATAACCCTTTAACTTATATACTCTTCCCTGGTTAGTGAAGAATAATAATGAGTCGTGAGTCATAGTCGCAAATAACTCTTCAACATAGTCATCTTCAACAGTCTGCATTCCCTTAATGCCCTTACCGCCACGCTTCTGATCCTTGAAGTTATCAAGACTCTGTCTCTTGATATATCCGAGATTAGTTCTTGTAATAATAACTGGCTCGTTAGGAATAAGGTCCTCATCTGAGAAATCTGTAATGTCAGAATCAATAACTGTTCTTCTCTTATCTGCAAATTTTTCAGATATTTCAAGAATCTCTTTTCTGATTACGAGAAGAAGCTTCTTTCTGTCTCCTAAGATTTCCTTATATTCTTTAATCTTAGCCTCAAGCTCTTTTAACTCGTCCTCAATCTTCTCTCTTTCAAGACCTGTAAGAGCACGAAGTCTCATGTCTACAATGGCCTGAGCCTGAGCTTCACTTAAAGAAAATTCCTTAATAAGACTTTCCTTTGCGATTGCTACATTTGCAGAACCTCTGATAATAGTGATTACTCTGTCAATATTATCAAGGGCAATGATTAAGCCCTTTAAGATATGAGCTCTTTCTTCAGCCTTGTTAAGGTCGTACTTAGTTCTTCTTGTAATAACATCTTCCTGATGTGCTAAGTAATACTTAAGCATCTCAAGTAAGTTAAGAACCTTAGGCTCATTATTAACAAGTGAAAGCATAATTACGCCAAATGTATCCTGAAGCTGAGTATATTTGAATAATCGGTTGAGAATGACATTTGCATTAACGTCTCTTCTGAGCTCGATTACAATTCTCATACCAGTTCTGTCAGATTCATCTCTTAGAGCTGTAATTCCATCAATTCTCTTATTCTTTACAAGATCACCAATCTTGCCGATAAGACGCTCTTTGTTAACCATGTATGGAATCTCTGTAACAACGATTCTGTTCTTACCGTTGTCCATAGGTTCAATATCAGTTATGGCACGAACGATAATCTTTCCTCTACCTGTTCTGTATGCCTGCTCAATGCCTGAACGTCCTTTGATGATGGCTCCTGTAGGGAAATCCGGTCCCTTTACGATATCCATTACTTCATCGATTGTTGTATCGGCATCATTTTCAACGATGTTGTCGATGATCTTTACAACCGCACCAATAACCTCTCCTAAGTTGTGAGGGGGGATATTAGTTGCCATACCTACGGCAATACCTGAAGTTCCGTTAATAAGAAGGTTAGGATATCTTGCAGGAAGTACACTTGGTTCTCTTTCTGTCTCATCAAAGTTAGGAACAAAATCAACTGTATCCTTATTGATGTCAGAGAGCATTTCCATTGAAATCCTGCTTAATCTGGCCTCTGTGTATCGCATGGCCGCAGCTCCGTCACCGTCCACAGATCCGAAGTTACCGTGACCGTCAACTAATGGATATCTTGTTGAGAAATCCTGTGCAAGCTTTACAAGAGCATCGTATATAGATGAGTCACCATGAGGGTGATATTTACCCATTGTATCACCGACGATACGGGCACATTTTCTATGTGGTTTATCAGGACCGTTATTAAGCTCAATCATTGAGAATAATATTCTACGCTGAACAGGCTTAAGACCGTCTCTTACATCTGGAAGAGCTCTCTGAGCTATTACACTCATGGAATAATCGATGTAGTACTCTTCCATGGTTTTCTTTATATCTACATCACTTATTTTATCAAAAATGTGTTCATCCATAGTAATCTCCGTTAAATATCCAGGTTCTTAACAAACTTGGCATTAGCCTCAATAAATTCTCTTCTTGGCTCTACCTCGTCACCCATAAGAGTTGAGAATGTAATATCTACATCGGATTCATTATCTTCATCCATGTTAACTCTTAAAAGAACTCTTCTTTCAGGATCCATAGTTGTCTCCCAAAGCTGTTCTGCATCCATCTCGCCAAGACCTTTATATCTCTGAATCTTATTATTCTGATCTCTTCCGAGCTCTTCTAAAATACTGTCGAGCTCCTTGTCATCATAGGCATATCTTACCTTCTTGTTACGTTCAACCTTGTATAAAGGTGGCTGAGCAAGATATACATGTCCCTGTTTAATAAGTTCCGGCATAAATCTATAGAAGAATGTTAATAACAGTGTGGCAATATGAGCACCGTCAACATCCGCATCAGTCATGATAATGATTTTCCAGTACTTAAGCTTGGAAATATCGAAATCTTCATGAATACCTGTACCAAATGCAGTAATCATTGTGAGAATTTCCTGATTCTCCAGTACCTTATCAAGTCTTGCCTTTTCTACGTTAAGAATCTTACCTCTGAGTGGAAGAATAGCCTGTGTTGCTCTTGTTCTCGCACTCTTGGCTGAACCACCCGCAGAATTACCCTCAACAAGGAAAATTTCGCAGTTTTCAGGATTTCTGTCTGAACAGTCTGCAAGCTTACCAGGAAGTCCGCCACCGTCAAGAGCACTCTTTCTTCTTGTAAGGTCTCTTGCCTTTCTCGCAGCCTCTCTTGCTCTCTGAGCAAGGAGTGACTTCTCGCAGATAAGTTTTGCAATATTAGGATTCTGCTCAAGGTATAAAGTAAGTGATTCAGTAACTACAGAATCAACTGCACTTCTCGCCTCTGTATTACCAAGCTTATCCTTTGTCTGACCTTCAAACTGAGGATTCTCAATCTTTACACTGATTATGGCTGTAATACCTTCTCTTATATCTTCGCCTGAAAGAGATGCATCGTTGTCCTTAAGGATTTTATTCTTCTTTGCATAGTCGTTAAATGTCTTTGTAAGAGCATTTTTAAATCCTGTAAGGTGCATACCACCACCAGGTGTATTAATGTTGTTTGCGAAGCATTCAACATTTTCTGTATATCCGTCATTGTGCTGGAAAGCTACTTCTACCTGAAGAGGTACCTCTACCTTTTCATCTTCCTTAACAACTTCAAAATACTTTGTTCCCTCAAAGTAAATTACATCGTCATATAAAGGCTTCTTACTTCTGTTGAGATAGCTTACGAATTCCTTAATACCACCCTCAAAGTGGAATACTTCATATCTGTATCCATCAGACTCAGCAGCTTCAGCTTCATTTGCAGCTGTATCAGCAGCTAATTCAGATGCGGCCTCTCCACTGTTAAGCTCAATAAGAACTTCTCTTCCCTGCTCATCAGTATTTTCCTGAGAAATAACTATATCTGCTTCTTCAGTGTGCTCTAATGCATCTATATCTACGTATGTATTATTTTCTTTATCAAGAGCCGCCTTAATTTCATCTTCAGATCTTAAATCCTTAAGAGTAATCTTAAGACCCTTAGTTAAGAAAGCCATCTCTCTTAAACGACGGCGGAGTGTGTCGTACTTGTACACTGTAGTTTCTGTAAAAATAGTCTTGTCCGGTAAGAACATTACCTTTGTTCCTGTATCTTCAGGATTACATTCGCCAATTACAGTAAGCTCAGTCTGGATTTTACCTTTGGCATACTTCTGCTCGTAAACCTTACCGCCTCTTTTTACATTTACCACAAGCCAGTCAGACAATGCATTAACAACAGATGCACCTACACCGTGGAGACCACCGGATACCTTGTATCCGCCTCCTCCGAACTTACCGCCTGCATGGAGCTCTGTATATACAAGTTCAATGGCAGGTCTTCCTGTTTTATGATTAATGTCTACAGGTACGCCTCGTCCGTTATCAATTACAGTTATGGAGTTGTCTTTATTAATAATTACATTTATCTCTGTACAATAACCTGCAAGAGCCTCATCTACAGAGTTATCTACAATTTCATAAACTAAGTGGTGTAATCCTCGTTCGGATGTACTTCCAATATACATTCCTGGTCTTTTTCTTACAGCTTCAAGTCCCTCAAGAACATCAATCTGATCACCGCCATATTTTTGTTCAGCATTATTTGCCAATATTAACACCTCCTATAATGGACTTCGTTTTACAACATTGCCATTATTAACCTCATAAATAGTACCTTCTGACATATCAGATATATTAAGCTCATCATATCCTGTACATGTTATGATTGTCTGAATATCCTTAATGTTAGAAAATAACAATCTTTGTCTGTTCACATCTAATTCTGACAAAACATCATCAAGAAGGAGAACCGGATCATCTCCTGTCTCCTCCCTGATCATGCTTATCTCAGCAAGCTTAGTACTTATAGCCGCTGTCCTCTTCTGCCCCTGGGATCCGAATGTTTTGACATCCATATCATTTATATAAAATGTTATGTCATCTCTGTGAGGTCCATAGGATGTTACTCCATATCTCAGATCTCTCTGTCTGCTTTCAGATATCTTTTCAGACAGCTCATCCACTCCCGTATTAGGGTTGTATTCTATGCGAAGGTTCTCTTTTCCACCTGTAATATTATAATGTATTTTGGACACAATTTGTGATAATTTTTCAATATAAATGACTCTGTCTCTTATGATATTTTTTGCATATTCAATAAACTGCTCATCTAAAACATCCAAAAGTGTAAGGTCACCTTTTCCGGTAAAATCTGCATTTTTAAGATATTTATTTCTGCTGTCCAGAATCTTATTAAAATTAACTAAGTTATTATAATATATTTTGCTGACAGAGATTAATTCATTATCTATAAAATCCCTTCTTACGCTTGGACCCATTCTTATAATATCCAGATTTTCCGGGGAAAATACCACGACATTTAATATCCCGATAAGTTCTCCAAGATTCTTAACCGGAAATTTATCTACGGCAATCCCTTTTCTTGCGGATTTCTTAATATGTACGTCTATTCTGTTGGTAGTATATTTTTTTTCGACTATCAGCTTAATATGTGCGTCATCACATTGATTTGAAACGTCAGTAAATCTTAACAGTTCCTTATCCTTTGCACCTCTGTGTGACTTTGCTGCAGCACACATATATATGGCTTCCAGAATATTGGTTTTACCCTGGGCATTGCTGCCATATAAAACATTTATACCGTCATTTAATTCTAATTTTAAATATGGATAATTACGAAAATCTTTTAATTCGATTTCTTTAATCTTCATCCCTAATAACCTTAAAAACAGATCCGTTAAATTCCACTACTTCACCGCCGTATAACTTAGCGCCTCTTCTGGTATCAACTTCACCATTTAATTTAACATTGCCGGACTGTATCTCTATCTTTGATTCGGCTCCGTTATATACAAGTCCTGCAAGCTTAAGAGCCTGTCCGAGTTTTATAAACTCACCTGTAAAATGTACTTCTTCCATAAAATTAATCCTCTACAAAGTTAACAGGTAAAATTAAGTAAATGTATGAGCCTTCTCCATCTCTGATAAAGCAAGGAGACATTGCATTAACAAATGTTAATGTAACTGTTTCGTCATCAATTACCTTAAGTGCATCAAGTAAGAATTTAGGGTTAAATCCGATCTTGATATCCTTACCCTCTTTTTCAACTTCAACCTCTTCCTTACCTTCACCAAGAGTTGATTTAACGCTTAAAAGAATGTTGTTATCAGTTATGTTAAGGATAACAGGTCTCTTATCACTTTCCTTAATGAAGATCATTTCAGTATCAATTGCATCGATAAGATCTTTTCTGTTAACTTCGAGCTTTGTCTCATAGTCATTAGAGATCATCTTATTGATATTGAAGTAATCTCCCTGGATAAGTCTTGAAACAACTCTTGTGCTGTTAAATTCAAACATTGCGTGGTTGTCTGAGAAGTAGATTGTAACCTTCTTATCATTATCAGCTTCTAAGATTCTCTCAATTTCTGTAAGAGATTTTCCAGGAATAATTACGTAAATGTTGCCATCATAATCAACATTGAGATTTCTGATTGCAATTCTGTGACTGTCTAATGCAACTACCTTAAGGTTATTATTTTTAACTTCGAATAATTCACCAGTCATTATAGGATTGTTGTCATTAGGTGATAATGAGAACTTAGTCTGCTTAATAATGTCTTTTAATTCTAACTGTGAAACAGTTATGCTTACATTTTTCTCTACTTCTGTTAAATATGAGAATTCTTCAGCAGGTAAACCGTTTAATCTGTAATTTTTCTTTTCACATGTAACAGTAACGATGTTTTTATCATCAGCTTCAATTGTTATAGGCATATCAGGAAGCTTCTTAACTAAATCAGAAATGATTTTAGCGTCGATTGCCACACTTCCTTTTTCAATGATTTCACCTTCTAGAGTAGTTTCAATACCGAGATCTAAGTCATTACCTGTTAATTTAATACAATTAGATTCAGCATCTATGAGGATACATTCAAGAATGTTCATAGTTGTTCTTACTGTTACGGCCTTCTGAACAATATCAACAGCTTTTACAAGATTGTTTTTCTCAAAAACTAATTTCATTGTGAATAACTCCTTTCGTTGTAAACAGACAATAATTTATATGTATATATATATTATTTTTCGTAGTCGTAGTAATAGTGTGTGTGAATTTGTGGATAAGTACCGCAAATGTAGATATTATGCACATTTCCTAAAAGAATAACTGTGTTTATTCACATTGAATAGATTGTGGATAAGTGTGAACAAAAAATTCGATAAAAATTATCCACAAAAGTTATCCCCAGTTATCCACACTAAATCACAAGTTATTCACATATTTATTGGAATAACTTTTAAATAGTCACCAGATTAATTTGGATCTATCTTCTTTATTAGTATGTTGATGGTATTTTTAAGATTTTCATCAGTAAGAAGCTCTTCAGTAATGGCTTTTGCTCCGTGAATTACAGTAGAATGGTCTTTCTTACCAAGTTTTTTGGCGATATTAAGAGCGGACTCCTGTGTCATCTGTCTGCATAAGTACATAACTATCTGACGTGGCTTGGATATGCTGGCATTTCTTTTTGATGAAACAAGATCATTTATGGAAATATGAAAATGTTCCGCAACTATTTCCATAATAAGTTCAACATTTACTTCTCTCTTATTATTAGAAGAAATAAGATCCTTTAATGCTTCCTGTGCAAGGGATAATGTAATTGGTGATCCGCTTAATGAAGCAAATGCAGAAAGGTTGTTGATTGCACCTTCAAGCTCACGGATTGAAGATTTAACATTACTTGCAATGTAATCCTTAACATCCTCAGGAATATCAAGTCCCTTCTTCTTTTCAATCTTATTGTCAAGAATTGCTCTGATTGTCTCATATGTAGGAACCTGAATGTCGCAAATAAGACCTTCTGAAAATCTTGTTCTTAATCTATCTTCCAGAGTTGCCATTTCACTTGGCGGCTTATCAGATGTAATAACAATCTGCTTGTTATGCTGGTAGAGATCGTTAAATGTATGGAAAAATTCTTCCTGTGTAGATTCTTTACCGATAACGAACTGGATATCATCTATAAGGAGAACATCTACATTTCTGTATTTTTCTCTGAATTTTTCTACATTTCTGTCTCCGATGGCCTTGATGATTTCATTTGTAAATGTTTCAGAAGTAACATATAAAACCTTGAAATCAGGTCTTGTATCAATAATATGATGTGCAATCGCCTGCATTAAGTGAGTTTTTCCAAGTCCGGCACCACCGTGAATAAACAGAGGATTGTATTCTGTAGCAGGTTCTTCCGCAACAGATACTGATGCAGCATGGGCAAATCTGTTATTTGTTCCTACTATAAAGTTATCAAATGTATAGTTAGGATTGAGATTTCTTGCATATTCGCTGTTGTTTACTGCAGGTTTAGTCTCATTTGGAGTACTTTTTTCCTGATTTTCCACTTCTGATGCAGATAATATTCTTAAGGTATAATTTTTACCAAGAGTATCATTTATGCTGAACTGCAAAGGAGTGAGATATTTTTTCTTAATGATGTTGATTCCGACTGATTCGGTTTCCTTACTTACTATGGTAACAACATCATTTTCAACGCTGTGGATTTCGAGAGGTTTTATCCAGGTGTTATAAGATAAGGAACCTATTTCGAAATCTTTTTTGAAATTTTCAATAATTTCATCCCATTTAGACAATAATTCATCCATTAATTTAATTCCTTAAAAGCCGTAAAATGGCTAAATTGAATATAAATAGCAACGTAACAGGGTTAAAAAATGCATATATGCTACATATAAAAAGAAAATATATGCAGAAATATGCACAAAAAAGACTGTATTATATTTTTTTATAAAAAAAACCTGTGTGAAATAAAAAAATTTTCAACAGAAAAATTGTGAATAACATCACATAATACTGCCTAAAAATAAAATAAATCACATTTTTACACAATGTGGATAACTATATATTAACACTAATTGAACTTATCCACAAAATGCAGGTAAAGAGTTAAAAAGTAATTATTTTAAGAAAAATATACTTAAAAACTCTAAATAAAAATGGCTTATTTACATAGTTATTGTATAATAACACCTATAAATTTATAAAATTTATTTTGTTTTAATAATACATTAGTAAACAACATTTTTCAACGATATTCACATAATTCACACAATTATTCACACAGTTATCCACAAAAAAGGCGAAAATGTGAATAACTATGTGAATAATTGTGATTAGATGTGATTTACTGTGAATAGAGAAATATATGTAGAAAAACGGTTGACTACAGGCCATTATTTCCTTATAATACAACACGGTATTCTCTAAAAGTGTGTAATTTATTACAATGCGTATGATTCAGATAGCCTTTATAATAAGTTGGTTATCATCCGCAATATATTCTGTAAATGGAGGTGAATTTAGTAATGAAGATGACATTTCAGCCAAACAAGAGAAAGAGATCTAAGGTTCATGGTTTCAGAGCAAGAATGAGCACTTCAGGTGGAAGAAAAGTTCTCGCAGCTCGTAGAGCAAAGGGCAGAAAAGTTCTTTCTGCATAATCTTATTGAAAGATGTAAGCAGATGAATATTTCATCTGCTTTTTCCTTTATATAAGCAATCGTTACTGTTAATTTTATTATTATAATGATGAAAACTATATGAAGTATTCTAATTTTGAAACAATTAAAACCACATTTGAATTTCAAAATGTCTATAACAACGGTGCTTCTTTCGCCAACAGGGATTTTGTAATGTATGTTGCAAAGAATGACTGTGGCAAAAGAAGACTGGGGGTGTCAGTCAGTAAAAAGATTGGCAATAGTGTTACAAGACACAGACTTTCAAGATTAGTCAGGGAAGCATTCAGACTTAATGCATCCAGTGTAGATGAGGATATCGACATAGTTGTAATAATTAGATCTCATATGGTGGGTAAGGGTTACAAGGAAGCAGAAAGCTCAATGTTACATTTACTCAGAAAGCATAATGTTATAAGTATGTGATTGAATTAAAGGAGAATGATACATGAAGAATCCATTAATTGCAGGAATAAATTTGTATCAGAAAGTATTCTCACCATACAAGGGAGCAGGTAGTTTTTGTAAATATTATCCTACATGTTCACAGTATGCTAAGGAAGCAATACAAAAATATGGAAGTTTAAAAGGAACTTCCATGGCAATGAAAAGAATATTAAGATGTAATCCTTTTTCAAAAGGAGGATATGATCCCGTTCCATAAACTAATTGGAGGAAATTGTTTTGGGTAATTTTTTCAGTGCAATATTCAGCCCAATCGGGTCAGGTATTGGATGGTTAATGAACCTCATTTTTGAGGGAATTAACGCTATCGGAATAGGAAACGTAGGTCTTGCAATTATCTTAATCACAGTTATTGTTAAGGTCGCTATGCTTCCTCTTCTTATGAGCCAGTTAAAGCAGGCTAAGTTAAGCAGATATATGGCTCCGGAATTGAGAGCTGTAAGAGCTAAGTACAGAGGTAGAAGAGATGAGAAGTCTTTAGCTGCAATGCAGGCAGAGACTAAGGAATTATATAATAAGTACGGAGTATCACAGACAGGTGGTTGTATCCAGTTACTCATCCAGATTCCAATTCTCTTCTCACTCTATAATGTGTTAAGAAATATTCCTACTTTCATCAGCAGAATCAATGGTCTCCTTACAGGAGTACTTACAGGAAGCAATGGTGATAACGGTATCATGAGCGATCCTAACTTTATTGATATTATGAATAATAACTTCGGTGGAGTAGATTGGTCTAATACAAGTACGGCCATCAACACACTTAACTCATTTACAGGTGATGCATGGAATAAGCTTGCAGAGCTTTTCCCTAACTTCAGTGATAGTATTCATTCAGCATCAAGCACACTCTTAGGAATGAATAACTTCTTAGGACTTAATGTTTCAATTATTCCTAACCAGATTTATGGAGTATATATTATTATTCCTATTATCGCTGCAGTATCACAGTATTTCTCAGGTAGATTTTCACAGCAGTCAACAGGTGGAGATCCTTCTGCAGAAAAGACTGCAAAGATTATGTTATTCATCGCTCCAGTGATGACAGCATTTATCGGTTTCACAGTTCCTACAGGTCTTGGTATCTACTGGATCGCTACATCAGCTGTACAGATTGTTATGTCATTATTTATCAACAAGCATTATGACAAGATCGGTGCTGAAGAGCTTATCAGAATTGCTTCTGAGAAGAAAAAGAAGAAAATGGCTAAGAAGGGTATTAATCCGGAAACACTCGTTAATAATGCCAACATTAGCACAAAGCAGATTAAGAGAGCAGGTTCAGGTCTTTCAACATTTAAGGATATGAACATGGCTGCTTCATCTAATAATCATTCAAATTCTTCAAACAATAAGAAAAAAAATAACAAAAACCACAAGAATAATAATTCAAATAACAATCCTAATAACAAGGGTAATACTTCAGCAGCAAATGAAGCTGAAACAACTTCAAATGCACCTGAAGCAAAGGAGTTAAAATCTGACAACAGTAAGAAGAAGGGCCAGCAGGGCGGTTCTCTTGCTGAAAAGGCATCTCTTGTTAATAATTACACTAATAAGAAAACAAAAAAATAATTCGATAGAGATAAGATATGTCAGTTGGGAATTCTAAAAAAGTTAAGCTTACTAAAGAATAAGTTGCACAGAATGCCTTATCATTTTTAAAAGATTATTTTGAAATTACTAATGATAAAGCAGAGATAAGCTATACTTACGATGGAAAAAATGAAATTCTGTTTTTCAATATCAATTGTGAGAATGCAGCTCAGCTTATAGGCAAAAGAGGTGCAACTATAGATTCACTTCAATTTATAACAAATATTGTTGCTAACAAGGGTAACAGTGAGAATATAAGTATAGTAATTGACACACAGAACTATAGAGAGAAAAGAAAAGCAAGTCTTGACATTTTAGCAGATACGGTTGCAAGAAAGGTTATCAAACAAAAGAAAGATATCGTTCTTGAATCAATGAATCCATCTGCCAGAAGAATTATACACAGAGCTTTGGACAATGTTCCTCATATTGTTACAGAGACAATAGGAGAAGAGCCTAATAAAAAAGTGGTTATAAAATATGTAAGTTAACAAAAAGCTGAGACAAAATAAACTATTTTGTCTCAGCTTTTTTATATGTTCTGGCATGGCTTTATATAATTACAACGTAGCTTTTCATATATTCTGATGCAGCTATTTTTTAATTATGATATATCATTTTTCATATGTTTTGACCATGACAAATATATAATTTATAATAGATAAGTTAATTAGAATATTAGCAAATAAATAATGCATGTGACAGTGTAAACATTTAACAGAGTGATTTAAATAGTAATCTGAATGTTTATTTAAATGACTTTATTAAGAGTGTTTTATAGATCACAGCTACATAAGGATATAAAAATGAGTGATACAATAGCAGCTATATCTACATCTACCGTAGGTTCAGGTGGAATAGGCATAGTCAGAATAAGCGGAGATGAAGCAATAACAATTGCGGACAGAGTATTCACGGCAAAGAACGGAAAGAAGCTTGCAAATGCAGCAACACATACAATCCATTACGGTAATATCATAGACGGAGATAACAATATTATCGATGAAGTGCTTGTTTCCGTTATGAAGGCTCCTAACACATATACAAAGGAAAATGTCATAGAGATTAACACACACGGCGGTAATCTCGTTACAGGCAGAGTATTGGAATGTGTATTAAAGGCTGGTGCTGTAATGGCAGAGCCGGGAGAATTTACAAAGAGAGCATTCTTAAACGGCAGAATCGACCTTTCAAAGGCGGAAGCCGTAATAGATATTATTAATTCCAAGACAGACTTTAACCTTAAGAATTCCGTAGGTCAGTTAAACGGAAGATTAACTAAGGAAATAGATGAGCTCAGAGACCTTATACTGGACGAAATAGCTTACATGGAAGCTGCCATGGATGATCCGGAAAATATTCCAATGGAAGATCATCTGGAAGATTTAAAAAAGACTCTTTACGGTCTTAGAGAGAGAATTAATAAGCTTAAAAATACATATAACGAGGGTAGTCTTCTTAAAGAAGGTATTACAACCGTAATCGCAGGTAAAACAAATGCAGGTAAATCATCACTTCTCAACCTTCTTACAGGTGATGAGAGTGCCATTGTGACTGATATCGCAGGAACTACAAGAGATACGGTAAAAGAGCAGATAAGCCTTGGGGGGATTCTTATTAACCTTGTGGATACAGCGGGAATAAGAGAGACTGACGACGTTGTGGAAGCAATGGGAATCAGAAAGGCAAAGGAGCATTTAAATGATGCTGACCTTGTTATATATGTAGTTGATTCTTCAAGTGCAATAGGAGATGAAGATAGGGAGATTATCAGTCTTCTTGAGGGAAAGAATTACATAGTTCTTCTCAATAAATCAGATATGGAGCAGGCCATAACAAGAGATGAGCTCTACAGTAACGGAATAAGCAAAGATGCTCATATAATCAATTTCTCAACTAAAACATCAGATGGATTGGAGCAGCTTACTTCAACAATAAAGGAAATCTTTTCTTTAAATGATGTATTGATAAATGATGAAATCGTAATTACAAACAGCAGACATAAATATTTGCTGGATGAGAGTTTAAACAGCATAGATCTTGCGTTAAATGGTATTGATGCGGGATTTAGTGAAGATCTTGTAAGTATCGACATTTACAATTCGTATATTTCGCTTGGAAAAATCCTCGGTAAGGAAATAGAGGACGACCTGGCAGATAGAATATTTGAAAAATTCTGTATGGGAAAATAATTAAGGGGGAAAAATGTCTAATATAGAGGAATATTATGATGTGGTTGTAGTCGGTGCCGGCCATGCCGGATGTGAAGCGGCTCTTGCATCATCAAGACTCGGACTCAGTACAATATGTTTCACGGTAAGTGCGGATGCAATAGCCATGATGGCGTGTAACCCTAACATCGGCGGAACATCAAAGGGACATCTCGTAAGAGAAATAGACGCATTAGGTGGTGAAATGGGTAAGGCCATCGACGATACATTTATCCAGTCTAAAATGTTAAATGTATCAAAGGGACCTGCCGTACATTCTTTAAGAGCACAGGCTGACAAGGCGGCTTATTCAAACAGAATGAGACACGCATTAGAGGCTGAAAAGAACCTTGTAATCAGACAGGGAGAGGTTTCTGAGCTTATCGTTGAGGATAAGAAGATTGTTGGTGTAAAGACTGTTTCAGGTGCCGTATATAAGTGTAAATGCGTAATTCTTGCCACAGGTGTATATCTTAAGGCCAGATGTATATTTGGTGACACAAGCTATAATACAGGTCCTAACGGCCTTATGGCGGCAAATAACCTTACACAGTCATTATTTGATAACAATATCAAGATTAGAAGATTCAAGACTGGTACACCAGCAAGAATCGACGGTAAGACTATTGATTATTCAAAGATGTCAGAGCAGCTTGGAGATGAGAGAATTGTTCCATTTTCATTTTCAACAGACCCTGATTCAATCCAGAAAGAACAGGTATCATGCTGGCTTACATACACAAATGAAGAAACCCATAAGATTATTATGGACAATATAGACAGATCACCTCTTTATTCAGGAGAAATCGAAGGTACAGGCCCAAGATACTGTCCTTCAATCGAGGATAAGGTAGTAAGATTTGCGGATAAGAACAGACATCAGATATTTGCTGAGCCTGAAGGCCTTTATACTGATGAGGTTTACTTAAGTGGTCTTTCATCATCAATGCCTGAGGACGTACAGTATGCAATGATCAGAAGTATTGCAGGTCTTGAAAATGCAAGAGTTGTAAGAAACGGATATGCTATTGAATATGACTGTATAGATGCAACACAGCTTAAGCCATCACTTGAGTTTATAGACATAGAGGGACTTTTCTCAGCAGGTCAGATAAACGGAAGCTCAGGATATGAAGAAGCAGCTGCACAGGGCCTTATGGCAGGTATAAATGCCGCAAGAAAGATCGCAGGCAAGGATTATATCGTTTTAGACAGATCTGAAGGCTATATCGGCGTTCTTATTGACGACCTTGTTACAAAGGAAACTCAGGAGCCATACAGAATGATGACTTCAAGAGCAGAGTACAGACTCCTTTTAAGACAGGATAATGCGGATATCAGACTCAGAAGAATCGGTTATGAAGCAGGACTTATCAGCGATGAACAGATTAATGCATTAAATGATAAGGAAGAGCAGATCAGAACTGAAATTGAAAGACTTAAGAATACATATGTAGGTCCTTCAAAGGAACTTGAGGAAATATTTAATTCTGTAGGCAGTGAACCTATAACAAATGGTATGTCCATGGCAGACCTTATTAAGAGACCTGAGCTCGATTATGATATTCTTGCTCTAATTGATCCTGAAAGACCTGAACTTCGTGAAGACATCAGATTCCAGGTAAATGTTCAGATCAAGTATGAGGGATATATTGCAAGACAGCTTAAGCAGGTAGAAGCATTTAAAAAGCTTGAAAAGCGCCTTATTCCTGAAGATTTTGACTATAAGAGCGTATACGGATTAAGAATAGAAGCAGTACAGAAATTGGATAAATACAGACCTGTGTCTATCGGACAGGCAGGCAGAATCTCAGGTGTATCACCTGCGGATATTTCCGTACTTTTAATTGCTTTGGAACAGCATCTTAAGAATCAGCAGAATTAAGATGATAATCAGGATTTGAACAGGGGTAGGAAGCGTGCCTTTAGCGAGAGCATGTTTCACGTGAAACATTATGGGAGAAAGAATAGATTTAAACAATATCGAAACTGAAGAATTAGTTAAGGTTGACGGTCCTGTTTCAGAAGTGGAAAAAGAGCTTGAAAGCAAGCTTTTTGAATACGGATATAGAGATACATTTAACATCATAAAAAAGTTTCGTCAGTACTATAACATTTTAATAAAATGGAATAATGTAATGAATCTCACAGGCATTACAGAATATGATGAGGTTGTGGAGAAACATTTTATAGACAGTATTGCATTTTTTAAGGTGTATAAAGAGCTTAAAGACACAAGAGAAATGAAGGATTTACCGGGAAGCATGCTTATCGACGTAGGTACGGGAGCAGGATTTCCGGGAGTTCCAATCGCCATTGTGGACAGCGAAATTAAGGTGACTTTGATTGATTCTCTTAGAAAGAGAATAGACTTTTTAAATGCCGTAATCAGAGAGGCAGGCATTACAAATGCCGTTGCAATCCACGGCAGAAGTGAGGATTTAGCCCAGTCTCCGGACTTAAGAGAGAAGTTTGATTTCGCAGTATCAAGAGCCGTAGCGGCAATGAATACTCTTTCAGAATATTGCGTTCCATTTGTTAAGACAGGCGGATATTTTATTGCATATAAGACAGGCAATAACGAAGAAGAGATTCAGTCTTCAAAGAAGGCAATTACAACTCTTGGTGGAAGCATCGATGAGATTATAAAGAGCAAGGTGGAAAGTCTTGATTTTGACAGAGAATATATCTGCATAAAGAAGACTGAGAAAACTAAGAAGAAGTACCCGAGAAAAGCCGGGGAACCTAAGAATAATCCACTTTGATAAAAACAGAATATGCTTACATAAAGCGGTTGATAAGATAGATTTATTCGGATTTAATGATATGAAGATTTATTGGTACAACCATATAATGGTATAACCATATAATGGTACAACCACTTATGTAGTTGAAAAATTAAAAAAGCTTCGCGGATTCCCGCGAAGCTTTTTTGTGTGTTGTATGCCTGGTTGCCGATACACTAATGTTTTACAACTTAGATCTGGCCGTTCATTATCTTTAAAACTACATTTGCAAATGTTGTACCCTTCTCTAAATGTGGAAGATACTTGGCATTATTAATTGTAATTACATGAGTTGTATTATTTAATTCCTTAAACTCATCAACAATAGCCTTTCTGTCAGGCTCATCATAACCGTTAATGATGTAAATATCATCAATTGCAGGAATTAAATACTTCTCTCTTGAGAACATGAAACCATTTACAAGGCTAGAAGATAAGTATTTATTCTTAGAATCGCCGATATGTGCATTTTCATGATATACACGGTATGTATCTCTCTTAAGCTGTCTGTTGCCATTTGAAATCTGAGAGCATGCCTTAATATATGCACCGATTTTTGAAGTGTACATATTGTAAAGAGTTGTTCCCGTAATCTGGAAATTCATCATATTCTTGACAAATTCATCTGTTAACTTAGGAAGTTTTTCGATGCTTGAAGGCTTAGTAGGAGCAGAAAGTATCACCTTATTGATAAGTTTAGGATCGTAATACTTTAACTGAAGTGCAATTGCAGAAGAAAGTCCTGATGTAACGATATCAGTCTTCTGGCCGATTACTCTCTTAATAAATGCAGCAATTACAAGCTGGTATAAATAAACAGTATATGTGATTGCATTCTTTTCAGAATGTCCGCATCCTGGGAGATCTATTGCATATACAGTATGTTTTCTTGCCAATGTATCAATAATCTTATGCCATTCATAAATAGATGAAAATGCTGATACATCATGAACAAGAAGAACAGGAAATCCTTCACCCTTCTTTATGTAGTTAATGGTTGTATTTTTATATGTAAAGTCATATTTTACATAATCACTTGTAAGATTTTTCTTTCTTGCTGATTTAAATACCATGTTGTTAACACCCTTTACAACGATAAGGGCAAGAGCAGTATTAATCAGTACCTTAGTCGCTTTTAACTTTTTCATGTCTCACCTGCATATGTTCGCATATGACTGTAAATATTCCGTCAAATCATATGCCATATGTTTTCCTTTCATAGTGTTTACGCAAGGGTTGTCTTACAATTTATTTATTAAGACAGAAATTACTATAGACAATTATAACATAACAGCCATAAACAGATTATTAATAATTTTATTATTAATAATTAAAATTATATGTAAATCGGATTGTTAAAAATGTGGATTTTTGGAAATTTATGCAGTTTATAACTTATATTGATGAAGTTTTGAAAATAATACATGGAATTTAGTTTTATATCCATAAAAGGCAAGACTAAAAGTACAAAATATATTATAATGTTTCACGTGAAACATTATTAAATGATTTAACTGTCAATATATAGATTTTTAGTAAAATACTCTGTGAAACATTATGTTTCACAGAGTTGAAAGGACGGTAATATGAGCAAGGTTATAGCTGTTACAAACCAAAAAGGCGGTGTTGGTAAAACAACAACATCCATTAACTTAGCTGCATGTCTTGCAGACCACAGAAAGAAGGTTCTTCTCATAGATATTGATCCTCAGGGAAATGCAACTTCAGGATTAGGTATTGATAAAGAGAATTTAACATTCAGCATTTATGATCTTATGATTGGAAAATGCGATTTGGACGAAGTGCTTATTAAGGCGTATAACCACAACTTAGATGTACTTCCTGCAAATATGAATTTATCAGGCGTGGAAATTGATTTAGTAGACAGAGCAGAAAGAGAATATGTTTTAAAGAACATAATTGATGAGATTAAAAAGAATTACCACTATGTAATTATTGACTGTCCTCCATCATTAAATATGCTCACTATTAATGCTATGGTTGCTGCTGATTCTGTTATTATCCCTGTTCAGTGTGAATATTTTGCGCTTGAGGGGCTTACACAGCTCTTAAAGACACTTGATCTTATCAGAGAGAAGCTCAACCCTGAATTAAAGGTTGATGGTGTGGTATTTACAATGTATGACTCAAGAACAAACTTATCTAACCAGGTTGTTGAGGATGTTCAGGCTAACTTAAATGAGCATGTGTTTGAGACAAAAATACCTCGTAACGTAAGACTTGCAGAAGCACCAAGCTTTGGTATGACAATAAATATGTATGACGACAAGTCTACAGGAGCTATTGCATATGAAGCACTTGCTAAAGAAGTAATTGCATTAGACAAGAAAAAATAAATCCAGGAAGGAAGATAAATATGAGTACTGTCAGAAGAGGAAATCGCGGACTCGGAAGAGGACTCGGCAATCTTATTCCCGGTTCGTCGGAAGAAGAAAAGGCAAAAACCGGTGAAACAGGAACACCTGAGTCATCTAAAAAAAGTTCTTCAGCTAAAACAGGCGGAACAAAATCTGCAACCAAGACAACAAAAGCCGGCACAAAGGCTGCACAGGCTAAGACTGGTTCAAAAGAAACAGCTGCAAAAACAGGCACAAAGCCTTCTGCAGTGACAGGTCAGGTATATATCAAGGTTACTGACATAGAGCCTAATAAAGAACAGCCAAGAAAAATATTTGACGAAAATGCTCTTACAGAACTTGCACAGTCCATTAAGGAAGTAGGCGTTATTCAGCCTATCGTTGTGCAGAAAAACGGCGAATTTTATAAAATAATTGCCGGTGAAAGAAGATGGAGAGCTTCAAAACTTGTAGGCTTAAAGGAAATACCTGCCGTAATCAAGGATTATTCAGATAAAGAGGCACTTGAAATTGCCCTTATCGAAAATATCCAGAGAGAAGACTTAAATCCTATTGAAGAAGCCCTTGCATACGACGGACTTCTCAAGGATTACAACATAAAGCAGGATGAACTGGCTACGCGCGTGTCAAAGTCAAGATCTGCAATCAGCAACTCAATCCGTCTTCTTAAGCTTGATCCGAGAGTTATGGATATGATTTCTGAAGGAAAGATCAGCAGTGGACACGGAAGAGCTTTACTTGGTGCGAAAAGTAAAGAACAGCAGTATGAACTTGCAACTGAAGCATTTGAAAAGAATCTCAGTGTAAGAGATATCGAAAAGAAGATAAATGATCTTAAAAATCCAAAGCATGTTGAACCGAAATTCAGCCAGTCAGAAACATTTATGTATAAGAAAATGGAAGACCAGCTTAAGGAAAGACTTGGAAGTAAGGTTATTATCAAGAGAAAAGACGAAAACAAGGGTAAAATCGAAATAGATTATTCGTCTAAAGAAGAATTTGAAAGATTATACGATTTATTTAACGGGTTAAATAAGTAATAATTGCAATAATACAATCAGAATAATTTACAAAAGAAGGGATAGCGGAAAATGATCGATATTAAGTTAATTCGTGAAAATGAAGAATTAGTAAAGGAGAATATCAAAAAGAAGTTTCAGGATGAGAAGCTTCCACTTGTTGATGAAGTAAAAGAGCTCGACGTAAAGGTTAGAGACATCCAGACAGAGGCTGATAACCTCAGAGCTGAGAGAAATAAGAAGTCAAAGCAGATTGGTGCATGCATGGCAAAGGGCGACAAGGAAGAGGCTGAAAAGCTCAAGGCAGAAGTTGAGCAGAACGCGGACAGATTAAAGGCTCTTGAAGAAGAAACAGAAGTTATCAGTGCAAGAATCAAAGAAATCATGATGACAATCCCTAATATCATCGATGATGTTGTACCTATCGGTAAGGATGACACTGAAAATGTTGAAAGACAGAAGTTCGGTGAGCCTGCAGTTCCTGAGTACGAAATTCCTTACCATGTAGACATTATGGAAAGCCTTAACGGTATTGACCTTGATGCAGCAGGAAAGGTTGCAGGAAGCGGTTTCTACTACCTCATGGGTGATATTGCAAGATTACATTCAGCAATCCTCAGCTATGCAAGAGATTTCATGATCAACAAGGGATTTACATACTGTGTACCTCCTTTCATGATTAGAAGTGCTGTAGTTAACGGCGTTATGAGCTTTGGTGAAATGGATGAAATGATGTACAAGGTAGAGGGCGAAGATCTTTACCTTATCGGTACAAGTGAGCATTCAATGATTGGTAAGTTCATTAACTCTGCAACAGAGGAGTCAAAGCTTCCACTTACACTTACAAGCTACTCACCTTGCTTCAGAAAGGAAAAGGGTTCACACGGTATCGAAGAGAGAGGTGTTTACAGAATTCACCAGTTCGAAAAGCAGGAAATGATCGTTGTTTGTAAGCCGGAAGACAGCAAGGAATGGTTCGATAAGTTATGGAATAACACAGTTGAGTTATTCAGAAGCATCGACATTCCTGTAAGAACTCTTGAGTGCTGTTCAGGCGATTTAGCAGACCTTAAGGAGCGTTCAATTGACGTTGAGGCATGGTCTCCAAGACAGAAGAAGTACTTCGAGGTTGGTTCATGTTCTAACCTTGGTGATGCTCAGGCAAGAAGACTTAACATTAAGATCGTTACAGACGACAACAAGAGATATTTTGCTCATACACTTAACAACACTGTTGTTGCATCTCCAAGAATGCTTATCGCTTTCCTTGAGAACAACCTTCAAGAAGATGGAACAATCGTAATTCCAGAAGTTTTAAGACCATACATGGGCGGACAGGATAAGCTTCAGAAGGCGTAAAAACGCAAAGATATATAAAGAGTTATATGTAAAATATATGTGTAAAAGTGTAACAGCTGCAAACGCATATAGTTGCAAACGCATAATAGTTGAAAACGTATAATTAAAATTTTAAATTTATAACAGGCTTATGGACATTTTAGTGGAGAAATTTCCTCCGCAAATGCCTGTGAGCCTGTTATTTTTTGGTTTGACAAGGATTTTGTTTATTTATATAATTGAACAGATTTTATGGGTTTCCGTAGCTCAGCTGGATAGAGCGACCGCCTCCTAAGCGGTAGGCCGGGTGTTCGAATCACCTCGGGAACATTAGAAAATGCTGGAAATTTAGGTGTCATATACAATATGAGCGGGAAAACAGTGTTACAGCTGCTGTATATCTGCTATATGGAAAATGGCAGATATAATATGGCATAGGAGTTGAAAAAAGTATTTGAGATGAGACTAATATGCCATTAATTACAGACTGGCTGATGGTTGCCATTACAGTAATTTACATTGTTGCAACCATCGTCATATGCAAGGCAAATATTAAATCTGCCTAGGTCTCCAAAGCTCAGGTTTTTGAGGCGAAACGCTAATTTGATGAGAGTAACAGGGCATTTGTTACGGTTACATTAGAGGTAATTAAAGACGATTTAATGGCTTTTAATATTCAGAATATCGGTCATCAGATTGCAAATGATGTAAAAATTCAGATCAATCGGGAATTTCTTTCTAAATTTCCTGATAAAGTAAATTTCCTGATAAAGATTGAAGAGAGAATTTACAGAAGCTCTGTAATTCAACATTTTCCATAGGAATCGGGAAAAACTGGTATGTTAGTTTAGGTAAGCTGAACTTAGATAAATTGGCAGAACACAATATTAAAATGGACATTTCCTTTAAGGATAGATTAGGCGAGTATAGCGAATTGCTTGCAAATATTTTTAAGATTTCCTATTGCAAATTAATCATTTTTGCTTATAATATGTTTTATACAATACAATTTTACAAAATGAAATACAATTTTTAACGAATAAATACAAGCGAATTTTAAGGAGGACAAACAACATGAATATTTATGATTTTACAGTTAAGGCACAGGACGGAAGCGACGTATCATTAGCAGATTACAAGGGAAAGCTTTTACTCGTTGTTAACACAGCTACAGAGTGCGGTCTTACACCTCAGTACGCACCTTTACAGGAAATTTACAATGAATTCAAGGATCAGGGATTCGATATATTAGACTTCCCATGTAACCAGTTCTTAGGACAGGCTCCTGGTACAGACAACGAAATTCACACATTCTGTACAGGTCGTTTCGGAATTACATTCCCACAGTTTTCAAAGATTGAAGTAAACGGCGAGAACTCAGATCCATTATTCAAGTGGCTCAGAGAGAACACAACATTTGGTGCTCTTGATGACTCACCTCTTGGTGTTGCAATCGCTGCAGAAGCTGAGAAAATGGACCCTGATTACAAGAACAACAGCAACATTAAGTGGAACTTTACAAAGTTCTTAATCGACAGAGAAGGTAACATTGTTAAGAGATTTGAGCCAACAGATATCGACAATATCAGCGATGAAATAAAAAAATATATATAATTATTTTTAAAATTTTATTGACAGGCAAAATTCTTAATGCTACGATGACACCATCATATGACTGACGGATTTGTGGAGAGTACCACATGGAGTATGATCGTGATTTAAGCCGACCGTCTGGGCAAAAAGCCCAGACGGTCGGCTTTTTTTATTGTTTTGGAGGATAGGTTTTGGGTTTTGTTCATTCTGTTGAATCTATGGGATTAGTTGACGGACCGGGAATACGGACCGTGATATTTCTTCAGGGATGTCCACTCAGATGTGTATATTGTCACAATCCTGACACATGGAAAATATGTGATAAAAACGTAGAAGAGTCAGCTCCGAAGGAGCAAATTCATAAAGAGTTCAATATTCATAAATCAGCTCTTGATGTAAATGCTCAAAAAGGGTCAACGCTTTCTGAGTACACTCCTGAAGAACTTTTAAGTAAGATTCTCAGATTCAAATCTTACTTTGGAGCTGAGGGCGGAGTTACATTTTCCGGTGGAGAACCGTTAATTCAGGGAGATTTTCTTAAAGAATGTTTAAAACTTTGCAAAGAAAACGGAATTAATACATGTATAGATACTTCAGGCGTTGGAAACGGCGACTATGAAGACATTTTAAAATATACGGACTTAATTTTGTTTGACGTGAAACATTTTACGAGAGAGGGCTACAAGTCGATAACCGGTCTGGATATCGATAAAGCCGAAGAATTCCTTAATACCGCACAAAAATTAAATGTTCCACTCTGGATAAGACATGTGGTTGTCCCCGGTTTAACCGATGGAGATGAACATTTTAAGGAATTGGAAAAATATCTCATGAATATTAAAAACATCAGGAAAGTGGAGCTTTTGCCATATCACGAGCTCGGTGTTCATAAGTACGAAAAAATGAATATTCCGTACAAATTGAAAAATGTTCCGGCAGCTGATCCTGAAATAACCACAGAATGGAATGAACGACTTAACAAAACCTGTGTTAAATCATAATCATAGGAGGTACTCAGATGAGCATTGATGTCAATTGCAGCGCATGGGACGGATTTAGAACCGGCGAGTGGAGACATTTGGTAAATGTAAGCAACTTTATCCAGAAGAATTACACACCTTATTCAGGCGACGATTCTTTTCTTGCCCCAATTTCCGAAAAGACGGCTAAGGTCTGGGCTAAGGCCAGAAATCTTATTGTTGAGGAAGTAAAAAAGGGAATCATCGATGTTGAAGTTGATGCCGTATCAGGAATCGATAATTTCGAGCCTGGATATATCGATAAGGAAAATGAAGTAATCGTAGGTCTTCAGACAGATGCGCCTCTCAAGCGTATCGTAAACCTTTATGGTGGCCTCCGTACAGCCAAGTCAGCACTTGAACAGTACGGATATGAGCTCAATCCGGAGATTGAGAAGCATTTCAAGTTATACAGAAAAACGCACAATGACGGTGTATTTGATGCGTATCCTAAGCGTACAAGACTTGCAAGAACTGCAGGTCTTCTCACAGGACTTCCTGATGCTTACGGAAGAGGCCGTCTTGTAGGCGATTACAGAAGAGTTGCCTTATATGGTACAGATTTCCTTATTGAGGAGAAGCAGAAGGATCTGGATATTCTTGACGGACCTATGACTGATGAAAGAATCAGACTTCGTGAAGAGGTTCAGATGCAGATTCGTGCCCTTAAGGAAATGGCAAGCATGGCAGCTAAATATGGCTGTGACATTACAGTTCCTGCTGAAAATGCAAAGGAAGCCGTACAGCATTTATATATGGCTTATCTTGCGGGAATTAAGGAAAATAACGGCGCTGCAACAAGTCTTGGCCGTACATCCACATTCCTTGATATCTACATCCAGAGAGACCTTGAAAGAGGTATAATTACAGAGGATGAAGCACAGGAAATCATCGATCAGTTCGTAATTAAGCTCCGTTTAGTGAGACATTTAAGAACTCCTGAATATAACGATTTATTCGGTGGAGATCCTACATGGGTTACAGAATCTATCGGTGGTATGGGGGTGGACGGAAGAACTCTTGTAACTAAGAATTCATTCAGAATCCTTCACACACTTACTAACTTAGGTACAGCTCCTGAGCCTAACCTTACAGTTCTCTGGAGTCAGAATCTTCCTGAAAACTTCAAGAAATACTGCTCTGCAATGAGTATCAAGACTGACTCAATTCAGTATGAAAATGATGATATTATGCGCCCGATGTATGGTGATGATTACTGCATTTCCTGCTGTGTATCTGCAATGGCAGTAGGAAAGCAGATGCAGTTCTTCGGAGCAAGAGCAAATCTTGCAAAGAGCTTACTTTACGCTATTAACGGCGGTGTTGATGAGCTTAAGGGCATTAAGGTAGTACCTGAAATTGAAAAGGATAACGACGAAATCCTCGATTTCTCAAAGGTTATTACAAATTATAAGAAGGTATTATCATATGTTGCTGAATTATATGTTGATACAATCAATATAATTCACTATATGCATGACAAATATGCCTATGAGAGCAGCCATATGGCCTTACATGATACATTTGTTGAGAGAATTGCAGCATTTGGCGTAGCTGGCCTCTCAATAGCCGTAGATTCACTCTCAGCAATCAAATTTGGCAAGGTTAAGCCTGTAAGAAATGAAGAAGGAATCGCCATAGATTTCGAGGTTCTCGGAGATTTCCATAAGTATGGAAATGACGACGACAGAGTAGATGATATGGCAGTTGAAATCGTTTCATACTTCTCAGCTGAATTAAAGAAGCACGCTTTATACAGAGATGCAAAGCACACACTTTCAGCCCTTACAATTACAAGTAACGTAATGTACGGGAAGAAAACAGGCTCAACTCCTGACGGAAGAAAGGCCGGTGAGGCATTTGCTCCGGGTGCCAATCCAATGCACGGCAGAGATATGAACGGTGCTCTCGCATCACTTAACTCTGTTGCAAAGATTCCATACAGAAATGTATGCCAGGATGGCGTTTCCAATACATTTTCAATTGTTCCTAACGCACTTGGAAAGACAGATTGCGACAGAACAAACAACCTTGTTTCAATACTTGACGGTTACTTTGTGCAGGGTGCACATCACCTCAATGTAAATGTATTAAACAGACAGCTCCTTCAGGATGCCATGGAACATCCGGAAGAGTATCCGACACTTACAATCAGAGTATCAGGATATGCAGTTAACTTCAGCCGACTCAGCAAAGAGCAGCAGTTAGAGGTTATTAAGCGAACATTCCACGAAGCAATCTGATAAAACGTGACATATTCTGATGTGAAAACATGTTATTTAACAGTCTTTTGGAACTATTAAATAACGCAAATACAGGTTATGTAAATGTTATATATACAGGTTTATAGCCTGTTATAGAATATGTCACAAAAATCCATATCAAAACCACATAAGATATCACACACATTTAAAACCAACACAGAAATACACACTCAACACAAAATTACACACAATTTGATAAAATTCATCACAACATGACATACTCCGCAAACTCGCCGTTTGATATGTCATACAACTCAGACAAACCTAAATAAAATGAAACAACAGATTAAAACGTAAAACTATTTAAAATAACGTTCGAAACACAGTTAATCATAAAATTTAAAGAAAAACATAAGTTATAATTCAAAAACATTAAGTAAAAATAAAAAGTAAAAGTATAAAAACAGGGGTAAATGTTTCACGTGAAACATTTACCCCTGTTTGCAGTTTGCACATATGGTGCGGATATATAAATGTATATTTATACGGGTATATACATTACATTTCGCCCTTAATTATCTCCACTGCGTTATTTTCAATAAGTGTTTCGCAGTGCTCTTTAATATATGGTATCTGTAGCTTGTCGGAATGGATAAGTGTACCATCTCTCATAAGACCGGCAACACAGCTGTTAAATGCTGAAATATCCGGAGCTGTCGCTGACAATATAATAATATATTTATTCTTAGGTGTGAGATAAAGTGAACTTGAAAAACGATCTTTATCCCATGAATTAAGTCTGTTTAAGACTTTTTCAATATCATTTATGGAATTGAATTTACCGCCTACTACCTTTTTATAATCGCTCTCCTTAAGCTCTTCCATTTTATTCTTCATGAATTCAAGCTTATCGAGAGGTGAGTCTGAAGAATTGAATTCACTACCTAATTCATCGCCGATATTTTCAAGGAAATCAAGATAGTCAATAAGTCTTATATCCTCATCAACTTCATTGAGTAATTCATCAGGAATGCTCTCTCTTAACTTGGCAAATGTCTCTTTGAAGTTAGATGTGATATCAGATGTATCGTCATCAGCCTTGCCTTCAGCATTCTGCCCATTATTAGGCTTGAGAATACTTTTCTTACTGCCATCAGTGTTCTGATTATTACCGGAATTGCCATCAGGATTCTGATTAAAATCATGGTCAAATATGTTATCAGAGCTCTGTAAATTATCATCTTCATTTTTTGAAGACGGATCACCGACCATCTTTCTGAGAAATTCACTGTCATAGAGGCTGTCTATAGGGAATGAATTATCTAAGACATTTGAATATATATCATCAGTGGATGTTTTCTTAGAAGATCCATTGCCTGAATCCGCAGATTCACCGGAATTTTTCTCATTCTGCAGTGTTTTTCTAAGGCTGTCGCTATTGTCGTCAAATACTGAATCTGAGAGTCTATTTTCATCTTCAGATACCTGATCTGTCTCAGTATCAAATCCTTTAATTGTCTGCTCTGATTCATCAGTTAATGAATCATCATTTGCAGCATCTGCAAATGGATTATTGATGTTCTGGGCAAATAAATCAGGCAGTGAGAAATCCGGCATATTCTGTGTCTGCTTCTTTACTGCTTCGTTATATCTCTTTTTCGCTGCAGGATCAGAGTTAATATACTTTACGGTTTCTCCTGAAATATATCCCTTTGCGGATGAAAGCTCCTCTGTGAGATATAATTCAATATTTTCTTTGGAAATATATTCCTTAATTATATTTATAAAATCCGGTTTGAAATATTTGTCCGCATCCTCAGAAAGTGTGTCAGACAAAAATGAGATTACAAGTTCAAATATCAGTCTCTGTTTGAGTTTTTCAACGCTGCCTGAGAGATATTCTGTAACTTCACCTAAAACCTGATTGAGGTAGCTGTATGCACCTGCAGTGGAATCATTTAATGAATATCGAAGTGTTGCTCCGTTGTATTCAGGAGTCATGTCGATATATTCCACGCACTGAACAGGCAGGCCATATTCCTTTGCAATCTCATCTCGAACCGCAAGTGTTAAATCGAAAAAGTTCTGTACGGCTTTATCCTTCAGGTTTTCGTTATTAACGGTGTCTTCATTTACATTTAAACCGTATTCTTCCAACTCGGAATTGTTAAGATAACATGTAACTTCGTTATCTAATATTTTAGTTATTTTCATATAGGCACCTTTATAAGATAATGTTTATGATAGTTATATTATTATAAGACTTTTTTGTATTGTATGCTTGCCTTTTTATTAATATAATTAAATCCCGACGGATTCCCTTGTATCCATCGGGATTATGCGATAGGAAATCACAATATAAGTGATATTTAACAGGTGCTGGCAGTCATTTTTAAACAGAATTTATTAACTGTTAAACTAAAAAGTTTAAAGTGTGTTAGCATATTATTAATTACGATTACAAGTTGGGAATGTGGTTTATTTATGGAACATAAATACTATTGAATATATGAATAGATTATTGTCTGCAGAATAAAATCTGCCGTTATGTAAATAGATGAATATCTTATATTAAATATAGTATATTTATGGGGAAAACCTTAAAATAAAGTGTATGCCATATGGCAAAATCTAAATTTATATTAAAATATATGAATGTGATTTTGATTATATTTAAGTATAAATTTGGGAATTATTCGATATGAATTATATTGAAAAATGATTTTAAAAGGGATACATCACCTCCATGGATGACTGCCTTTTTGTAATTTAACACAATCGAACAAAGTTTTCAACAACTTTATTTGCAATAAAATTAATGCAGAATAATGCATAAAGATACATTTGAACGGTTGTGCATAATGCACAATGGAATCGAAGTTAGAATGTAGGTTTAATGTGAAACATACTACAACAAAACATATAAAACATACTAAAAATGTTTCACGTGAAACATTTTACAATATATAACCGTAAAGTCTGAATTTGCAGTATTTCGTAGTATTAAAGACTATTTAACACCACAAAACACTACAAATCCAGCATAAAAAGAACATAAAGTAACAGATTTGGAGATCGTTATGAGTGATAGATACAGAACCGGTCGCAGACGCAGGAAAAACAATAAAAAGAAGATTATTATAGGAACATCTGTGGCAGCTGCAGCTGTTGTGGCAGGCGTTGCAGTGTTCTTTGTGTTTGGCAATAATGGCGGCGGTAACACAAGAATGTCCCCTGAGAAATACTTCAAGCAGAGTGCCGGAGATACTGAAGCAATTTTAGTGTCTGAGGGAACTGTAGATGAAAGTACAAGGGGTCTTAAAAAGGATGGAACTGTCTATATTCCACAGTCATATGTGTCAGATTACATTGATACAAGATTCTATTATGACTCTGAATCAGCAGCAATCCTCTACACTGACGGTGTGGGAACAATGACTCTTGCTCCGGGAAAGACAGATTATACAACTACAACAGGAGAGACAAAAACTGCAGAAAATGCTCCTATTATAGAGGAAAATGGAACTATTTATATAGATATGGCATTTATTGATGCATATGTAGACGGTACTCTTGAAGTTTATGAAAACCCAAACAGAGTTGTATATCTGAAGGGAAAAACCTCATCTGAAGTTAAGGCAAATGATGTTGTCAGATACTATGCAGGTCCTAAGAGCGATATTCTCACAGACGTAGTTGCAGGTGACAAGGTTGTATGGCTTGAAGAGGAAGAGGGCGGATATACAAAGGTTCAGACTAAGGATGGATTCCAGGGCTATATCAAATCTTCTTCTTTAAGCGCTTCAAAGAATGAACCTGTTGAAAAGGCTGATATCGAGAGAGCGTGCAGACATAAGCAGTTTAACGGCAATATAAGCTTAGGATTCTTACAGGTAACAAATGATGCGGCCAATAACAATGTGGAAGGTATAATAAAAGAGACTGCTGGTGCGGTAAATGTAGCTGCTCCTACATGGTACGCATATGCTGACAGTAAGGGAACAATCAGCGATTTATCATATGAAGCCATCGTAAGCCAGCTTCATGAGTCAGGTGTTCAGGTATGGCCTGTTGTAAATGACTTTAAATATGATGTTGATATTGAGCAGTTATTAAGCTCTAAGAGGCTCAGACAGAGAATGATAAAAAGACTTGTTTCTGATGCTGTAGATATGAATTATGACGGTATCAACATCGATTTTGAGAAAATAACAAGCTCAAGCAGTGATGATTACCTCCAGTTTATCAGAGAGTTATCATTAGAACTCAGAAAGAATGATAAGTATTTATCAGTAGATGTTTATCCTATTGAGGTTTATAACGCATTTTACAACCCTGAAGAAATTGCTAATTATGCGGATTATGTCATTGTAATGAACTATGATGAGCACTACAGCGGTTCTGAGAAAGCAGGCCCTGTATTATCAATGAGTTACGTAGAGAGAAATCTTAAAAGACTCAGTGAATATGTGCCTTCAGAGCAGATTATAAATGCTCTTCCATTCTATACAAGATTATGGAAGGAAAGTAACGGCGAGTTAAGTGCTGACTCAATCAGCATGGTTGAATCTCAGGCTGTAATTACAGAATCAGGCGCAACTCCTACATATGACGATGACGCAGGAAGTAATTATATCGAATACAAAGACAGCACAGGCGCTACATTTAAAATGTGGATCGAGGATAAAGATACTTTAGGAAAGAAGATTGACTTAACTAAAGAGAATAACAACGGTGGCAGTGCTAATGTGGCTTACTGGAGACTCGGTCTTGAAAATGAAGATGTATGGCAGGTTGTAAATGAAAAACTCTTTTCCAGGGGTAATTAATAATGGAAACGATATATGAAAAAATCACGGCTGATAATAAGAAAAATGATGAGATTATCGCCAAAGCCGTTGATATTATAAAAAATGGCGGACTGGTGGCATTTCCTACGGAAACCGTATACGGCCTGGGCGGAAATGCCTTAAACCCTGAAAGCAGTAAGAAAATATATCAGGCTAAGGGCAGACCCAGCGACAATCCGCTTATAGTTCACATAGGAAATATCGGACAGATTGATGGAATAGCAGAAGAATTTCCTGAAAAAGCTAAGGCTCTTGCAGATAAATTCTGGCCGGGGCCGCTTACCATGGTTTTAAAGAAAAAGCCATGTGTACCTCTTGAAACAACGGGAGGCCTTGGAACGGTAGCTGTGAGAATGCCTGCTCACAAAACTGCGAAAATGCTTTTATCTTCAGGCTTATACATAGCTGCCCCAAGTGCCAACACATCGGGAAAACCAAGTCCTACAAAGGGCAGTTATGTATATGAGGATTTAAATGGCAGAATCGATATGATTATCGAGGATGACACGGTAAATATCGGGGTTGAATCCACAATTATCGACATGACAAGAGAAGTTCCGACACTTCTTCGCCCGGGACATATAAGCCGTGAGGATATTGAGAAAGTGATTGGTCATATTGATGTGGATGAAACCATAGCAGGTATTGAGAATTACAAGAAGGTGGATGAGAATACAAAGCCTCTTGCACCTGGAATGATGTACAGACATTACGCGCCGGATGCTTCACTTGTGCTTGTGGATTCTGAAAATAAAGGCGGAAAGTCAGTTGTGGAGCACATTACAAAGCTTGCTCTGGAAGATATTTCCAATAACAGAAAAACTGTCATTCTTACCACTGATGAGAATACAGATATATACAAAAAACTGATGTCTGAAGCAAATGTATCTGATGAGAGCATTTTATTTACAAAATGCACTGATTTTTTCAAAACTTTATCAGATATTAGTAACAATATTTTGATTTATGTTGTATCATTAGGTAATAGAGGGGAACTCTCCAGTATAGAGCAAAACCTGTTTATGGGGCTCAGATTATGTAATGATATTGGTGCTGAAAGCATATACTCGGAGACATTTGATACAGATAATCAAGGATTAGCCGTTATGAACCGATTAATCAAAGCGGCAGGAGATAAAATAATTAAAGTATGAATGTAATTAACCGAATTGTATTCGTAAGTGAAACGGACACAGATATTGGTCCGATGGCTGTTACAATTCTTGAGAAGCTGCTTGATTTAAAGGAGAGAAAACTCATTGTTGAATCGAGAGGTTTAATAGTTTTGTTCCCGGAGCCATGTAATTCTAAGGCGATAGCTGTTGCCAGAGAAAGACTTATGGATATGCCGAGCCATTTTTCAAGACAGTTGACTGAGTCGGATTTTGCAGAAGATACGGTTGTTTTAACTGTTAACAAAGATGAGAAGGATCGAATATACCGTGACTTTGAAAATGCTATTAATGTTTTCACCGTTTCGGAATATGGAAGAGTTCCTGAAAAAGAAATTCCTAATCCAGTAGGTAAAGATGAAGACGAGTACAGACTGTGTTTCGATGAGTTATACAGTATTATTTTCAAGGTTGCGACTGAATTAAAAGAAGCAGATAAGAAGGAGTAATTATGGTTATAGCAATTGGTAGTGACCATGGCGGTCTTAAGTTAAAAACAGATATAGTTAATCACCTCAAGGAAAGAGGAATCGAAGTATTAGATAAGGGATGTAATTCATTTGATTCATGTGATTATCCTGACTATGCAGCGGCTGTAACAGATGCTGTAGTTGGTAAGGACGCAGATCTCGGTATCCTGGTATGTGGTACAGGTATCGGTATGTCTATGGCGGCTAACAAGGTTCACGGAATCAGAGCTGCACTTTGCGGTGACTGCTTCAGTGCTCAGGCAACAAAGGAACACAACAATGCCAACGTATTATGCCTTGGTGAGAGAGTTACAGGCCCTGGTCTTGCATTAAAGATTGTTGATATCTTTGTTGATACTCCATTTTCAAATGAAGACAGACATATGAGAAGGATTGAAAAATTTGATAAGTGATAAAAGAACTGATTACATTACATGGGATGAGTACTTTATGGGGGTTGCCAAGCTCTCAGCGCTTAGATCAAAGGATCCTCATACACAGGTCGGAGCATGTATTGTAAGCGATGACAATAAAATATTATCCATGGGTTATAACGGGCTTCCAATCGGCTGTTCCGATGATGAATTCCCATGGGTAAGAGAGGGTGCGCCTTTAGAGAATAAGTATTTATATACAGCTCACAGCGAGCTTAATGCAATACTTAACTACAGAGGTGGCAATCTTGAAGGGGCAAAGATGTATGTTACACTTTTCCCATGCAATGAATGTACAAAGGCTATTATTCAGTCTGGGATTAAAACTGTAGTATATGAAAGAGATCTGTATCCTGATTCAGATGCTGTTATTGCAGCAAAGAGAATGCTGGATGCGGCAAAAGTAAGATACTATATGTACAATAAATCCAGCAGAAAAATAGATATAGAATTGTAATTAGGAGGCCATTTTGAATATTCGTGAAAAACTTGCAAATATTAATTCGGTTCTTCCAATACTCGTAATTGCCGAAATTATATATTTGATAGCGGGTGAAATAATCATTTTATTTACACCGCTTGATAAGCCTACATGTATGTTTGGATTTGCTATCGGAGTAGGTCTTGCAATCTTTTCATCCATACAGAATGCCTTAATGCTGAATAAGTCCGTAACTGCGGAAAAGGTTACCAAAAGCGGTGTCGTATGGGGTTACATAATCAGGCTTATAGTATTTGGTGCTGTTGTGGCAATAGCGTTCTTTACATGGTTCGTTAATCCGGTTGCAATTTTAATCGGACTTCTGTCTATTCAGGCAGGTGTATATTTTGTACCATTTGTAAAAGATAAGTCTAAAAATGAAAAGAACTCTAATAGTGAGAATAACACAGATGAGAAGAAGCTATAAAAGTTTATATAGAAAAATGAACAAAGGACAGGGGAAGACCGGTAAGAAAAAACTGGGCTTCCTGGTCCTTATTTTAATTATTGCGGCAGTTGCCGTAACTGTAATTACGCTGTTTGCAACCAACACCATTAATTTCTCAAGAAAAGGCGCCATTGTTGCGGTTTCAAAAAATGTAAACCTTGAAAATGCCAAGAGAAATCCGACGGTTACATTTAAAACAGCTAATGGCAATGCTTATAACAAGCTTACAGGCGTATCAAGAGATAATTTTTCATTTGAGCAGAATATAAATACATATTCTCCGATTGATTCAGACAGAAAGCAGTATATAAGCGTTGATGTTAATAAAGATGAAATAAAGAGTATTTCATATGAAGTAAGAAGTATGGCCGATGGCGCTCTTATGGAGAAGACAGAGACTGCATTTACTGCAGACGGTGATAATACAAACGCACAGCTGGATATTAAGAATCTTCTTAATCCAAATGAGAAGTATCAGCTTCAGATAAGAGTTGAATATACGGATAACAAGACTCTCTATTACGATACTGTTATCGAAAACAGAGGGTCTACATATCTTGATGAAAAGATAGCATTTGTTAATTCATTCAGCGACAACATATATGATGCTTCAAAGGAAAAAGAAGTATTTTCATATCTTGCACCCCAGTCAGGAGTTGATATAACTAACTTCGCAGTGGCGGATATATTTTCACCTACATCGCTTGTTACATGGAATACTTTAAATCCTAAAAAAGTTTCACGTGAAACATTAAGCATAATTGCCATTGATGATAATTCAACAAGAATGACAATGAGTTATCCGATTTCCGTGACAGGTTCAGACGGTAAGGAGAAGAGAATCGTTGTAAATGAAGCCTATACCGTAAGAATGATGTCAAATGGCAAGGTAAATCTCATTAATTACCAGAGAAGAGCTGAGGAGACATTACTTCCTGAATCAGTAACAGTGAGCAGTAATTCACTGCTTTTAGGATTTAACTATTCATCAAATGTAGAAGGCAGCGGAAGTTCAAACGGCCAGTATACTGCATTTAAAAATGCGGGAAATCTCTGGCTTGCCAATAAAGATGGAAAGCTCAGCGAGATATTTACATTTGATGTAAATGATTCAAATGACAGTGATTTAAATACACTTATAAAGGTAGACGATAAGGGCTATATACAGAGCTGCAGCAGACCTTATGGAATACATATTATAAATGTTTCAGACGACGGTAAGGTTACATTTGCCGTATATGGAACTCAGATGGCAGGAGAGCACGCCGGAGAAACAGGTATTGCATTATTTAAGTACGACGGCTCATTAAGAGAGATTGTATTTGTTAAATCTGATGCAGACTTAAATGTGCTTAAATCTCAGGCGGAATCCAGCTATATAAATGATAACAATCTGTACTACATAGTATCCGGAAATGCCATGTATGGAATCGACACAGAGAGCTTTAACTCTAAGGAAGTGTTAACAGATATTCCAAATGGTCAATTCTCCGCAAACAGCGATAAATCTATTATTGCTTATGATGGAGCTAAAAATTCATCAGGATACAGTACAGAAATTAAGCTGTATAACAGATATAAGGAGACATCTAACAGCGTAACTGCAGGTGAGGGCGAAATTGTAAAAACTCTCGGATACATAGGCGGTGACTTTGTATATGGTGTAGCGGATGTATCTGATATACAGGACAACAAAGTGTATTATAAGAAGTTTATTATTCTGGATTCAGACGGAAATGAGGTTACAACCTATGAAAGTGAGGGCATGAGATACGCTGATCCAAGCGTAAATGCAAATGATTTGTCATTTGACAGATATAATAAAAATGGTAGTACATATAACAAAATTGATAACAATAAGCTTATCGGAAAGAATGTAGCTAGAAGTGCAGGATATTCAGTAGCATTTGATTCTTCAGGTTCATCAAATACATACAGAAAGCAGTTGTATATGACATTTATTAACGGTTTAAACTTCAGCGGAAATGCTGACGTGGTTAAAGGATGGAAATATATGAATCCTGACACGGCTGTGTTAGAAAAAGAGTAATCACATGACTAAGAGGTGAATATGTCAGAAAAGGGTAAGTTTAAAAATTACATAAAAATAAGGGGAGCATCTGAGCATAACCTTAAAAATGTGGATGTTGATATTCCAAGAGATGCATTAGTAGTTCTTACCGGACTTTCAGGTTCAGGCAAGAGTTCTCTGGCATTTGACACCATATATGCAGAGGGACAGAGAAGATATATGGAATCTCTTTCCTCATATGCAAGACAGTTTTTAGGTCAGATGGAGAAGCCTAAGGTTGAATCAATTGAGGGCTTATCACCTGCCATATCAATTGATCAGAAGTCAACCAACAGAAACCCACGTTCCACTGTAGGTACCGTTACAGAAATCTACGACTACTTAAGACTCCTCTATGCGAGAATTGGAATTCCACACTGTCCAAAGTGCGGCCGAAAAGTCGAAAAGCAGACAGTAGACCAGATGGTGGATGAGATCATGTCTCTTCCTGAGAGAACTAAAATCCAGATTCTTGCACCTGTTGTAGCAGGCAGAAAGGGTGAACACCAGAAGGTATTTGAATCTGCAAGAAAATCAGGCTTTGTAAGAGTTATTGTGGATGGAATCCAGTATGAATTAAATGACGAAATAAAGCTGGACAAGAACAAGAAACACAACATTGATATTGTTGTGGACAGACTTGTTATTAAAGAAGGTCTTGAAAAGAGACTTACAGATTCTGCAGAGACAGCTCTTAAACTCGCAAACGGCATAATGGATGTGGATGTCATTGACTCTGAGAAAATGAAGTTCTCCCAGAGTTTTGCTTGTGCAAACTGTGGAATCAGTATTGATGAAATAGAGCCAAGAAGCTTTTCATTTAACAATCCATTTGGTGCCTGTCCAGACTGTTTCGGTCTCGGATTCAAAATGGAATTCGATGAAGATCTCCTTATTCCTGATAAGAACTTAAGCATAAGCGAAGGTGCAATTGTAGGAATGGGATGGCAGTCCGCAACGGATAAAAAGAGCTTCTCAGGTGCCATCCTTGCCGCACTGGCAGAGGAATATGGATTCAGCCTTGATACACCATTTAAGGACTATCCTGATTCAGTTAAGAACATCATTATTAACGGAACAGGAGGAAAGGCCGTAAAGGTTAAATATCAGGGACAGAGAGGATTTGGTATCTACGATATCAAGTTCGAAGGTCTCATAAAGAACATGGAGCAGAGATACAGAGAGACTGCATCAGATGCCATGAAACAGCAGTATGAGACATTTATGAGAATCACTCCATGTAAGAGCTGTAAGGGCCAGAGATTAAAGCCAAGCTCACTTGCAGTAACTGTTGCAGATAAAAACATTTACGAAATGACAACCATGCCGATTGAGGATTTATCTGCATTTATAAAGGATATTAATTTCTCAGAGAGAGAGTTATCAATCGGTGAGGAAATCATAAAGGAGATAAATGCCAGACTTGATTTCCTTATTAATGTAGGACTTGATTATTTATCACTTTCAAGATCTGCAGGAACTCTTTCAGGTGGTGAGGCTCAGCGAATCAGACTTGCAACTCAGATTGGTTCAGGCCTTGTAGGTGTTGCGTATATCCTGGATGAGCCAAGTATCGGACTTCATCAGAGAGATAATGACAAGCTTATCGGTACTCTTATACATCTCCGTGACCTGGGCAATTCAGTTATTGTAGTAGAACATGATGAAGACACTATGTATGCAGCGGACTGGATTGTGGATATAGGTCCGGGAGCGGGTGAGCACGGCGGACAGGTGGTTGCAGAGGGAACAGCTGAGGATATTAAGAAGAATAAGAACTCCGTAACGGGTGCGTATCTCAGTGGCCGACTTGCAATACCTGTTCCGGCTAAGAGAAGAGAGCCGACAGGATTTATCAGTGTTAAGGGAGCTAAGGAAAATAACCTTAAGAATATAAATGTTGATATTCCGCTTGGTGTAATGACATGTGTAACAGGTGTGTCAGGATCAGGCAAGAGTTCACTTGTAAATCAGATATTATATAAGTCGCTGGCCAAGAGCCTTAACAGAGCCCTTACAATTCCCGGACAGCATAAGGAAATTACAGGTGTTGAAAATCTAGATAAGGTTATAAATATTGACCAGTCTCCAATAGGAAGAACACCGAGATCAAATCCAGCCACATATACGGGAATATTTGACATAATAAGAGATTTATTTGCCGCAACTACGGAAGCAAGGGAAAGAGGCTATAAGAAGGGCAGATTCAGCTTTAATGTTAAGGGCGGAAGATGTGAAGCCTGCTCAGGTGATGGTATTATAAAGATAGAGATGCATTTTCTTCCTGACGTATATGTTCCTTGTGAGGTATGTCACGGCAAGAGATATAACCGCGAAACTCTTGAGGTTAAGTATAAGGGTAAGAACATCCACGATGTACTTAATATGACAGCGGAAGAGGCACTGGAATTCTTTGAAAATGTTCCGTCATTAAAGAAGCGAATTGAAACAATAAATGACGTAGGTCTTGGTTATATAAGACTTGGCCAGTCATCTACAGAGCTTTCAGGTGGTGAGGCTCAGAGAATGAAGCTGGCAGCGGAACTTGCAAAGAAGAGTACAGGTAAGACTATTTACATTCTGGATGAGCCTACAACAGGACTTCATTTTGCGGATGTACATAAGCTGACTGATATCCTTCAGAAGCTTACAGACGGCGGCAATACTGTAGTTGTAATCGAGCATAATCTGGATGTAATTAAAACTGCAGATTATATTATAGATATGGGACCTGAAGGCGGAAGCAAGGGTGGAACCGTGGTATGTGCGGGAATACCTGAGGAAGTCGTAAAGGAACCAAAGAGCTACACAGGAAAATATTTGAAAAAATATTTAGAAAACTGAAGCTTAAATAATGGATTGTTTTTCTAAAAAATCTTGCAAATTGGCTAATTAGTTGTTAGATTTATTAAACAAAAGATATAGGGAATTTCATAACAATAGGAGGAACACAAATGTCAATCGTAAGACCAGATGATATGGAAAGAATCACTACACCAGAATTGGCAAAAAAGTTTATTGATGAGCAGATTGTTAAGATTAAAGAGCAGGTAGGAGACGGTAAGGTACTTCTCGCACTTTCAGGTGGTGTTGACTCATCAGTTGTAGCTGCGCTTTTAATCAAGGCGATTGGCAGAAATCTTGTATGTGTTCACGTTAACCATGGTCTCCTCAGAAAGGGAGAGCCAGAGCAGGTTGTAAATGTATTCGGTAAAGAATTAAATGCCAACCTCGTATATGTTGATGCAACAGACAGATTTCTCGATAAGTTAAAGGACGTTGCAGATCCTGAGCAGAAGAGAAAAATTATCGGTAATGAATTTATCGAAGTATTTGCTGAAGAGGCAAAGAAGCAGGAAGGTATCGGATTCCTCGCACAGGGAACTATTTACCCTGACATTCTTGAGAGTGACGGAATCAAGTCACATCACAACGTAGGCGGACTTCCTGAAGAGCTTAACTTTGAGCTTGTTGAGCCTGTAGCACTTCTTTACAAGGATGAAGTAAGAGTTGTAGGTAAGGAACTTGGACTTCCTGATTCTATGGTATTCCGTCAGCCATTCCCTGGTCCTGGTCTTGGTGTTCGTTGCCTTGGCGCAATCACAAGAGACAGATTAGAGGCTGTAAGAGAGTCGGATGCCATCCTCAGAGAAGAATTTGCCAATGCAGGTCTTGAAGGCAACGTATGGCAGTATTTCACAGTTGTACCTGACTTCT
Organism: uncultured Eubacteriales bacterium; assembly: GCA_900545225.1. Lineage (GTDB taxonomy): Bacteria > Bacillota > Clostridia > Lachnospirales > Lachnospiraceae > UBA4285. The sequence goes on from UQXZ01000004.1 coordinate 74,278, forward strand.
ATTCAGTAGGTATGACATTAGACGGCAAGAGAAGTGATGCATGGCCTGTAATCATCAGAGCCGTTAATACAACAGATGCCATGAAGGCTACAATCGAGAGAATCGATTATGATGTATTAGATAAGATTACTCAGAGAATTACTTCAGAGGTTAAGGGCGTTAACAGAGTATTATATGATTTAACTCCAAAGCCAACTGGAACAATTGAGTGGGAGTAAATTCACACAATCATAAGAACCCAGTATTTATGCGGGTTTTAAGCAAATTTGCTTAGTGAGTGGCAACAAAATGGTAACATTTTGTGATTATTCAAAAGATAAAAATTTTATTTCATAACGTATATAAAGAAACCTTACTGATTTTCAGAAGTAAAAAACTGAATATCGGTAAGGTTTTTCTATTTTCTTCTTTTACTTTTCTTTTTTAGTCAATTCTTTTACGAGGTAATCACTCAGTTCCTGAGATGGTATCTTGGCACGTTTCTGGTAAGTATCCAGTTCCGGGTACTTATATCTCCATTCATCATATTCTTCCTTGCTGATTTCACCGTTTTTCAGCTTGTCAGCTTGTTCCATCCATGCACGAAGCATTTCATCGGCAGATGAGCCGGGAGCAGATATGGAAGAATCAAGGCAGAGATGAGGTTGTCCATCTACATTTTTTACCTTCAGACCATACATATCTTCCAGTGCAAATAGTGTATGCATCAGACCTATGTGAGTATCAATATCTGGAACTGTTAAGGCATGAGTATTGATATCACTTACCGATATGCACATTTGTTTCCAAGTGAGCAGACACAAATGGCAGAACAGCTGGATATTGAAAGGATGGAAAAATTAAATGGAGAAAAATCTGGACAGTAAAGGAAGATGGAGAAACAAAATCGTAGCATTCCGGGCATCACCGGAAGAAGCAGAGCAGATTGATGCATGTGTCCGATTGTCAGGACTTAGCAAGCAGGACTATATCACAAAACGATTAACTGATCGGGAAATTGTGGTACAGGGGAACCCGAGAGTCTATAAAGCATTGCGAAATCAGATGGCAGAGATTTATGAAGAACTGAAACGTCTGGAAAAATGCAGTGAGGAAAATGAAGAGTTGCTGAGTACCCTGAGATTGGTTGCAGAGACATTGTATGGATTGAAAGGGGATAATGAATGACAGTAAAAGAAAAAAATGACTGCTCCGATTGCATCTGTTGGCGCAGATGTGGAACAGCCATTACATAATTTAAATACCAACCAAAGCATAGTAGATTTGCCCGGTAATGGCAATCTGCAAGCCAAAAACAATGCGGAAAATACAGCAAAATCAGCAAATAAAAAGAATCCAGATGATCTGGAAACAGTTTCTATGATGGAATTATACGATACTGCATATCCACCCAAACTGCCGATTGTAGATGGACTTCTGTATAACGGAACGTATCTGTTTGTGGGGTCACCGAAAATTGGAAAATCATTCAAGGAAGAAAGAGAAAAGAATTGCAGAATGAAATTGATGAATTGAAAAGTCAGATTAGAGATATGAAAGATTATCTTCCAAGGATTGTGCAGAAAATCGGATATAGAAGTGTACAGGAATTTTTAAAAGATTTTAAGGCTTCTCAAACTGAGTATAGCTAGTATCGAACTGCAATAGCAAAATGGAAGAAAGAAACTGGCAAAGAGCCAGTAGCACATGGTATTAGGGCGAAGCTGGCAGAAAAGAAACAAGAAATACAGAATGAACAGAAAAATAAACAGCATACCCGTAGTCAGAACAAAGATCGGGGAGCAAGATAGGAGGACAATCATGGAGAAACACATTATGGGAGAAAATGGAATCAGTTATACTTTAGGAGAGGAAGGTCTGTATTATCCAGACCTGTACCTCCAGGAAGAGACAGAGTATTCAATTGGAAAGTATGGAATGCTGAGAAAGTCATATTTGCAGGAGCATCGGAAGGGACTATATCTGGAGTTGGTACTTGCCGGGAAGTTAAATGAGCACCTGCATCAGATTGACGAGGAGTGTAATCAGATGATGGACAGACTGGTGGAGCAGATGAAAGAAAGGCAAGGCGTGACGGAAGAACTGAAGATGCAGGATCAGATGGCGTGGGTTGGGAGAATGAATAATATCCGGGCTTGTGCGGAGGAGATTGTAGTAAAAAAGATTGTCTATGTGTAGAGTATAGGGTGGCTTTTTAGCTGCCATTTATCATAAAAATAATGAAATGTAAAAATATCGAGAAAAGAACATGAGTTCGATAAAAAAGCTTGCAATTATTCAGATAAATGAACATAATGATGAGGAGAACTAACGGAGGATGAATATGGATTACTTAACAACAATGGAGATGTCAAAAGAGTGGGGGATTTCTTCAAGGAGAATTGCTGTTCTTTGCGAACAAAATCGTATAAATGGAGTTATAAAAAAAGGAAAAACATGGCTTATTCCGCAAGATTCTATAAAGCCTGCAGATGCTAGAAAAAATAATCATGGTCAGCGAGGTGTATCAAAATGTTAAAAGATAAAACATTGACATATATAAGCTTGTTTAGTTGTGCAGGTGTTGGTTGCTTTGGATTTAAAAGAGCAGGATTCGAATGTATAGCAACAAATGAATTGATTGAAAGAAGAATAAATGTTCAAAAGTTTAATGATAAATGTAAATTTGATTCTGGATACATCTGTGACGATATAACGACAGAAGAAACAAAAAATAAGATTTTTGCAGAAATAAAAAAATGGGAAAAGATGGGCAACGATAAAGTGGACGTTCTAATTGCAACTCCGCCTTGTCAGGGTATGTCAGTTGCTAACCATAAGAAAGCCGAAAATGAGATTATTAGAAATAGCTTAGTGGTAGAATCTGTACATTTGGTTCAAAAAATAAATCCTAGATTTTTTATTTTTGAAAATGTGGCTGCTTTTATGAAAACTGGATGTACAGCACCAGATGGTTCGGTAAAGGCAATAGGCGATGTTATATATGAAGAATTAGGAGAAAAGTATATTATCGCTAGCAGAATATTGAATTTTAAAAATTATGGTTCCAATTCATCTAGAACACGTACTGTTGTTATAGGTGTAAATAGAGAGATGGCAGAATATGTATCTCCAATAGAGTTGTATCCAGCGTATGTAGAAGAAAAAAGTCTTAGAAGTATTATCGGCAATATGCCGGAGCTTGAATGGGGAGAGATTTGTTCAAGTGATTTTTACCATGCATTTAGAACATATCCAGAGAGAATGAGATGTTGGATACATGATTTGAAAGAAGGCGAGTGCGCTTTTGATAATCAAGATGAACTGAAACGTCCACATAAAATAGTGGATGGTAAAATTGTACCTAATATTCAGAAAAATGGCGATAAGTATACACGTCAATACTGGGATAAGGTTGCACCATGTATTCATACAAGAAATGATCAGCTGGCAAGTCAAAATACAGTTCATCCGAAAGAAGATAGAGTATTTTCTGTTCGTGAACTTATGAAAATTATGACTATTCCAGATGAATTTAAATGGGTAAATTTTTCTCTAGAAGAATTAAATGCACTTCCAGAAAAGAATAAAAAAGCTTTGTTAAAAAAAGAAGAAATAAAGATAAGACAAAGTATTGGAGAAGCAGTTCCGACAAATATATTTTTCCAAATAGCGGAGAATATAAAAAATTTTATGGAACAAGAGCATTTTACAACTGCAATTATAAATAAAACGATAGAGAATTATAGGTTGGAAGATGCAGAGAATTTGATTAAATTTATTCAGAATAATCCGCTCAATTTAGGGAATGCATCATTAGCAAGGATTGCTGAATTAACAAATTCAAAAAGGGAAAACAATGCTGCATATTATACGAACAAGTTTATTTTGAATGAAATATTTAAGGAGTTGCCATCTATAGAGAAAGATGTGATAACTATTTTGGAACCATCCGTAGGAATAGGGAATTTCTTGCCTTTTATTTTTAAAAAATATGAGGAAACAAAAGAAGTAAATATTGATGTGGTAGATATTGATGGTCGTAACCTGGAAATATTAAGACTATTGTTAGCTAAGCAAAAGATACCATCTAATATGAAATTGAATTTTATTCAAGCAGACACATTGTTGTATGCTTTTAACAAGCATTATGATTTAGTTATTGGAAACCCTCCATTTTCAAAGTTGAAATCAAAAGATGCCGCAAAGTATCTGAAAAACAACATTAATAAAGAAACAACTAATACATTTGAGTTCTTTCTAGAAAAGGCAATGACACTATCAGATTATGTTGTTATGATAACGCCCAAAGCGGTATTAAATACCCCGGAATTCAGAAAAACTCGTGACCTGCTTGCAACTAAAAAAATTGATTGTATACAGGACTATGGGGAAAATGGTTTCAAGGGAGTATTGGTAGAAACAATTTGCCTATTTGTTGATACAAACGAAAAGCCAAATGAAACTAAAGTGGAATCATTGACTTTGAAGAAAACCGTGGTTCAAAAGCAGAAGTATATTACAGATAAGGAATATCCATACTGGATTATTTATAGAAATGATTTTTTTGATGGTATTTCTCAAAGACTGGATTTTGATAAGTTTACGGTATTCAGAGATAGACAGATTACCAATTCCAATACAACTCAGGATAAAGGCAAAGATTGTTTAAGAGTTATTAAATCAAGAAATATAAGTGATGATGGAAAGGAAATAATTGATATTCCGGGATATGACTCTTATATAAAGAAAGACACTGTAGAAAATTTGAGTGCTTATAAATTTGTGGGAAATCAGAATGTTTATTTAACTCCGAATATGACATATAAACCAAGGGTAATGCGTAATTCTGGAAATGTAGTAGTAAATGGTTCGGTTGCAGTATTGATTCCTAAAGAAAAGATGGCATTATCAGAAAGACAAATGGAATATTTCTCTTCGGCAGAATACAGAAAATTTTATCAAATCGCAAGAAACTATCAAACACGTTCATTAAACGTGGATGCAACAAGTGTATTTTTTTATGGGGTACTAAAGGAGTGCTGTAATGGATAATACAACAATACAAAAATTTTTAGATGAACATGATTATGATATCAGGAAAACACATAATGGGCGTTGGATAGATCAAAAATGTACAATGGATGTAGTATGCCTGGTATCTGATTGTATTGTGGAATATACCAGTAATAGAGAGGATAAAAGATTTACAGTAAATGATATCTGGTATAGTGATTATACGGTGGAAAATGTTCAACAAATTTTTAGCAAACCAAATCCTACTCAGAAAGCATCAAATGAATATGATAAGTATTTTGGACAGCCAATAAAGCTATTGGATGCGGCAGGCGTAATTCACGGTGAAAAAAGTGGAAGAGGATACACGTATTCTATCGTGAATCAAGAATTGTTAGAGTATATAAGCTTCAGAGAAAGAAATAGTTTTAACTTCTTATGTTTGTATATTGAAAAAGTTCTTAAGGATAGTGGACTTTATAGAATATTTGAATACTTTTTCAGGTTACAGGATAAAAACAGTTTTAGAGAATTGAAAGATGCATATACGCAATTTACAATCAATTATACGCCGATAAATGGAGCAACAGAATGTGGTAGAATTTTTACTAAAGTGTTGAATCCATTAGCTTGTAAATATCGGAAATGTGGAACGGAAAGAGGTCATATATCAAAAGATATCATTACTCAAGATATGATTATGTATAATCAGAGAAATTGGAGAGATATTTTATCTGAGAAACCGAAAGATATGACAAGAATTGAGTATGAGATAACATTGCCGAAGCCTAGTGAAGACTACATGACAACGTATCGTATTAATCGAGCTAAAAAGAATTTGCGTAGATTTAATGATCAGTATCGAAATGGAAAGACGGAAGTTTATGATGAAAGGCATATCAAGGATCCAGCTACACAGATGCATCATATATTTCCGGCAAGTGAATATCCCGCAATTGCAGACTATTTGGAGAACTTGATTGCCTTGACACCTACACAACATTATACATATGCTCATCCAAACAATAATACCCAATATATTGATAGAGCGTATCAATATGTGTGTTTGATCTCTAAGACAGGTACTATTAGAGATAACTTGCTAGGGAAAAATAAAGCTCCTATTATATATGATTTTTATTTATATCAGACAGTACTGAATACGGGATTAGGAACAGAGGAATTTTATGAAATTCAAGAACTGGATTTTGATGGGCTGTTAAATTGTATTGAGAAGTATTACGTATAAAAAATAGGAGAAGATAATGGAGAAACTTGATTGGGGAAAAGACTTGTTTTTGCTAATGTGCGAGAATATTATGAAACGCTAGGATTTTTGTGTAAAGAAAAAGAAGTTATAAAAATATATGTAGAAGATAATAGAAAAGCAGGGGCCAGAGAAATACAAGGACGTTTAAGAATCGTAGAGGGAAATTACAAGTCATTTTCTAAACCATTAAAAGAACTCTTTGAAAAGAGTAAGGATAAACGTCCAAGCGTGACAGACTATGTGAGAAATTTGCAGAAAAATCATAGCTTTAGAAAAGAGATTGATCCAACAGGGAAACAGTATACAACGTGGATTTATAAAACTTCATTGGAAGATGTAAAAAATACAGTTCCGAAACAGTATCAAGATGATTTTATGAAAGGATATCTTTGGGATTATAAGATTGATACAAAAATATTAAACAAAGAATATCTTTCAATTAATGCAAAAAACAAAAATATTACAAATACAAGTGAAACAAAAGACGCTATTTTAATGCAGAATAAAAAGTAGCTAAAAGAAATAACGAAAAGCGACGAGCAGCCCAATATGATGTATTTTTATCACATAGTTCATTAGATAAAAATACATCATATTGTCTTTGGTTGACTTATTTGTAAATGCAGGATATGCAGTCTATGTGGACTGGATTGAAGATGAAGAGTTGGATCGGTCAGAGGTAACGCCAAAGATGGCACAACTATTAAAGAAACGAATGAATTCATCTCAAGGATTAGCATATGTTGCTTCGTCAAATACAGCACAATCCAAATGGTGTCCATGGGAGCTAGGATATTTTGACGGAAAAAAAGAGGTGCTGCATATTGCCAATAATGGAGGCTGGAGATTTCGCTGGTCAAGAGTATTTAGGTTTGTATCCATATTTGAGGTACGGGCGAGAAGAAAATGAAATAAAAGAAGATTTTTGGGTTTATGATCAGGAGAGTGATAATCATATTACTTTGAGAAGTTGGTTGAATGGAGAAAAAATAATATAAAGTTTGATTACATATTAATGAGGATGACGGGAATGGGAAGAAAAGTATTTGTTTCGTATAAATATAAAGATAATTATGTGAAAGAATTGCCTAATGTAACACAACCAACGTGGCCGTGTGATTATGTTGATTATATTAGGAATAATGTTTTAAAAGATGATGATATTTATAAAGGTGAAAATAGTGATGAGGATATTTCTACATGGAGCGAAGATAAAATTTGGGATCATTTAAAAGAAAAAATCTATGATAGTACAATTACGATTGTTTTGGTATCACCTAATATGAAAGAAGATTGTAAATGGCAACAATCACAATGGATTCCGTGGGAAATTAGTTATTCAGTTAAAGAAACAACCAGAAATAACCGAATGAGTCATCGAAATGCTCTTCTTGTTGTAGTTTTACCAGATAAATTAGGATCATATAAATATTATGATAAAAATAACCTTTTCCCAATATTAAAAAGCAATATTGATAATGGGTATGCTTATGTTGTTACATGGGAAGATTTTTTGAAATATGCAAGTGCAGATATAAGCATTGCATTTGAACATAAAGATAGTACACCCTCATATAAAATTATTAAATCTCTTTAATATATTTAAAAATTAAAGTAATGACTACTTTGAAATGATATGTAATATATGGGATAAAACCAATGAAAGAAAAGAGGATTAACATGAATAAGGAAATATCTTCATTTATTGATAGATATGTAAAAGAAATCAAAAATAATAGTGCTGCAATGTTTATCGGAGCAGGTTTTTCTAAAAGTGCGGGATATGTTGATTGGAAAAATCTACTTAAAGATGTAGCAGATGATTTGGAGTTGGATATTGATAAGGAGTATGATTTAGTTTCTTTAGCTCAGTATTGTTATAATAAAAATGGAAATAGAAGCATTATTAATGATTTGATTTTTGATGAGTTTAATAAAGAAAAATGTATTGATGAAAATCATCGTATTATCGCACGCTTACCGATTTTTACATATTGGACAACAAATTATGACTCCTTAATTGAAGACGCATTAGGGGAAGCTCAAAGGATTGTAGATATAAAGTATAATAATAAACAACTTTCTCTTACAAAACCACATAGAGATGCCGTTGTATATAAAATGCATGGAGATAAGAACAACCCTGATGAAGCGATATTAATAAAAGATGACTATGAAAAATATTATAGAGAACATGCACAATTCATTACGGCATTAAGTGGAGATTTGATTTCAAAAACATTTTTGTTTATTGGATTTAGTTTTTCAGATCCGAATATTGATTATATATTAAGTCGGGTCAGAATTGATTATGGAGAGCAAAATAATAGACAGCATTATGCAATTATGCGTAAAGTAAATGAAAAAGATTATAATAATCGAGCAGAGTATGAGTATGCACAACGTAAACATGAATTTTTTATTGAAGATCTTAAACGCTATAATATACGTGCTCTTCTTATTGATGAGTATAAAGAAATTACAGACATTTTAAATGAAATAGATAAAAGATTGAATCATAATAATGTTTTTATTTCAGGTAGTGCTCAAGAATATGGCGAGTATACTGAAAAAGAGGCTGTAGAATTTATCGAATCATTAAGTAAAGAATTAATTTTGCAGGATTTTAATATAATTTCAGGCTTTGGTTTAGGTGTGGGTAGTGCCGTTATTATTGGTGCATTACAAGAAATATATATGAAACGAAAAAGCATAAATGAGGATAGATTACTTTTACGTCCGTTTCCACAAGGAATAGAGGACGATAATACTCGGCAGCTTTTATGGAAAAAGTATAGAGAAGATATGATTTCCAGGTCTGGTGTGTCAATCTTCTTATTTGGTAATAAATTAGTTGATGGAGAAATTGTATTAGCTAATGGCGTGGAATCAGAATACAAGATTGCTTTAGAACGACATTGTTTGATAGTACCTGTTGGATGTACGGGGTATATGGCGGAAGAAATATGGGAAAAAGTGAACTCAAATATGTCAGATTTTTATACGAATGTTGATGACGTATTAATTGAAGCATTTAAAAAATTAAATTCTAAATCTAGTAAATCAGAATTAATAACTAACATTCTTTCGTTTATTAAATTGTTTGAAAATGGTAAATATAGTTCAAGATAAAATGGGAGGAAAGAAAATATGGCACATAAGACTTTTATTTCGTATAAATGGAGTGAAGCACAGGATTTACGTGATGACATCATAACTGCTCTTGGAGAAGATGCTACATATTATAAAGGTGAAACAAGTGAATCACCAGATTTGACGGATACATCGACTGAAAATATTAAAAAGAATTTGAAAGATATGATGTATGATACTTCTGTTACAATTGTGATTTTATCACCCAACATGAAAGAAAGTAAATGGATTGACTGGGAGATTGAATATTGTTTAAAAGACATAACGCGTAAAGATAGAACTTCACATACAAATGGAGTTGTAGCTGTTATTATGAAAGTGGATAATAGTTATGAGTGGTTCAAAAAAAGCGGAACAAATTGTCATGGTTCTTCGACGGTATCATATGAATTAGATAAAGTGTTCGACATTATTTCACAGAATCATTTTAATTCAAATCCGGAACAATGGCATTGTGATAAATGTAAAACATATGATTGGTTAAATGGTTCATATATTACCTTTGTTGAAGAAGAAACATTTTTGGATGATCCGGAAAAATATATCAATAATGCGTATGATAAAAGTGAGAATGATGCGAGCGGATATGATCTTGTAAAACAAAGATAAATGTGCACTGTTCCCAAAATGAATGTTGTCAAACTTATCTGCATCGTTTATAAAGAAGTGGCAACAAATTGGCAACAGAAAATCAGTGAGCCAAAATAATATATGCAACAGAAATGAAATAATGGCAAAAAAGATATAAAACTTAAACAAATATATTTAATAATAGCTTTGGACTTGCCGAGTGGGAATAATAAAAATAAATATTTAAATTTAGTTAACGGGGAGCCGGTTTACGGCTTCCCGTTTTTTGTGCAAATAGTTGCTTTATATTTGCTAAAATAATTGATATATACACAAGGTAAATAGCTGCCAAATGCAGTGTATATGTACATTACAGAGATGTGTTCAATAAAAAACAATTTTCCATATTTCCCATAAATGACATTTGAAGAAGAATTACAGGAGAAATATCCAAAGAACAATCATGTCAAAGATAAAATAAGACAGAAGTTACAGGTTTTGAGAGATAATGGCTATATTGAATTCATGGGAAATGGGGAATATAGAAAACTAACCAAAGATAAACAAAATTCTGCGAAAACATATGTAGTATCAATAGAAGAAACTGTTGTGCAGGAATTTGAAGTTGAAGCGACCAATGAGGAAGAAGCCTTAAAACCGGCAGAAGAACGTTATAATACAGGGGAATATGTTCTGGGGCTGGGAGAAGTTTTAAAAGGTAATTACTATGGCAATTAAAGGTGCAATTCTCGGAGACATACTTGGCTCAACCTATGAATTTGGCAGACCCAAAGACCTGGGCTGGGTAAATGTCCCTCTATTGGATAAAAAAACTGCACATTTTACGGATGATACGGTCATGACTCTGGCTGTGAAAAAGGCCATCATTGAAGGCAGGGATTTCACCGACACGATGGTGGAGCTTGGCAGGAAATATCCCGACAGAGGTTATGGTGAACATTTATCCGAAATATTTACAGTCTGGGATGTGACAGTGATACATTTGGTGCCATTGCAGGCGGAGTTGCGGAAGAGTTCTATCATGGATTTGGCAGTGTAAATGCTGACGGAATTCTTAAAGAATTTCTTACGGATGACCTATATGAGATTTTAATGGCATAAATGTTGCTGCATGCGTATGACATTAGGAAATACGGCACATTTGGTTATGTTATAGCGCCAATGTGTATTGACATAAATATGAAAAATAGTTAGTCTTGGCTATATTGATTTAGAATATCCAAAAGGAGAGTTGTTATGAAAGTTGTATATGCATCAAGAACAGGGAATGTTCAGAAGTTAATCGACAGACTTGGTCTCGAAGCTACTAAGATCGAAGACGGTACAGAAAAGGTTGAAGGTGAATACCTTCTTATCACATATACAGATGGAGATGGAATTATTCCTGAAGTTGTAGAGAGGTTCATCGAGAACAACAGAGAAGGCCTTATCGCTGCTGCAGTAAGTGGTAACAGCGAGCGTCATCCTGTTACATTCTGTGACGCAGCAGACAAGCTTTGCGCATACTACGGAACAAATATTGTTTCAAGATTTGAAGATGCTGGCGATGAGAAGACAGACGCTGCAATTCTTAAGGCATTAAGATAATTTAGCCATAAATTGAGCTCATCGCTTAATTGTAGAATTGAAAAGCAAATGGGAAGCATAGGCGAACGGCAAACTGCAAAAGCAAAAGGATGAACTTCAGACAATCAGCCGAAGACTGAATGAGCTTGACCGCCTGATTGGAAGTCTTTATGAGAATTTCATTTCAGGTCTGCTGCCCGAAAAGCAGTACAAGTCCCTGATGAAGAAATACTCGGCGGAGCAGGACAACCTTGAGAGCCAAGTATCGGAGATTCAGGAGAAGCTGGAGCAAACTAAAGCGTCCTCTGCCCATATCGGGCGGCTTTTCTTTTTCGGGAAGTAATCAAGAAGTCATAAAGTTCCGTGAGTAATGAAAGAAGGCAATGCTTTGAGAAAAAAGGAGAGTAATATTCTGAAAACCACTTGAGATTTTAGGGAAAATCCGCTATAATGTTGATGTATATATATGGGGTAGGGGGATTTATGTCCTTTTTTTCTTAGAAATTATGAAAGGAGGACTTGACTATGGCAAATGGAAATGCGCCGATTATTATAGGTTCGGCTCGGCAGGAACATTGCGCCGTTTTTTCAGCGTGTCAAGTCTTATTTCATACAATTTATAACGAACCGATTGCCGGAGACAGGGTGCATTATGCCTTGGCTTCGGCTTTTTGCGTTTGCCGGAAGGACGATGGTTTGATATTTAAATCCTAACTACCACCCGTAAACACATCTTTTCTCGGTATGTCCGCTGCCGAAGAAAGAACCAAGCAGACAATTAAAAAATGGAGGAACTGTTATGAAGAAAAAACTGTTGGCATTCTTTATCTGTCTTGTAATGGTAGCTGGATTGCTACCGACCGTAGCCTTTGCTGCGGAAAACTACGATTTGTATGTAAACGGCGAACAGTTCACAAGCGAAAAGCGCTCTATCGCTTGTGGAGAAGGAACCGCAAGCTACGACCCGAATACAAAGACCCTTACGCTTAACAATGCCACAATTACAAACGGCGGCAAAAGTGATGAAAGTCCTAAGTACGGTATCAGAGTAGTCGGAGACACCGATTTAACGATCAAACTTTCCGGCACAAACAGCATTACTTTAGATAACGGCGGCGGAATTTTTGCAGATGGCAGCAGTGATAATTACAATATTATCGGTGACGGTAAGCTTACAATCGATGCAAAATGGGATGCACTCTATACGCTTAATGGCAACATCAGCATATCCGAAGGTGCAAAGCTTGATATAACTTCTGCCAAGGGTTGCGGAATTACTTCTTATAATAAGGGAAAGCTTTCCATTGACGGCGCAAAGGTTACGGTTTCTTCCTATTACACTGCTGCAGATGCCAAGGAGCTGGAAGTCAAAAACGACAGCGAAGTTGTTTTGAGCGCAAGCGCGGATCAATTTAACGCAGCGTATATGGGCGATGAAAACGGCGCGGGCAAAATTGAAATTATCAACTCCAAGGTGGAAGCAACAAGCTATTATCCCGCTTTGTTTACCGAGGGCAATCTGACGGTTAACGGCGGCGAGGTAAGCTGTACCTCTACTGCGGACAGCGCAATATGGACAAAAGGCAATATTCTGATCAAAGGCGGCGCCAAAGTAACCACTGACGGTAAATCCCCGATGGGCGGTAACGGTACTTTTACCGTAGAAGAATCAGAGATTGATGCAAAGAATACGAATGAGAACAATATCCCTGCAATTTTTGATGAATGTGTGCCTGCGATTGCCGATGGCTATCACCTGAACTATGCAAAAGCTGTAGACTCAGAAGGAACAGAAATTGACCTGCTTTCCAGCGGTACTCAGTACTTTGCACTTTATAAGAATGTCCATTTTATCACAAAGGCTGTCTATCCGGTTTCTTTCGTTGTAACGCCGGACGGTCTGACCAATGTTGTTGTTAAAGTGAATGGTCAGGAGGTTACCGGCTCTGTCAGTTTGGAAGCAGGAACTTACCCTGTTGAGGTAACAGCCGATAACTGCAAAGCATACACCGGCAATATAACGATCACCGCCGATGCGGCAACGCACACGCAAACGATTTCAATGACTTATTTACCTGCCGATTACGCCAAAGTCGATGCAGCGATTGCCAAAGCAAACGCTCTGAACAAGGATGAGTACAAAGACTTCACTGCGGTAGAAGCTGCCGTCAATGCTGTTGTCCGTGACAAGAATATCACTGAACAGAGCGAAGTTGATGCAATGGCACAGGCTATCGAAGATGCGATTGCTGCTCTGCAATACAAGGACGCTGACTACACAAAGGTTGACGCAGCCATTGCCAAGGCAAATGCTATGAACAAGGACGAGTACAAGGATTTCACCGCCGTGGAAGCCGCTGTCAAGGCAGTTGTTCGTGGTAAAAATATTACGGAGCAATCAGAAGTAGACAAGATGGCAAAGGCTATCGAAGATGCGATTGCTGCTCTTGAGAAAAAACCTGCCAGTACCAAACCGGGAACATCCGATAAGAGTCCGCAGACTGGCGATACAAGCAACCTTGCTTTGTGGATCGCCCTGCTTCTTGCAAGCGGCGGCGCAGTAACCGTAACAACCATTTACGGCAGAAAGAAAAAGAGTTTGACAAAATAAAATTTAATATCTTTCCGAGCAAGGAAAAAGCGTCGTAGCAATACGGCGCTTTTTTGTTACCCGGAAGCGACAAGCAGCGGTAATCAGTAAACGGCGGTAAGGATACCGCTGCTGTTTTGAAAGCCGCTCATATCGAAAGAAATCGCCCCGAAAACATACAGTGGGATAAGGTTCGGGCGTTTTTGCGTTTCGGGAGCAAATCGGCAAATAGGCAGCACAAAAAGGAGGTGGACGCTATGCCTCGTATGCCGAAATATCTAAAGAGAGAATGGGCGTTCTTTCTTGACGAGCGTGGACGGAAGAAATACAACGCACTTTGCAGAAAATGCGAAATGAGCTGCAAGCAGAGCTTCCGTGCCGTCGTTATTCAGTGCCCGCACTATCAATCGAAAGGCAGACAGAAAACGCTGTCATCTACAAAACGAAAGAAAGAGGTTATACACGATGAAAAAGACAGAACAATTAGTAAATGAAATCTTATCCCCACCGAAGAAAAAGGCGGCGAACATACCCATTGAAAAGCTCCATACCTTTAACGGACATCCGTTCAAAGTCCTTGATAACGAGGAAATGGAGATTTTAACGGAAAGTATCCGTCAGCAAGGAATACTCTCGCCGCTTATTGTAAGACCGATGGAAAACAAACCCGATGAGTATGAGGTCATATCGGGACACCGCAGGTTGTACGCTTCTGTGAAAGCAGGGCTTACGCAAGTACCTGCTTTAATCTATCCTCTTGACCGCAATGCGGCAATTATTGCGGTGGTGGACATCCAGCCGTTCTGCCGCCCAATGACATACTCGTTCATGCGGCTCTGGTAATCGCCACGGAGCAGTCCTTTCACATTGAATTTTGCAAAATACCGCTTCTTTTTCTGCGTTCAGCAGGGAGCGTTGAATGGACTGATCCCAACGGATGCCCCAGGGGTCGAGGGTGTATTTCACAAACTCAAGAGACTACTGCTCAATATTAGAAAAACTCGACTTTTCCAGATCGCCGACCATGTGAGGCGGGACACGGAAAATTCGAGCAATTTCATTGACTTGGAATTTGCGTGTTTCCAGGAACTGCGCCTGTTCGGGAGAAATACTGATGGGCGTGTACTTCATACCCCACCGCCAAAACGGCCACCTTGACGCCCGATGGACGCTGCTCATCTGCGACAGCTTTTCGATCAGCTCCTCGCTTTTCTTTGAGCTTCTTTTCAGCTCGTATGTCCCGCCGACCGTGCCCTCGCCACCGATCAATGTAAGGGTATTTCCGTCAACGGTAAATTCATATTCGGAATACCGCACCGACTTGTTGGCGTAATCGATCATGAGCTTGTTGCCATCGATGGTATAGGTGAAATCGTAGGATATGGAGGGCAGCTCCATTGCGCCGCTTCCTCTGCCGCCAAAGGAATAGGTGGTCGTTCCGTCGAACTCCCATGTGCCTGCAAGTGCGTCCGTGCCGCCGGAGCAGCCTTTTGCCAGCAGTATAATGCCAACGACGATTACCGCCAGTGCGGCGATCACACCGTAAAACACCATACGGCGCTGCGTCTGTTTTTTCTTTATTTTTCTGATTCTCTCTACCGTTCGATCTGACTCGTTCGGGAATCGTCCCGGCGGTTGCTGCCTGACGGGGCGGTTCGATTGATAATCCTGCATCAAGTGGTTCTTCTCCAGTCCAAGCGAAAGGGCGATGACGGCAATGTCCGTCACCGCCCTTTGCTCAAAGGTTCGCAGCTGATTTATTCAGCGTTTTCTTTCTTCTTTTTGCTGTAAACGGTGATGCTGATCACTGCGCCGCCGCTGATAAAGATCAGTGCGATCCACAGCATAAGATTGTTGTTGTCGCCGGTTTTCGGGCTTTCTGCGCCGGTGCTCGGGTTGGTTTGCGTAGGATCGGTCGGTTTTGTTGTGGAGCCGGTAGCCGGAATCTCAACTGCCGCCTTCTTGTAGCCGCAAACCTTGCATTCTTCATGCTTGGAACCCTTTTTAGTTGCGGTCGCTTCCTTGTCAACAACCCACTTGAAGTCGTGCGCCGCCTTATCGGCCTTATCTCCGCAGGAGCACTCATGCCAGTGGTTGTCGGCATCGTACTTCCAGTCGGAAGCGCTATGACCTGTTGCCGCAAGGATTACGCTTGTCTTGTCGGTAATTTCGGATGCACCGGTTGCATCCTCAAACCACTTGTCACAGCCGTCGCAGGTATAATATGCCGTGTTGCCTTTCTCCGTGCAAGCAGGAGCCTTTGCGGGAACGAGGGTCAGATTGTGCGTATGCGGTACGGTCTTGTCATATCCGCAGGTGTCGCAGATGTTATCGCTGCCGTAATCGTGAGCCGCCTCGTCCTTCTTTTCGTGGCAGCGAGAGCATTCTTTCCAATGATTGTCTGTGTCCTTGCTCCAATTGCTTGCCCATGCGTGCCCGAGCTGTGTACCTGCTGCCGTAAAGGTTTCTGTTGTGCTGATCTCTCCGCAGGAGCAGCTCTTGAAATATACTGCATCGTTGGTGCAGTCGGCAGCCGACTTGAGGGTTTCCGGCTTCTGAATTTCCTGATCATAGGTATGGGTATGCGGTGCGTTCTTGTAGGTCGCTTTCACGCTGACTTCACTGTCAGGCATTATGAAAGTAGTGGTTTCACTGTTCGCATCTTCGAGAGTAGCGCTGCCGCTTTCTACTACCCACTTATCAAACACCTTACCGTCAGGAGCCGCATTTGCGGTCAGAGTAATGGTTGTGCCTTGCGTCGCTTTACTGATTTCGCTTCCTGCACCGATTGTCGCTTTGCCGTCTGTTACGATGATGGAATACTCTTTACTCTCCCAGATTGCATAGAAGGTAGTATCCGAGCTTACTTCATAGGTCGTGCCGGAAATAACCGAACCGTCGGCACCGGTTGACCAGCCCTTGAATTGCTTGTCTTTCGGTTCAGTAAAACCGCAGGCGGGCAAGGTGTAGCTGCCGGAAACGCCGGTGACATCTGCCATTGTGCCGCCGCCACCGTTGGCATTGAATCTGACGGTATGCTCGGTAGGTGCAGGAGGCTCGTCCTCCTCGAAGATAGCTTTGACCTCCACATTGCTGTTCGGCATGGTGAACTTGTTGTTGGTGATTACAAGCCCTGCCGGAGATACAACCTGCCACTCCTTGAAGCGGTAGTCCTCTTTGGACGTTGCGGTCAGGGTGATTTCCGTACCAGCCACGGCCTTGTCAGGAGATGCGGAAGCCGTTCCGTTGCCGTCCGGGCTGATGACCTTCACGTGGTGCTGCCTGTATGTTCTGACTGTCGCCGTAGTTTCGTTTCCCGCGTTGTCAGTCGCGACCACGGTATATTTCGCTCCCGGGTCATTGTCGTCGCCATCCGGCGCGGGGAGATGATAGGTGGGGCCGTCTTGCGGTTCGCCGTTGATGGTCACTGACTTGATGCCGGAGGACGTCTCTCCCGATGCAGCCGGGTCGCTCACGGTGAAGGTGTACGCGCCGGGCTTTCCATCGAGAGTATCCTCGACGGTGTATCTTTCGCCGTCCGTCAGAGTTTCCATAACCGGGGCTTTCGTGTCCCTCTCAAGCACATGATCGCACACAGTGCAGAGCTGCTTTTGATTGCTCCAGTCGCCGGGAATGTGCTTTCCGTTTTGCTTGGACATTTCCGCGGCTGGGTCTCGTGCGCCGCACTTCATGCAGGCCCAGATGTGGCAGCCGTCCCTGTTCGCCCAGCCAAATTCATGGTTACATGTGCTTTCCTCGCAGCGCAGCTCCAGCTTGCTGATTACTCTGCCGTAATTGTAGGCATACGGCAGGCTCAGCCGCTGCAGGTCCACGCGCCCATTTTCGTTGGGGATAAGGAGCTCCGTTGTGGTGTCCCAGTCCTTCTTATGCCGTCCCTGGTTGCGGCGCCACTGCCACCCTGTCGCGCTCAGCCACACGGACTTCCCGTCCGAGGCTCCGATTTTGATGTTCTCTTCTATAGTTATTGCAAATTCCTGATCTTGCATCACTGCCCAATAGTGCGCCCGGTTTGAGCCTCTTCCGACCGCGACTGCAGGACCACCTCTAATGGCATCGTCTTCATAATAATGGGGGTCCGGATAAAGCGGAATGGACTGCGCAGTCAGCGTTGTGTCCTTGATCAGAATGTTCCCGCTGTCGCCGTTCATGCCGCCGCCGATGCCCGCGCCCCAGTAGCCCTGCGCCCTCACCACGCCGCCGGTGATGGAAATGTCACAGCCCGAACCGCCTCTTCCGCCACCGATTCCTGCGCCGGCATAGTTACTCCAAGCTTCGACCGTTCCACCGGAAATCTCGATATGATGCGCATCTTCCGACTTGTTCTGTCCGTCTTGATCGCCGCTGCCGATTCCTGCTCCGCCTGACTCGCTGCCGGCATTCACCGTGCCACCCTTGATATAAATAAAGCGTCCGGGGCCGCCCTGACCGCCGCCGATCCCTGCGCCTTCCGAAACGGACCGCACCGTCAGCTTGCCGGAATACACATAAATCTGCTCGCCGACGCCGCCCTGACCGCCGCCGATACCCGCACCGTATACGCCGCTGATCGCAGAAATCTCACCGCCATAGATATCCGTCGCCAGAGAGCCGAAATGAAGGTTCACGCCGTGTCCCTGCGAGAATTTCTTAATTCCGACCTTTGAGCCTCCGATCCCAGCGCCATACCTGCCGCCTTCACACGTGAGCTTCGTCCCCGTCTTCACCAGAACCCGGAGATAACCATCGGTTTTGTTTTTCTGCAGCGCGGCGAAGTTCTCCGCGCCGACCAGCTCGCTGTCCCCGCCGACAAAGTACAGACAGGCAGAGGCACCGCCGTAAAGCTCGATGGCAGGGCCGGCCGTCCTCTGGTGCCTGAAGGCGGACGCCGTCCAGAAAGATGTGCGGTGTATTGTTCTTGCCATCAATTTTGATCCGGTACTGAAAATACCAGTTCGGATCTGTGGATCCCTTGATCAGATAGGTCTTGCTGTCCTTGATTTTCAATTCTTTGTTCTGCTCCGTAAGGTCCACTATCTTGTCAAACGTCGTTGGGACGGAAAGTTTGACATCCGGTAGCTCACCCGCAGCAAAGGCCGCTGTCGGCAGCAGCGTCAGCACCATGCAGCACAGCAGCAGGATACTAAGTATTCGTTTTTTCATTTCCTGTTCCCTCCGTTTTCGTATATGTCGGCTCAGTCAAGAGCGGTGATCGTAATGGTGCCACTGAACTCCACAAGAAGTGTATTGTATTCCGATTGCTCAAATAAAAATTTCAATGTTATATCTCGGGCTGATGCGTCATACATTCTGTTGAAGTTAAAGGAATGATAGTCGTTACTATACGGAAGTTTTGCTCCATCTCGTTTTATGCGTGTGATATTCCTGCAAAAATCTGCATCCTCACTGCTGTCTGTCATTTGGATGCAATAATAACCGGTTTTGTCGGAAGCGTTCGAGCCGACTCCCAGAGAGCCGCTTATGATGACATTGTATGTATGCCCCTTTTTCAGCGTAATTTCATTTGGGGAAGCTGAAATCAGACCGCCTCTGTTTATTTTTTCAGTAAATCCAATTCTTGCGGAATGGTTTTGAAGAAGAGCCGTCCCTACTGACGCTTTTGCATGAAAATACCCGGAGCTTCCGCCGTTCTGACCGGGGTCGCCTTTGTCGCCCTTATCTCCCTTGTCACCTTTATCTCCTTTTTCACCGACGTCTCCTTTATCTCCTTTTTCTCCGTCAACACCTGCGGCTTTCACTCCCGTATCGGTTTCTCCGATCCACCAGTTGCCGTTCTCGCCGATGAAGGGGGTGTTGCCGTCTTTGCCATCGGATCCGTTTTGTCCGTTTATGCCGTTTGTTCCGTCCTTACCGTCAAGACCTTTCAAAACCGAAAGATCGTAAAGGTTCAGCCATATTTCATCGCCGACATAGCGCCATTGCAGGGTGTTTTCGCTTACACGGAATTCCGGTGTTTTTCCGTTTGCTCCATCTGCGCCTTTCTGCCCGGTAGGACCTGTAATATCGGCTATCGCTACAAGATTCTGCCACTCGCCGCCCTCGTAACGCCACTGTATGTGGGTTTCGGCTCGCTGCACTTCTATGTTTTTGGCGTTAATGCCGTCCTTTCCGTTTGTACCGTCTTTTCCGTCGGTACCGTTAATGCCGTCTTTTCCGTCTGTTCCATTTCTTCCGTCGACACCGTTCTTTCCGTCTGCTCCGTCCTTGCCGGCTTCTCCGGCAGCGCCCCGCAGCTCGGTAAGCGCCACAAGGCCGCGCCAATCGGTTTCATCGCTGTATTTCCACTGGATCGCCGTGCCGTTGTTCCGCACCTCCGGCAGTGCAGTGTCGGTTTTTGCCGCCTTGCTCCATCCTGCGGCAAGCACGATGCAAAGCACCAATAGAGCGGCGCAAAGCGCCAAAAGTGAGCCTGTGAGTAGTTTTTTCCCTGTTTTCATCTTCTTCCCTCCGTTCGGAATTGTTTATCACGGCGAAGCTCACCCGCAGTAAAGGTCGCTGTCGGCAGCAGGATGCTGAGTATTCGTTTCTTCATTGGCTTTTCTCCTCCTGTTCATGCCGGTTCGGCTTATCTGCCCTGCCTTTTTTCTGATTTTCTCTTTTCCTGAGCCGGAAGCACAGCGCGGTGATGACCACCGCTGCTGCAAAGCAGACAACGCCCACCAGCACATAGCCGCCCGCGTCCTCCCGCAGCAGCATCGCGCCGAACACGCCCCATGCGGCGGTCTGTCCCTGCACTGCAAATGTGTCCGCCGCCTGCATCAGCGCCGTGCACAGCAGCATACACGCGGCACTCAGTCCATAGATGCCGCGCCGCTGCCTCCGGCGGGTGTTTTCCCGCACCCGCTGCTTGACGAGTGCGACCCGTTTTGCGGCATCGTACATTTCGCTTGAACCTCCTCTCTGGATTTTTTGAAATGCGGCTTAAAAACCCCTTCACTTATATAGGTACAAAAAATCGAAAAAACTCTCACCCAAAACGCAAAATTTTTCAAAAAAATTTGAGAGCCGCCCAAAAGCAGCTCTCAGGGAGTAAATGTTCAGTTATTTCCTCTGCGATAAGCGGAAAGCGGACCATCTTCCCGCCGCCACCAGCAGCACCGGCAGGGCGTAGGCGATGTACTGTGCCGCGCCGCCGTAGGCGATGAGCAGATTGTATATGGCGTGGAGGGTGATGGCCGCGCCCAGCAGCCCGCAGGTGCCTGCGACCTTCAGCCACGTCCGGCGCCATGTGTAGGCAAGCCCGTCGCCCACGATCAGACCGCAGAGGACGTGCATGGCTCCCGTGCCAAAGCCCCGGAAGAAGATAAAGGAAAAGCGGTCCGCTCCGTTCTGAATGAGATAGCAGACGTTTTCAAAGGTGGCGAAGGCGAGGGCAATCGTGATGGCAGCAGCCTTGATTTTATCGCCATCCGGATCAAACACCAGCAAATAGAACACCAGTGGCAGCAGCTTCATGATTTCTTCCACAACCGGTGCAATCTCCGCCGTGGCGGCAAGGGCGTCCGCCCGGCATACCGCCGCAAGGAAGGTGTTGATATAGGCCGAAAGTAGACACACCCCCATCCCGGCGATGCAGAACAGGAAGAAGCGTAGCTGCCGCCTGCCCATGCATAAAGCAGCAACCAGCAGGGGAGATACTATGCAGATGAAGATGTTTTCAATATAGGTCATGCGTCCACCGCCTTTCTCGTGGCGGGCAGCAGCCCCGGAATCACAAGCGTCAGCAGTATATCACACCAGAAGGTGGGACTTGCGGGAGAAGTATCCGGCCAAAAGCAGCCCGCCGTCCAAAGCAGGTACTCCGCGAACGCAAAGCACAGCACGCCGATGTGAAAGTACCGCATATTCCGCGCCGTATCCGTCTGCCCCTTGGCGTAGACCAGCCCCCGGATGGCGCAGAAGGAGAGCCATATCATCATGCCGCACCAGATCAGGTTGGAGAGAATGTCCCCGAAGGTGCAGTAGAACGCCAGCAGCGGCACGCCGAACGCAGGCGCAAGCCATGCCCTGCGGCAGCGGAAGGCGCGCTCATCTGTTCCGGTGAGCGTGGCCTGCAAAATGCGCAGGAAAATCACGCTCGCCACCCAGCCGAACTCCGACACATAAAAGACTCGCGGCGTGGTATCGAACAGCAGCAGGTACAGCGTCCAGTAGAGTGCACCGAGGGCAAAGCAGCCGTAGAAGCACAGCAACAGGAAATACGCCTGCCTGTGGCTTTTCCGGTAGGAGATACCCGAAAGCAGCGCGCCGACGAACGTGACAAGCAGTTGCAGCAGGTTCTCAATCAGCTCCATGCGTATCCTCGCTTTCCCTGTCCTGCTCGCCCTCCCGGTTCATCTGCCGCAGCCGGAAGCACAGAATGGTCACGCACACGCCCAGAAGAAACGCCAGCAGCCCGATGACAATGTATCCCAAAGCCGCGCCGCCGTGAAAGATGCTGGCCGCCGTTTCAAAGCCGGAATAATCGCCTGACTGTATTTTCGCGGCAATGCCGGGCATGGCGAGAGACACGCCGACGAGCAGCACAAGGCACGCCGCCACGGCGGAAGCCATGGTGACCGTATTGCGCCGCAACCGTTTCTCCCGCTCAATTTTGGCAATGCGCCGCTTCGTCTCCGCGACACGCTCTTCATGACTGCGCATTAGTGATTCCCTCCCGTTCTAAGAGCCTTCGCAGGCTCTTTTTTCCACGATACACCATATTGGTGATCTGCTTCACCGTTTTTCCCGTGACCTCCGCCGCCTGCGCGTAGCTCATGCCTTCAAAATAGGTGAGATACAGGACTTCCCGATAGTCCGGGTTCATTTCGCCCATGCAGAAATGCAGGACGCGGTTGCGCTCTTCCGTCCGTATGACCTCCTCCGCCAACAGCCGTTCCTCCGGCTCGCCGGTCAGCGCATCGAGGCTGAACAGGGCCTTTCGTTTGCTCTTATGGCGCAGCGCCATGTGCCGCGCCGCCTTATAGAGATACGCCTTGAAGCCGCCGTCCCGGATGCGGGGCTTTTTCGTGAACAGATAGGCGAAAACATCCAGCATCAGCTCCTCCGCCTCGTGAACGTCGTGCAGATAGCCGTCAATGTACAGCGTCAGCGGTTCGCCGTATTTTTTCATCAGGGCATTAAGCCCTTCGTCGTCGCCGTTCAGATATTGGCGGTATAAGCTCTCGTCGCAGGTCATAGCGTTCACTTCCTTTTTGCGGCTGATTCAAATGTAGCCGGGAGTCTGTCAGGTGCTTGTCCTGCCGGAATCGCGGCACTGTTCCTGAAAGCGCGGGTCGGACGGCTTTTTCGCGTTTTCCGGGATCGCCCATGAACGCCCGAACCGGGACGCGCCTGGGATCCGCCCCAACGGTAGGACGCCTCCTGAATGGATATATATCCCTTGATCCCGTTCATACCACACCTCCGCATGGATAATACTCAACATAATACATTATATATGAATATCCGAATAAAAGTAAGCCCACACGGACGACCTTGCACGAAGTTTTTTCGGGGTTGTCAAATTCATCTGCGATCAATAATCGGGAGACGGTGTTGCATATTCGTCCGGCAGTATCCGAAACAGAGGATATATTTGCAGATTTTTCTCCATGATCAGGGCTGTGTCATATTTAAGTGAAGTCAATTCATGCAGTTTTGTTCAGCCTGTACACATCCTGCATTTGGTGGTCACTTTCGGCTGTTTTCGCGGCAGGAAGAAAAAGCAACGGTCGATTTGCTTTCAAGCCGCTTGGACGGTTCATTGCTTCGCCCCCGTTTCACATTTTTCTTTTTGGCGAGGCAGATAGGAGCATTTCCGTTTCCCCTTCGCCTTTTGTATGACAAGGTTCTATGCGGCTTATATGTGGCGATGTATCACTCAACCTTTTTATTTTAACTGCGGACGGGTTCAAACCGCCATTGTCGAATAATCCACCGCATCGGCAATACCGAAAAAAACTTCCGCAGTAGCGTTGAAAACAGCATAAATGCCCTTATTTTAAGCCGTTTTCTGCTCATTTCCGCAAATGGACTTGTATCAAAGACGGCTTTTAGATAGATGCCGGTATTTCTGTATATGCTTGCAAAGAAAATCAACGCTATGCGTCAGAAAGAACACAAAAGGCTGGAGCTGGCGGTTGAACAAGGCACAAAGAGAATCGCCGAAATCGACAGGCTTATTGAAAAGGTTTTCGAGCAAAACGCAAGCGGCATTCTCTCCGATGAACGCTTTTCTAAAATGCTTCAAAGCTATGATGAGGAGCAGAAAGCATTAACACAGGAAGTTGCTAAAAGGTGGCATCCTTTTTTGTGTATGCAGTTTGCTTTATTATATACGCATCCACAATCTCACCAAAATACATTACATGGTAATCCTTGTTTGCTCCGTGGAATAATCCGTCCACATCCTGTGGATAGAATTTTTCATTATATTCAGGAAGGAGCATTTCTGATTCCTGCTGCTGTTTGTAAACTACGCGACACTCAAGAGTAAGTGGGAATTCCTTTATTCCCGGAACTGATATTGTTTCAGGCTCTTCAAGTGTTAATCCAAGCTCCTTTATTTTATCCATGTCACGACCGCTTTTTACTCCTGCAAGTCCGACAATTTTCTTATCATAATCACCTAATGGAACATTTACAGTAAATTCAGGATTTTTATCTAAGAGAGACTTTGTAAATCTGTGCTCTCTTACGTAAATGGTAAACATTGGCTTTGACCATTCTATTCCAAGAGCGCCCCAGGATATGGTCATTGTATTTACCTTATCTTCATATTTAGAAGTTATAAGTATTCCTTTATTAAGAGCTTCAAGAATTTCTCTGCTGTATTCAAATACATTTATTTTCTCTTTCATAATATCTCCTTTGAAATTTCACTTTCGCTATTTTAACACAATAGAGAAGATTAAGGCATAAACAGGCCTTTACAAAAATTCAAACAAAAGTGTTAAAAGATTGTAAAAAAAGTGTAAAAATGATATTATAGTCAAGTTTATTAAGAGAGGAGAGAATTTCCATGATCAGCAATATTATTAGTGCGATAAGCTCTGCAATGTATGACTGGATACTGATTATTATGTTACTGGCAGCCGGAATATATTTTACGGTTGCATCAAAGTTCCCTCAGTTCAGACTCTTTGGCAAGGCGATTAAGTATTTAAAAGAAAAACCAAAAAATCACAAGGAAAATTCCGTATCGGGTTTCCAGGCCCTTATGGTGTCTACTGCATCAAGAGTAGGTACAGGTAACATTATCGGTGTTTCTGTTGCTATCTGTGTCGGCGGATACGGAAGTGTATTCTGGATGTGGATTATAGCATTTATTGGTGGTGCTTCAGCATTTGCTGAAAGTACACTTGCCCAGATTTACAAGGTTAAGGGTAAGGAAGGTAAGTTCATCGGTGGACCAGCATATTATATTGAGAAGGCACTTAACTTCAAGGTGCTTGCGGTATTATTCTGTATTGCAATGCTTCTTACATATGCATTTGGTTTCAACATGCTTGCTTCATACAATCTTCAGACAACATTTGCAATTTTCCCATTCTACAATGCTGACATTACACCATGGGTAATCGGTGGAATTTTAGCAATCGTTGCAGGATGGTGCCTTCTCGGTGGTGAGAAGAGAATTGTAAAGGTAACATCAAAAATCGTTCCTACTATGGGTATCGCTTATGTTGGTATTTCTATTCTTGTAATCATTTTAAATGCAGGAAATTTACCAATGGTATTCGGAACTATTTTTGCAGAGGCATTTAACTTTAAGGCAATATTTGCCGGATTTGGTGCATCTGTTTTAATGCAGGGGATCAAAAGAGGTCTTTATTCAAATGAAGCCGGTATCGGTTCTGCACCAAATGCTGCTGCAGCGGCTGATACTTCACATCCTGCAAAGCAGGGACTTATTCAGATGTTATCAGTATTCATCGATACACTTATCTTATGTACTGCAACAGCTATGATGTGTATGAGTTCAGGAATCGTTCCAACACCTGACATCAAGGGTGCACCTTATGTTCAGATGGCTCTTGAACAGTCACTTGGAACATTTGGTCCATACTTTATAGTAATTGCAATGTGCTTATTTGCATTTACAACATTACTCGGAAACTGTTTCTATTGTGATAACCTTCTTACATATTTAAATGGAAAGAAGGAACCAAGCAGAAAGTTCATGATTTTCTTCAGACTTGTATGTGCGGGCATTATATTCTTAGGATCAGGCTTAGAGGTAGGACTCCTCTGGGATATTTCTGACGTATGTATGGGGCTTATGGCCATAATTAATATTCCTGTATTGTTTATATTATCAAGACAGGTGTTCAGAACTCTTAAGGATTTGAATAAAAAAGAACGACTTGGTGATAAGACATACTTCTGCAGTAAAGATGTCGGCCTGAAGGGTAAGACAGACTGCTGGGAAGAGGAAAACGTTCCGAGTGAACAATAATTTTCTGAATCAAAAAATTAGATATAATTTAATACATAAAGACGGGTTTGAAAATGTTCGTGATATGAATTCAGACCCGTCTTTTTTGTATACTGCATCTTGTGTTTGATACAATACAGTATTGCACAATTAAATATACACAAATACAAATTTGTCCATAGAATAATAGGAATGATTATTGTATTATAGCCGTGTAAACAAGAATAAAAACTATAAATTTACTTTTAAAGTTGTTATAATTAGTAATATCTTAGACAAGAATATGACCTGTATTTTGAGATATTAAGTAGGCTTTTTAATATATTCAGGTCATATTGATTGTACATTTAATAATCTAAGGGGGATAAATATTATGAAGTTTTATGTATGTGAGCATTGTGGAAGAATGATGGCTGAGGTTAAGGGCGGCGCTGTTGTTTCATGTTGTGGCGAGCCTATGAAGGAATTAATCCCTAATACAGTAGAGGCATCAGTAGAAAAGCATTTACCTGTTATTGAAGTTGATGGCAATAAGGTTAATGTTACTGTTGGCACAGTTTTACATCCAATGGAAGAAAAGCATTATATCGAATGGGTTGCTCTTGTAACAAAGCACGGTAACCAGAGAGTAGTTCTTAACCCAGGTGAAGAGCCAAAGGCTACATTCGCTATCTGTGATGGTGACGAAGTTTTAGGTGCATATGCATATTGCAATCTTCATGGACTTTGGAAAACAGAACTTTAATTATAAAATGATTTAAAATAATATATTTTTATATAGCTGCAAACTATACATTTATTCTTTCATAATATGTAGAGTTTGTAGCTGTTTTTTTAATGACTTAAATATGGTTTACGGATTATAATCATCTATATTACAGATATTTATGACTTTAATATTCTCAGGATGGTGGAACATATGAAGCAAATAAAAAAAATAAAAGGTGTTAATCTTGGGGGTTGGCTTGTTCTCGAGAAATGGATAGATGAAATGCCATTTAAAAATACATATGCAGAAGATGAAACATGGCTTGCAAGAGAATTAAATCAAAATGAATTAAAGGAAAGATTAACAAAACATCGAGAAACTTTTATTACAGAGAAAGATTTTAAAATAATAAGTGGGAAATATGGTCTAAACATGGTAAGAATTCCTGTTCCGTATTTTATATTTGGTGATAGAAAACCATTTATCGGATGTGTCGAATATTTGGACAAGGCATTTGATTGGGCAAAAAAATATAAGCTTAAGATTATTATAGATCTTCATACTGCACCTCTTGGGCAGAACGGATATGATAACGGAGGAATAATGGGTGTTTGTAAGTTTCATAAGAACCCTAAAGAGGTTTCGTTTGTAATATCTGTTTTAAGAAGGCTGGCAAAACGGTACGGTAAAAGAAAGGCATTGTTTGGTATAGAGGTATTAAATGAACCTATTGGTCAATTGGCATTTGCCACATCTCCTACTAAAAACAGAGCAAAAGATAAAAAAGAAGCATATGGATCTTCCGGAATACCTATTTCGTTTCTTAAAAGGTTTTATATTAATGCTTATAAGGCCATAAGGGAGTATATGCCTGTTAGTAAAGTTGTTATATTTCATGATGGTTTTAGGTTAGAAGCCTGGAGAGATTTTTTTGTAAGCAATAATATGAAAAATGTTTATTTAGACTCACATTTTTATCTTTCTGCAATGGAAAGTTTTATCCCATTTCACAACAAACAATTTTTATCGGTTATAAATATATTAAATCCGTTCAAATGTGTGAATAAATATGATAAAACTAAATCCAATGATGATTATATGCAGTCTGTAAGCAATATTATCCCATATAAGTCAATGATTTATCACAAGATTTATATTGCCATTGAGAAGTTGAGGATAAAATTAGCAAGTATATATACACCATTAATAATAGGCGAATGGTGTATAAGCGTCTCATATGCCAATGACGCAATATATTTTTGCAGAGATAGAGTTAATCATATTCTTGGTACAAATTATAGTGAAAGAGAATTTCTTATTGCATATGAAAATAATGAATCTGTAAGAAGATTGGTAAATAAGGAAAAAAGGAAGAGATATAGACAAATTTATAAACTCCAAACAGATGCATGGAATATTTCGTCGGGGAACATATATTGGAATTATAAGATTGCAAATGATAATAATCATCCCACAAACATGCATTGGAAAAATGCATGGGATTACAGGAGATGTAAGAAAAATGGGTGGATTTGAGACGTCAGCTATAATTTGATTATATAATGCTGTGATATTTATTAGATGGTTATAAAGTCATAGAATTATTATGTTAATAATACAAAAACCTCTGTATATACAGAGGTTTAATTATATATAAGTGATTTTAATATTGTATAATTTTTTTAAAAAATTCAAATTGGATCGGTTACATTAGAATCGTATTTGAGATAGGCCGATTAAAGATATTGCAATTTACGAAAATATGATTTTTACATAAAAGAAATGTCGAAAGGGTTTATTGTAAATGTTTTTATAATAATACAACTGTAAGGCTTGCGAAAAAATGCAATCTAAGTATAAACTAAGTATGCTAAATAATACCATATTGGAATAAGAATATAAGTTATACGGCAAAGGAAAGGAAACAGCAGTGAGCAGGATTGTATTGGCGCTCGGTGGAAATGCACTTGGCAACACACCTACAAAGCAGTTGGAGCTTGTTAAGGACACTTCCAGAGCAATAGTGGATATCGTTGAGCAGGGAAATGAAGTAATCATAGTCCATGGTAACGGACCTCAAGTAGGCATGATACATTTGGCTATGGAACTCGCATCTTCAGAGGACGAAAAGATTCCTATGATGCCGTACCCTGAGTGTGGAGCCATGTCTCAGGGATACATTGGCTATCACCTTCAGCAGGCAATCGGATACGAACTTGAAATAAGACATATTAATAAAAATGTTTCTACAATAATCACACAGGTTATTGTAGATGAAAAGGATGAAGCATTTAACAATCCTACAAAGCCGATTGGAAGATTCTATACAAAGGAAGAGGCTGAAGATCTAGCAGCTTCTCACGGTGCCATTTATGTTGAGGATGCAGGACGTGGATACAGAAGAGTTGTAGCTTCACCTAGTCCAAAGGAAATCGTGGAACTTCCTACTGTAAAGCAGTTAAGTGACCTTGGAAATATCGTTATTACTGTAGGTGGTGGCGGTATACCTATTATAAGAACTAAAAAAGGACCTAAGGGTGTTATGGCTGTTATCGATAAGGATAAGTCAGCATCACTTCTTGCAAAGGAGCTCAATGCAGATGTTCTTATGATTCTTACAGCTGTTGATAAGGTATGCCTTAACTACGGCAAAGAAAATGAAGAAAAATTAGACTGCATGACAGTTGGTGAAGCTGCAAAATATATCGAAGAAGAGCAGTTTGCAAAGGGAAGCATGCTTCCTAAGGTTACTGCGTGTATAGATTTTGTTACAAGCGTGGAAAATGGAATTGCATATATCTGTGCTCTAAGCGATGCAAAGAATGCACTTGAGGGCAGAACTGGAACTAAGATTGTAAAATGATATTATGAAAGACTGGCGGCATATGATTATAAGAAAAGCTGTAAATGAAGATATCCCTGAATTAATAAGACTTCTTCATCAGGCAAATTATGTACATTCATCAAAAAGGCCTGATATTTTCAAGAGAAATATCACAAAATATACTCCTGAGCAGATTGAAGGAATTATAGCAAATGAAGATGCTCCTATATTTGTTGCTCAGAAAGAAGACAGAAAGGGTGAGCCGATTCTCGGTTACGTATTCCTTCAGATTGGTGAGTTTAAGGACGACCAGAAAATGTCTGACAGAAAATATGCTTACTATGATGATGTATGCGTGGATGCTGAAGCAAGAAGAATGGGAGTTGGAAAGGCACTTATGCAGTACGCTGAGGATTACGCAAAAGAGTGCGGATGCTACAATATCGAACTCCATGTATGGGAGTTAAATCCCGGAGCTTTAGAATTCTATAAGGATTTCGGCATGGTTCCACAGTATACTTCCATGGAGAAGGTTCTTAAGTAATATTAAATTACATTTTTGCATGTGATTTTACATATTAATGGATAAGTGAGTAACGGGCACTTATCCATTTGGTGTGTGTATGCATTTAAGTCATATACATATTATTTATGTTGTATATGACTTATTGCATTGACATATATTTATAATTGCTTTAATTTATAAATGTAATATAAATATGACCTTGTAAAGGGGAGTAGCTTGCATAAACGCGAGTTTATGTTTATTAGATCGTCAACGCGGCATAAAAGCCCGGTCAATAAATAATTAGCGAGACTTTTACATAATTTCAGTTTTATTTCCCAAAGTGGAATTTAATTGAAATTATGTGGAGGTCTCGTTTTTTAGAAAGGTTTGAATTATGATATTTGTTCAATTTCTTTTATTAGCATTAGGTTTCGCCATGCTTATCAAGGGTGCCGACTGGTTCGTAAGTGGTGCGGCCGGAATTGCTACAAGATTCGGAATTCCACAGATAGTTATAGGACTTACAATCGTTGCCATGGGAACAAGTGCTCCTGAGGCAGCGGTTAGTATTTCATCATCTGTAGGCGGAAGTGCTGATATTACAATAGGAAATATTGTAGGTAGTAACATTCTCAACATCCTTATTATTCTCGGTATTACGGCAACGATGGTTCCAATAGCGGTTGCAAGAGGAACAATTAAAGTTGAAATTCCTTTTATGATAGCTATAACAGTAGTGCTTTTGTTGTTAGGTTTGGATGGCAATATTACATTTGTTGATGCTCTTATACTTTTAGGATTATTTGCGGTATATATGATTTATCTGTTTAGACAGGCTAAACGAGGGAAAAGTGTGGAAGAAGACCTGCCGGAAGAACATCACAGAAAGCCTAAGAGTATTTTAGGATTGATTATACTTACAGTAATCGGTGTTGTGGTTATCATCTTCGGAAGTCAGATTACTGTTAATTCAGCAACTGAAATTGCAAGATTCTTCGGTGCCAGCGAAAGGTTCATCGGACTTACCGTAGTAGCCTTGGGTACATCTCTTCCTGAATTATTCACATCTGTAACTGCAGCTAAAAAAGGCAATGCTGATATTGCTATAGGTAATATTGTAGGAAGTAACATCTTTAATATATTATTTATTGTCGGAATTTCTGGACTTATAACAACTATTCCTTTCGCTTCGTCATTTATAATAGATACAATTATAAGTATCGGAGCAAGTGTATTGCTGTTGGTGTTCTGTCTAATTAATAAAGCTCTAAGAAGATATGCAGGAATTATCTTCCTGATCGGCTATACAGCATATTTTATATATCTATTAAATTGATAAGTTCACATTTGCAAAGAAAAATATAAATATGAATATTTGTAAAGAATGCAGAGATAAATTGTATATATCTTCATAAGGAGATGAATTATGATAATAGTTAATACAGATTACATTTCGGGGAAAAATCTTGAAACGATAGGACTTGTTCAGGGAACGATGGTCCAAAGCAAACATATTGGAAGAGATTTTGCTGCCAGCTTTAAAGGGCTTGTAGGTGGTGAAATTAGGGGTTATACTGAGATGATGAATGAATCAAGAAATGTTGCTATTCAAAGAATGATTGAGGAAGCACAGCGATTAGGAGCGGATGCAGTTGTAAATGTAAAATTTGGAACTTCATCTATCGTTCAGGGGGCTGCTGAAGTTATTGCATACGGAACTGCCGTAAAATTTATTTAAGTTAATATAATAATATAAAAATATACATAAAAAATACCCTTTCCGCCGGATGGTGACCCGGCTGAAGGGGTATTTTTATGTAACATTATGTAAACGGAAAAGAGCGGCAAGTATATATGTTACCGATTTATTTATCCTTCGCTCTGTTTTTCTACAAGTCTTGTTCCTGCATATCTTTCTCTGAGAACAGTTTTAGCAATCTTACCTGTAGGGTTACGTGGAACGTCAGCAAATATAATATTTCTTGGTCTCTTATATCTTGGAAGATCCTCACAGAACTTGTCGATATCTTCCTTTGTACATGTTCTGCCTTCTTTTAACTTAATAATGGCAGTTGTGATTTCACCTAATCTCTCATCAGGAGTTCCGATTACGGCAACATCAAGGATATCAGGGTGTGATGAAAGGAAGTTTTCAATCTGAACAGGGTAAATATTTTCACCACCAGAGATAACAACGTCCTTCTTTCTGTCTACAAGGTAAATGAATCCGTCCTCGTCCTGACGTGCCATATCACCTGTAAATAACCATCCGTCCTTAAGCGTCTCAGCTGTAGCCTTAGGGTTTTTGTAATATTCAACCATTACACCGTCACCCTTTACACAAAGCTCGCCAACTTCGCCGTTTTCAACTTCATTTCCTGCGTCATCAACGATTTTAACCTGCCATCTGTAGCCGGGGATACCGATAGCACCAACCTTGTGGATATTTTCCATTCCAAGGTGAACGCATCCCGGACCTGTAGACTCTGATAAACCATAGTTTGTATCGTACTTATGGTTATGGAAGTAACCCTTCCAGCGCTTAATAAGACTTGGTGGAACAGGCTGAGCTCCAATGTGCATAAGTCTCCACTGATCTAAGTCATAATCTTCAAGCTTAATTGTTCCGTCTTCGATTGCGGCAAGAATATCCTGTGCCCATGGAACAAGAAGCCATACGATAGTACAGTGCTCTCTTGAAACTGCATCAAATATACTCTTTGGTTTATTACCCTTTAATAATACGGCCTTTCCTCCTGTGTAAAGTGAACCGAACCAGTGCATTTTAGCACCTGTGTGGTAAAGAGGAGGAATACATAAGAATACGTCATCATGAGTTGTCTCATGGTGAATTGCTTCCATTTCAGCAGACTGCATAAGAGCCTTGTGGTTAAGAAGAATAGCCTTAGGGAATCCGGTTGTTCCTGAAGAGAAGTAGATTGCGGCATTATCGTCATCTTTAAGCTCTATATTAGGAGCGATACTGCTGAAGTTGGCAACCCAGTGGAAGTAATCCTCAGCAAACGATGGAGCAGGACTTCCTACATAGAATAAAATAGTCTCCTTGCTTAAGTCATTTGCAATAGCTTCCATACGGCCGATAAATTCAGGACCGAAGAATAATACATCAATATCGGCAAGCTTTACGCAGTAATCGATTTCATTTGATGTATATCTGAAGTTTAAAGGAACTGCGATGGCGCCGCATTTGAGGATACCGAAGTATATTGGAAGCCACTCAAGGCAGTTCATAAGAAGAATACCAACCTTCTGTCCCGCCTTAATACCGCGGTTAAGAAGTAAATTTGCACATCTGTTGGCTTTTTCATCTAATACGGACCATGAAATTTCTCTTCTGTAAGGTACAGTGGAAGTTGGCTGTACAAGCTCATACTCATTCCATGTAATTCTTGAAGGTTCACTTAATTCCGGATTGATTTCCACAAGAGCTGTTTCGTTAGGATATTCTTTTGCGTTTCTCGTAAGTAGATCTGTGATAGGCATGATAAACCCCTTTATATTTTAAGTGTCAATCAGATATCTTTATAAATATCTTTTTCAAAATCAAACATATCTAATAATTGTACAAGTTTTACACATTAAGTTCAATATTAAAACTTCTTAGTGTTGCCTAATTACCATACAAAAATGTATAATCTATTCTGTATAATTTTATAATTTAAATAAAAAGTTTATACTAAATAAATAAATCAGTTTTTTTACAGTTTTGGGTTAGATGTCAGCGGACAAAAAGTTTTTACTATTTGTGTATTTATCATATTTAATAAATGCTTTTCGTGGGTTGATATATGTTTGAGACCAAGGGGGCAGTTATGAAAGAATTAATGCTTGGTAATAAGGCATTCGCCAGAGGTTTATACGAAGCCGGATGTACATTTGCATCAAGTTATCCTGGTACACCAAGTACAGAGATAACAGAAGAAGCGGCTAAGTACGAAGAAATTTATTGTGAGTGGGCTCCAAATGAAAAGGTTGCCATGGAAGCGGCATTTGGTGCATCTCTTGCAGGTAAGCGTGCATTCTGCGGAATGAAGCACGTTGGATTAAATGTTGCGGCAGATCCACTTTTCACAATGTCTTACACAGGTGTAAGAGGCGGACTTGTTGTTGGTGTCGCTGATGATCCGGGAATGCATTCTTCACAGAATGAGCAGGATACAAGACATCACGCAATCGCAAGTAAGATTCCTGTATTAGAGCCGTCTGATTCACAGGAAACTCTAGAGTTCGTTAAGATTGCATTTGATATTTCAGAGAGATTTGATACTCCTGTAATCGTTAAGATGTGTACAAGAATTTCTCATTCACAGTCTGTAGTTGATACAAGTGAAAGAGAAGAAAGAGAAACTATTCCTTATGTAAAGGATCCTGCAAAGTACGTAATGGTACCTGCAAATGCCAAGATCCGTCATCCATTTGTTGAGGAAAGAACAAAGAAGCTTGCTGAATGGGGTAACACAAGCGGTATTAACCGTGTTGAAAAGGCAGCTGATCCTGAATGTAAGAGAGGCTTTATTACAGGCTCAACATCTTACCAGTATATTAAGGAAGTATTTGGTGATTCTGTTTCTGTTCTTAAGCTTGGAATGCCTTACCCATTTCCGGATGAACTCATTAAGGAATTTGCTAAGGATCTCGATGACATTACAGTTGCTGAGGAAATGGATCCAATCGTAGAAGAGCATTGCAAGGCACTTGGCATCAATGTTCACGGTAAGGACCTTCTTCCAATGGTTGGCGAGTATTCTCAGAACTTAATCGCTAAGGTTCTCGCAGGTCAGGAAGTAGACGAGGAGTCAAAGTGTGATATCGAAACACCTGTAAGACCTCCTATTATGTGTCCCGGATGTCCTCACAGAGGTATTTTCTACACATTAAAGAGAAATAAGTGCATCGTTATCGGTGATATCGGATGTTACACTCTTGCAGCTGCTGAGCCACTTGCATCAATGGATATGACACTTTGTATGGGTGCGTCAGTAAGTGCAACTCACGGTTTCTTAAAGGCTCTCGGCGAAGATGCTCCTAAAAATGTTGTTGGTGTTATTGGTGATTCAACATTTATCCATTCAGGTATGACAGGTCTTGCAGAAATTGCATATAACCAGTCAAATGCTACTATCGTTATTCTTGATAACTCAACTACAGGTATGACAGGTCAGCAGGAAAATCCTACAACAGGCTATAACATCAAGGGTGATCCCGCAGGTAAGATTGACCTTGAAGCTCTTGTAAAGGCTATGGGTATCAGAAGAGTAAGAGTTGTAGATCCATTAGATCTTAAGGCATGTAATGCTGTTGTTAAGGAAGAACTTGCAGCAGATGAGCCTTCTGTAATTATTACAAGAAGACCTTGTGTACTCTTAAAGTCAGTTAAGAAGTTACCTGCTCTCAGAGTTAATCCTGATAAATGTACAGGTTGTGGCGCATGCATGAAGATCGGATGTCCTGCTCTTGCAATGAAGGACGGTAAGGTTGTTGTAGACGAGACACTCTGTGTAGGAAGCGGCTGTAATTTATGTACTCAGATGTGTGGTTTCGGCGCTTTTGAGTATCCGGGAGAGGAGTAATTCTATGGAAACAAAAAATATAATGATCGTAGGAGTTGGCGGACAGGGTTCTCTCCTTGCGAGTAAGCTTTTAGGAAGATTATTTATGAACAAGGGATACGATGTAAAGGTGTCTGAAGTTCATGGAATGAGCCAGAGAGGCGGAAGCGTAGTTACATATGTAAGATACGGTGATTCTGTAGGTTCTCCTGTTGTAGATAAGGGCGAAGCAGATTATATCGTTTCATTTGAAATGCTTGAAGCTGCAAGGTATGCAGATTATTTAAAGCCAACAGGTAAGATTATCACAAGTAAGCAGGAAATCGACCCAATGCCTGTTATTACAGGTGCTGCAAAGTATCCTGAAGATATTGCAAAGAGAGTTAAGGAAGACGGCATTTCTATAGATGCCATCGACAGCTTATCTCTTGCATTAGAGGCAGGTAATCCTAAGGCTGCAAACATCGTTCTTATCGGAAGACTTTCTCATTATTTCGATTTCCCTAAGGAAGACTGGATTGAAGCCATTGAGCAGGTAGTTCCTGCCAAGTTTGTTGAGTTAAACAAAAAGGCATTTGAATTAGGCGAAAAGGCAGAATAATTTAAAACATTAAAAATATTACTATCAATTAACATCAATAGGAGATTATGATGGGTAACTATTTTCAGAAAGATATAGAATGCGCTGACAGAGAAGTAATTCGTGACATTCAGAGCAGAAGACTTGTAGAACAGGTAAAACATGTCTGGGACAATGTTGCACCTTACAGAAAGAAAATGGAAGAAGCAGGTCTTACACCTGATGATATTAAGTCTGTAGATGACTTACATAAGCTTCCGTTTACAGAAAAGAGCTTCCTCAGAGATAACTATCCTGACGGCCTTTTAGCCGTTCCACAGAGAGATTGTGTAAGAATCCATTCTACATCAGGAACAACAGGAAAAAGAGTTGTTGCATACTATACACAGGAAGATATTGATTTATGGAACGACTGCTGTGCAAGAGCTATTGTTGCAGCGGGCGGTACAGCTGACGACGTATGTCAGGTAGCATACGGATACGGCCTTTTCACAGGTGGTGCAGGCCTTGACGGCGGCAGCCATAAGGTTGGATGTCTTACAATTCCTGCTTCATCAGGAAATACTCAGAGACAGATTATGTTCATCCAGGATTTAAAGGCAACTATATTATGCTGTACACCTTCATATGCGGCTTACATTGGTGAGTCAATGAAGGAAATGGGCCTTGGCCCTGATGATATTCCTTTAAAGGCCGGTATTTTCGGTGCTGAAGCATGGTCTGAGGGAATGAGACACGACATCGAAAATACTCTTGGAATTAAGGCTTATGATATTTACGGTCTTACAGAGTTATCAGGTCCGGGTGTTGCATTTGAATGTGAAGAACAGCACGGAATGCACATCAACGAAGATCATTTCATCGCTGAAATTATCGATCCTGATACAGGTGAGGTTCTTCCTGATGGTGAAAAGGGTGAATTAGTATTTACTTCAATTTCTAAGAAGGCATTCCCTCTTTTAAGATACAGAACAAGAGATATCTGTATTTTATCAAGAGAGAAATGTTCATGTGGCAGAACACATGTAAGAATGACAAAGCCACTTGGAAGAACAGACGATATGCTTATCGTTCGTGGTGTAAATGTATTCCCAACTCAGATTGAGACAGTTCTTATGAACAACGGTTACGCTGCAAATTACCAGATTATCGTAGACAGAGAGAACAACAACGATACATTAGATGTACATATTGAAATGACACCTGACATCTTTACGGATAATGTAGGTAAAATTACTCAGATGCAGAAAGCATTATCAACTGAGCTTCACTCTATGCTCGGTATCAGAGCAGATGTTACTCTTGTTGCACCTAAATCAATCATTAGATCTGAAGGTAAGGCTGTAAGAATCATTGACAAGAGAAAAATATAATTAACGGAGGAAATGACCATGAGTATTATGCAGATCTCTGTATTTTTAGAGAATAAATCAGGCGCCCTCGCTAACCTTACTTCTGTACTCGCTGAAAATAAAGTGAATCTTCAGGCTATGAATGTTGCTGAAACAAGTGAGTTCGGTATTGTAAGAATGATAGTTGAAGATGTCTACAATGCAGCGAACATACTTAAGGAAGAGGGATACGTATGTAAACTCACACCTGTTGTTGCAATTACAATCGGAGACACACCGGGCAGTCTTAATGATACTATCAGTATTCTTAACACTGCAGGTATAGACGTTGATTATATGTATGCATTCTTAGGAGGAAGAGCAAAAGATACTGCTCACATTATTCTTAAGGTTGCAGATAACTCAGCAGCGGAGGCCGCTTTACGAGCTAAGGGCGTTGAGCTCTTAACGCAGGAAGAGGCTGGAGAGTTGTAATAACTAGGAAGGTATTGAACAGATGGCGCTTAAAATAATTATGCTCGTTGCTTTCTTCGCAGTAATGATCGGTGTAGGTTTTTACTGTCGTAAAGAAGCACAAAATGTAGATGGATTTGTACTTGGAGGCCGTAAAGTAGGACCATGGCTTACAGCATTTGCATATGGAACGAGCTACTTTAGTGCGGTTGTATTCGTAGGATACGCCGGACAGTTTGGATGGAAGTATGGTATAGCTTCCACATGGGCAGGTATAGGAAATGCGGTTATTGGTTCTCTTCTTGCATGGATTATCCTTGGTAAGAGAACAAGAATTATGTCACACACATTAAATTCTTCAACTATGCCTGATTTCTTTGGTAAACGATTTGATGCCAAGTCACTTAAGATTGGTGCTTCAATAATTACATTCGTTTTCCTTATTCCATATACTGCTTCTTTATATAACGGTTTATCACGACTTTTCGGTATGGCATTTAATATCGATTACACAATTTGTGTAATTATCATGGCTGTACTTACAGGTGTTTACGTTATTGCAGGTGGATATATGGCAACTGCAATCAATGACTTTATTCAGGGTATTGTAATGCTCGGAGGTATTGTTGCCGTAATCATCGCAGTAATTAACGGTAAGGGTGGATTTGCCTCAGCATTTGCACAAATGACACAGGTAAGTGATCCTTCTGTTGGAGCAGAGCAGGGAGCCTTTGCAAGTATATTTGGTCCGGATCCAATCGGACTTTTGGGAGTTGTAATTCTGACATCTCTTGGTACATGGGGACTTCCACAGATGGTTCAGAAGTTCTACGCAATTAAGGACGAAAGTGCCATCAAGAAGGGAACAATAATTTCTACAATCTTTGCACTTGTTGTTGCAGGTGGATGTTATTTCCTTGGAGGATTCGGAAGATTATTCGCAGATCAGATTGACGTTAAGGCAGGCGGATATGACTCAATTATCCCTACAATGCTTTCAGGACTTCCTGATATTCTTATCGGAATAGTTGTAATCCTCGTTCTTTCAGCTTCAATGTCAACATTATCAAGCCTTGTTCTTACAAGTAGCTCAACAATCACAATTGACCTTGTAAATGAAGCTAAGAAAAAGAAGATGTCTGACAAGTCACAGGTTCTTCTTATGAGAGTGCTTATTGTTGTATTTATTGCACTTTCAGTAATTATTGCGATTGTTCAGTACAAATCAAATGTTACATTTATCGCTCAGCTTATGGGTATTTCATGGGGAGCACTTGCAGGAGCATTTCTTGCACCATTCCTTTACTCATTATTCTGGAAGGGTACAACTAAGGCAGCATGCTGGGTTAACTTCGTATTTTCAGTTACATTTATGTTAATTGACTTATTTGGTAACTTAACAGGAGCTCAGATTTTACCGGTTCTCCTTCGTTCACCTATCAATGCAGGTGCGTTCTGTATGCTTGTAGGCTTTGCGATTGTTCCTATTGTGTCAGCTTTCACAAAGAAGCCATCTGTAGGAATTACAGAATTTGCTTTCTCTGATATTGGTAAGAAAAATAAGTAATATAGTACATTGAGAGGATATATCCGGGCGGTTATATATTATACAATTAAGTTATGAGATAAATGTTCTTTTAAGAAGGGAGAATTCCTATGAAAGATGATGTAAAAGCTTGTGTTAACAGCAGACTGGACTTTATTAATAACTATCTGGATGTAACCCCTGAGCATAAAGCTGAATGTGATCAGTTTATAAATGACATAACTGCACTTGGCGAATCATGTGCTGATTATGCTGAATTTGAGAGCAGATTCGCATCAGAAGGCTTAGGTGATCAGTTCAACTCAATGGTTGGAAGAATTCCACAGAAGACTCATAAAATGACCAAAGAAGAAAAAGACTTTTCAAAGGCAACAATGAAACAGATTCTTAATGAAAACAAAGGTCAGATAGCTTCTGACATTGCACAGGAAGCTGCGGAAACAGCAACACTCCATGCAAAGGATGAACTCATAGCTGAAAACCGAAAGAGAATGATAAAAGAAGGTGTGTTTGATGAGTATGCAAGAGCCTCAAACGTAGCTTCAGATATTGAGAATATTTTCGGATTCTTCAAGAAACGTAAAAAAGATAAAGACGATGGGAAATAAATGTAAGTTGTAAAATTACTTATGCAGGTTACTCACAAATTACTTATGCTAATTGTATATATAAGTTACTTATACAAATAAAAAAAGGGTCCCGGGGTTTCCCGGGGCCCTTTTTGTTTACAATCAGATTTATATTAATACGAATTCGTTTTGTTATCTGAACTAATGTGTTCTAATCCGATACCAATCAATATGAAATCATTAAATTCTAAATCCGATACCATCCTTAGTGATGTGATGGAGCGTTAAGATCAAGCATTGCATATGCAACATTTGTTTTAAGCTTCTTAGCATCTTCATAAGGTAAGATACCATTTTCGAATTCATCCTGAATAATAGTATTCTCTATTTCAAGAGCTCTTCTTTCTACTCTTATGAGATCCGGCTCATCAATGTTTGAAGGATCGTCTAATTCAATATAGTAGTTAAGTCTGCTTAAATTAAATTCATATTTCTGGATGTATAATTCAAGTGCTTCAGAAGCAGGATCAGCCTCATATTCTTCTCTAAGCTTTGAAAGAACATATTCAGTGTTCGATTTTGTAACTGTGATAAATGTATCCTTAGTTACAACAGAATCACTACCCTCAGCCTTAGCAATTCTTCTTGCCTTAAGCTTTGTGAAGAAGTTGCTGATTGCAATGGATGTTACGCTACGACGTCTGTGATTAGGGTTCTGATTTTCAATCAGTCTGTTGAAGTGATCAACGCCTTCTACATCAATAACATTGTCGTATTTAAGCTTTTTAACGTTCTCTTTTTTCCACTCAATAACCTTATCGTGAACCTTGTCAAGTTCCTTAGTAGTATCCTTGTTACCGAGAAGTGTCATCTGAATATCATCAGCCCAGTCTCTGTATCTGAAAGTTACGATGTTAGTTTCAGCTCTTGTCTGAGCAGTAGCTTCTGCTTCAAGAGCATCGGCAACCTGTAAGAAAATGTTAACTCTTGCTTCATCTATCTGTCTTGGAGAAAGAGATTTATTCTCAACAGGAGCGACGATAGGAAGGAAGATAATTGCAAGTGAAACAATGATAACACCCATGGCGATAACGCTGATTTCGTCAAGCAGTGGGAATTCAGTACCATTTGCAAGCACGGCAGGTATACCTCCGATGGCAGCCCATGTGATGGCGCCTCGTGCTCCTGACATTGCAAACAGTAATGCGGCCCTTACTTTAGAAATAGGATGCTGTTCTGCGTATACATACTTTGGAAGTGTAAGCAGAGACCATAAGAAACGTATAAGGAGAATAACTCCGGATACGATAAGTATGATCCAAAGTGCCCACCAGTGATCGATTTCCATATGGTTGAAGATAAGAGCCTCAAGTGTATGAGGAATCTGCATACCTAAGTATACGAAAATGAGTCCGTCCAATGTAAATGACATGAAACTCCATACATTCTTTGCACCGTTATCAAGTCTGATAGCCTCTCCAACCTTTTCATCATATTCAAATGTAGAAATGATACCTGCAAGGAAGATGGCAACAACACCACTTACGTGGAAGTGATCAGCGATGATGTATGCGAAGAATGGGAATACAACACCGATAAGTGTGTGAAGCGGAGTCTTCTTAATACCCTGAGTATAAAGGAAACGAACAAGTAAGAACTTGCCGATACCTAGTATAGCTCCGACTAAGAGACCACCACCGAGTTCCATAAGGAATTCAAGTACGGCATGATCTAAATGAGCGCCTTCGCCACCCATTACATTGATACATGTCTGAAGGAAAATAACGGATGTTACTTCAGCGAAAATAGACTCATTTTTCAAAAGTTCCATGAGTCTGTGTGGAACATTGCTGTGCTTTTCTACGTTATCAACAGCAATATGATCCGTTGAGCCGAGGGCAGACATAAGAGTTATGGCAGCTACGACTGTAATCTGTGGAATAAGGCTTCTAAGTACAAGACCTGTAATGAAACCTGTGATTAATAAAAGGACAATAGCCATATTGGCGATAGTTCCCTTCATTTTCCACAAATCCTTACGGCTTATTTCCATACCACCGTAATAAACGAGTGGAGCGATGAATATTAAATGGAAATATTCATGCGAAATATGGAAATGTGCCGCTAACGGAAGAAATGAAATAGCAATACCGATACCAATCTTAATTAACGGGCTTGCGATTGCCGGTATGAACTCGGCAAGGATATCGGCTAAAACCACGGCAAATACCATGATCAGAAGCACGACCAAGAAATCCATACATTTACCTCCTTTTTTCAATATAAAATTGTGTGTTAATACGAGTGCTGAAATGAACACTGATACATATATTACAGAGCAATTATAACATATGCAAAAAGTCCATATGAATAAAAAATAAATTTTTTATTGTAACAATATTAGTGATTAAATTTTAAGAAAAAATTTAATCGGAAGTTAATTCGGGGGTTCATTATTCCGGGAGATATTTTTACATAATCGCAGATACAGATTATTTAATGATAAACTTAAAAAAATTTTGATATTTAACTTAAAAAAATATAGAATAGGTAGAAATATTTTAAAAATAAGAAAGGCGGTGAAATGGGAATGGATAATAAAAATATTATTGTACTGGTAATTGTAATTGCATTAATAGCACTATTTGCCTTTCAGACATATTCAAGAATGAAGAAAAGAGTAGACAGCGAAAATAAGCAGTTCGAGGAAATGCAGAAGAAGGAAAGACGTGAGGCAGTGGAAAAGGTAATCAGAGAGCGAAAAGAGCAGTTTGAGCAGGAAGAAAAGCTTAAGCAGGCACAGGCTGAAGGTGATATTGAAGATGTTGCCAGTGAATGTGATATTGCCAAAGCCAGAGTTGACGAAAATGATAAAAATGAGAACGGCAAAGATAATAATGAAAATAATGCAGATAAAAATGATCCTGCAACAGCCGACGAAAGCGAATACTCAATATATCCGGATGATTACGAATATATGAGAGATAACAGAACCGACGATTTAACAAAGCTTTAATTATAATTATCGGTTATGATTCGTGATTTAATTGAATTCCAGTTTATTGTTGTAAGTTAATAAGCTTCAATTATCGGATAAATCTGCGACGTAATCATTTTTAAATTAATTATAGATATATGTAAGAGGGTGTTTTTAGTGCCGATAGGCGTAATTGTAAACTCAATTGTAATTTTCGCAGGAGGCCTTTTAGGCGGAGCTGT
This sequence comes from uncultured Eubacteriales bacterium, assembly GCA_900545225.1. Classification (GTDB taxonomy): domain Bacteria; phylum Bacillota; class Clostridia; order Lachnospirales; family Lachnospiraceae; genus UBA4285. The sequence continues at coordinate 118,209 of UQXZ01000004.1, forward strand.
AGGTAATAAGCTCAGCGAAGGAATTAAAGAAAAACTCATAATGATATTTGGTTTATGCTCCATGGCCATGGGTATAACCACTGTTATCCTTATGAAAAACATGCCTGCCGTAATTCTTGCAATACTTGTGGGAACTGTAATAGGCAGCGTGATTCATTTCAACAGAATAATCGAAAAGGGTGCGACAAAGCTTGAGCAGATAATCACAAAGATTATTCCTATGAAACAGGAAAATTTAACTGCTGAAGAAGAAACAGTCAGAAAAAATGGCCTGGTTACTGTAATTGTACTTTTCTGTGCCAGCGGAACAGGTATCTACGGATCCATTATTTCCGGAATGAACGGAGACAACAGTATATTATTTTCAAAATCAATACTGGATTTCTTCTCTGTAATTATATTTACATGTGCATATGGTGCCATTGTAAAATACATTTCCATACCGCAGTTTATTATTTTCATAATAATATTCTACCTGGCGAAAGTCATTTTCCCACTCACCACACCGGATATGCTCAATGACTTCAGAGCAGTAAGTGGAATTTTAATGATTGCCAACGGCTTCAGAATCATGAACCTGAAAATGTTCCCGGTTGCGGACATGATACCGGCCATGATTCTTGTATTTCCATTAAGCGCCATCTGGTCAATGATACAGTTTTAATATCATTTGATAAAAAGGTTGAAATTAGCGACGGTTATATAATAGAATTAACATATTAAATATTTTGTTTAAGGAGAATTAAAATGGCAGTAGAAAGAACATATCTTATGCTTAAACCTGATTGCATTCAGAGAGGACTTATGGGCGAGGTTATCGCACGTATCGAGCGTAAGGGTTACAAGATCGTTGACGCAAAGATGATGAACCTTGATGAGGCTATTCTTCGTGAGCATTATGCACACATCGCTGACAAGCCTTTCTTCCCAGAAATCGTTGAATATATGACATCAGGTCCTGTATTCGGTATGATCGTTGAGGGTGAGAACGCAGTAGCTGGTGCAAGAATCATCATGGGTGCTACAAAGTTCGAAGAAGCTACAGCTGGTACAATCAGAGGTGACTATGCTAACTCAACAGGTCAGAACATCATCCATGGTTCAGACTCAGTTGAAAATGCTGAAATCGAAATCAAGAGATTCTTTGGCTAATTTATAGACCACAGATTCACATAAAGCTGTCGGGTATTACGATTGTCGTAGTATCCGGCGGTTTTTTTGTTTGTAATTATAGTTTCCGGGTAAATTGTGGTTCATTTTATGTAGTGCACATAAGAGAGCTGATATGACAAAGTGCTTATAACGAAATAGAAATAATATGGCACATATAACACAATATACATGATAAGCATAATCTTACATTAATATATAAACCGTATATATGATGCGAGTTAACATTATTTATAATTTTTAACGTATCCCTACCAGGGGCATTATGTATTTCATCCTGAGTGATATTATTTAGTCTCAACTTATTAAACAAAAAGTATTATTTAGGAAATGCATATGCATTTGTATGCAATAACAGGGGGATCTATGAGCATCGATTCAAAGGACATTGAAGCAATAGCAAAGTATTGGGATGAAAGATCTCAGTATTTCGATGAGGAACACAATACAGAAGATTTAAGTCTCTGGTCACAGGAATTAATGAAGCTCCTTAAAGAAGATAATGGAGATGTTAAAAAAATACTCGACATAGGCACAGGTACAGGGTTTCTTGCACTTTTACTTGCAGGAAACGGATATGATGTGACAGGTGTGGACATTTCCAAAGAAATGATGGAATTAGGAAAGAAGAAAGCGGTTGATTGTGGATGTAACATTGATTTTAAATATTCACTCTGCGAAGATATGCCATTTGGAGATAATGAATTCGATGCAGCTGTAAATGCAAGAGTTATCTGGACTCTCACAGATCCTGTAAAGGCATTAAATGAGTGGAAGAGAGTAGTTAATCCAGGTGGAAAAGTAATTTCATTTATGAGAGTAATGAAGACAGACGGGTCTTCATATTATACAAAAGAAGATGGTGAAATAATACTTCCTCTCAGTAATGCCACAAGAGAAGATTACGTTAAAGTTTATGAAGATGCTGGCTATGAGAATATAGAAGTTATAGAACTTCCGGAGGAAATGTCTCATGCAGATTACCCACACTGGACAGCATTTGTTGGGGTAGTGCCACAGTAAATTTAAAATGAAAAAATAATAGATTTACTGAAATTAAAATCCAGACTTCCTTATTAATCAATAAATTAATTTATACATAAATTAAAGATTTATATAAAACGGTCGGACATTACGGATAGATTTTTCATATAAGTATAGTTACAAGAGTAGCAATTTAAATCAAATTAATAATATAAAGGCTTATTTGGATAATGGTTTATATTATTAAGAATATGAATTTATATCCCTATGACAGGCATTACAGAATTTCGCTGCAATGATATTGTCTATCTCGAATTTATTAAAACAACAGGAGGATATATGGATATTAATACAAAAGATATTGAAGCCATAGCAAATTATTGGGATGAATATGCCCCACTTTTTGATGGTGATCATAATGAAGAAAATATCGATATGTGGTCAGAGGAGTTGATGAAACTCTTAAATGACGGAGACCAGAATGTAAATAAAGTACTTGATATAGGCACAGGCACAGGCTTCCTTGCTCTTATGCTTGCGGAGAACGGATGTGACGTAACAGGAATTGATATTTCCAGAGAAATGATGGAAATAGGAATGAGAAAGGCATCTGAGCGCGGACTTAATATTGATTTTACATACTCTCTTTGTGAAGAAATACCTTTTTCTGACAATGAATTTGATGCAGCGGTTAACGCAAGAGTTCTTTGGACTCTCACAGAACCAGTAAAAGCGTTGAAAGAGTGGAAGAGAGTGGTTCGCCCGGGTGGAAAGATAATTTCCTTTATGAGAGTAGCAAATATAGACGGTTCTTTATATTACAAAAAAGAAGAAGGCGAAGTGGTGTTGCCTCTTAGCAATGCTACAAGAGAAGATTACATAAGAGTTTACTTGGATGCGGGACTTGTGAATATAGGAGTTATTGAGCTTCCTGAAGAAATGTCTACTTCAGATATGGGACATTGGACTGCATTTATCGGAGAAGTACCAGATGAAACAACAACTAAATAAAAATGCGTTTAAAAAGAGATTTGGAAAAACTCTCTTAAGCAAAATACTGCTTTTAGTCATATGCATGTTTGTATTATCAATTGTACTTTTTGTCTTATCAAGAATCTCTCCCGGGGATCCGTTGGTTTCATTTTATGGAGATAAGCTTTATTCCATGGCACCGGAAGAGGTTGCTGCAGCCAGAGCAAGGCTTGGACTGGATCAGAATATAATCGTTCAATACTTTAAATGGTTAGGTGGAGTATTTACCGGTGATTTTGGTTTATCACTAAAGTATAAGAAGCCTGTGCTTGATGTTGTTATGCCATTGCTTCCAAATACACTGATACTTGGTATTCTGGCATACACAGTAGTTTTTGCATTGGCAATAGTTCTTGCTGTTATATGTGCGGCAAATGAAGATAACTGGATAGACAGAATAATATGTAAAATTGGCACAACTCTTTACTACACACCAACATTCTGGTTTGGAATCATACTGGTGCTGGTATTCAGCATCACACTAAAGTGGTTTCCAAGTAGTGGTGCATATGATATAGGGCAATCAGGAAATATTTTAAACAGAATGTGGCATCTTATTTTGCCATTAATTGTAATGGTGGCAAGCCACCTCTGGTATTACGCATATATGATAAGAAATAAGCTTCTTGATGAATTGCGAAAAGATTATGTTCTCTTGGCAAGATCAAAGGGCTTGGGAAAATATGAAATTATCTGGAAACACTGTTTAAGAAATGTAGCTCCTACAATAGTCAGTATTATGGCTATATCAACAACTCATATTATGACCGGAGGAATAATTGTTGAGTCAATATTCGATTATCCGGGTATAGGAAATCTTGCAATCGAAAGTGCAAAATTACACGATTACAATTTACTTATGCTGACAGTTTTAATAACCGGAATGTTGGTTTTCATTACAAGTCTTATCGGTCAGACAGTTAATGAAAGAATAGATCCAAGAATGAAAGTTGCGGGGATGTATAAATGGTAGAAGCAGCAAAATTAAATCATATAGATACCCCTGTTGATGAAGAGTTTCAGATTGTAGGGGCCGGGTATAAGATACATACCCCGGAATTTAGGAAACCAATGGTCAGAGATAAGCTGAGAGGTAAACCTATTGCTTCTATAATAATCCTTTCATTTATAGCTTTTGGCTGTATATGTGCAGGATTATTTGCAAATCATGATCCTAACGGTTTCTATCTTACTAACCTTGATAGTGCACCTGGTGGAGAGTTCTTTTTCGGAACAGACTCTTTGGGCAGAGATATATATTCAATGATATGGTACGGCGGAAGAGTTTCCCTTGTTGTCGGTTTACTTGGTGCAGCCATAATTGCCGTTATTGGAGTAATTTATGGAAGTATCGCAGGGACTTCTAATACAAAGGTTGAATCTGCGATGATGAGAGCCGTTGAGATATGCGGAAGTATACCGACAATACTTTTTACACTTATAGTATCAGCAACTATACAGGCCAATAACGTTATCAGCCTTTCGTTTGTTATCGGAATAGTCGGATGGTTCAGTCTTGCCAGAATCGTTAGAAGTGAAGTGAGACAGATAAGAAATGGTGAATATGTACTATATGCAAGAAGCTGTGGAGGAAAATTCTTATATGTAATGAAGCAGCATTTGTTACCTAATTTCCTCTCAGCAATTATGTTTGTAGTAATTTCATCAGTAAGTACATGTATAACAACGGAATCAACTCTGAGTTTCCTCGGACTTGGCCTTCCAATAGATGTTATATCATGGGGAAGCATGTTATCTCTCGGTGATAAAGCACTTATGACAGGATCCTGGTGGGTTATCGTATTCCCTGGTGTATTCATAGTGGCAACATTATTGTGCATAACAAACTTAGGTAACTTTATGAGAAAAGAAACTAATAGAAAACCAAGTAATCTATAAAATAAAACTTTAAATAACAAAACAAATTAATCTAAATAAAACAGACAAAATATATTAAACAAATCAAACAAAACAATAATGACATTTAATTAAGAAGATTAAGGAGATACCTATGAAAAGAAGAATGTTAAAACTTACTGCATTAGCAGGAACAGCAGTTACAGCATTAAGCCTTGCAGCATGCGGAGGAGGATCATCAGGAGGTAGTTCGGGTTCATCAGACAGAGGTAATACATTAGTTTATGCAGGTGAAGCAGGAACAACAATTAACCCACTTCTTGACAGCTATGATGAAGTAACAAGACTGATTTTCTCAGGTCTTACAAAGGAAGACGAATCAGGAAAGCCTGTTGGAGACTTGGCAGAAAGCTACGATTATGACATGGCTACACATACATATACATTCCATTTAAAGCAGAATGTAAAGTGGCATGACGGAACACCTTTCACAGCTGATGATGTTATTTTTACATATGATCAGCTTGTTAAGAGTGATGCGGTTTCAGATTCACTTAAAGCTAATTATGAAGATATAACAAGCGTAACAGCTCCGGATGCAAATACAGTAGTATTTACTCTTTCTCAGAACGATAACGGAATGTTGGAATACTTCACAATAGGTATTTTACCTAAGCATATTTATGAAGGACAGGATCTTTCTACAACAGAGTATAACCAGAAACCTGTTGGAACAGGAAAATATAAATTTGCTTCATGGGACACAGGAGCAAATACAATTTCATTAGATAAAAATGAAGATTATTATGGTAATGTTCCAAATATCGATCATATAAATTACAGAATTGTTGAAGATGAGACAACAAAGGCTCAGCTTGTTGAATCAGGAGAAGTTGACCTTGCGTGGTTACATCCAAAATATGCAGAAAAATTCAGAACTAACTCTGATTACACAGTATGGGATTTTCCAAGTGCTGACTATAGAGGAGTAGCTTTCAACTTCGGTAGAGATTTCTGGAGCAAAAATAAAGACTCAGCAGGAGTTTTAAATTACGCAATCGATAAAGATAAAATCGTAGACAGTGTATTAAAGGGCCAGGGAGCCAGTGCATACAGCCCAATTCAGAAGAATCCTTTAGGAAGTACAACAGAGGCAGATATTTATACATATGATTTAGACAAGTTTGCTGAAGAAATGGCAAAGCTTGGCTGGGTAAAGGGCTCTGATGGAATTTACGAAAGAAATGGAGAAAAATTCCATTTTACAACTCAGGTTCGTGAATACGAGGAAGAGCGAGTTGAAATCGCAAATTTAACATCAAGCATGCTTAAGCAGGCCGGCGTTGATATGGAGGTAGTTCTTGTACCTAAATTTGATCACGCTTCATATGATTCATTCCTTGCCGGTTATTCTACAGAATATGATCCTGACATGATTTACTCAAATTACTATACAACATCTCCAGGAAACAATATGAAGTATTCTAATGCTGAAGTAGATAAATATTTAGAAGAAGGAAGACATGCAGAAACAGAGGCAGAGCGTAAGGAAGCTTATAAGAATTTCGAGATTGCATATGCAAAAGAGCCTGCTGTACTCCTCGTTAGTTATATTAACGGCAATTATGTAAGTACAAAGTCACTTACAGGTCTTAACACAAAGAGTGTACTTGGACATCATGCAAGAGGTGTTATGTGGAATGTTGAAGAGTGGACATTAAACAGATAAACATTTACAGATATTGTTAACGATAATATGGAAGAAATACTAAAATTAGAAAATTATTCAGTGAGTTTTAATACTCCCAAAGGCGAAGTAGAAGCCGTAAGGAATATTAATCTGACTGTTAATAAGGGTGAAATACTCTGTATTGTAGGAGAATCCGGCTGCGGTAAGACTGTAACATGCCAGAGTGTAATGAAATTACTCCCTAAAAATTCAAAGATTAAAAGCGGGAGAATTATATTAGATGGGGAAGATATCACAGATTACAAAGAAGCTAAGATGAGAAAATTAAGGGGTGGCCGTATGTCAATGATATTTCAGGACCCCCTTCTTACACTCAATCCTACGATGCCTGTTGGAAAACAGATAACAGAATCCATTATAAGACAGCAGAAAAAGGATAGAGAAACAGCTGAAAAAATGGCTATAGAGCTTCTGAAACTCGTTGGAATAGATAATCCGGAGGAAATGTATCATTTACAACCACACTTTTTTTCAGGAGGAATGAGACAGAGATGTGTTATAGCCGTCGCACTGGCGGCTAATCCTAAAATTCTATTTGCTGATGAACCAACAACAGCCCTTGATGTAACTGTTGCGGATAAAATACTGGATCTTCTTATTGATATTAAAAATAAAACAGGGATATCAATCGTTTTTATTTCTCACGATTTAGGTGCAGTTGCTAAAATTGCAGACAGGGTTGCAGTAATGTATGCCGGTAAGATTGTGGAAATAGGAACAGCGGAAGATATTTATTACAGTCCGGAGCATCCATACACATGGGGATTATTATCATCGCTTCCTGCTTTGGCAATAGAGAGTGGGGAACTTTACAGTATACCGGGTACTCCTCCAATACTTATAGATCCACCTAAGGGAGATGCATTTGCGGTGCGTAATGAGTATGCCTTAGCAATAGATTACGAGAAGGAACCTCCAATGTTTAAAATTTCGGATACACATTATGCGGCAACATGGCTTTTGGATGAAAGAGCTCCAAAGGTTCAACGCCCTATACAGTTGGAGCGCGGAAAGGGAATATGGAAGAAGATTACCTGATTAAAGTAAAAGATTTAAAAGAGCATTTTAAAATTAACGATGACTTTATTATAAAGGCAGTGGACGGAGTATCATTTGGCATTAAGAAAAATGAGATATTTGGTCTTGTAGGAGAATCCGGATGTGGTAAATCCACATTGGCCAGATGTATTGCGAATATTTATAATTCTACCTCTGGTGAAGTGTATTATAAGAATAGACTCATTTCCGGTAAAAAAACTGATAAGAAAGACCTGGCATTATTTGAAAGAGAAATGCAGCTCATTTTTCAGGATTCAAGTGCTTCGCTTAATCCGCGTATGACGGTTGAGCAGATTGTAAAGGAGCCGCTGGTTATTCAGAAGCAGGCTAAAGATAAAGCCCGTGTACGAGAAATGGCGATTATGCATCTTAAAAGCGTTGGGCTTGATGAAATGTATCTTTCAAAATATCCTTCAGAAATGTCAGGAGGTCAGAGACAGAGAGTTTGTATTGCAAGAGCACTAATGTTAATGCCGTCTCTTGTTGTTGCGGATGAACCGATAGCATCATTAGATGTGTCAATTCAGGCTCAGATTATTATGTTGTTTAAACATCTGCAGAAGGAGCATGGTTTCTCTATGCTTTTTATTGCTCATGATTTGTCAGCAGTAAGATTTGTAAGTAATCGTATTGGAGTAATGTTAAAAGGGAAGCTGGTCGAACTCGCAGAGACGGAAGAACTTTTCAATAATCCGATTCACCCATATACGAAGTCACTACTTTCTTCTATACATATACCTGATCCGATATATGAAAGAAACAGAGTTCATATTGACTATGACAAAGATACTCCTTTAGGTGAGACGCTTGTTGAAAAGAGTAAAGGGCATTTTGTATTGGAATAAAGAGAACTTTATAAATATAATTAAAGGAAACTTTCTATATATAATTTAAGGAAATTTTCTATATATAATAAAAAAGAACTATGTATCTAATTAAAGAGAATTTTCTATCATAATAATAAAAAGGCAGTATGGTAATTTGTATTTGAATACTATAGAAGTATCAGAATTATTTTCTATAGTGTTGCAATGATTGATTTAAATATAGCGTATAAATGTTTAATTTAAATATAGTGTACCGATGTTTGGTTTAAATAAGGTGCAGTAATGTTTAATTTAAATATAATGTAACGATGTTTAATTTGATTAAAGTGTTGCAACGTATATTCAAAACCGTGCTGCCTTTTAAATGTATATGGTTAAAAGTAATTATGTGCATTTCTTCTATAAATATTAAAAGGCATTCAGAAAGAATAAATAATAAAAAGCATAAATAACAAAAGACATTTAAAACAAATTTGAAATAATTTGAAATTATTTTGGATAAAAATCCATAAAAAAGGTAAAAAACAATTAATTCAGGATGATTTCAAAATAATTTTTGTCCGCAACCCCAGTGTTTATGCGGTTTTGCGGTAAATAAAAAATAATTTTGAAAATTTCTTAGAAAAAGTGTTGACATAATATGGTCTCGGGGTTATTATATACAAGTCGCCGCGACAAGCGGTAACAAAAACAAACAGTTCTTTGAAAATCAAATAGTAAGACAACCCTGAAGATTCCAAAAGAATTTCAGTAATGAAACGATACTTAAGTTTCTATATTTCTAACTAAAAAAGAAATAGCCAGTTTTTTTATGAGAGTTCGATCCTGGCTCAGGATGAACGCTGGCGGCGTGCTTAACACATGCAAGTCGAACGGAGTTTACTTAACAGATTCCTTCGGGATGACGTTTTTTAAACTTAGTGGCGGACGGGTGAGTAACGCGTGGGTAACCTGCCTTACACAGGGGGATAGCAGTTGGAAACGACTGGTAATACCGCATACCTTACATTATTCGCATGTTTGATGTAAGAAAGATTTTATCGGTGTAAGATGGACCCGCGTCTGATTAGCTAGTTGGTGTGGTAACGGCATACCAAGGCGACGATCAGTAGCCGGCCTGAGAGGGTGAACGGCCACATTGGGACTGAGATACGGCCCAGACTCCTACGGGAGGCAGCAGTGGGGAATA
>UQXZ01000005.1 GCA_900545225.1 uncultured Eubacteriales bacterium
CCTAAGGTAGCGAAATTCCTTGTCGGGTAAGTTCCGACCCGCACGAAAGGCGTAATGATTTGGGCACTGTCTCGACAATACACCCGGTGAAATTGAAATGCCAGTGAAGATGCTGGCGACCTGCGCCAGGACGGAAAGACCCCATGGAGCTTTACTCTAGCTTGGCACTGGAGATTGATATGACATGTACAGGATAGGTGGGAGACTGAGAAATATGGACGTCAGTTTATATGGAGTCACTGTTGGGATACCACCCTTGTTATATTGATTTTCTAACCTACACTCATGAAACTGGGTGGGGGACAATGCCTGGTGGGGAGTTTGACTGGGGCGGTCGCCTCCGAAAGGGTATCGGAGGCGCTCAAAGGTTCCCTCAGAATGGATGGAAACCATTCGAAGAGTGCAAAGGCAGAAGGGAGCTTAACTGCGAGGGTGACGGCCCGAGCAGATAGGAAACTAGGACTTAGTGATCCGGTGGTATAAAGTGGGATTGCCATCGCTCAACGGATAAAAGCTACCCTGGGGATAACAGGCTTATCACTCCCAAGAGTTCACATCGACGGAGTGGTTTGGCACCTCGATGTCGGCTCATCGCATCCTGGGGCTGTAGCAGGTCCCAAGGGTTGGGCTGTTCGCCCATTAAAGCGGTACGCGAGCTGGGTTCAGAACGTCGTGAGACAGTTCGGTCCCTATCCGGCGTGGGCGTGGGATAATTGAAGGGAGCCGTCCCTAGTACGAGAGGACCGGGATGTACGGACCACTGGTGTATCGGTTGTACTGCCAAGTGCATAGCCGAGTAGCCAAGTCCGGAAAGGATAAACGCTGAAAGCATCTAAGCGTGAAGCCCCCCCTAAGATGAGTTATCCATTACGTAAGTAGAGAGATTCCTTGTAGACTACGAGGTAGATAGGGCAGAGGTGTAAGTACAGTGATGTATTTAGCTGACTGTCACTAATAGATCGAAAACTTGACCTAAACGTTGGTGTTAATCATATGCAGTTTTCAGGGAATAAGGTTCCTATCAAGTGAGAATTCATTTGATAGGATTTTTTATAAGAACCTGTTTATAAGATATTTCTTATAAAATATAGGGGTGTGGTGAAATGGTATCATAGGAGTCTCCAAAACTTTTGGCGGGAGTTCGATTCTCTCCACCCCTGCTTCTACCGGCTGTACGTTGTGCAGTCGGTTTTTTTTTGCAAAAAAAAGGTAACTATAGTATTATAAAAATATTGTGTAATTTATCTCACAGCTTAAGCAGCAGTGGGATTATGGATGTTATTTTTTATAGATATTATATTATTTTAGTTCAATATTTTCAGATTCTCGGAGGAATAAAAATATTATGATAAGCGCTAATAATGTAACTTACAGAGTAGGAAAAAAGGCATTATTTGAGGATGTAAATATTAAGTTTACAGAAGGAAACTGTTACGGTCTTATCGGTGCAAATGGTGCCGGAAAGTCTACATTCCTTAAGATTTTATCAGGTCAGATCGAGCCTTCTAAGGGTGAAATTGCAATCACAAACGGCCAGAGACTTTCATTCTTAGAGCAGGATCACTTCAAGTATGACGACTGTAAGGTAATTGAAGTTGTTATGATGGGTAATAAGAGACTCTATGAAATCATGAAGGAAAAGGAAGCTATCTATTCTAAGGAAGATTTCACAGAGGAAGATGGACACAGAGCATCTGAACTTGAGGCAGAATTTGCTGATATGAACGGTTGGGAAGCTGAATCAGATGCAGCACAGCTCCTTACAGGTCTTGGTATTGAGCCGGATTTACATGAGAAGCTCATGAGCGAAATCAACGGTAGTGAAAAGGTTAAGGTTCTTCTTGCGAAGGCTCTTTTCGGTAACCCTGATATCCTTCTTCTCGATGAGCCTACTAACAACTTAGATATTGATTCTATCGAATGGTTACAGGAGTTCCTTATTAACTTTGAAAATACTGTAATCGTTGTTTCTCATGACAGACATTTCCTTAACCAGGTTTGTACTCATATTGCTGATATCGACTATGCTAAGATTCAGCTCTATGCAGGTAACTACGACTTCTGGTATGAGTCAAGTCAGCTTATCCTTAAGCAGAGAAAAGAAGCTAACAGAAAGAAAGAAGAGAAGATCAAAGAGTTACAGGAATTCATTTCACGATTCTCTGCAAATGCTTCTAAGTCAAAGCAGGCTACATCAAGAAAGAAAGCTCTTGATAAGATTGAACTTGATGATATTAAACCTTCAAGCAGAAAGTATCCATATGTTGATTTCAGACCTGAAAGAGAAATCGGTAATGAAGTATTAGAAGTAACAAATCTCAGTAAGAAGATTGATGATGAGACTTCAATCAACAATATTTCATTCCTCGTTGGTAATAAGGATAAGATTGCATTTGTTGGTTCTAACGAGCTTGCAACAACAGAATTCTTCGATATTATTGCCGGAAGACAGGAAGATTATGAAGGTGAATTCAAGTGGGGTGTTACAACTAAGGTTGCATATTTCCCTAAGGATATTAATGCTGAATTTACTACAGATGAGACCATCGTTGAATGGTTAACACCATATTCACCAGATCCTGACTCTACATATGTAAGAGGATTCCTTGGAAGAATGTTATTTGCCGGTGAAGACGGTGAGAAGAAAGTTCAGGTATTATCCGGAGGAGAGAAGGTTAGAGTTCTCCTTTCAAGAATGATGATTCAGGGAGCAAATGTACTTGTATTTGACGACCCTACTAACCACTTAGACATGGAGTCAATTACATCTCTTAATAATGCTCTTATTAAGTTTGACGGTGTAATTATCTTTACATCACACGATCATCAGTTTATTCAGACAATTGCCAACAGAATCATGGAAATACTTCCTGATGGAACATTAGTTGACAAGCTTACAACATACGAAGAGTATCTTGCATCTGATGACAGCATCAGAAAGAGACAGGGCGTTGCTAAATTGTCTGAGGAAGATTAATTAAAGGTGATAATATGCCTGCCGGTAAAAAAGCTAAAACAAAAAAAGTTAGTAATACTAAAAAAAGTACCGCTAAGCTTGAACAGAAAAAATCAGGCTTTAAAACGGAAGTCTTTTTCTTATTGGCTTTTGGAATATTAATATTACTGATACTCAGTAATTTCGGATTGGCCGGAGTTGTAGGTGTCGGAATAAAATGGCTTGAATTTGGTCTTATAGGCGTTATGGGGTATGCTATACCGTTTTTATTTGCAGGTAATCTTATTTACCTGTCGGTTAACAGACCTCTTTCCAAAGATGTGAAATGGAAATTCATTACGGCATATATATCTATAGTGTTATTGTCAGCTTTTATACAGAGAATTTATGATGTTCCGAGAATGGAATATTATAATGTTATTGATATATTTTTCTATAGTGCAGATTACAGTAGCGGCGGAGGTATTCTCGGTGCATTAATATGCTTCGGACTTTCGCCTTTAGGGATGATTGCCTCCGTCGTTATTCTTGTAGTTTTACTTACTATATGTGTTATGTACCTGTTTAACTGGTCCATATTTAAAACGTTTAAATATATTTTCTCTAATATAAGAGCAAATGATTCTGTCAGAAAATCGAAAAAAGCAGCAAAAACGGTAAATGCAGCTGATGTAGCTGCTGCAGATTATCAGAATCCGGATGTTCATAACCAGATGGTAAATGAACAGGCCGGACAGGGCAGTGAAAATATTATTAAAGGTAATGATATAAGTAATAATACAATTAATAATAAAACTGCCGAAGACAATATAGTTAAAGGCGTTAAAACTGCCGATTCTGATAGATTTTCTGACGGCAAGAATTCGTCCGACAGCGTAAACAGAGATGAGAATATATGGAAGGTTGATGATGATATGGCAAACATGAGGGATGCATACAGCAAAAACAGCAATAGCAATCCTGAACGCAATCCTAAAAAGAATCTCAGAATGGAAAATAAGTCAGCAGGCACAGGCTTTAATGTATTTTCAATCAAGGAAGCAAGCCATGAAAGCGCCAATAAGGGAAATGATGTAGAAACTATTGAGATTACAAATATGTTCCCTAAGAGTACTTCGGACGAAAAGAGAGAATTTTCAGAGAATACATTTAGAGATGTAGTCGTCGATGAAGGTGACTCATTTAAAAAATATCCAAACAGAAACCGTGTTCCTGATTCAAATGTAGTTGTGTCAGATGATCTTGTAACAACAAGAGATGAAGTTTCTGCAGCAGAACATAATGATTTCCATGGTTCAGGTATTTCTTCATTTGAAAATGGTGCAGATAACTATGGTGGTGTAAATAATAATCCTGGAATGAGTCATGGCGGAAGTGATATTAGTAGAAATGTTAATGGCGGACGTTATGATAATGCCAACGCAATTGCTAATGGGGATGCCGATGTCAGTGCCAATGCTGTTAACCAGGCTACAGGTGCCAATTCATTTGATGCAGGTGCAGTAGCAGGTATGGCATCCGGTGCAGCTGCCGGAAGTGTTGCCACAGGCATGCCAGATAATGGCGTACAAAACGGCATGCAGAATAGCATGGCCAACGGTATGAATATTGCCGCCGGTTCAGACGCATCATCAGACTATGTATTCCCCCCAATCAGCCTGTTAAATGAGCCTAAGAATTACGATTTAGGTGACATTAACATGGAAAACCAGGAAATGGCGGACAACCTCTGTAAAATTCTGGAAATCTTTGGCGTTAAGGTTAAGATTACGGGAATCAGTGTAGGTCCTACAGTTACAAGATTTGAAATGCAGCCTGAAATAGGTACGAAAGTAAGTAAGGTTGTAAATCTTAAGGACGAGATTAAAATGGGACTGGCTGTTTCTGATATCAGAATTCAGGCACCAATTCCGGGTAAATCTGCCATCGGTATAGAAATTCCAAATAAAAAACCAAGAAGTGTTTCATTCAGAGAGCTTATTGAGTCCAAGCATTTCAGGGAGAGTAAATCGAAGGTATCATTTGCAGTCGGTGAAGATATCGGTGGAAATGTTGTAGTTGGCGATATTGCCGACATGCCTCATGTTATCATTGCAGGTTCTACAGGTTCCGGTAAATCTGTATGTATTAACGCATTAATCATGAGTGTGTTGTACAAGGCCACACCGGATGATGTAAAAATGATAATGGTAGACCCTAAGGTTGTTGAATTATCTATTTACAATGGAATTCCACATTTGCTAGTCCCTGTTGTTTCAGATCCTAAAAAGGCCGCAAGTGCACTTAACTGGGCTGTTGCGGAAATGGATAAACGATACAACAAACTGGCTGAACTGGGCTCCAGAAACATAAAAGAATACAATAATAAAATTCTTTCTGGAGAATTTGGAGAAAATCATACCAAAATGCCACAGATTCTTGTTATAATTGATGAGCTGGCAGATCTTATGATGGTCGCGAAAAATGAAGTTGAAGCTGCAATTGTTCGTCTTGCTCAAAAGGCGAGAGCTGCGGGAATTCATCTTATCATTGCAACTCAGAGACCATCTGCAGATGTTATTACTGGTCTTATTAAGGCCAATATACCATCTAAGATAGCCTTTGCTGTATCAAACGGTTCAAACTCAAGAATCATACTGGATGAAAATGGTGCAGAGAACCTGCTTGGAAAGGGAGATATGTTATATGCTCCAAGAAATGAGAAGCCGAAGAGAGTTCAGGGCGCATTTGTTTCGGATGATGAAGTTTCGAGAGTCGTAGAATTTCTTAAGGAACATTCAGACGGTACTCAGATAAATGAGGATATCAGCAGGGATATGGAGAGTGAGGTGTTAAATGCCTCCATACCTATTCCTGGAGCTGAAGATGAAGACTCTTTGGATTCTTTATTTGAAGACGCAGGAAGATTTGTTATTGAGAGAGAGAAAGCTTCCATAGGTATGCTCCAGAGAAACTTTAGAATAGGATTTAACCGAGCGGGAAGAATAATTGATCAATTGTCAGAAGCGGGAGTTGTTGGTCCGGATATCGGAACTAAACCGCGTAAGGTACTGATTACTATGCAGGAATTTGACGAATTATTGAGCAAGTTCAGATAATTAAAAGGAGAATTAAATGGCATTTTTAACTGATATAGAAATTGCACAGGCAGCTGACATGAAACCTATCGTAGACGTTGTTAAACGCGTAGGTGTCACAGAAGATGAATTAGAATTATACGGCAAGTATAAGGCTAAGATCTCAGACGAATGTGAAAAGAGAGTTCAGTGTAATCCTGACGGTAAGCTTATTTTAGTTACTGCAATCAATCCTACACCAGCTGGTGAAGGAAAGACTACAACAACAATCGGTCTTACAGAAAGTCTTAATAAGATTGGAAAAAATGCTGTTGCTATAATTAGAGAACCATCACTTGGACCTGCATTTGGTGTTAAGGGTGGAGCTGCAGGTGGCGGATATGCTCAGGTTGTACCTATGGAAGATTTAAATCTTCATTTTACAGGTGACTTCCACGCAATCACATCTGCAAATAACCTTCTTGCAGCAATGATCGACAACCATATCAAGCAGGGCAACGAGCTTAACATCGATGTTAAGAAGGTTGTATGGAAGCGTTGTATGGATATGAACGACAGAAACCTTAGAGATATTATTATCGGTATCGGTTCACCTGCAAATGGTGATATGAGAAGTGACGGTTTCACAATCACAGCTGCATCTGAAATCATGGCTATCTTCTGTATGGCTACTGATATGACAGACTTAAAGGAAAGAATCGGAAGAATCATCATTGCATACGATAAGGAAGGCAAGCCTGTAACAGCAAGCCAGATTAATGCACAGGGTGCTATGGCAGTTCTTCTTAAGGATGCATTTAAGCCTAATGTTATTCAGACACTTGAGAACACACCTGTACTTGTACACGGCGGTCCATTTGCAAATATCGCTCATGGATGTAACTCAGTAAGAGCTACTAAGCTTGGTCTTAAGCTTGGTGACTACTGTGTTACTGAGGCTGGTTTCGGTGCTGACCTTGGTGCTGAAAAGTTCATGGATATTAAGTGCAGAAATGCAGGCATCGCTCCTAATGCTGTAGTTATCGTAGCTACAGTTCGTGCTTTAAAGTACAACGGTGGTGTTAAGAAGGATGACTTAAAGGATGCAAATGTAGAAGCACTTAAGGCTGGTATCGTTAACTTAGGAAAGCATATCGAGAACGTTAAGAAGTACGGTGTTGAGCCAATCGTTGCAATTAACTCATTTGTTACTGATACTGAAGAAGAGTACGAAGTAATCAGAGAGTACTGCAAGGGCCTCGGCGTTGAAGTTTCACTTTCAACTGCATGGGGAGACGGTGGTGAAGGTGCTATCGATCTTGCTGAAAAGGTTATCAAGATGACAGAGAAGAAGAATGATTTCCACTTCTTATATGATCTTGAAACTCCTGTTACAGACAAGATTGAGAAGATTTCAAAGGAAATCTACGGTGCTGCAAACGTTGAATACGGCGCTGGCGTTCTTAAGAGCATTCAGAACATTGAAGAGATGGGACTTGGAAATCTTCCTATCTGTGTTGCAAAAACACAGTATTCACTTTCTGATAATGCAGCTCTTCTTGGAAGACCTGAGAACTTCACAATGCATGTAAGAGAAGTATATGTAAATGCAGGTTCAGGATTTATCGTTGTATTAACAGGTAAGATCCTTACAATGCCTGGACTTCCAAAGAAGCCGGCAGCAGAAGCTATTGACTTCAACGAAGAGACAGGAAAGATCGTAGGATTATTCTAATCTGACTATAATCAGGTTGTTTTAATAATAAGCGAATCTGATAAATGATTAATTGGACTTATCTGATGAAAAAATCGCCGATAAATTATTAATTTGATCGATTTGAGTGTAAACAATGCAGATATGTAATTAATCGAATATTAATTAACAAAAAAGTATGAGTGTGGTTACTAAAATGTTACCATTGCTCATACTTTTTTAATTTGATATGGCCTTGGGATAAATGATATTATAAACGAACCTAAAGAAATTTTATTAAGGATTTGAGTATGGATACAGAACAATATGCAGGAATAATACTGGGACTTTTGACAGAGCAGTTGGACAAGCGTTTCCAATATCGCATACCTGATCATTTGAAATCTAAAGTGCATGTAGGATCTGTGGTATATGTGCCATTTGGTGCAGGTAACAAAAAGACAAAGGGCTTTGTTATCGACATTTCCTCAGATCTTTCATTTGACAGGGATAAAATTAAAGATATTTCAGATGTCAGTCTGGATGTTGATGTGACAAATGCCAATTTAATTGAGCTTGCGTATTGGATGAGAGATGAATACGGATCCACAATTAACAGAGCCTTAAAGACAGTATTTCCTATTCAGGATAAAGTGAGAAATAAGGTCATAACAGAGATTATTCTTACAGATGACCATGAAAAAACAGAAGAATATTACGCAAAGTGTAAAAAGAAAAATGCAGCGGCCAGATTAAGACTTCTTGAAGCTCTTATGGAGCATAAAGTCATAAACAGTGTATTTGCCAAGGATAAGTTAAAGGTCACTGCCAAGACAATCAGTGAATTAAAGGATGAAGGTATCGTAAGCGTAAAGAATACAATTCAGTATCGTAATCCAATAAATGTTTCATCTGAAAAGGAAGAACTTCCGGAATTAAATGACGAACAGCGTATTGCATGTGATTCCATTTCAGAGGCTATAGAGAAAAATAAACATGAGACATATTTAATTCACGGTATTACGGGCAGCGGTAAGACAAGAGTATATATTGAGCTTATTAAAGAAGTTGTGGCAAAGGGTAAGCAGGCGATTATGCTTATTCCAGAAATTGCACTTACATATCAGACTGTAAAACGCTTTGTAAATGTATTTGGCGACAGGGTGTCTGTGCTTAATTCGAAAATGTCTCCCGGTGAGCGCTATGATCAGTTTTTAAGAGCTTCAAATGGTGACATAGATGTAATGATAGGGCCAAGATCGGCAATATTTACACCATTTAACAATATCGGAATCATAGTGTTGGATGAGGAGCATGAAGAGTCCTATAGAAATGAAAATACACCATGCTATGACACACGCGAGGTTGCAAAGTTTTTGACTAAAAAGCACAATGCGCCATTAGTACTGGCTTCAGCCACACCGTCAGTAAAGTCCTATTATATGGCTCAAAAGGGCGAATACAAGCTTCTCAAACTGACCAAACGTGCAACAGCAGGGGGACAACTTGCAAATGTTCATGTTGTGGATATGAGAGAGGAGCTTAAGGCCGGCAATAAAACCATTTTCAGCAGACCGCTTATCGGAAGTCTTGCAGAGAGAATTGCCGATAAAGAACAGAGCATGCTTTTCCTTAATAAGAGAGGTTATCTTGGAATCGTATCCTGCAGAGCCTGTGGTTATGTTATTAAATGTCCCCATTGCGACATTTCCATGACATATCATAAAAACGGTACATTGGTATGCCATTACTGCGACACGGTTATTAATAACGTAAAGGTATGTCCAAAGTGTGGTTCAAAGTATATTGCAGGTTTCAAGGCAGGTACGGAAAAGATTGAGCAGGAAGTTAAAAAAGCATTTCCTATGGCAAGGGTGCTCAGAATGGACAGGGATACTACAGTAAAGAAGGGTGCCCACGACAAAATCCTTGAAGAATATGCAAATGGTGATGCTGACATTCTTGTTGGTACACAGATGATTGTAAAGGGACATGACTTTGAAAACTGTACACTTGTAGGAGTTCTTGCAGCGGATATGACTCTTTTTACAAGTTCATATACTGCAAGTGAAAGAACATTTCAGCTTATTACCCAGTCTGCGGGAAGAGCGGGACGAGGCGAAAAAAGAGGAGATGTGTACATTCAGACATATGATCCTGAAAATCCCGTAATTCTTGCGGCGGCGGCACAGGACTATGAATTATTTTACAATGAAGAAATAAAGCACAGACAGATGCTTAACTTTCCACCAATATGCAAAATGGCCACATATACATTTGTATCGGAAAATGCTGAAGTACTTAAGGAAGCCATGAACAGGATCAGAGAGAAGTTAAATACAATCGCCGAAAAGTATGGCAGAGATGTAGATATTTTAGGACCTAACAGAGGCAGCGGATTTAAGTTAAAGGATGAATTTAACATTAAGTTAATTATCAAATCCAGAACCGATGAGATTTTAAAAGAAATAAAAAATGACTTAGAGAAGTATACTGACTCTGAGGAAATATTTAAAAAGATACATGTTTTATTTAATAGAGAGTAAAATATAAGGTAAGGCGTGAATTTTACAAACATTTGATTATTGTGTATTCTATATTTTTAAGTCAGTAAATATTAAATCACTATAACGTGAACGTAATATAGGGGGATATAAAATGGCTCTTAGAGAGATAAGAATAGTTGGAGACGAAATTCTCAGAAAGAAATCAAGAGAAGTTAAAGAAGTTACTCCAAGAATTAAAGAATTAATTTCAGACATGATTGAAACACTCTACAAAGAAGAGGGTGTAGGTCTTGCAGCTCCTCAGGTTGGAGTTCTCAGAAGACTTTGTATTATTGATGTGGGTATTGAGGAAAATGATCCAAAGCCTACAGTATTTATCAATCCTGTAATTGTTGAAATGGACGGAGAGCAGGTTGGTGAAGAGGGCTGTCTTTCAGTTCCTGAAAAGTCATGTGAAGTAAGAAGAGCTGAGCATGTAATCGTTGATGCATTTGATGAGGAAATGAATCCATTTACAATTGAGGCTCACGGACTTATTGCAAGATGCCTTCAGCATGAAATTGACCATTTAGATGGTATTCTTTACATCGACAGAGTAGAGGAGCAGAAATTAGAAGCTGAAGTTGAAGCTAAGAAAGAAGCTTTAGAGAAAGGCGAATAATGAAAGTTGTATTTATGGGTACACCTGATTTTGCCGTAGAAACACTTAAGGCAATCGCAGGTGCGGGACATGATATAGCGGCTGTAGTAACACAGCCTGATAAACCAAGAGGACGTAGCGGAGCTTTAATGTTCTCAGCAGTAAAGGAAGAAGCTGTAAATCTTGGCATAGAATGTATTTTACAGCCTGAAAAGGCAAGAGATGAAGCGTTTATACAGCAGATAAGAGACATAAATCCTGATGTTATCGTTGTTGTTGCTTATGGAAAGATTCTTCCAAAGTCTCTTCTTGATATTCCAAAGTACGGATGTATAAATGTACACGCGTCACTCCTTCCAAAATACAGAGGTGCTGCGCCTATTCAGTGGTCAGTTATTAACGGCGACGAATACTCAGGCGTTACAACAATGTTTATGGGTGAAGGACTTGATACCGGAGATATTTTACTTCAGAAGTCAATTAAGCTTGATAAAAAGGAAACAGGCGGATCACTTTTCGATAAGTTAAGTGTAATCGGAGCAGAGCTTCTCGTTGAAACACTTGTTGAGCTTAAAAATGGAACAGTAAAGAGAATTCCACAGGATGAATCACAGGCTACACAGGTTACTGTATTTGATAAATCTTTCGGTAAGATTGATTTTAATAAATCAGCTACAGATATAGAGAGGCTTATAAGAGGTCTTAATCCATGGCCAAGTGCATTTACAAGTCTTAACGGCAAAACTATTAAGCTTTGGGATGCGGATGTTACAGAATGTAATGAAAATGTTCCTGCAGGTTCAATCGTTTCTGTAGGCAAAGAGTCATTTGTTGTTAAATGCGGAGAAGATGCCCTTGAAGTTAAAGAATTACAGCTTGAAGGTAAAAAGCGCATGAATTGTGGCGACTTCTTAAGAGGTTATAATCCGGAAGTGGGAACAGTGCTCGGTAATTAACAGAAAGGAGCGCGTATGTATTATTACTACGGTTTTGACTGGTCATACTGGGTGGTAATGGGTGTTTCATTTATTATTACACTTATTGCCCAGATATGGGTAAGCAGTGCCATGTCAAAGTATTCTAAGGTGATGTCAAAGAGCGGACTCACAGGTCATGAAGCAGCTCTTACAATACTCAGAGATCAGGGTATAATGGGAGTGTCGGTAACACCTATACAGGGTAATTATTCAGATCATTACAATCCAAGAAATAAAAATGTCTCATTGTCACAGCCTGTTTTTAATAACAGAAGTATCACTGCTATAAGTGTTGCGGCACATGAGTGTGGTCATGCGGTA
Organism: uncultured Eubacteriales bacterium; assembly: GCA_900545225.1. Classification (GTDB taxonomy): domain Bacteria; phylum Bacillota; class Clostridia; order Lachnospirales; family Lachnospiraceae; genus UBA4285. Next base: position 12,151 of record UQXZ01000005.1, read on the forward strand.
CAGGATGCCACAAATTATGGATTTCTTTCATTTAGAACAGCCCTCGTACCTATTGTGAATTTCTCATCAACAATCTCATGGTTCTTTATTGTCATAGGATTGTTCTTTCAGAGCAGTGCAGGAAGTGGAATATTCCTTCAGATAGGTATAATCTTATTTTCTATTGCGGTATTATTCCAGCTTGTAACATTACCTGTTGAATTTAATGCCTCACACAGAGCATTAAAGATACTTAAAAACGAGGGAATGTTAGACAGCACTGAAGTGGCTCAGGCAAGACAGGTTCTTACTGCAGCTGCCATGACATATGTTGCAGCGGCATCCACATCAGTACTTCAGCTTATAAGATTAATATTTATAGCGAGAAACAATAGAGACTAAAGCAAAGGCGGGTATTTACTCGCCTTTTTTATTTTAAATGTAATATAAGGACATTTATGTAACAGACAGCCTGAGCGGAATGTAAAAGAGAAAATGCTTATATAACCGGAATATAAAAGTGAAAATGTTTATGTAGCCGGCTGTGTAATCAGAAATTTATGAGTCTGATTGAACGCAGCATGACTTATAAGCAAATATTCGTCAGGAATAAAATGACATATTATTAAAAAAATGTTATTTTATAAATACTTTATAAATTATTTTCCATGTGTATCATTTAATAGCATAGAAAATATTGTCAGCGAATATATGGGGTAAATAATGAAACCGATAAATGAGCGAAGAATAGTTTACGATATCCTCTTCGAGGTTAAGAAAAAGAATAAATCCTGTGCAGTCACAATAGACAACATTTTCATCAGTAAAAAATGTTCAGAGCTTACTTCAGTGAGTAAGAAATTTATTACAAATGTGGCATACGGAACAATAGAAAATATCATTCTGATTGATTACTATTTATCAAAGCTTTTAACAAGACCTATCAATAAGGTTAATCCATCAATACTTATTATTCTGGAGCTGTCAGCATATCAGATATTATGTGCGGACAACATCCCTGAGAGTGCAGCGGTTAATGAGGCCGTAAAGCTTACTGAAGAGCTTGGTATGGTTAAGTTAAAGGGCTTTGTAAATGGAGTTCTCAGAAACCTCATCAGAAAGAAGGATGAGATACAGCTTCCATCAGAAGACAATTACAAAGATTTCCTTTCAGTAAAATATTCCATTCAGAAAGACATTTTAGACATCTGGGAAAATGCTCTTAAGAATAGTGACGATTCTGAGGTGGAAAGTCTTGATGAACTTGCGAGAAATACAAGAGACAGCAAGAAGATTTATATTCGAATCAATACTGAGAAATCAAGCGAGCCATATCTTGCAGCTCTTTTAGAGGATGAGGGCGTAGATGTGGATATTGCTCCAAAGTATTATGACGATTCTGAAAAAGGAATGGAAATGCAGAATGACCTTGAGAGCAAATGTCTCTCAATCAGCAATTTTGATTCCTTAAGAAACTTAGAATCATTTAAGGACGGTTTATTCTATGTTCAGGATTTAAGCAGTATTCTTTCATATGAAAATGTCCGTATTGAGGACGGTGCACAGATTCTTGATATGTGTGCATCACCGGGCGGTAAGAGTATAGGTGCGTATTTAAATGTATCTGAATATGGCAACTGCACAATTACTGCAAGAGATAAGACAAAGGCCAAGGCGGCTGCCGTAAAGGAAAATATCAAGCGTCTGGGCATTCAGGGTATCACTGCAGAGGTTAAGGATGCCTGTGAATATTATGAAGACGATTTTGAAAAATATGATGTGGTAATTGCAGATGTGCCATGTTCAGGTCTTGGTGTAATAAGCAAGAAGCCTGACATAAATATGCATTTTAAGAAAAGCGGCATTAAAGAGCTTTTAGAAATTCAGAAAAAGATAATCGATAATGCAGTAAAGTATCTTAAATCCGGCGGTAAATTAATTTACAGTACGTGTACATTTAACACAGAAGAAAATGAAGACAATGTGGAATATATCCTTAAGAATAATGATATGAAGCTTGATTTTTCAAAGCAGTATCTGCCAACTGAGGAAATACACATGGACGGATTCTTCATAGCAATATTTACAAAGGAATAAGATAACCATTTTAAAGGGAAAATGAAATGGAAGATAAGATAGATATAATGTCCTTAACGAAATCTGAATTAAAAGATTTTTTCACGGAAATTGGTGAAAAGCCATTCAGGGCAAAGCAGTTATTTTCATGGTTACACAACAAATGTGTATATGACTATGATGATATGACTAATCTGTCAAAATCGTTGAGAGATACATTAAAAGAAAAAACATATATAAGTCACATTAAGCCATACAATGTTCAGAGATCCGCATTAGATCCTACTGCCAAATATCTCTGGGAGCTTGAAGACGGCAATATGATTGAAAGTGTATGGATGGAATATAAGCACGGTAACTCCGTATGTATCTCATCACAGGTTGGATGTGCCTGCGGATGTACATTCTGTGCCTCTACAATCGACGGAGTGGTAAGAGATGTTACTGCCGGGGAAATGCTCCTTCAGGTAATGCGTATGCAGGAGCTTGAGGGCAAAAAGGTAAGTAACATAGTTGTTATGGGTTCAGGGGAGCCTCTTCTTAACCTGGAGAATCTTATTAAGTTCATCCATATAATAAATGATGAGGACGGCCAGAACATAAGCCAGAGAAACATAACAGTATCCACATGCGGTATTATTCCGAAAATGTATGAGCTGGCAGATGAAAAGCTCCAGATTACACTGGCCATCTCACTTCATGCGGCAACTCATGAAAAGAGAGAGAAAATAATGCCGATTGAGAAGGCATATCCGCTGGATGAATTAATGAAGACCTGTGACTATTATTTTGAGAAAACAGGCAGACGACTTTCATTTGAATTTGCACTTATAAACGGCGTAAATGACAACGAGGAGTCAGTGGAAGAACTGACATCTTTACTCCACGGAAAAAACTGTCATGTCAACCTTATAAAATACAATCCTATCAAGGAGAGAGACTATTCAAATGTAGCTGATACACAGGCTCTTGCATTCAAAAATATGCTTGAAAAAAACGGTGTAAATGTTACTATTAGGAGAGGTTTGGGCTTGGATATTGATGGAGCGTGTGGACAATTAAGAAGGAGATATACCAGATGAAAGCATACGCGGTGACGGATGTCGGACGTACGCGAGATACCAATCAGGATTACTTTTATTACTCATCTGAACCCGTAGGCAATTTACCTAATTTATATTTGGTAGCTGACGGTATGGGAGGACATAAAGCAGGTGATCTGGCTTCAAGGTTTACCGTTGAAAATGTAGTCAGATTGGTTGAAAGCTATAAAGATTATAGAGATCCTGTAACTATTCTTGCTAAGGCAATCAATGAGGTTAACAGAATGCTCATAGAGAAATCCAAGGAATCTGAGGATTATGAGGGCATGGGAACCACACTGGTAGCTGCAACAATAGACGGAGACGTACTTAAAGTTGCAAATGTCGGAGACAGCAGATTATATCTCATTGAGAAAGACATTTTGCAGATTACAAGAGATCATTCTCTTGTTGAAGAAATGGTTTTACGCGGGCAGATAGATAAAGAAGAAGCACGCACCCACGTAAACAAAAATATAATTACAAGAGCAATCGGAGTTTTAGATGATGTATCACCTGAATTATTTTCAGTTGATCTTACAGAATCATCCATTCTGCTCTTATGCAGTGACGGTCTTACCAACATGGTATCAGACCAGGAGATATTGGAAATTATTAAGTCTGAAGACAATATCAAAGGCCAAGTTGAAGAGCTGGTTAGAAAAGCAAATGAAAACGGTGGTAAGGATAATATTACAGCAATGATTATTAATCCACTTTGATTTATCGGAAAGGGTTATCCTAGGCAATGTTGAACAAGGGAGTTATTTTATCGGAAAGATATGAGATTATTGAGAGAATCGGCACAGGCGGTATGGCAGATGTATACCGTGCCATCGATCATAAGCTCAACAGATATGTAGCAATTAAGGTTCTTAAAAAAGAATATTCGGACGATAAGCAGTTTGTTGCAAAGTTCAGATCTGAAGCAAGATCAGCAGCGGTTCTTAACAATCCGAACATTGTAAGTGTTTATGATGTAGGTAATGATGACAATACATACTACATCGTTCTCGAACTTATTGAGGGTATAACACTTAAGAAGTATATAGAGAGAAAGGGCCATTTACAGTACAAAGAGGCTGTAAGTATTGCAATTCAGATTGCAAATGGTATGGAAGCGGCTCATGAGCATCATATCGTTCACAGAGATATCAAGCCTCAGAACATAATCATCTCAAAGGATGGTAAGGTTAAGGTTACAGACTTTGGTATTGCAAGAGTTGCAACATCAACAACAACTGTTGCATCTAATGCGATGGGTTCTGTACATTACATGTCACCTGAGCAGGCAAGAGGCGGATACCTTGATGAGAGAAGTGATATCTATTCATTTGGTATTACACTTTTTGAAATGCTTACAGGTCAGGTACCATTTGACGGTGACACAACTGTTGCAGTTGCAGTTCATCACATTCAGGATGAACTTGAGCCACCATCAGAATTTATCAGTGGTATTCCTATAAGTGTTGATAAGATTGTTCAGAAGTGTACTAACAAGAAGCAGGATTTAAGATATCAGTCAGTAAGTGACCTTGTTTCTGACCTTAAGAAGTCACTTATTATGCCTGATGTAGACTTTGTTCAGGATCCATCAGCATTTGCAGGCGCTGTTACTGTAAATGGTGCAGAAAATACAGACGGTACAGAGACAAAGCTTGTTGATACAGATAAGGCTAAGGAAGCAGCTGACAAGGAACATGACATTGTAGACATCGACGATGAAGACAATGAAAAACTTAACGGCGTAATGAAGTGGGTAGGTATCGGTATTGCTGCCGCTATCATTATTGCTATAATTATCGTTCTTGTTGTAATGTCTTCAAGCGGAATGCTCGGAAAGAAGGAAGAGACTACAGAGGCTGTTACAACAGAATTACAGGCTACTATTGAAGTTCCGGGCGTAAAGGGCAGCACATTAGCTCAGGCTAGACAGACTCTTACAACAGCAGGTTTCATGGTCAAGGTTGCATATGATGATGAGAGCAATGAAGCTGAAGGAACTGTAGTTGATCAGAGTGTTCAGGCAGGATCTAAGGTAGCTAAGGGATCACTTATTACTATCACAGTTTCAGGCACAAATCCTAATGCTGAGACAACAACAGAAAAGCCTACTGAAACAACAACACAGGAAGCAAGTATTAAGGTTCCTTATGTTATCGGTCGTATACAGTCAGAAGCACAGTCAGAAATAACAGGACTTGGACTGGGATACCATGAAATTGGAGACTACAGTGACACTGTTCCGGCTGGTAATGTTATAAGCCAGAGTCCGGAATCAGGCACAAACCTGAAAAAGGGACAGACGGTTACAGTAGTAATCAGCTTAGGTAAGAAGGAGCCAGAAAAACCAAAACCTGCAGAACCAGATCCAGGCACAGGCGGTGGCGGCAGTGAAAATTCAGGTGCAGGCGGTGGCGGCAGTGAAAATTCAGGCGCAGGCGATGGTGACGAAGAAGGACAGAGTGAAGACTAATCAGAATCTGACTAATCAAATCTTGATTAACCAAAACTTGATTAACCAATACATATCAGAATATGGTGAATTATTATGAGCTACACCGGTAAAATCATAAAAGGCATAGCCGGTTTCTACTATGTTGATATAAAAGACAAGGGCTTATATGAATGCAAGGCAAAGGGGCTTTTCCGTAAAGAAGGGATAAAGCCCCTTGTTGGCGATAATGCGGTAATTGATATTATCGACGAAGAGAAAAAGACAGGCAACATTATTGATATTACTGAGAGAAAGAATTCTATTATCAGACCAGCCTGTGCCAACATTGATCTGGCAGTTACCGTAATGTCTGCTTCAAAGCCTAAATTCAAGCCACTTCTTATGGATAAGATACTCATTTTCTTTGAGTACTACGACATAGATACACTTATTTGTTTTAATAAGGTGGACGATGCCTCAGAGGAAGATATTGAGGCAATAGAGTCACATTTTGCACATACGGGTTATGAGCTTCTCTATACAAGTGCCAAAACTGGTACGGGAGTGGATAAGCTTAAGGAAATATTGAAGGGTAAGACTTCAATACTTACAGGACCATCCGGTGTTGGCAAATCATCACTTATTAATAACATTTTCCCTCATGCGGATATGGAAACGGGCGGAATGAGTAAGATAGGCCGTGGAAAGCATACAACAAGACATTCTGAGATATTTGAGGTGGACGACGATACATTTATCCTGGATACACCGGGATTTACATCAATGGACTTACCTGATATCAATAAAGAAAATGTTGCGGCTTATTTTCCGGAGTTTGTACGACTTCTCGGAAAATGCAGATTCGACAGCTGTATTCACATAGGAGAGCCGGGATGTGCCGTTAAAGAGGCATTGGCAAATGGGGACATTTCACAGGGACGTTACGACAGCTATGTCCGTTTCTGTGAAGATATAGACAGAAAAAAGAAATATTAGGAGGAGACAAATGGCATTACTTGCACCATCAATTCTTTCAGCAGATTTTGCAAATCTTGGAAGAGATATTGAAATTACAGATAAAGCAGGAGCAGATGTAATTCACATCGATGTTATGGATGGATTATTTGTTCCGAGTATTTCATTCGGCATGCCTGTAATTAAATCAATCAGAAAGACAACAGAGAAGACATTTGATGTACATTTAATGATTGAGGAACCAATCAGATATATTAAAGAGTTCGCAGAGTGCGGCGCTGACTATATTACGGTTCATTACGAAGCATGTAAGGATATAAATGCTACAATCGCCAAGATTAAAGAGTACGGCGTTAAGGTTGGCGTTTCAGTTAAGCCTAATACAGAGGTAGAAGTATTAAAGCCAATCTTAAAGGATATCGACATGGTGCTTATCATGAGCGTAGAGCCTGGATTTGGCGGACAGAAGCTTATTCCGCACACTGTTAATAAGGTAAGAGAGTTAAGAAAGATTATTGATGATGAAAAGCTTGACGTTATTATCGAAATCGACGGCGGAATTAACCTTGATAATGTAGAGGGTATTGTGGAAGCCGGAGTTGACTGGATAGTAGCAGGATCAGCTATATTTAAAAATGATATTGCCGCAAATACAAAGGCATTTATCGAGAAAATACACTAATAAACACACAAATAAAGGATATTATCAATGTGACACACAAACCTGATGGTTTAAATGTAACACGGGATAATATCCTTTTTTATTTATATTAATCAGATCTAAAACTAAAAAAGTCATCCGAATATTAAATAATCGGATGACTTTTTATATGATTGATTTTTAATATCAGTTCTATTAATTAAACGTTAAATCTGAATTCGATTACGTCGCCATCCTGAACTACATAGTCCTTACCCTGTAACTTAAGGAGACCCTTTTCCTTTGCAGCTGCACGTGAACCACATGCAACAAGGTCTTCATAGCTTACAACTTCAGCACAGATAAATCCACGCTCAAAATCTGAGTGAATCTTACCTGCTGCCTGAGGAGCCTTAGAGCCCTTCTTAATTGTCCATGCTCTTGTTTCCTTAACACCTGATGTTAAGTAGCTGATAAGACCAAGAAGTGTGTAGCTTGCTCTGATAAGCTTATCAAGACCTGATTCCTTAACACCAAGATCTTCAAGGAATAAAGCTTTTTCATCATCGTCTAATTCAGAAATTTCCTGCTCGATTTCAGCTGAGATAACAAATACTTCACTGTTAGTATCAGCAGCGTACTTTCTTACTTTCTGAACATATTCATTTGAAGCACCTTCATCAGCAAGGTCATCTTCTGTAACATTAGCTGCGAAGATAACAGGCTTGGCTGTTAAAAGGTTATATTCCTTAAGGTAAGCTTCTTCCTCGTCGCTTTTTAATTCATAATCCTTTGCAAGCTTGTTGCTTTCAAGATGCTCAATCATTGTCTGAATGAATGCACATTCCTTAGCAAGCTCCTTGTTAGCCATAGAAGCCTTCTTCTGCTTTGCAAGTCTCTTCTCTAATACGTCTAAGTCTGAGAAGATAAGCTCCATGTTGATTGTTTCGATATCTCTTAATGGATCAACACTGCCGTCAACGTGAACGATATTTTCATCGTCAAAGCAACGAACTACATGAACGATTGCATCAACTTCTCTGATGTTAGCGAGGAACTGGTTACCAAGACCTTCACCCTTGCTGGCACCCTTAACAAGTCCGGCAATATCTACGAATTCAATAACTGCAGGAACTATTTTTGTACATCCGCATAAGTCTGCAAGAACCTGAAGACGGTTGTCTGGAACTGTAACAACACCTACGTTTGGATCGATTGTACAGAATGGATAGTTGGCAGACTCTGCACCAGCCTTTGTTAAAGAATTAAATAAAGTACTCTTTCCAACATTTGGAAGACCCACGATTCCTAATTTCATTTTACTTTAAATCTCCTTTTAAAATGTTGATTGCATACGGCTTTTTGATTTTATAAGTTGGTTTTTGTGCCAATTATATATATTTTCCAAAGTTTTTTTTCTGCTTGCGAAAAAAGCCTAATTTGCTAGTAAGATTACCATAAATAGGCGTATATATCAAATGTTGTGAGTGGGGTGGCAGAGAAGAAAAATAATTTGATATTTAAGACGAATTAATAAGGCATAAAATATAATTGTAATCTATAATATAACCATAAGAAATTTAGATATGTGTAGATACACATTTTGATTAAAAGAATCAAAATTGGAAATATATACAAAAGTGTAATTTTATGCAAAATATCTTGCCAAGGTACATTTGTAATGCATATACTTTCATAAAATAAGACAATGTAGGAATTTTAGTTATGGATAATAAGAAATATATTTTGGTTTTGGATCAGGGTACAACTTCATCCCGCTGTATTATATTTGACAACGAAATGAACGTTGTAGCCAAAGGACAAAAGGAATTTGAGCAGGTCTACCCTAAACCGGGCTGGGTTGAGCACGTTCCGGAAGAAATATTATATAGCGAATTATCAGCTTCAAGTGAGGCCATAAGAGAGGTGGGCATTGCACCTGATGAAATAGCAGGCATAGGTATTACTAACCAGCGAGAAACTACAATCGTATGGGACAGGGAAACAGGTAAGCCTGTGTATAACGCAATCGTATGGCAGTGTACAAGAAGTGAATCATACATAGAGAAAATTAAAAAAGACGGCTTATCAGATAAAATCAGAGAGAAGACAGGTTTAAAGCCTGATGCATATTTTAGTGCCAGTAAAATAGCCTGGATTCTTGACAATGTAAAGGGCGTAAGAGAAAGAGCGCAAGCTGGTGAACTGGCATTTGGAACGGTAGATACATGGCTTATCTGGAATCTCACAGATGGTAAGGCTCATGTGACAGATTATACAAATGCATCAAGAACAATGCTCTTTAACATAAATACACTGGAATGGGATAAGGAGCTTGTTGATTACTTCAATATTCCTATGAGCATGCTTCCGGAAGTTAAGCCGTCAATGAGTAATTTTGCAACTACCGATAAAACGGTATTTGGCGAAGAGATTATGATATGCGGTGTTGCGGGAGACCAGCAGGCTGCATTATTTGGCCAGTGCTGTTTTGAAAAGGGTGATGCAAAGAACACATATGGTACAGGCTGTTTCCTCCTTATGAATACAGGTGAGGACAGAATAGCTTCAAAAAATGGTCTTCTTACAACTCTTGCAGCGGGCAGTACTGAAAATAGTCCAAGATACGCCCTTGAGGGAAGCGTATTTATCGCTGGAGCGGTAGTTAAATGGTTAAGAGATGAAATGTTCTTAATTTCAACTCCTGAGGAGACATACGATCTGGCCATGTCCATTAAGGATAATGACGGTGTGTACATAGTTCCTGCATTTGTCGGCCTTGGAGCACCTTACTGGGACAGAAAGGCAACAGGAGCAATAGTGGGACTTACTAGAGGAAGCGGAAGAGCTCATATTGTCCGTGCTGCGCTGGAGTCAATTGCATATCAGACATATGACGTAATTAAGGCCATGGAATCTGATGCAGATACAGTTCTTACAAGTCTTAAAATTGACGGTGGAGCATGTACCAATGATTTCCTTGCACAGTTCCAGTCAGACATACTCAGAAAAAATGTTATAAGACCGATAAATGTAGAATCTACTGCCATCGGCGCAGCATTCTTAGCAGGACTCGGAGCAGGTCTCTGGAAGAGCAAGGACGAGCTTAAGGAGCTTGTAAAGGTAGGTCAGGTATTTACACCTAACAGCTGTGAGAATAAGGCGAAAAAGAACTTAGACGGCTGGCACAGGGCAGTAGAAACCACTATAGGAAGAAAGATTAATTAAGTACAGATAAAACATTTGGGAGGAGGTTTGTTATGAGATTTGCGCATATTTCAGATATGCACCTTGGGTTGGCATTAAATGGATATTCATTTTTGGAAGATCAGAAATATATTATGGATCAGATGTCAGATATCATACTAAAAAATAATGTAGATGCGGTATTTATAAGCGGAGATATTTATGACAAACCATTTCCTCCTGAGGAAGCCGTAAGCATATTTGACCGATTCATAAGTGAAATATCAAATGCAGGTAAATATATTTATGTTATACCGGGAAACCACGACAGTGCAGTAAGACTCTCATTTGGTGCGGATATTTTAAAGGGACAGAATGTATATATCGCTAAGGCATACAATGGAAATGTTGAAAAATATACATTTGAAGACGAATACGGTGAAATTGGAATATTTCTCCTTCCATTTATAAAGCCGGTTGATGTGAGATCATTTTTCCCTGATAAGGAGATAAATGACAACTTCAATAAAATGATGGGAGCTGTTCTGGAAAATGTAGACGCTAATTTCCAGAAGAGAAATATCATACTTTCCCATCAGTTCCTTCAGGGTTCAAAGAGAGCCGATAACGGCAAGGTTATAACAGGTATGTACGATGCTATTAATCCTGAGGTTTATGATGGATTTGACTATGTGGCAATGGGACATTTGCACAATGAGCAGTATGTTGAGGATGGAAGAATAAGATATTGCGGAACACCGCTTAAATATTCAAAATTTGAATCTAACTGCAGAAAGTCAATAACATTTGGTGAAATCAGAGAAAAGGGCGATTTAACCCTTTGGGATGAAGAATTATCTCCAATGAAAGATATGAGGGTAATCAGCGGAACATTTGACGAAATCAAAGACATAAAAACGGATGATTATGTTCATATTGTATTGAAGGGTCCTGATAATGATCCTGATATGTACAGCGCATTGAGAAATAATCTCCCTAATATAATGTCATACACATGCAGCGACAATTTTGCACAGGCTGAACCTGACAATATGATAGAAAATGATACATTGTTATATTTTGAGGAATTTTTTGCCCAGAGAATGGGCAGGGACCTCAATGAAAAGGAAAGAACAATTCTGTTAAATCTGATTAACTGAGAAAGGAGGTAAAATGCGACCACTTTTATTAAAAATGAAGGCATTTGGATCTTACAATAATGAGACTGAAATCAATATGGACAGCTTCGGTAGCACAGGACTATATCTGATTACAGGAGCAACCGGTTCAGGTAAATCCACAATCATTAATGGTATCGTCTATGCATTATATGGAAAAGCATGTGATAAAAGAGATGATGTTAGAGCAAAGGGTGTTGACGATTCAGCTGAAACGGTTGATGAGCTCAGCTTTATGTGCAATGGGAAGATTTACAATATTGTAAGAAGAATCCATATAGAGGAATCTGAGCGTGTTGAAGAAGTTGCACTTACACTTCCGGACGGCAGGGAAATACATAATTCAGACGAAGTAAATGAATACATAGTTAAGTTAATCGGACTGACTTACGAGGAGTATATAAAGGTATGTATTTTATCTGTAGAGAAGAGTAACGGTTTCCTGGTTTCTAACGTTGAAAAGCAGAGAGAATTGCTAAGGGATATATTTAATACTGGTAAGGCTTCTGAATTACAACTTAAATTAATAATAGAAAAGTCCGTACTGACAGGTAAATATACTGAGCAAAGGCATGAACTCCTTAATATTTTAAAGAATTCCCACAATGAAAACGCTGAGGTAATACTTGAGGATGATATATATGACGGTATTAATAACAGCGTAAAAATGGACAGTAAAACCATTGAAAATGTAAATGAATTAAAGCGTGGAATATCATATATAAAGGAAGAGATAAACTCAATCGATTCTCTTTTATATGCGATGAATGAGGAAGAGAACTTAAATATCAACTATTTTGAGATATTTATGCAGAATAATCTGATGAAGGATATTGTTGGATTTACCAATCAGTATTTATCAGAAATCACTAATAACAGATATCTGCTTAAGTTTAATTCAGAGGTGGATAATCCTGATGTATTTGAAATAAAGGTATTTGATAATTATTCATCAACGCTCAAGGAGCTGAATGAAATATCAAATGGAGAGATGTTCCTCATTTCACTTTCATTTATTCTCGGCCTGTCAGATAAGATCCTTGCATTAAAGAAGGATATAAGTCTTGATGCGATATTTATAGATGAGGGCTTCGGTCTTCTGGACAGACAGACATTGGACCAGACCGTAAGGGTATTACAGAGAATTACACGTAAGGATAAGCTCATCGGAATGATATCTCATGTTTCTGATTTGTATACAATGATTACAAAGAAAATTATTGTGGATAAAGGAAGGGATGACAGCAGCATAATTACACTTGTAACCGAATAATATGAATGTAATTAGAAATACTGTTGATTTTATTAACCTTTATACATAAAAAACGCACTTAAATAAAGATAAAAAGTAAATAACATAAAAGTTAAGAAAGTATTAAATTTCCTTGCTTTTTTGGGCATTTTCTTGTATATTCATTACATATTGTTCAGCATTTTTAGAAACTATAAAAAAAAAGGAGATGAGACTTAAGTTATGGAAAATTTAGGTGCAGAGCTCTCGCACGAACTGCAAGTTGAAAAGTTATTTTCTTTCAACATTGGTGGATTCCAGGCAGACATAAGTGAGTCCATAGTTGTAAGCTGGATCGTAATGGGCGTTTTAATCGTTCTTGCAATCATCATTACAGCAGGATTTAGAGTGCGTAAGCTATCCGGAAGACAAGTTCTTGCGGAAGGTTACTATAACCATTTCTATGGAATGGTAAAAAACATGCTTAACCATGAGTCAATGGGTTATGCGCCATATATTTGTTCAGTTCTTTTCTTTATCGGACTTAGCAACATATTTGGTATCTTTGGTTTTAAACCACCTACAAAGGATATTAACGTTACAGCGGCGCTTGCTTTAATGAGTATCGTTCTCGTACAGGTTGCATCAATACGTAATAATGGTGTAGGCGGATGGTTAAAGGGATTTGGTAAGAACCCTATGAATATCTTAGAGTTATTCACAAGACCTTTATCACTCGCAATGCGACTTTTCGGTAACGTACTTGGAGCATTCGTTGTTATGGAGCTTATCCATATCGTAATTCCTGTTGGTGCGCCAGCAGTAGTAAGTTTATACTTCGATATTTTCGATGGATTACTCCAGGCATATGTATTTACATTCTTAACATCTTTGTTCATTTCAGAGACAGCAGAAGAGTAAATAAAAAATCACAATCAGCTGGACATAATATACAAACAAGTTTTGCTTTGTAAACACTGTAACTATTAATTTCATCATTATTTAACATTTTTAATTTAAAGGAGATTTATTATGGGAGCATTAGCACTTGGAGCAGGTCTTGCAGTTATGGCAGGTATTGGAGCCGGTATTTCTATCGGTATGGCAACTGGTAAAGCAACAGAGGCTGTAGCTAGACAGCCAGAAGCAGCTGGTAACATCCGTTCAACACTTATTCTTGGTTCAGCTCTTGCCGAGGCAACAGCTATCTACGGTTTCGTAGTTGCGCTTCTTATCATCATCATGTTAGGTCAGTAATTATTTAATTGATCGATAAGAAGCTAGAGGAGGTTTGTTATATATGTTAGAGTTCAACATAACAAGTATAATTTTTACAGTTATTAACGTAATAATTATTTATATAATTCTTAACTTCATGTTATTCAGAAAAATGAATAAGAACTTCGCAAGAAGAGCAGCAGCTATTGACGCAGCTTTCGAAGAAGCAGCAGAAAAGGGCAAGCAGGCTGATGAAGTTGCAGCTGACTACACACAGAAGATTGCAGCTGTAGAAGTTAAGGAAGCTGAGGTTCTTAAGGAAGCTAGAGTTAAGGCTGACGAAGAAGCTAAGAAGATTACAGATGCAGCTCATGATCAGGCTACAAAGATTGTAGAAGATGCTAGAGACGCAGCTGTAGCACAGAAGAATCAGATTATGAGCAAGGCTGAAAAGCAGCTCGCTGACATGGTTGTAGAAGCTACATCTAAGCTTGTAGCTAATCAGAAGGGTGCAGACGTAGATGCAGCACTTTTCGATGAGTTCTTAAATAATAAAGCAGGTGATAAACAGTGAAAGATGTTGATATGAACCAGATTCGTTCAGCAACTATAACTTATGTTACTAAGCCTACTGACAATCAGTTAGCAGGCATTAAAAAGTTTATTGCTGATCAGCTTGATGTTAATGTTGATGAGCTTGACATTAACTTAGTTCAGGACAGCTCTATCGGAAGTGGTTTCGTAGTTCGCGCAGGCAACCACGAATACGACTGGAGTGAGAAAGCTCGTATTGAACAGCTATCAGAAAAACTTAAGAGTGGTTTAAAAGACGGTCTTGATCCAGAGAACATGCTCTCTAATCTTCAGTCTGAACTTGAGAACTTCACTCTTAACAGAGCTGATAGAGAAGTCGGCGTTGTTATCAGCGTAGCCGACGGTACAGCCAATGTAGTTGGCATTAACCATGCATTCTATGGCGAAATCGTTATCTTCGACGGTGGTGTTAAGGGTATGGTACTCGACATCAGAAGAGAAGACATCGGTGTTATCCTTCTTGACAGCGAAGCTGGTCTTAGAGAAGGTAGTACAGTTGTAAGAACAGGTAAGTCAGCAAGTATTCCTGTAGGTGAAGAATTCCTCGGAAGAGTTGTTAATCCACTCGGTGAGCCTATTGATGGTCTTGGCGACATTAACAACGAAGGATACAGACCTATCGAATACAAGGCACCTTCTATCGTAGACAGACAGCCTGTTTCTGTACCAATGCAGACAGGTATCCTTTCAATTGACGCTATGTTCCCTATCGCTAGAGGACAGAGAGAGTTAATTATCGGTGACCGTCAGACAGGTAAGACATCTATTGCAACAGATACAATCCTTAGCCAGAGAGGTAACGGAGTTATCTGTATCTATGTTGCAATCGGTCAGAAGGCTTCAACTGTAGCAAAGCTTGCTAACACACTTAAGCAGGCAGGTGCTATGGAGCAGACAATCATCGTCTCTGCAACAGCATCTGATCCAGCTTCACTTCAGTACATCGCTCCTTACGCTGGTACAGCTCTTGCTGAGCACTTCATGTATCAGGGTAAAGATGTACTTATCATCTATGATGATTTATCAAAGCAGGCTGTAGCATACAGAGCTATCTCACTTCTTCTTGGAAGATCTCCAGGTCGTGAGGCTTATCCTGGTGACGTATTCTACTTACATTCAAGACTTCTTGAGCGTTCTGCTCGTTTATCACAGAAGGCTGGTGGCGGTTCAATAACAGCACTTCCTATTATTGAAACACTTGCTGGTGATATTTCAGCATACGTTCCAACAAACGTTATTTCCATCACTGATGGACAGATCTTCCTTGAGAGTGAATTATTCTTCTCAGGTCAGAGACCAGCGGTTAACGTAGGTCTTTCTGTTTCTCGAGTTGGTGGTGCTGCTCAGACAAAGGCTATGAAGAAGGCTTCAGGTTCACTTCGTGTGGATCTTGCACAGTATAGAGAAATGGAAGTGTTTACACAGTTCTCTTCAGATCTTGATGACAAGACAAAGGCACAGCTTCATTATGGACGTTCTCTTATGGAACTCCTTAAACAGCCTCTTGGACATCCAGCATCAATGGTAGATCAGGTTATTACACTTGTTGCGGCTACTGCAAGAATCTTTGCTGACCTTGAAGTTAAAGACATTAAGCCTTTCCAGGGAAGAATGCTCGACTACTTCCACACTGAATGTTCTGATATTGTTAGCGCAATTGAGACTTCAGGTGTTCTTGAAGGTGATGTTCGTGACTCAATCGTTGAAGCAGCAAAAGCTTTCAAGGCAAAGGATGTTACTTCTAGCGAAGTAGAAGCTTAATTTGACTCGGAGGATGTATAATGCCTAGTGCTAAAGAGATAAAGAGTAAGATGCGTGGTGTACGTGACACTATGAAGATCACAAAAGCCATGTATATGATCTCTACTATTAATATGCGCAAGGCTAAGCATCAATTGGAGGCTACAGAGCCTTATTTCTACGGTTTACAGCAGACAATGATGAAGATCCTTAAGAAGTTCCCTAACATCAAGAGTGAATTCTTTGGTGATAGATACGACGATAATGATCATTTAATCAATGAAGGTAAACCTAAAAAAGTAGGCTACTTAGTTCTTTCTTCCGATAGAGGTTTGGCTGGAGCGTACAATCTTAATATATTTAACGTTGTCGAGGCAAATATTGCCGGTAAGACAAAGGATGAATATGAATTATTTGTTGTAGGTGAGCTTGGATTACATACTCTAGCCGGCAGAGGATATAACGTAAATATGGATTTCCACAACACAGTAACAAAGCCTAGCTTGGAAAGAGTTAGATTACTTGCTGAGGAATTAATCCAGAAATATCTTTCCGGTGAATTAGATGAAATTAAAGTAATCTACACAAGAATGATAAATACAATGGAAGTTACTGTTGATATGCAGCAGATTCTTCCATTCTCAAGAGAAGACTTCATTACAATTGACCATAAGAAGGTTCCTAAGGCAGCGTTCTCTTCTTCATTAGCTGAAGGCATGAAAGATGAATCTGAATATCCTGTATATCCAGATCCACATGTTGTTCTCGATGAAGTTGTTAGAAACTACGTAATTGGTTTCTTATATGGTACATTTGTAGAAGCAACTGCATGTGAAGAAAATTCACGTATGACTGCAATGAAAACTGCTACAGATAATGCTAAGGATCTCTTAGGAGTTCTTACAATTAAGTACAACAGAGTACGTCAGGCTGCTATCACTCAGCAGATTACTGAAATATCATCTGGAGCAAGAGCATTGAGAAGAAAAAAGAATCAAAGTTGAATGAGGTGAAATGACAACTATGGACGAAATTCAAAATATTGGAACCATTGTACAGGTTTCAGGTCCTGTAGTAGACGTTCAGTTTAAAGCTAATTCACTTCCAGCTATTAATAACGCACTTTATGTTGATAACAATGGCACAAGAAGCGTAATGGAAGTTGCGCAGCACATTGGACATGATACAGTTCGTTGTATCATGCTTAATGCAAGTGAAGGCCTTTACAGAGATATGAGTGTTGTTGATACAGGTTCTGCACTTAAGGTTCCTGTTGGAAAGAATGTACTTGGTCGTCTTTTCGACGTACTTGGTAACACACTTGACGGCAAGGGACAGCTTGACGATGAAGAGCATTGGGAAATCCATAGAGACGCTCCTTCATTCGATCAGCAGAGTCCGGTAGCGGAAATGTTTGAGACTGGTATCAAGGTTATCGACCTTTTAGCTCCATATGCTAAGGGTGGTAAGATCGGATTATTCGGTGGTGCCGGTGTAGGTAAGACAGTTCTTATCCAGGAGCTTATTAACAACGTAGCTACAGAGAGTGGTGGTTACTCAATCTTTACAGGTGTTGGAGAGCGTTCCCGTGAGGGTAATGACCTCTGGCTTGAAATGACAGAGTCTGGAGTTATCGATAAGACAGCTCTTGTATTCGGTCAGATGAATGAGCCACCTGGAGCAAGAATGAGAGTTGCTGAAACAGGTCTTACAATGGCTGAGTACTTCAGAGATGTTGAAAACAAGAACGTTCTTCTTTTCATCGATAACATCTTCCGTTTCGTACAGGCTGGTTCAGAGGTTTCTTCACTTCTTGGCCGTATGCCTTCAGCCGTTGGTTACCAGCCAACACTTGCTAACGACGTAGGTGATCTTCAGGAACGTATCACATCTACAAAGGCTGGTGCTATCACATCAGTTCAGGCTGTATACGTACCTGCCGATGACTTTACAGATCCAGCTCCTGCAACACTTTTCGCTCACCTTGATGCTACAACAGTTCTTTCAAGAGCAATCACAGAAAAGGGTATCTACCCAGCTGTTGATCCACTTGAGTCAACATCAAGAATTCTTGAAGCTGATGTAGTTGGTGAGGAACACTACAGAACTGCCAGAGCAGTGCAGGAAATCCTTCAGAAGTATAAGCAGCTTCAGGATATCATCGCTATCATGGGTATGGATGAATTATCTGACGAAGATAAGACAGTAGTTTACCGTGCAAGAAAGGTAGAAAGATTCCTTTCACAGCCTTTCCATGTAGCTGAAGTCTTCACAGGCGTACCTGGTCAGTTCGTTCCTATTCAGGAAACAATCAGAGGTTTCCAGGCTATCCTTAATGGTGAAATGGATGAATATCCGGAAGCAGCATTCTTCAACGTAGGTAGAATTGAAGAAGTTAAGGAAAAGGCAGCTAAGATCGAGCAGAATATGTAAGTGAGGTGAATGATAATGGCTTCATTTTCATTAAAGATCCTTGCATGCGACAGATTATTCTTCGAGGGTGAATGTGACAAGCTCATATTCCCAGCCTACGACGGTGACGTTGAAATTCTCGCTAACCACGAGCAGCTTACAGCACAGATTGCAATCGGTGAATTGAGATATGTTGCTACAGGCGTAAGTGATTGGCAGAAAGCAGTAGTTTCAGGTGGTATTGTTACAGTTGATAACAACGTTGTTACTGTAATAGTATATTCAGCTGAAAAGCCTGAAGAAATTGATGCTGCAAGGGCAAGAGCTGCGAAGGAAAAAGCTGAAGCAGAGCTTAAAGAAAAACAGAGTGGTATCGATAGAAGAATCTCTAGTGACTCACTTAACCGTGCTGTACAGAGACTTCGTTCTTCAGGAAACTAATTTAGTTTTCCAATACTACTAAATATAAAAAAGACGGTTACTTTATATAAAGTAGCCGTCTTTTTATTTTGAAATATAATTTAAATTACACCAGAGTCTGTTATCTGAATAAAATCAATATCATGTTGAAATGCTATAATTTCCTAAAAAAATATATTACATTGAGATTAGGTGTAAATAGTTATATAGTATACATGTAACGGTATATTGAATTTCCAAGGTATAGGAGAATAATATGGAGGAAATAAGCAGTTTTTTTCAAGGAGGCTTTGCGAACTTCTTTACTAAAGCTGGCGACTGGATTGTCGAGTTTGCCATTAATATCATAATTGCAATTCTCGTATATATTGTCGGCAGATTGTTAATAACATGGTTCGTTAACAGATTCCTTACTAAATTTTTAAAGAGATCAAGAATTGATGTAGATGTACACAGATTTATTAAAACAACTGTTAAAGTAGTTCTGTATATTGTCTTATTCCTTGGAATCATAGGAATACTCGGATTCCAGACATCTTCTCTTGTAGCACTTTTAGGTTCTGCAGGTCTGGCTGTTGGTATGTCGCTTCAGGGAAGCTTATCAAACTTTGCCGGAGGATTATTACTTCTTACATTTAAGCCATTTAAAAAAGGTGACTATATATCTGCAAATGGTGTAGAAGGTGAAGTTGTAGCTGTCAGTATGCTCTATACTAAGTTGAAAACACTGGACAGTAAGGGCGTTTCATTACCAAATGGTAAGCTTGCCAACACTGAGATTGTAAACTGGGATTCTGAGCCTATTAGAAGAGTAGAGGTAGAGTTTGTAGTTCCATATGAGTACAATTTAAAACATCTCAAGGATCTCATGTATGAGGCGATGATCCAGAATGAATATATTTTAAAGGATCAGCCAATAGATACAGTAATTAAAAATCTTGATGCATATGGTATCCGTATCAGAAATACTGCATATTGTGATCCTAAGAAGTACTGGTCTGCTTACTTCAGAATGAATGATTTAATAGACCAGCAGATTGTTAATAATAACATCGAGCTTCGTATCGACCAGGTTACAGTTCATTTAAAGGATAGTAAGGACGATGGATACAAGGTAAATGCAAATACACAGGTCGAAGAGAAAGACAGTAAGAAGAAAAAGGACAACGACATTATAGAGAGTGATTATATTAAATAATTATTTTTAAATGTTTAATACAGCTCCTTATAAATACACATAAACGAATAGCATTTGCATAAAAATAAACTATGTCAATGATGTAAAAACCCCCGAAAGTCAGGCGTAAAAATCTGACTTCCGGGGGGTTCATCATATTATGTGATGTTTTTGATTTAAAGCCATCTCATATCGTTGACATAGTTTTTTATTTACTATATTATCAATAGTATTAGTAGAGAGGACGTGAAATAATGTTAGATAAGAATACACATTTATTTGATAAGCAGGTAGAAAATCCAATATCAGTAGAAGATATTTTACAGCAGGTTTATATTGCTCTTAAGGATAAGGGATATAACCCGGTTAATCAGATAGTCGGATATATTATGTCAGGTGACCCTACATATATTACAAGTTACAACAATGCAAGAAGCCTTATTATGAAGGTTGAAAGAGATGAGCTTGTAGAAGAGGTTCTTAAGTATTTCATAAAGGGTAAAGGACTTTAATATGCGATTGATGGGCTTAGATTACGGTAATGTACATGTTGGTGTGGCGCTTTCAGACGAACTTGGTATGACTGCGTACCCTTTAGAAGTTATTAAGCGTAAAGATTCTAATAAGCTCCGTAAAACATTTGCAAGAATAGAAGAAATTGCCAGAGAATACAAGGTAGACAAGATTATTATCGGTCTACCTCTTAATATGGACGATTCAGAAAGTGAAATATCTAAAACTGTTATAGATTTTTCAGAAAACATTAAGCGTAGAACTGGACTCCCGGTTGAGTTATGGGACGAAAGACTCTCAACTTTAGAAGCAACTGACATATTAAAAGAAGCGGGCATTAAAGTACAGGATAGAAAGACTTATATAGATAAGATAGCTGCCTCATTTATACTGAGAAGATACATGGAAGATAATGCATAATTCATGTATGTGTTTTTAATAAGCAGATTTATTTTTTAATCTGACAAGGTATAGGATGTATTTATGCATAGATTATCTATGTATTTATTTTTGTGTCTTATAAAATGATGTCATTTATATTGCAAATCAGTATTTAAAATATTCATATTTAAAAAGTTAAATTGTTTATTTAATTTTTGAATATGAGTATTTAAAATACATATAATATAAGTTTTGAATAATACATATATTAACGATATCAGTATTGGATGCTGTTCAATACTGATTTTGTAAATATAAGCATTATTCAAAACAAAGCTTCATATACAGTAAAACAATAAGAAATATATTTATAAAAAAAGGAGAACATTATGGAAAACATTAACAATGAAGAAGAAAGAGTTATTGAACAGGTAGAATTCGAAACAGAAGATGGTCAGAAGATCCTCATGAGCGTTATCGAAGAGACAACTATTGCAGGTGTTGATTACATCCTTGTATCATCAGATTTCGACGATGAATCAGAAGAAGGCGAAATTGAAGTATTACCTCTTAAGCTCATCAAGGAAGAAGGCGAAATCGCTTCATACGAGACAATTGAAGATGAAGAAGAACTTGCAGCAGTTAGTGAAGTATTTGCTAAGCTTTTATCAGAAGACGATATCGAACTTGATTATTAATTGAGGAGGGATGTTACATCCTTTAAAGAGGAAATGAAATGGATGAAGAAGTACATTTAAGAGAAGGGGCTTTATCAAAAGTTCCTTTCAATGAAAATAGTAAAAACTTAAATAAAGATGTAAAGAAGAATTGGAAGCAGAGAAATAACAGAAAGAAATTCTATAACAACAAGAAAAATGATGCTATTGAATCAACTGTTATGAAGAGTTCTGAAAACAAGAAGAATCAAAGAAGAGACTATAGAGATTTTTCTGATAAGAAGCCTGCAAACAGAAATGTTCAGAATGGTAATTATTCTAATAGAGTTACATTTGACAGAAATAAGAGATCAAAAGATACTTACAAGGTTGATAAGGCAAATGTACCTGAAGTTACAATGACAAAGACTCACAATATTACAGATGCCAACGGCAAACCAACACTTAAGATTATTCCTCTTGGTGGTCTTGAGCAGATTGGTATGAACATTACAGCATTTGAATATGGCGACAGTATTATCGTTGTTGACTGTGGTCTTGCATTCCCTGAAGAAGATATGCTTGGAATTGACCTTGTTATTCCTGATGTAACATATCTTAAGAATAATATTCATAAGCTTAAGGGCTTTGTATTTACTCATGGTCATGAAGATCATATCGGAGCTGTTCCATATGTATTAAAGCAGGTAAATGCTCCTCTTTATGCTACAAGACTTACAATCGGTCTTATAGAGTCAAAGCTTTCAGAACACAACATGTTACGTGATGTAACAAGAAATGTTGTACAGTACGGTGACGTTGTGGAACTTGGTGATTTCAAGGTTGAATTCATCAGAACAAACCACAGTATTACAGATGCCTGTGCATTAGCAATTACATCACCTGTTGGTACTGTAATTCACACAGGTGACTTTAAGGTTGACTACACACCTGTATACGGCGATCCAATCGATCTCCAGAGACTTGGTGAGCTTGGAAGACAGGGCGTATTAGCTCTTATGTGTGATTCAACAAATGCTCTCAGACCTGGATTTACAATGTCTGAGAAAACAGTTGGCGAAACTCTTGATAAGATTTTCAATGATAATAAGAACAGAAGACTTATTGTTGCGACATTTGCATCAAATGTAGACCGTGTTCAGCAGATTATTAACATTGCAGCTAAGTATGGCAGAAAGGTATGCGTTGAAGGACGCTCCATGACTAACATCATCAGAGTTGCCAGCGAAATGGGATATCTGGATGTTCCTAAGGGAATATTAATTGAAACAGATGAGATGAAGCGTTATGAGGATGAGCAGATTGTTCTTATTACAACAGGTTCTCAGGGTGAATCAATGGCTGCTCTTTCAAGAATGGCTTCAAATATTCATAAGAAGGTTCAGATTCAGGCAGGCGACTGTATTGTATTCTCATCATCTCCAATCCCTGGAAATGAGAAGTCTGTAGCCAGAGTAATTAATGATCTTTCAAGAAAGGGTGCAAAGGTTATCTTCCAGGATACTCACGTATCAGGACACGCATGTCAGGAAGAAATCAAGCTTATGTACTCACTTGTTAAGCCTAAGTTCTCATTCCCTGTACATGGTGAATTCAGACATCTAATCGGACAGAAGGAAGTTGCGCAGAGCTTAGGATATGATGACGATCATGTAATCATCGTTACATCAGGTACTGTAGTTTCATTATCAGAAGATAAGTATGAAATCGCAGGCCATGTTGAAACAGGTACAATCCTTGTTGACGGACTTGGTGTAGGTGATGTTGGTAATATCGTTCTCCGTGACAGACAGAATCTTGCTACAAATGGTATCGTAATCGTAGTTATTACACTTGAGAAATACAGCTGTAATGTAATTGCGGGACCTGACATTGTAACAAGAGGTTTCGTATATGTCCGTGAAGCTGAAGATTTACTTAACGAAGCGAGAGAAGTAGTATCTGATTCAGTAGAGCACTGTGCATCATCAAAGATTACTGACTGGAGTAAGATCAAGACAGTAGTTAAGGATGACTTAAGTGACTACTTCTGGAAGAAGATGAAGAGAACACCTGTTATACTTCCTATTATCATGGAAGCACACATGTGATATATCATTAAAAAGACTATGTTTTCTGTAAAGGGACATAGTCTTTTTGTTTGAGAAATGATACTATCCGCAAATTGTGTTATTATATCAAGGACATTTCATTTGGTATGAAAAAGAGGAATTATGATAACAGATGATAGAATAACAAGCTTTATTAAGTCGTTTATGACAGACAATACAGCTGAGATAAAGGATATAGAAACAAAGGCAAGGGAAGAGGGCGTTCCAATTATCCGAAAGGAAGCGGAAAGCTTTCTGCAGACCATGGTGGCAATGAACAGACCGGAGAACATTCTTGAGATAGGTTCTGCGGTAGGTTATTCCGGAATCCTTATGGCTACTGCTTATGTAGGGGCTCATATTACAACAATTGAACTGGATAGTGCACGTGCTGCCGAGGCAAGAGGTAATTTCGAAAAGCTGAGCCTTTCTGACAGAATAGATCTTATAGAGGGGGACGCAGCCGTTGTGCTTGAGGATCTTGCCAGAGAAAACAGGAAATTTGATTTTGTCTTTATGGATGCTGCAAAGGGGCAGTATATGTCATATTGGGGAAATGTAATAAAAATGCTTCACAGTGGAAGTGTTATCCTAACTGACAACTGTCTCCAGGAGGGGTCAATAATTCACTCCAGAAGTTTAATTACCCAGAGAGACAGAACCATTTATGACAGAATGAGAGAATTTTTATATAGCATAACCCATACTGAAGGAATAAGAACAAGTATGGTTCCTATCGGGGACGGTATGGCAGTATCGGTAATTGAGTAAAGTTACGATAAAAACAGTAATAAAATTAAACAATAATCGATTCAGATGGTGATTTGAGAAAATATAATTTGTAATACAGTTAAACTGCAATAAAAATAGTAAAAGAATACTACATTAACAGAGGGAAATATGGAACACAGTAAGAGACTTAAGCCGGAGGTACTTGCACCGGCAGGTAACTTAGACATTTTAAAAATAGCTATAACATACGGTGCGGATGCCGTATATATTGGTGGTGAAGCTTACGGGCTCAGAGCCGCTGCCCACAATTTTACAAATGAAGAAATCGTAGAGGGGATTAAGTATGCCCATGAAAGAGGAAAGAAGGTATATGTAACAGCCAATATCCTCGCTCACAACGAAGACCTTGATGGTGTCAGAGAATACTTTAAGGAGCTAGATGTTATTAAGCCTGATGCCGTAATCATTTCTGATCCTGGTGTATTTGCCATTGCAAAGGAACTTCTTCACGATATTGAACTTCATATCAGTACACAGGCTAATAATATCAATTATGGAACGTTTAATTTCTGGCACTCACTTGGAGCAAGCAGAGTTGTGACAGGAAGAGAGCTTTCCATGGATGAAATTGCTGAAATCAGAAAGAATATTCCGGACGATCTTGAAATTGAGACATTTGTACATGGTGCCATGTGTATGTCATATTCAGGCAGATGCCTTTTAAGTAACTATATGACAGACAGAGATGCCAACAGAGGAGCATGTACACATCCATGCCGCTGGAGATACAGCCTTGTTGAAGAGAACAGACCAGGGGAATATTTACCTGTGTTTGAAAATGAGCGTGGAACATTTATATTTAACTCAAAGGATCTCTGCATGATCGATTACATTCCTGAGCTTGTAAATGCAGGAATCGACAGCTTCAAGATCGAGGGAAGAATGAAGACAGCCCTCTATGTTGCCACAACAGTAAGAGCATACCGTATGGCAATTGATGACTATTTTGAAGATGAAAATAAATACAGAGAGAGACGTGAGTTCTACAACAGAGAGGTTAACTCAGCTTCAAGAAGAAAATACACAACAGGATTTTTCTTTAATAAGGCAGATGAGACGTCTATGTTTTACGAATCAGAGCGTTCAGCACCGGATACATATCTCGGTACTGTTGAGAGAATTGATGAAGAAGGACGCGTTGTGTTAGAGCAGAAAAATAAATTCTGTGTTGGAGATGTCTTAGAGGTTGTTAAGCCAAGTGGTGAAAATGTTCCTATTAAGGTTTTATCAATCACTGATGATGAAGGCAACAGCATGGAATCATGCCCACATCCAAAGCAGATTCTCCATGTGGAATTTGACAGTGAGCTTTCAGAGCTAGATATTATCAGAAATCATGTAAGCAGATAATAAACAGACGGTTTGGAGATAATATACAAACAACACACAGATAATTCACAGACCGCACATACAAATAAATTACAGATACTAAAAACAGTTTAAATGTTAATTCAGTTTAACTTTAAACTGTTTTTTAGTTTGTAAATTCTCTATTAAATATATGCCGCCAAGGTACATATTTAGCTAAAAATGTTATAATGTGTAGAAAATTAGAATTTAATAAAAAGTATATATAGCAAATTATTTTGTAAGAATTCTTATGAAATTTCGGAGGTATATAATGCCTAAAATAATACAAAAAGAAATTATATCGGAAAGATTACATAAGCTCCGTGAAAAGATGAAACCTGAAAATATAGATATGGTTATATTGTCTAACACGGACTATCACAATTCAGAATATTCAAGTGAATATTTCAAGGACAGAGAATATTTCTCAGGATTTACAGGATCTGCAGGAACACTGTTAGTTACAAATGACAGTGCATACCTCTTTACTGACGGCAGATATTTCGTTCAGGCTGAATTACAGCTTAAAAATGGCGAAGTAAAGCTTATGAAGAGCGGTACAAAGGATGTTCCTACGATTATTGAATTTGTATCACAGTGTGCTTCTGCAGCGGATCACATTTACAGAGTCGCATTTGACGGAAGAACAGTAAGTGCTTCATTTGGTGAAAGACTCAGCAAGATAAAAAATGTTGAAATAGAAGATACATTTTATGCCGGGGACTATATCTGGCAGTCAAGGGAAGATCAGGGATTTAATGAGATTTACCCATTGGATGTTAAATATACAGGTGAAGATACTGAAAGTAAGTTAAATCGTATAAGAAAGGCTATGGCTGATAAGGGTACAGGTATCCATATCGTTACAAGCCTTGATGATATAGCATGGATTCTTAACTGCAGAGGAAAGGATATTGTATATACACCGTTATTCTTTTCATATTTGATAATTACTGATAAGAAATGTACCGCATATGTAAATATGGCTTCCATTACAGATGAGGCAAAAATCAGCTTATCAGGTACAGTTGAATTTAAGGAATATGGCAGTTTTTATAACGAGATAAAAACTGAAATTTCTTCAAATGACACTGTTCTTGTGGATAAGAATAAGATTAATTATTCGATTCTTAAGATTCTTTCAGATTCAGGCTGTAATATCATTTACAAAATGAATCCTTCAACGGAATTTAAAGCAATTAAAAATGATACTGAGATAGAAAATCTTAAAAAGATTCACATTGAAGACGGTGTCTGCGTTGCAAAATTAATGTTTTACATTAAAAGATCAGCTAAGAAAAATGAGACTGTTACTGAGCTGGATGCAGTTCACTACATTGATAAGCTCCGTTCAGAGATTTCAGACTATGTTGAATTAAGCTTTCCGACTATAAGTGCAGCGGGTGCAAATGCCGCTCAGATGCACTATGCAGCGGATGAGGAAAATCAGAGCACTTTAAATAAGGGTGAAATGCTTTTAGTAGATTCCGGCGGACATTATTTACGTGGAACTACTGATATTACAAGAACATTTGCATATGGTGAATGTGATGAGGAAATGAAGCAGCATTTTACACTTGTATTAAAGGGTATGCTTGCTCTTTCTGATGCAGTATTCTTAAAGGGATGTTCAGGTTATTCGCTTGATATTCTTGCAAGAGCACCTATGTGGAAAGAGGGGCTTGATTACCGCTGTGGAACAGGTCACGGCGTGGGCTATATGACAAATGTTCATGAAGGGCCTAATGCATTCCGTTGGAGATATATACCAAATGTGAGTGAATACACGGAAATATTACCTGGCATGGTTACAACTGACGAGCCGGGAGTATATCTGGACGGAGAATACGGTATCAGAATTGAAAATGAACTGCTATGTGTTAACAGAGAGAGCAATGAATATGGTGATTTTCTTGAGTTTGAAACTCTTACCCACGCACCGATTGATGTAGATCTCATTGATACTGAAATTCTCACTGACAGGGAAAAAGAATTAATAAATAATTATCACAATGACGTATTCAGGGAATTAGCTCCATATATGGACGGTGATGATTTAAATATGTTAAAAAAATATACAAAAACTATTGTATAAATCCGATTTAAGATTTATAACACATACATTGGTTTTATATTAATGAAATGAAAGATATTAATGTAATTAACAAAATTAATATGATTAATATCATTAATATCTCAATTGCATTGATAAAATTTAAAGAATTAATACTCAAATATATAGAAAGGGAAATGATATCATTTGCATATCATTCTAAAAGAAAATGAATTACGTATGGAATTTACCTACAAAGGTTTTATTTGGTGAAGGAATGCTCAACGAGCTTCATAATGAAGAAATGCCGGGTAAGAAGGCAATGATCGTTATTTCTAACGGTAAGTCCATGAAAAACAACGGATGGATTGACGAAGTAATTGACGAGCTTGAGCAGGCAGGTGTAGAGAGTGTAGTATTTGACAAAATCGGACAAAACCCTACAGAGCCTGACATTATGGACGGTGTAATCTTCGCAAGAGAAAATGAAGTTGATTTCATCGTAGGTCTTGGTGGTGGTTCTGTTTTAGATGCCACAACTATTATTGCAGCCGTTGTACCTCAGAAGGACGGCGGAAGAGTGTGGGATTACGTAAATGGCGGTACAGGCGGTGGCAGACCATTAGAGGAGAAGTCACTTCCATATATCGAGATTACAACAACAGCCGGTACAGGCTCAGAAGTAGACAGATGGGGTGTTGTTACAAATCCTGAGACACATGAGAAGATTGGTTTCCAGGGAGATTTCGCATTTCTTGCAATCGTAGATGCAAGATTAATGCTTACAGTACCACCTGAATATACTGCATATCAGGGATTCGATGCACTTTTCCACAGTATTGAGGGATACATTTCAACAGCAAGAACAGCTCCTGCTCAGATGGTAGAAATTGCTGCAATCGGTAACATTGCACAGTATCTTCCTATTGCAGTTAAGGACGGAGACAATCTTGATGCAAGAGAAAAGGTTGCATTTGCCAATACAATGAGCGGATACTCAATGGAATTAGGTTCATGTACAAGTGAACATTCTCTTGAGCATGCCCTCAGTGGAAATCATCCTGATCTTCCACACGGTGCAGGTCTTATCATGATCAGTCTTGCATACTTCAAGCATTTTATTGATAAGCATGTATGTGACGAGAAATTTATGGAAATGGCCATTGCACTTGGTGCTAAGCAGATAAAAGGACCTTATGATTTCCTTCAGGCATTAGAGCGTCTTATGAGAGAGTGTGGCGTAGCTGACTTAAAGATGAGCGATTATGGAATTTCACCTTCTGAATTCCCGCGTCTTGTAAAGGAAGCAAGAGAAACAATGGGTGGATTATTTGAGTTTGATCCTGAACCTTTAACAGATGAAGAGGTGGAAGCTATTTATCTTGCTTCATACAGATAATCGCCCTTAAAAAATTAAAAAAATACCGTTAATTAACTACTTTACTATTAGGTAAAATTAATATATGTTAACAACATAGGAACTTAATTAAAATTATTAAATATATAATTATTACAATTAGGGAGATGTTATGAGAAAATTATACATTGACTGCTGTGGTGGCCTGAGCGGAGATATGCTTGTGGCGGCTTTGATTGATTTAGGCGTAAAGACAAATAAGATCACAGAAGCATTTGATACATTTACAGTTCGAAGTGGTAAGGAATTATCATACAAAATATCATATGAAGATTATGATGGTGTAAAAGCATGTGAATTTAATGTTATTTGTGACGAAAGTGAAAAGACATTAGAAGCTGCAACAGGCAATGCACATACACGTAGTCTTGAAGAAGTTCATGAAATGTTAGATATGTTCGACATGAGTGGCTATGCAAAGACTATTGCAAGAAGAATCTATAACATTATTGCAGGAAGTGAAGCTACTGTATATTCAATGAACCCTGGCGATATTAAGTTATTTGAGGATGGTTCACTTCAGACAATAGCCTGTATCGCAGCATTTGCAATCTGCTTTGACACTCTTGAAGCACATGAAGTTATTGTGCCAAGAATTGTAGAAGGCAGCGGCGAAGTAATGACACATCAGGGTGAGAGAGTTGTTCCTGCACCATTGATCAGTCAGATTGCAGGATTCTATAATCTTCCTATCGAAAAGACAGGTACTGAGGGTGAGCTTATTACATCTGTAGGTGCATCAATGATGGCAGCTGTTATTACAGATACAAAGCCAATCGATCCTGAAGAAGTTAAGGATGCTAAGAAGAGTATTGGTTTAGGTCAGTGCCACCTTGAGAAGCCTGCCCTTATCAAAGCTTATTTCGTAGAGTAATTACAGATTATATCATTTGTGGAGGTATAACTTCGCATAATGAGTATTCGTGAATGTTTTACGGATAACATTCTTATAAAGCGTAAAAAAGACTTTGGAGTAATTTCCAAAGTCTTTTTTATTTTGAATATAATAATTAAAAATGAATTTTAACAAATGTTTTTAGATTATTTTTTAGTTATTATTCTTCGTCTTTTTTCTCTTCTGCAACTGCAGCTTCTTCATTTCCCTTATTTCTGAAGCCGAGGAATACAGGTAATCCAAGTAAGATAGAACCACCGATAATATTACCAATAGTTGCAATAAGCATATGTAATGGCATCATTGTCCAGTCTACGGCACCGCCAAGACCTACAACACCTAAAGTAAATAATCCGATATTTGCAATACAATGCTCAAGGCCTGGGAAAACGAAGGCAGTAACAAATAATAATATAAAGAAAAGTTTAGCTGCTTCGTTCTTCATTTTCATATTGCCGTAAGCAGCGATACAAACAACGAAGTTACAAAGGATTGCCTTAAGTAATAACTGCCATACGTTAAAATCTAAACGAGCCTCAATAATAGGCTGAATATATGACATAAGGCTTGCTCTCTGAGCACCGCTTAATACGAAAACGGAAACTACAAGAATAAGACCACATGCATTACCGAGGTAACACATTCCCCATAAGCCGAGTGTCTTACTGAACTTAACCTTTCTGTCAAACACAGGAATAATAGCTGTAAAGCAGTTACCTGTGAAAAGCTCCGCTCCTAAGAAAGAAATTGCAACAAGACCAATACCGAATGTTGATGCAAGTGCTAATCGTGCAACAGTAGGATTATCCTGGAATCCGGCGCCCATTGTAAAAGCAAACAATGTTGCGACACCAAGGAAAATACCTGCCATGAATGCACGCCAGAAATATTTTCCGGGCGTAGCAGATAAAGTTTTATATTTTGATAAAGCGATTCCGTTTATCAATTGAACATCATTCACTTAATATTCCCTCCCTATAAAAATAATAATATTTAGCTATTATAGTAAGAAAATATGCTGATTGTAAAGGGCGAATGGATTTTTTTGTACATTTATTTATACAATAATAAAATAAAGTGAAAAGGAATTTGCATTAAATTTAATTTAAAAAAAGGGATAAACAGGTTAAAATTATATAAGAATTTACAATTTATACATATATTGTATGGTATAATACTATATTAAATAGTTATGTTAACCATATAGACTATATGTTTATTATATAGACCAAAGGGGGGGAAGTATCGATGAAGTTGTTCGAGAAGTCCAATAAGCTTGATTATGTGTGTTATGACATTCGTGGTCCTGTTATGGACGAGGCCAACAGAATGATTGAAAGTGGACGAGATGTTTTAAAATTAAATATCGGTAATCCTGCTACATTTGGATTTGAAGCTCCTGAACCTATTGTCGAAGAAATGAAAAAAAGACTTGTGAGTTCAGAAGGATATTCTCATTCAAAGGGATTATTGGAAGCAAGAATAGCAATATCTGAATATTGTTCTAAAAAGCATATTCCAAATGTTACACCTGATGACATTTACACAGGAAATGGTGTAAGTGAACTTATAACACTCACAATGAACGGATTACTCAATAACGGAGACGAGATGCTTGTTCCTGCTCCTGACTATCCTCTCTGGACAGCTTCAGTTACTCTTGCGGGTGGAAATGCAGTTCATTACATTTGTGATGAATCATCAAACTGGTATCCTGACATTGAGGATATAAGATCTAAGATTACGGATAAGACTAAGGGTATTGTAGTTATTAATCCAAATAACCCTACAGGTGCTTTATATCCAAAGTCATTACTTGAGCAGATTGTTGAGATTGCAAGAGAGTATGATCTTATTATATTTGCAGACGAGATTTATGACAGACTCGTATTTGACGGCAAGGAACATATCTCAATAGCATCACTTGCTCCTGACAGACCGGTTATTACATTTAACGGTTTATCAAAGTCACATTTAATGGCAGGATACAGAATCGGCTGGATGTCAATCTCAGGTGATAAGTCTAATATAGAAGATTATATTGCGGGAATTAACTTATTATCTTCAATGAGATTGTGTTCAAATGTACCTGGACAGTCAATTATCCCTATGGCCATAGATATGCTTGATTCATCAGATGAGATGATTGTTCCGGGTGGAAGGGTTTATGAGCAGAGAGAGGCTATATATGAAGCAATCTGTGATATTCCTGGATTAAGTGCTGTAAAGCCTGATGCTGCATTTTATATTTTCCCTAAAATGGATGTTAAGAAGTTCAACATTATTGATGATGAGAGATTTGCTCTTGACCTTCTTAAAGAGAAGCAGATTCTTATCACTCATGGTGGTGGATTCCATTGGACAAATCCGGATCACTTTAGAATAGTATATTTACCTGATGTAAATATGATTGAAGAAGCAGCAGTGAAAATGAAAGATTTCTTTGCAAATTATAAGCAGAAAGTTTAAGTGGCGATTCAGACTATAGGATTAAGTAGTTAAGGATGTTGTATGAAGAAAAAAATGCTTTTCGTATTCAATCCTAAAGCAGGAAAAGGAAAGATAAAGAATCATCTTATTAAAATGATGCAGATTCTTACGGCGGGAGGATACGATGTAACAATTTATCCTACAAAGTGCAGATTTGACGCATTTGAATATGTAAGACGTGTTGAGAGCAACTTTGACGTAATAGGATGCTGTGGCGGTGACGGTACCCTTAATGAGGTTGTAGGCGCACTGCTAAAAAATAAATCTAAGGTTCCGATTGCGTATATACCGGGTGGAACAATGAATGACTGGGGAACAAATCTTGGTATGTCAAGCAACATGGAAACATCTGCGAAGATGATAGTAGATGGTTCACCAATGTTATTTGATATAGGAAAGTTCAACGGTAAGAATTTTAACTATGTGGCGGCCTTCGGTGCATTTACGGAAATTGCATATGATACATCACAGAAGTTAAAGAAGGTTATCGGTCAGACAGCCTACGGTGTAACGGCTCTCAGAGCTCTTATGAGACTGAGACCGTTCAATTTAAGAGTAGAGTGTGAAGAACGCACTTTAGAGGGCAAGTATTTATACGGTATGGCTAATAACTCCAATGTTATTGGGGGATTCAGACTGGATGGTATGCATACAGACCTGCATGACGGAAAATTTGAACTTCTCCTTATTAAGAAGTTTAAAAATCCACTTGATTTTCCAAAGTTATTAAATGCAGCCATTATTCAGGATTATATTAATACTGATACTGTTGATGTAATTGAAACATCAAAGGCGAAGATAATATTTGATGAGCCTGTTAAATGGACTCTTGATGGAGAGTATGGTGGTAAGCATAAGGAGATAGACATTGAACTTGTTCCTGATGCAATTAATTTCATTGTGCCTCCAAAGGACTGTAAACAGATTCGTCTTGAGGAAAAGAAAAAAGTACATTTACAAAAACTTATAGAAAAAAAGAAAAAAGTTTTTTGACATAAATGGCGTATTTAAGCCGTTTACGTGGCTTTTTACATTTGTGAAAAATCAAAAAACAGAATGTATTGATTTTTGTACAAAAAAAGTTTTTGAAAAGTGTTGACAGTGGTATATACGAATGTTAATATACCATTGTTGTCACGCAGTCGTGGCGGAATTGGCATACGCGCTAGACTAAGGATCTAGTGAGCATTGCGCTCGTGAGGGTTCAAGTCCCTCCGACTGCATTACTGAAACCCCCGCTCAATTGAGCGGGGGTTTTGCTATAAATAAATTAAATTTTCAGATGGAAATATTTAATTTAAACTTTCAATTTTATCCCTGCGGAAGTGTCGGAATCGGCAGACGAGCAAGATTCAGATTCTTGTGTGAGTAATCACGTGTGAGTTCAAGTCTCATCTTCCGCACTATTAAAAGAGCTCCTGTATTACAGGAGCTCTTTTTGTTGCATTTAAACCCAACATTTGTAGAATACATTGAATACAACATAAAGTTGTCATATAAAAACTACAATGCTATAATATGCACATATTTGTTTAGTTCTTTAGGAGGGTTTACCATGAAGCATATTAAGACACTTAACGAAAGAGTTTTAAAGGATACAATTGAGCATGGCGGTTGTGGTGAATGCCAGACATCATGTCAGTCAGCATGTAAGACATCTTGTACAGTTGGTAATCAGCACTGCGAAAACGAAAACAACAAGTAATACTTTCTAAAAGTATTTGAAGGGAGCGCTTTTTAAGCGCTCCTTATTTTATGTATTAACGTATCATAAATGAACAATTGGTAACGGAATATTTTTTGGGTTTATGATACAAATATAAGATGGGTTAAAAAGAGTAACTTATTATAAAGAGATAGGGGTTTTTGTGTAATGGTTCATCAGTATAAAAATAACGGTTACAACATTGTAATGGATATTAACAGCGGTGCGATTCATGTAGTTGATGATGTTGTTTATGACACATTATTACTTATGGATGAGCAGATGCTTCCGGAAGAAGAGGTTTTAGCAAGATATAATGCAAAATGCTCTGAGGGTGCAACAGATATCAGCACATCATATACAGAAGCAGAGATCAAAGAAGCATATGAGGAAATTAAAGAGCTTTATGATGCTGAAATGTTATTTACAGAAGACATTTACAAGCCTGTAATTGAGGATCTCGATAAGAGACCTATAGTTCTTAAGGCACTCTGTCTTCATATAGCACACGACTGTAATCTTGCCTGTGAGTACTGCTTTGCAGGTAAGGGTGAATATCAGGGCGAGAAGGCCATGATGAGCTTTGAGACAGGTAAGAAGGCTCTTGATTACATGGTAGCCAATTCAGGCAGCAGAAGACATTTAGAGGTTGACTTCTTTGGTGGTGAGCCAACAATGAATTTCGAGGTTGTTAAGAAGCTTGTAGATTACGGTAGAGAGCTTGAGAAGAAGCACGATAAGGTATTCCGTTTTACATTAACAACTAACGGTCTTCTTGTTGATGATGAAATGATCGAATACATGAATAAAGAGATGTCAAATGTTGTTCTCAGTATTGACGGAAGAAAAGAAGTTAACGACAGAATGCGTCCTACAAGAAATCATGCAGGAAGCACATATGACATTATCGTTCCAAAGTACAAGAAGATAGCTGACAGCAGAAATCAGGAAAGATATTACGTAAGAGGAACATTTACTCATAACAACCTTGATTTCTCAAAGGATGTTTTACATTTAGCTGATTTAGGATTTAAGGAAATCTCAGTTGAGCCTGTTGTAGCTCCAAGCAGCGAGCCATATGCAATTAAAGAAGAAGATTTACCAACACTTCTTAATGAATATGACATCCTTGCAAAGGAAATCGTAAAGAGAACAAAAGAGGGCAGAGGCTTTGACTTCTTCCACTTTATGATTGACCTTGAAGGCGGTCCATGTGCAACAAAGAGATTACAGGGGTGTGGATCGGGTTGTGAATATGTATCAATCACTCCTACAGGAGAGATTTACCCATGTCATCAGTTCGTAGGTATCGATAACATGGAACTCGGAAATCTTGATGAGGGTATTAAGAGAGAAGATATCAGACAGGAATTCCACAAGAGTAACGTTTATACAAAGCCTGATTGTGAAAAATGTTTCGCTAAGTTCTACTGTAGTGGTGGTTGTGCAGCTAATGCATACAACTTCTCAGGTGATATCAACGGCAATTATGAAATCGGCTGTGAATTACAGAGAAAAAGAGTTGAGTGTGCAATTATGATTAAGGCAGCTCTTGCTGATACAGAATGATGAATAGGGTGCAACGCACCCTGTTTCTACGCAGTGCATTGATATGCACTTTTGATGCAATAAGGTGCGTTGCACTGAAATGTACTTTTAATGAAATGGGATGCGATGCACCCCATTTCATTGTGTTTATGACTATGTTTATTTTCTTAAAGGAAGGATCTGTAAGTTAATAATATGAGTAATAAAGAGTGGAGAGTATATACAAAGGCTGCTGATTTCAACGGTCTTGCAAAGGAATTTAATATAGATCCCGTTGTTGCGAGAATACTTGTTAACAGAGACATAAAAGAAAGTGATATTGCAGGCTTTGTTAATCCTGACTTTGGAAAGCTTCATGATCCATTTCTCATGAAGGGAATGAGAGAAGCGGTTGATATTATTCACAGATCCATTTCTAACGGAGAGAGAATAAGAGCAGTCGGGGATTACGATATCGATGGTACTTCATCATGTGGAATACTTGTACGAGGCTTAACTAACATCGGTGCATATGTGGATGCAAGAGTTCCTCACAGAATAAAGGACGGATACGGAATTAATAAATCAATGATAGACATTGCAAAGGCTGATGGTGTATCCACTATAATTACATGTGATAACGGAATTGCTGCAAGAGAAGCGGCAGTCTATGCAAAAGAGTGTGGTGTTAAGCTTATTATTACGGATCACCATGAGGTTCCTTATGAGATTGTAAATGGAGAAAAGAATTATATTTTTCCGGATGCTGATGTAATTATAGATCCTAAGCAGCCGGGATGTGAGTATCCGTTTAAGGAATTATGCGGTGCAGGGGTGGCATGGAAGCTTATATGCGCTCTTGGAGTTGATGAGGAGATATTAATACAGACTCTTCAGCTTGCTGCATTTGCCACAATAGGCGATATCGTATCACTTCAGGGTGAGAACAGAATACTGGCTAAAAAAGGCCTCGAATTAATCAATAAATTAAAGACTGTTTCGGAGTATTATGATTCCTATTCAGAATATGAAGAAATGGATTTTGTGGATGATTATGAGTCAGAAAGCTATGATATTGTAAAAAATGCTCAGAAATCAGCAGCCATTTTAGGTTTAAATGCTCTTATAAACGTCACAGGGTATACAGATAAGAATATCGGTGCATTTGAAGTAGGATTTATCCTTGGGCCATGTATAAATGCAGCAGGACGCCTTGATGATGCCATGAATGCGGTTAACCTGTTTTTAACTGATGATTATGAAGAAGCACTGGTAATTGCCAGTAAAATTAATGAACTTAATAACACCAGAAAAAATATGACACTGGATGCTGTTAACAGGGCAATCAGAATAATCAGTCAGGAGGGGCTTGCAGACAACAATGTTATAGTCTGCTATATTCCTGACTGCCATGAAGCTCTTGCAGGTCTTGTAGCCGGCAGAATTACGGCTCAGTACTATAAGCCGACGATTATCTTAACGGATGCCATGGGAGACTTTGAAGGACAGGCTAAGGCATCCGCCAGATCAATAGAGGGCTTTAACATGCATGAGGCACTTACATCAGTAAGTGATCTGTTGTTAAAGTTCGGTGGTCATAAAATGGCAGCGGGATTTTCCATTAATATTTCCGATATTCCGGAATTTACAAAAAGAATAAATGAATATCCTGCTGATCTGGGTACATATAAGGAAACAGTGTGGATAGATGTTCCAATGCCACCTTCTTATGTGAGTGAAAAGCTCATTAATGAAATAAATATGCTTGCTCCATTTGGAGAGGGCAATAAGAAACCGTTATTTGCTTTTAAGGGATTAAAGGTTGTTGATGCCCGTGTTCTTGGTCAGAAAAACAATTTCTTAAAGCTCTTACTTGAAATGGAAAATGGAAAGAGATTTGTCGGTGTAAAGTTTATCAGCGCCGGTGATAAGATTCCTCAAGCCGGTAATGTGGTATCTGTTACATATTTCCCGGAAATAAATATATATGATGGTAATAAAAGCCTTCAGCTTAGAGTTGAAGACTTCGTAAGTATAAGCTGAGAATAATTACAAAATAAAAACGGTCAGATTAAATCTGACCGTTTATTTTTATCTTTATATTAACTTGAAATCGTAAGCACACAGATATCTTTTATGTCAGGTATCTATATGATGTGATTTTCTGTTAATAAATGTTGTACTGTATTTTGAGTACATAATTTTCTGAGTTTTATAAATACTGAAGTATTCGGAAATTAGGTAACTTACCGCAACGCATATCATGGTGTAGTAAATCTGACTGGCACCAAATAATTCCACGGAGAATACTATGGCCGTGATCGGACTGTTTGTAACACCGCAGAATACGGCTGCCATTCCACATGCCACAACAAGTGGGATTGGAAGTCCAAACATAGGTGCAAGGAAACTTCCCAGTGAGGCACCCACGAACATGGCAGGAGCAATTTCTCCTCCCTTGAATCCGGCGCCCAGGGACACCGCCGTAAACAGTATTTTCAGCAGGAATACATACCATGGTGCGGAAACAAACAGTAAATCAGGAATCTGGCTGATACCTGTTCCAAGGTACTCATTTGACTGTAATACAAGTGTAAGAAGCGCTACAATTCCTCCACCTACAGCCATTATTAAGTACTGGTTCTTTAATACAGCTTTGAAGAACTTTGAAAATGTTTCAAATGCTACTATGTAGAGCATACTTACAGCCGCAAATATGATTCCGAGTAATACAAGCTTACTACCGCTGGCAAAGTTAATTGATGGAACATCACCTATTGAAAATGTAGTTGCAGCTATTCCCATATATTTGGAAATACCTCTCGCAATAATTGCTGATAAGAAGCATGGTACGATGGCTGCGTAATGCATAACACCAACGCTGACAACTTCCATGGCAAATATTGATGAGGCAGCGGGAGCACCGAAAACTACTGCGTAGCAGGCGCCCATACCGGCCATAATAAGAACATGCTTATCATTTTCATCCAGACGGAAAATTCGTCCCAGTGTATTACCGAAGGATCCACCCATCTGGAAGTTGGCAGATCCTCGACCGCATGAACCACCGCACAGGTGTGTAAGTAACATTCCTGAGAAGATAAGAGGTATTACTCGGAATGAAATTTTTTCACCGGACTGTACGGACTGGATAATAAGGTTACTTCCTGTATTTCCTGCCTGTCTGAATATCTGATACAGGAATACTATGAAAACACCTGCAAGAGGGAGGAAATATACAAGCCATGGATTTTCCAATCGGAGATTTGTGACAAAATTATATGCGTGTGTCGCAAATGTACCTAAAAAGCCAAGAACCACACCTAAAATAATGGAATAAAAACACCATTTTATAAGTGTTACAAAGGCTAATCTCTCTTTGTTGGCAAATTCGCCTACATCCTTTTTGTCATAAAAAAACTTTTTTGTAAAACGAGACATTATAAATCCCTTTCGGTCGGAAGACCAAACTTGCTTAAATGTGCATTAGAATATCTTTTGTCCATTGTAACTTCTTCACCAAACCAGTGTGGTGGAACATATTCATCTGCTTCTTCAACAGAATCAAATTCAACCTCTGCAACTACCAGTCCTTCAAGATCTTTTTCAAATATATCCAGTTCAATGGTAAATGCACCGTGAGGTATTTCATATCTCTTCTTTGAAATGATTATTCCATCACTTTTTGGTAAAAGATGTTCATAGGCTTCTTCTGTAAGTGGAAGATTGGCTTCTTCATGGGCTAAAGCCACGCCGCCTGATTTATATGTCATATAATATAAATCATTATCTTTTCTTACTCTGATTGCCGGAACTGTACAAAGATATCCCTGTTCGATAATTCGTAATTTATAACTATCTAAATTATCAGGTATTGATTTAACCAAAAATTTCTTTTCTATTTCCATAGTTTTATACGTAAATCCATTTATAAACAAAAAATAGCGATTTTCATCGCCGTTACAAATATATAATCTATATCAAAAAGAAAAAAAAACAATGAATATTATTAAAAATGATAAGAAGAAAGAAAAATAAAAAACTGGCTTATAAAAATAAGCCAGTTCCAATAAATCTTTATTAAATAAATTCTTCTATTAAATGTCGGATTTATTTAAATAATAATTATTTTATTATCAGATTATTTCTTTTTCTTAGCTGCAACCTTAGCAGGAGCCTTCTTAGCTTCAGCCTTTACGTTAACAAGGTCCTTAAGAGCTTTACCAGGCTTAAACTTAGGTGCGATTGAAGCAGGAATCTGAATTTCAGCACCTGTCTGTGGGTTTTTACCAACTCTTGCAGCTCTTTCAGATGTTTCGAATGTACCGAAACCTACAAGCTGAATCTTGTTTCCTTCTTTAAGCTCTTCTGAAACTGTCTCGATGAATGCTGCTAAAAACTTCTCAGCAT
Source organism: uncultured Eubacteriales bacterium (assembly GCA_900545225.1). GTDB lineage: Bacteria > Bacillota > Clostridia > Lachnospirales > Lachnospiraceae > UBA4285. The sequence continues at coordinate 52,796 of UQXZ01000005.1, forward strand.
CTACCTTCTTAATGTCAGCTTTCTCTGAAATTGCAGCAATTAATTCGCTCTTATTCATAATTGTTATCCTCCCTCAAATTGGACAATTTAAAATACACGTTTTACTTATAATCTATTATGCTTTTATTGTCAATAAAAAAAGCCAAAAAGCTTGATAAAAAGTGACTTTCAAGGGATCTTTGGTTGCAAATACAACTATATTTGAAACAATATTTTACTATTTGTTAATTTATTATCAGAGTGCTATTATTTAAAAATGAACATATGTTAACGGATTGTTATTAATAATGGAGTAACACCGCTTTTTTAGCAGATTTGGAGAAAATAAAATGAAAGATGGCGACACCAAAAAGATTTCAGTAGCGGTGGTAAAAAGATTACCAATATACAGAAGACATTTGAAGGACTTAATGGATGCAGGAATATACAGAATCTCATCAAAGGAACTGAGTCTCAGAATGAAAACCACATCATCTCAGATAAGACAGGATCTGAATCAGTTTGGTACATTTGGTCAGCAGGGGTACGGTTATAACGTAAGAAATTTATATGATGAAATATGCAGTATTCTCGGTCTGAAGGAAAAACATAACACTATAATTATAGGAACAAGCACAACATTAAGAGCCCTAATAAGCAAACATAATCTGCTTGGAAGAGAGTCATTTCCTGTTGTGGGAGTATTTGATACAAACAGGGTAAATGTAGGAGAGAATCTAGACGGATATATAATTAAGGATCTTAAGGATTTAAAGGATCTTCTTAAGGAAACTACTGTAGATATTGCAATAGTTGAGCTTTTCAAAAATGAAGTTAAGTCCGTGGTTAATGAATTAATCGACAATGAAATTAAGGAAATCCTCAATATTTCTGATACGGATCTCAGATATGCGTCAGACGTACATATTGAAAATATTAATATTTCGGATGCGCTTTTAAGACTGTCATTCCATGCATCTGAAAGAAAAAGAGAAGAAGCAGGCGATTTATCTGAAGATATGTGAATAAAGGAGATACTGTATGGAAAGATTGTATAGTGCAGAGCAGGCAAGAGAGGTAGACCGTCTTACAAGTGAAGAGTGCCATATTCCGTCAATTTTACTTATGGAAAGGGCGGCTCTACATATTTCAGAGAGAGTTGCAAATGTATATGACAATTCAATAAGAGATAATGCTTTTGTAAAAAACAAAAAGGTTTTAGCTGTGGCTGGTTCCGGTAATAACGGTGGTGACGTTGTTGCGGCGACAAGACAGTTATCAGAGAAAAATATAGTCTGCGACATTTATGTTATTTCAAAAAACGTAAAGCCATCCTTAAAGGAACAGATTGATATGGTATCTGCCATCGGCTTAAATATATTTTATGAATGTCCTGATATGTCTCAATATGGAATTATTATTGACGGCGTATTTGGAACAGGGCTGGGCAGAGATGTATCAGGTAAATACAAAACTGTTATCGAAGAAATTAATAAAGCAGGTTCATATATAATTGCCGCAGACATACCTTCAGGAATATCTGCAGACAGCGGTAAGGTCCTCGGCTGTGCAGTAAAGGCCGATGAAACGCTTGTATTTGGAAGAAACAAGCTTGGCCTTACACTTTATCCTGCATTAGATTATGTGGGAGATGTACATGTATGCAAAATTGGCTTCCCTGCATTTATTGAAAAGAAGGTTGCGGACACATATTTCTTATTAGAAGAAAATGATGTAAACATTCTCAAAGACAGAGATGACAATTCCAATAAGGGAACATTTGGTAATATACTTGTTGTGGCAGGTTCAGAAAATATGGGCGGTGCTGGAATTTTAAGTGCATCATCTGCATTACACAGCGGTGCAGGCAAAGTTACAGTCTGTACTCATGTAAGAAATAGAACTGCAGTTTTAAGTCATGTTCCTGAGGTAATCCTTGAACTTTATGACAGTGATGAGACTGAAGCAATCTGCAACTGGATAAGAGAAAATGTAAACGGTTTCAGCTCTGTAATAGTAGGTCCTGGCCTTGGCATGGGCGAAGAATCAGGAGCCATTGTAAAAGCTGTTCTGGAATCCTCAGAAATAAGTACAATTATTGATGCTGACGCATTGAATATCTGCGCCGAAGAACTTTGCAGAAATGAAAATGTATTCCTATCAAAGAGAAGAAAGTACAATACCATAATTACTCCTCATATTAAGGAATTCAGCAGACTGACAGGACTCAGCGTTTCTGAAATTAAATCTGATATTGTAAATGTTGCTAAAATCTGGGCTAAAAGATTAAATGTCATTTTAGTTTTAAAAGATTCAAAGACAATAATTACAGACGGATACAGAGTTATCATTAACAATTACGGATGTAATGGAATGGCAACAGCAGGTTCAGGTGATGTACTCTCAGGAATTATCGCCAATGCTGTACTTAGTACTCCAGAATATTCATATACTTATACAGATGAAGAAAAGAAGTGTGCTAATCAGGCACAGCTTGAAAACGTTGCCAGAGGAGTACTGCTTCACGCACTTGCAGGAGAAGCTGCAAGAGACGTAAATGGCAACAACAGTATGAGTGCAACTGATATTGTTAAAGGGATTGGCATTGTGCTAAAATAAATATTTCAAGTATTTACAATTGAAGGACAATAGAAATGGATGATTATAAACGAGCCTACGAAGATGTAAATCTCGACGTAATAAAAAATAATGTAGATATTATTATGAAGAGAACAAAGCCGGGAACTAAGGCTCTGATAGTTGTTAAGGCGGATGCATACGGACATGGCGATGTGCCGGTAGCCAGAGCACTTGAATCAAGAGCTGACTATTTTGCGGTTGCTACAGGACCAGAGGCAATTAATCTTAGAGAAAATGGTATAACAAAGCCAATTCTCATACTTGGATTTGTTGCATATGAAGAATATGAAGATCTTATAAATAATGATGTGGATCTTGTAATATTTGATAAGGAATCTGCAGATGCCTTATCTGAGGCCGCTAAGAAAATTGGTAAAACTGCCAAGTGCCACGTAAAAGTGGATACTGGTATGAGAAGAATAGGTGTTGAGCCGGTTAAGGAAAGTGTTGAGATTGTAAAATATATCAAGGATCTTGATAATGTTGACGCTCACGGTATATTTACACACTTTTTCGCAGCGGACAGCGTGGACAAGAGCCGTGCACAGAAGCAGTATAAGCTATTTACTGGCTTTATAGACATGTGTAAGGATGAAGGGGTAACATTCGACATTTGTCACTGTGCTAACTCAGCTGCCGCAATGGATATGCCTGAAACAAATATGGATATGGTAAGAATAGGAATTTCCATGTATGGACTTGATCCATCAGAAGAAGTTCCAGTGGCAGAGGCCGGATTAGCTCCTGCAATGTCTCTTAAATGCAGAATTTCCATGGTGAAGACAATACATAAGGGCGACAGCGTAGGCTACGGCGGAGTCTATGTGGCAGATGAGGACAGAAAGATAGCAACACTGTCCATCGGCTATGCTGACGGCTATCCAAGAAGCTTATCTAATAAGGGATATGTACTTATAAATGGTAAGAAAGCTAACATAGTAGGTAACATTTGTATGGATCAGCTCATGGTTGATTGTACGGATATTGAGGATGTAAAGCGTGGTGATATTGTTACCATGATTGGTACAGACGGTGATGAATCTATCAGAGTTGAGGATTTATCAGCAATTTCCGGAAGATTTAACTATGAATTTGTATGTGGAATAACAAAGCGTATTCCAAGAAATTATTATGAAAATGGTAATTACATTAGTACACATGAGCATTTTCACGAAAAATGGTAATTACATTAATGCACATGAATAAATACCCATGAGTATTTTCATGAAAAGTGGTAATTGTGGATTTATGAAAGGATGTTTAGTATGAAGGACGATTCTCCCCGAGAAAAGAAAGGATTTTTTTCTGTATTTAAGAAATCAAAACAAAAGAAGAGTGATGAAGAAGTAACTGAGGAAATTAAGGATATTGTTCAGGAAAGTCATGAGGCCGGTGTCATAGCAGAGAACACCGTAGAAATGATTAACAATATTATTGATCTTGGTGAAAAGACTGTTTCTGATGTTATGACACACAGAAAAAATGTTGTTTTCATGGATGCCGAAGCAACCCTCGAAGAAACATTTGAAAAAACAATGCAGGACGGATTTTCAAGATATCCTGTATATGTAGATAATATTGATAACATTGTTGGTATCTACCATATAAGAGACCTTGTTAAATGCTATTTCAAGCCTGAAAACAGAGGTAAGACTTTACTTCAGTTAAGCGAAGAACTTCTTATGGAGGTTTCTGCAGTTCCTGAAACAAGACTTATAAGTAAGCTCTTTAAGGAAATGCAGCACAAGAAGTCCCATATGGTTTTAGTTGTAGACGAATATGGTGAAACAGCCGGCATTGTTACAATGGAAGATGTGCTTGAGGAAATTGTCGGTAACATTTGGGATGAGCATGATGAGCCTGATACAGGTATCGATAAACAGAAAGACGGATCATACTTATTATACGGCCACACAGAATTGTCAGAGGCAGGAGATGCCTTAGACATAGAGTTTGGCAATGAGAATATTGAAACCGTCAATGGATTTATGACATACAACCTTGGACACATTCCTCAGGAGGGCGAAAAGTTCTCTTTTGAATTTAAGGGGTATTTATTTGAAATAATAAGTGTAAAGAACAGAGTGGTTGAAGAAGTTAAGGCTACAAAGCTCTATGATTATTCAGAAGACTAATGTTTTTAACAACTGTTTTAATATGATTATTTAAATGGTTTAGATAGCCGATAAATTGTCGGTTATCTAATTTTTAAAAATTAAAGAAAAAAATAGACAAAAAAATAAAGTTTCATTGACAATTTACTTATTAAATTGTACAGTAAACTATATTTTACTTATTATAATTAAATTACAAATTAAAAATAGGAGGTGCGAAAGTGAGAAAAGCAGTTTTTTCATTGCTTGTAGAAAACTCTTCAGGCGTGCTTAGCCGCGTTTCCGGTCTTTTCAGCAGAAGAGGATATAATATTGAATCTTTAACCGTAGGTGAAACCCTCGATCCAAACTATTCTAGAATGACAATTGTCGCATCAGGTGACGAAGACGTTTTAGATCAGATTGAAAAGCAGTTGGGTAAACTTATTGATATTAAAGAAATCAAGGAACTTCCTATTTCAGAAACAGTATGCAGAGAATTAATACTTGTAAAGGTTGCATGTGATGCTGCACAGAGAAGTGAAATTGCTTCACTTTCTAGCATTTTCCACGCGAAGGTGTTGGACGTTGCAGAAAATTCAGTTGTAATTGAACTCACAGGCAATCAGTCAAAGCTCAATGCATTTGTCAGCTTACTTAACAGCTACCATATCATTGAGATAGCAAGAACAGGTATTACTGCCCTTGAAAGAGGAACTGAAACTGTCCAATAAATAACATATAATGTATTTAATTTTATGCATTATGTGGTATCATTATAAAAATTAATCTCAGGAGGATAATAATTATGTCAGAAGCAAGAATTTTTTATCAGAACGATTGTGATTTATCATTACTTGATGGTAAGAAGGTTGCAATCATCGGTTACGGTAGCCAGGGTCATGCACATGGCTTAAACTTAAAGGAGTCAGGTGTTGACGTTGTTATCGGTCTTTACGAAGGTTCAAAGTCAAAGGCTAAGGCTGAGGCTCAGGGACTTACAGTAATGAAGACAGCTGACGCTGTTAAGGTTGCTGATATTATTATGGTTCTCATCAACGACGAATCACAGGCTAAGATGTACAAGGAAGATATCGAGCCAAATATCAAGGACGGAGCAATGCTCATGTTCGCTCACGGTTTCAACATTCACTATGGTCTTATTACACCTCCTGCAAATGTTGACGTTACAATGATCGCTCCTAAGGCTCCTGGTCACACAGTTAGAAGTGAGTACCAGGAAGGTAAGGGAACACCTTGTCTTGTAGCTGTATACCAGGATGCTACAGGTAAGGCACTTGACCTTGCATTAGCTTATGCAGCAGGTATTGGTGGAGCAAGAGCAGGTGTTCTTGAGACAACATTCAAGACAGAGACAGAGACTGACCTCTTCGGTGAGCAGGCTGTTCTTTGTGGTGGTGTTACAGCTCTTATGCAGGCTGGTTTCGATACACTTGTTGAAGCTGGTTACGATCCAAGAAATGCATACTTCGAGTGTGTACATGAAATGAAGCTTATCGTAGACCTTATCTACCAGTCAGGTTTCAAGGGAATGCGTTACTCAATCTCTAACACAGCTGAGTACGGTGATTACATCACAGGTCCTAAGATCGTTACAGACGAGACAAAGAAGGCTATGAAGGCTGTATTAAAGGATATCCAGGACGGAACATTCGCTAAGGACTTCCTTCTTGACATGTCAGATGCCAGTGGCAGAGTACACCTCAGCGCACTTAGAAAGAATTCTGCAGCTACACAGCTTGAAGTTGTAGGTGAAGAAGTTAGAAAGCTTTACAGCTGGAACAACGAAGACGATAAGTTAATCAACAACTAATTATTAATAATTAAGTGGTTAGATATCGTTTAGATATATGATAAAATATAAGCATTACCGAATAGGGATGCTTAAGGGATTAAATCCCATAAAAAGGCGTAGTCGAATTATTTGGCTATGCCTTTTTTTGTGTTTTCGGGGATATTTGTACCAATGCAGTTGAAGCCCACTTTTATATGCTTAATTTTGTTTGTTTAAATGAAGTTTTGTCTTGTTTGTAATCAGCATGAAGAAGTGGCAACGCCAAAAAGGGAGGCGTGTATGAATAAAATTTATAAAAAAGTTATTGGAAACAGCAGGGATTTGTGGTCTGAGCGTAAGCTTACTTACTGCAACACCGGTTTTTGCAGATGAAACGGGTGGCACAGGCGGAATAGGTGAACCTGTGGCAGAACTTGTGAAGGTCTGTGGCTATGATGCACTGGCCGGAAGCACATCAGCTATTGCTGCGGCGGGAGTATGCAGAAAGAGAATAAACAGATAATCAAAGTTAGTTGAAAAATCTCCCGTGATATATAAACTTTATAATTTGTTAATGGAGCTTATATATGATATATTCTATAATTAACTTAAAGTATACTTAAAAGGTATGAGGGGAGGTGTACACAATGCAATTTAAGAAAATAAATGATCTTAAATTCCAGGTAATCCTTAATAAGGATGACATGAATAATTTTAATTTAACAATGGAGGATTTCTTTGGTAATAACACTAATAAAATTCATTCATTATTAGACACCCTTATGGAAAAGGCCAGAGAGCAGATTGGTGTCAACATGGACAATACAATTATGTCTGTTCAACTTGTACCACAGCCTAATCATACATTCCTTTTAACTGTTAGTGGCAGAAAGCCTCAGGGTAACGGAGAGGTAAATGATAACAGGAAGTCGGATAAGAAACAGGACGACGATGATATGATGCCGGATATGTTTAGCGGCTTTAACGACATGGATGAGGATTTCATCGATGAAGATGAGATGATAAAGCCTAAGAAACCGGTTGAGTTAAACAAAGAGATTCTCGATAAAAGAATACTTTACAGATTTGATTCTCTTGAAGACCTTGAAATGTTTGCAGCTTCAATAGAATCGACATGGGGAATTAATAATACATTATTTAAGGATGGCGACAGCTATTATCTTGTATTATTAAGAACAAGAATGTCTACTGAGAAATATCAGAAATTACTTATTAAGGCATTGGAATATGGCACATTTGAAGTGGCTGATGACAATGTAATTGCATATGTAATGGAACACATGGATGTTCTTTTAAGCGGCAATGCACTTTCACAGATAAAGAAGTACGCCGTATAAATACTACACAGTTATGGAGGGCATATGAGATATCCAAAGTTTTTAGAGAACGGAGGAACAATAGGTTTTACTGCTCCGTCATTCGGATGTACAACAGAACCATATAAATCCTGCTTCGAAGAGGCGTTAAAGAGATTTGAGGAACTCGGTTACAAAACAGAGGTTACACCTGATTGTTATATGTCTGACGGTGTGGGCATAAGCACAGATCCTAAGGAGTGTGCGAAGGAACTTGAATATATCTATTCTGGCAGTGAATCAGATGTAATCATTTCTGTAGGTGGTGGTGAGCTCATGTGTGACACTATCGCAGAGGTTGACTTTGAGAGCCTTAAGAAATGTGAACCTAAGTGGTATATGGGTTATTCAGACAATACTAACTTTACATTTCTTCTTAATACTCTCCTGGATACAGCTTCCATTTACGCTCCATGTGCGCCAAGCTTTGGAATGAAGCCATGGGATAAAGCATTACAGCAGGATATGGATATTCTTACAGGTAAGACAAGTTCAGTTAAGGGATTTGATAAGTGGGAGAAAGAGTCACTTAAGTCAGATGAAAATCCATATGCCCCATATAATTTAACAGAAGAAAAAAGATTATATATCTATAAAGGTAATACACCTATTGTAGAAGCTCCTACAGTAGAGATGATTGATATGGCAGCAGAGTCAGGTCAGCCATTACCTGCAATTAAATCTGTTGATACACCTGTTAAATTTAAGGGAAGAATAATTGGCGGATGTCTCGATACATTAATAACACTCTGCGGAACAAGATTTGACAAAGTTAAGGAGTTCACAGAGAAGTACAAGGAAGACGGTATTATTTGGTTTATCGAAAGCTGCGATTTATCAATGCTTCAGATTAGAAGAGCATTGTTCCAGTTTAAAAATGCAGGATGGTTTAACCATGCAAGCGGATTTATTTTCGGAAGACCATGTCACTTCAATGAGACAGAAATCGGTGTAAGTGCATATAATGCAGTCACATCAGTACTTGGAGACTTTGATAAGTACATTGTAATGGATGCGGATATCGGTCATTTACCACCAACAATTCCAATCGTAAGCGGTGCCATTGCAGATGTTACGGTTGATGACAATATTTCAATACAGTATATATACGAATAAAATGGCAACGCGCATGACAGCGTAGCGCATGCCAACGAAGTGCATATTTAAATTCTTAAAGATGTCCGATTGTGGGGTTATCTCCATAATCGGGCATCTTTTATTAAAAATGGAAAGTTATAATGCCCGTATTTCTTGCAAAGAGAAGTCATATATTCCCTTGTTTTCTTGCAAAAACCCTCTATAAAATATATAATTTTCATTAATTGTCTTTATTGAATTAGGAGGTAGGTATGTCTGAAAAGGTAAGCATAGAAATTACTCTGGACGGAAAATCATATTTACTTACTGGAGATGAAAGTAAGGAATATATGACTAAATTAGCTGATTATATCAGCCAGAAAGAGGCAGCGTTAGATAGTGATGATAAAATCAGAGAACTTCCTAACAGACTACGAGATTATATGATGCGTTTTTGCATTGCAGATGATTATTTCAAAGCTTTAGATGAAATAGTGGATCTGAAAACAGTTATTGAGAAAAAAGACGAAGAAATATATGCACTTAAGCATGAGCTGGCAAAGACACAGACAAATCTTTCTCATATAAAGCATAATATTCCTGCAAATAATAAGAAGACCGAACCTGAAGCTGAAGAGCCTCAGAATGTGGAGAAAGAAAATGAATAAGGTTGAGCTTTTAGCTCCGGCGGGAAGTCTGGATATCTGTAAGGCAGTTATAAATGCCGGTGCAGATGCGGTTTATCTTGGTGGCCAGATGTTTGGTGCCAGAGCTTTTGCACACAATTTTACGGTAGATGAAATAAAAGAAGCGTTGGACTACGCTCACAACAGAGGTGCGAAAATCTACCTTACAGTTAATACACTTCTTAAAAATGATGAAATATACAGAGCCATAGAATATCTTAAGCCTCTGTATGAATATGGATTGGATGCGGTTCTTGTTCAGGATATGGGATTGATGCGCCTCTTAAAGCTTTACTATCCTGATATGGCTATACACATAAGTACTCAGATGAATGTTACAGGGGAACATTTCCTGAAATATTTAAGAGAGTGCGGGGCAGAGAGAGTTGTTCTTGCAAGAGAGCTTACTCTTGATGAAATACGACATTTACATGATGAATGTGATATTGAATTAGAGGTATTTATTCACGGAGCACTCTGTTATTGTTATTCAGGACAGTGCTTTATGAGTTATGAGGCAGGTGGAAGAAGTGCCAATAAGGGTGCCTGTGCAGGACCATGCAGACTTCCATATAAAAGTGAAAGTGGTGAGACGGGATATTTACTCAGTCCTAAGGATCTTATGTCCATACAGTCATTACCTGATATTTTAGACAGCGGTGTAGCTTCTCTTAAAATAGAAGGAAGAATGAAAAATATAAAATATGCCGCCGGAATCACTCATATGTATAGAGAGTATATTGATAAGTATTACGCATATGGCAGAAAGGGCTATGTTGTTAACGAAAAGGATGTAAATGACATGCTTGACCTCTACAACAGAGGTTTCGAAACAACGGGATATTTCTATACTACAAAATCAAGGGATATGATGAGCTTAAGCCGTCCTAATCATATGGGTACTAAGGCGTTAGAGGTTATTGAGAACAAAAAGGGCAATATTACCTTTAAGGCTTTAGAGCCTATAAACCATGGCGATGTATTTGAAATCGACAGAGAGAATTCATTTACAAGCGGTAAGGATTTAAATGTCGGAGAATTTTTAAATGTAAATCTTCCTTCTAAATATAAGCTTGGTAAGGGAACAATCCTCTACAGAGTAAATAATGCCAGAATTGAAGGAGAAATCTTAAGAGATTTTGTGGAAAATGGTAAGGAAATATATTTATCCATTGATATTGCGGCAATTAAGAATGAGCCTATCAGAGTTACTGTTTCTACATATAATGAACTCCTTGATGAGTACATTTATGCAACTGCAGAAGGAACTGTTGTTCAGCCAGCAGAAAACAGACCTGTTACTGAGGACGACTTACTAAAGAAGGCGTCAAAGCTGGGCGGAACTCAGTATTCATTAGTTTCTGCACAGGCTCATGTGGATGGTGATATATTTATTGCCATTGGAGATATCGGCAAGGTCAGAAATAAGGCAATTGAGCTTCTGGAAAATGAGATAAGAGCGAGATTTGCAAGAAAATACAACGCTCCACAGGAAGAAGATACAGTTGTTGAATCACACAAATCTGAAGACGCTCCATTTATTTCTGCTCAGGCTTACAAGTTAGAACAGGCAGATGTTCTTGCGGACGCGAAAAATGTCTCCAGAATGTATATTTCATATCACTGCATTTATGAATATAGAAATAAGCAGTGGAAACTAAAAGATGATGCCGTTAAGGTGGTGGAAAGAGCAAAGGAACATAAAAAGGAAGTTTTCATTGCCCTTCCTGCTATCGCCAGGGAATCCAATGTTGGGATGACTGAAAGTCTTTTGGAATCAATACTGAATGACAGTTTTTCTGACGGAATGCTTATCCGAAATATGGAAGAATTATTAATATACAAAGAGTATGTTAATAAGAATAAAGACAATTGTGCGAAAAAAATAGTATTAGATAGCAACATATACGTATATAATAAAGAGACAAAGATTTTCTTATTAGAAGAATATCGTGATATGTGCATTGATCGAATTGCTTCACCTATTGAATTAGATGAAAATGAGTTATCAGATCTGGTAAATGAAGTTCCGATGGAAATGGAACTTACGGTTTACGGAAAAGTGGCCGTTATGCAGTCAGAACAGTGTATTAAGAAAACACTCAATACATGTGATCATTTATTTGGGATGGAATCGATCATACAAAATGGAAGTAATAAGCATAACAATGCAAAAAATAACGTATCATACAGTATGTTATGTCTTTGTGATTATTGCTTTACTACTATATTTGACTATAGGGCAAGAGATATTGACATTTCATTGGCGAAAAAACTGGATTGCGGAAGTATAAGATATGACTTTACTACGGAGTCTGCTGATGAAGTAATGGAAATATGTAATAAAATGCCTAAAGCCTGGAGGTAGGAATGGTGTTAGTTGAAATTTCTAAGTATATCTTTACTGCAGTCATAGCTGTCTATGTTCTTGTATCATTTATGGGAGCATCGATACGTAATGATAAAAACCGCAGATGGATATATGCAACACAGAGTACAATGACATTCATATTCCACTTATTGGGATATGTAATATTGTTCTTAAACAATGGCAACGATATAAAATATCTGGTGCTTTATTGTTTCGAATTCGGATTGGCATTTGCAACAATTGTTGTATACGACGTGATTTATCCGAAATCATCAAAGCTTCTTGTTAATAACATGATATTCCTTATGAGTGTGGGATATGTATTTATAGCAAGACTTGATTTTGATCAGGCTATAAGACAGTTTATATTTGCCTGCATCGGAATCGTAATAACATTCTTTGTTCCTATGGTAATAAAGAAATTTAAGAAAATGAGAGATTTAGGATGGATATATGCTGCAATCAGCTTTGTTCTCCTCTTGGTACTTTTATTCAGTGCAAGAGCGTACGGCGCTAAGATCAACATCTCATTAGGACATATAACAATTCAGCCATCTGAATTTATTAAGTTATTATTTGTGTTCTTTATTGCTTCTATGTACAACAAAGCACTTACATGGAAAAAGTTATTGTTAACAACACTTGCGGCAGCGGCACAGATAGTAATGTTTATTGCATCTAATGACCTTGGTGCAGCCCTTATATTCTTCGTTGTATATATAATGATGACATTTGTTGCAACAAGAAGACTTATACTCTTTTTAGGAACTACAGGATTAGGAGCTTTAGGAGCATTTTTAGCTGCAAAGACAGTTCCTCACGTAATGAAACGTATAACTGCATGGAAGGATCCATGGTCAAATATTTACGGTTCAGGATATCAGATTGCATATTCTTTATTCTCAATTGCTGCAGGTGGCTGGTTTGGTGTTGGCCTTACACAGGGAAGACCGGACACAATACCATTCGTTGCAAATGATATGATTTTTGCAGCAATCGCAGAAGAAATGGGAATAATTGTTGTCATCGGAGTATTATTTGTATTCCTTAACTGTCTTATTCTTACAATGAATATCGCATCAAGATGTAATACATTATTCTACAGACTTATTGCTGTTGGATTCGGTGTTACAATGGCATTCCAGGTATTCTTAACAGTAGGTGGTGTTCTTAAGATTATTCCACTTACAGGTGTTACACTGCCGTTCGTAAGTTATGGTGGTAGTTCACTTATCTGCTCATTGTTTATGTTTGCCGTTATTAATGGTATGTACACAATGAGACAGGATCCTAATGAAGCAGAAAAGGCTGATATTACTTATAGAAGAAGAGAGCATAAAAAAGTAGAAGAAAAAATTAAAAAAGACCCTGATTTAACTGAAGATTTCAGTGAATACTTTAAAGACGGTGTTGATATAAATATTCCTGATATAAAAACGGATTCATCATCAAAGAAAGTTGAAAGTGACAAGGGGCATACAAAATTTTACAGTCCGGACGATTTTAAAAATATAGATGACTACAATGAATTCGATGATTCTAAGTTTTAAAATCAAATTATAGAAGGTGGTGATAGCTTGAAGAATAATGATGACAAGAATGTCAACAAAAAAGAAGTCAAAAAAGATGTTAAAAAAGACGTCAGAAAAGAAAAGAGTTCATTTTTATCAAAGCCTGTTGTTAAACCGGAAAAAACAAGAAAAAAGAGAAATGTTGAGACAAATATCATCTCATTCATTTTCATCGGTGTTTTCTTTGTAATGATTATTTATTCAATATTCTTTACATCATCAGAGGCAGAGAGTATTGCGGAGAGTCCGTATAACCCAAGAAATGCCACAGATCGTGCGCCTGATGTAAGAAGAGGTACAATCTATGCAAATGATGGAACAGTACTTGCTACTACAGAGGTGGATGAAGACGGTAAGGAAGTAAGAAAATACCCTGAAGCAAATCTCTTCTCACTTGTTGTAGGTATGAGCAGAGGTGTTGGTTCCGGTGTTGAAGGCGGTGCCAATACAGAATTGACAACATCAACATCAAAGCAGGAAGTTGAAAAGACAGAAGGACAGACTTCGACAGAGTATTATGGAGACAGTGTATATACTACACTTGATCCTGAACTTCAGAAGGCTGCTTACGACGCACTTGGTGATTATCATGGTGCAGTAGTTGCTGTTGATACTCAGACAGGTGAGGTTCTGGCAATGGTTTCAAAGCCTGACTTCGATCCTAATGAGGCAGGAACAAAATATAACGAATGGGCAAGTATTTCAGATGAAAATTCAGTGCTCATTAACAGAGCTTCACAGGGCTTATATGCTCCGGGTTCTACATTTAAAATTGTAACTGCACTGGAATATGTTAAGGAACATCCGGATGATTACAAGGATTACTCTTACATCTGTGAGGGTACAACATCAGTTCCTGGTGGTACACAGGTAATCTGTTATCATCGTAATGTTCACGGACAGGAAGATTTAAATAAAGCATTTATTAATTCATGTAACTGTGCGTTCTCTGATATCGGTCTTAAGTTAGATATGGAAAGATTCAGAGCTACTGTTGAAAGTTTAGGTATGAATGAAGCATTACCTATCGAAATCGAGAGTAGTAAGACAAGATTCGACCTTGATTCAAGTTCAAGTATTTCTGAAATCCAGGAAACATCATTTGGTCAGGGTAATCTTTACATGACACCTCTTCAGATGGCTATGATTACAGCTACAATTGCTAATGACGGTATCATGATGAAACCATATCTAATTGATAAGGTTGTTTCATCAACAGGAGAGATTGTTAAGCAGAATGCACCAACTGTTTATAAAAATGGAATTGCTGATGAGTCTGAAATCGCAGTGGTTCAGAGCTTTATGAGAAACATGGTTAGTCAGGGAGCTGCAAGCGTATTTGGCAGTGCAGGCTATTCAGTAGCGGGTAAGACAGGTACAGCTCAGTTCTCTAACGACAGTGAACTTGCGCACCTCTGGTTTACATGTTACGCTCCGGCAAACAATCCAAGAATTGCCGTTACATGTATAGTAGAGCGTTCTGAGGTTTCTACAGTAGTTCCTGAGAGAATCTGTAAAGCCGTATTAGACGCTTATCTTGATTAAAGGACAGATACTATGGTTATAATCAGTGACAGATTATATGTTGGGGCAAGTATAGAGGACGTAAAAAAGGATGTAATAAAAGGGCTGAAGAAGAAACAGTTTCAGCCCGGTTTATATTGCATCACATTACCTCAGGAAGACGGAAATATTTTAGATATCAGAAGAGCGGCAACGCTCAGGGATTACACCGTCAAGGCAGGTAAGATTTCATTAGGGATCAGGTTTAAAAAGACTACGGTTGATGATATAATCGTAGTCGGTATAGCCCTTGGAAGAAGTGAGGCCATTGATGTGGCATCACAGATCGTTCAGGATATATATTGCAACACTAATACATTTGATACAAAAAATTACTTTGGTTATGAAGTTTAGAATATGACGGAGACTGTATGCTTAGTATTATACTCACGATACTAATGATAATAGGAATAGTAGCTGCCGTCATAGCCGGTATTATAGTACTTATATTTTTCTATCCGCTGACTTACAAAGTTGATGCAAGTTATCACGGAGAGATAAAAGCAAAGGCAAGTGCCAACTGGCTGTTTAACATTTTAAGAATAAGGTTTGAATTAATTGATAACAAACCTGTCTATTCTGTCAAAATATTTAATTTTACAATTTTATCAAGTAATAAAAAGAAAAAGCGTAAGAAGAAAAAGAAAAAAGGCAGAAAGAAGTCTGATGCAAACAGAAAGAAAGAAAAAGCTTTAAGTATTTCGGATAATCAGGAAAATAATGCTGACATCCCGGATAATGGTTCCGTTAATGCAGTATTTGAATCCGAGCAGAATAACGGCGACGGTAATTCTCAAAAGAAAGAGTTCTTCTTAGTCAGAATTTTTAAAGGTATTATTGGTAAAGTAAAGAAAGTATTTGCTTCCATTAAGAATATCAAAGAAAAGATAGCTGTATGGCTTGATGATGAACACAAGAAATTATATGCATTTCTCTGGGTTAACATTATGAAAATCTTAAGAAAGATTAAGCCAAAGGAATTCTCACTTGTTATCCAGGCGGGAACAGGAGAGGCATATAGTACAGGCACTGTGGTTTCATGGTACAGCCTGTTCTATGGTTTATTCCAGTTAGACTGGATTGATTTCAAGCCAGACTTTGAAGAAAAGAAATTTGAGATGGATTTACATGCTAAAGGCAGCTTTAGTGTAGGTCCGCTTGCTCTTATAGCATTTAAGATTTATAGAAATAAAGATTTTAAGAGATTAATCCTCAAGAGAGGAAAATAAGGAGATATATTATGTCAAATACACCGGATGAAAAGAATATGAAAACAGGATTTAACGAAACAGTTCAGTCATTATTCAAGGGCATGGATTCATATATTTCAGCAAAGACAGTAATGGGCGAGCCTGTTCATGTAAATGATACAATCGTAATTCCATTAGTAGATGTATCTTTCGGTATGGCAGCAGGCGCATTTGCTAACGAGAAGAGCACACGTGCAGGCGGCGGTATGAAGGGTAAGCTTTCACCTACAGCAGTACTTGTAATTCATGACGGTATCACAAGAGTTATTCCTGTAAAGGATCAGGATACATTAACAAAGATCATGAACGCTGCACCTGATTTCATCGACAGAATCATGAAGTTCATCAAGAAGAAGACAGGTAAGGACTTCGGTTACAATACAGAAGATGCTGATGTTGAAGCAGCAGTAGAGTACGCAGCAGAATCTGTAAAAGAAGACTAATAAAAAAGACTGATTAAAATTTTAATAAAGATATTAATTAAAAATATATAAATTCTCTTAAATTGTTAGCAATCAGCATATACGGTTGCTAATTGATAAAATTAGTTTTATTATATATACAATTATTTGGAAATAATTTGTATGTATATACTCGTAGACATTTCTAAATAAGGTCTACGAGTTTTTTTAATAATATAAGTATGTACCATGAATTGGTTAGACTGCAATCTTATATTAAATAGGAGGTAGTTATGTCTGATAATAATTCAAATGATAAAAGATGTTTTTCCTGTGGAAGAACAGAAAAAGAAGCAGGTAAGCTCACTCATATGCCTAACGGATTCTATGTGTGCAGTGACTGTCTCAAATCCGTAAATGACCTTATTACATCAAAGTATGGTGATTTCAATTTAGGAAATATTTTCGGTGGAAGACAGCAGGAAAGTAAAAAGACTGAGGAAGAGATTAAGGAAGAAAAAGCCAACAAAAAAAAGAAAATAAATGAAGTTCTTAAAAGCATGGCCGGCATGCCTCCTCACGTTTTAAAATCAAAGCTTGATGATTACGTAATCGGACAGGAAAAGGCGAAGAAGGTATTATCAGTAGCCGTATACAATCATTATAAGAGAGTGGCATCTAAGGCTGGACTTAGAATTGCTACAGGAGATGAGGGCACAAATGCTCATAACACTCCTATGGTACAGGATCAGAGCATCAATGAATTATTCGGAGATGTAGAACTTGAGAAGTCTAATATCTTAATGATCGGACCTACAGGTTCAGGTAAGACATATCTTGTAAAGACTCTTGCCAAGATTCTCGGCGTGCCACTTACCATTGCTGATGCAACAACTCTTACAGAGGCAGGCTTCGTTGGTGAGGATGTTGAAAGTGTAATCTCCAAGCTTTACAAGGCTTCAGGCGGAGATAAGGATAAGACAGAGTGCGGTATCGTATTCGTTGATGAAATCGATAAGATTGCAAAGCATGCAGATGAGAGAACAAGAGATATCAGAGGTGAATCAGTTCAGCAGGCTATGCTTAAGCTCTTAGAGGGTAGTGAAGTTGAAATCACTGAAAATGGCGGTCCTAAAAACGGACTTTCACCTATAATTACTATCGATACAAGCAATATTTTATTCATTTGTGGTGGTGCATTCTCAGGACTTGATGATGTAATCAGAAAGAGACTTACAGGAAATGCCTCAATCGGTTTCGACGCTGAATTAAAGAATGAATATAAGGATGTTGACGATGTAATCAGTCAGGTAACTGTTGATGATCTTAAGACATATGGTATGATTCCTGAATTCCTTGGAAGACTTCCTGTTATCTGCACACTTCATTCTCTTGATGAAGATATGCTTATTAAGATTATAAGTGAGCCTAAGAATGCCATTGCAAAGCAGTATAAGAAGTTATTCTATCTCGATAACGTTGATTTGGAATTTACTGAGGGTGCATACAGAGAAATTGCCAAGAAGGCTATTGAGAAGAAGACAGGAGCCAGAGCATTAAGAGCCATTATGGAAAATCTTATGCTTGATATGATGTATGAAATACCTAAGGATAGAAATATCGGTAAGATTACAATCGACGAGGATTTCGTAAAGGGCAGTGGAGTTCCTAACGTAGAAATGAGAGAAGGCAACACAATTATGCTCGAGGGTGGTAATTAATATCTTCCGCCAATATGTGTGCGAATCATATAAATAGATTACAATAGCTCTTACAAACAGAAAAAAACGCTTAGACCTTTAAGGCCTAAGCGTTTTTTAATTTAATCGTTATCTAAAACGTTTATTCAGTTTTATCTTATCTGGCAACGATATATTAATACACTATTGTTCGGTGAAACAAATGTATTAAATTATATTAATTTAATACATTTAATTAATATTAGCAGATGCCCTGTGCAATCATAGCTTCTGCAACCTTTTCGAAACCGGCAATATTAGCACCGGCAACGAAGTTGTTTTCCATACCGTACTTTGTAGCAGCTGTATCAATGTTCTTGAAGATGTTCTTCATGATACCGTGAAGCTTCTCATCAACTTCTTCAGCTGTCCAGCTAAGTCTTGCTGAGTTCTGGCTCATTTCAAGACCTGATGTAGCAACACCACCTGCGTTAGCAGCCTTACCAGGAACGAAGTATACACCGTTCTCCTGGAAGTATTCTGTAGCATCAAGAGTAGTAGGCATGTTAGCACCTTCTACAACATACTTACATCCGTTAGCAACTAATGCCTTAGCATCGTCGATAAGGAGCTCGTTCTGTGTAGCACATGGAATAGCGATGTCACACTTTGTTGTCCATAATCCACGACCTTCATGGTATACAGCGTTTGGACGAGATTTAACATATTCGCTGATTCTTGCTCTTTTAACCTGCTTTAACTCGATTAAAAGATCTACATCGATTCCGTCCGGATCATAAACCCAGCCTGTAGAATCAGAACATGTAACAACCTTAGCACCTAACTGAGTAGCCTTCTGGATAGCGTAAGTAGCAACATTACCTGAACCTGAGATGTCGATAATCTTGCCTTCTAAGCTGTCACCGAACTTTTTAAGGAGCTCATTTGTAATATATAATACGCCGTATCCTGTAGCTTCTGTTCTGATAAGAGAACCGCCGTATGAAAGGCCCTTACCTGTAAGAACACCTTCGTATACTGTACGAAGCTTCTTGTACTGACCAAACATATAACCAACTTCTCTTGCGCCTACACCGATATCACCTGCAGGTACGTCAGTGTCAGCACCGATGTGCTTATATAATTCGTTCATGAAGCTCTGGCAAAATGCCATGATTTCTCTGTCTGACTTGCCCTTAGGATCGAAGTCAGCTCCACCCTTACCGCCTCCCATAGGAAGTGATGTAAGAGAGTTCTTGAAGCACTGCTCGAAACCTAAGAATTTAACGATACTCTGGTTTACAGATGGATGGAATCTGAGACCACCCTTGTAAGGTCCGATAGAGTTGTTGAACTGAACTCTGTAACCTCTGTTAACCTGAGCCTGTCCCTTGTCATCTACCCAAGGAACTCTGAAAGAAATAATTCTGTCAGGTTCAACCATTCTCTCTAAAAGAGCTTCTCTTCTATATGTTTCTTCATTTGCCTCTACAACAGGGCGGAGTGTGTTAAAAACTTCAGTTACAGCCTGAAGAAATTCAGGTTCATGTGCGTTTTTAGCTTTAACTTGTTCTAATACTTCGTCTATGTATCCCATCAGCATTCATCCTTTCATGCTTTTAAAAATAAATAAAAAGCGAAATTTACTTAATTTTATTACTTGATTAGTATAAAAAATAAATTATAAAAATGCAATAGTACTATAAGTATTTATTTAATAGTGCTGTAGGTATTTATTTATAAGGAAATGTTTATTTTTTTTATCCTTTGTGATATAGTATTTAGATATTATTTTTTGCGAAATTTTGTATAATTGCAATTTCAATACATTTTTACTTATCTTATTAGGAAGGGAATTCGATAATGTCTATTTTTTCACAGGCAAAATCAGATATGAGCTTTGTAAAGATTGACCCTAAAAAGCTTTCGAAAAAAGGCTTGAAGAAGCGAAGAAGAGGACAATCTACAATTGCAGGTATAATAATTTCCATTATTACGGCTGTGTGCATATGTCTGTTTTTATTTAGAATGTTACCGCTTGGACTTGTACCGTACCTTTATGCGATTTTAGTCGTGGTCATACTTGGGGCATTGTGGGCATATTGTTTCATATCTCAATTTTCAAGGCATAAGCTGATAGGTAAGATAGTCGCCATATTCCTGTCCGTTGTATCCATATATGGATTTATGTTTTCTTCCAAGATTGCGGATTCATTTGGAAGTATGGCAGGCGGAAATTACGTGAAAAAAGATACTATCGACGTAGTTGTTCTCGACAGAGATAAGGCCAATAATATTGAAGATACACTCAAGTATACATTTGTATATAATGAATCAAGTGATGTTGACTTAACTAAAAAAGCAATTGGAATGATAAATGAAGAGAACAGTTCAGTTATCGACACAATTAAGTTTAGTGACTGGGATGATGTTTTAGAGGCATTATATGACAATACTGATGCACAGGCTGTTCTTATTAAGGATAGTATTTATCAGTCAGTTATAAAGGATTCATATTCTTCATATTATGATGAGACTAAGGTAGTGGCTCAGTATACTATTTCAACGGAGGTAGCAGCAGCTACAACTGATATCGATGTTTCAAAGGATCCGTTTGTAGTTTATATCTCAGGAAATGATGAGCAGGGGGATATCAAGTCTACAGGACGAAGCGACGTTAACATTTTATTAATCGCTAATCCTAAGACAAGAGAGATCCTTATGGTTTCTACTCCAAGAGATTCATATATTATGGTTGAGGATGCAGAGGGAGACAGAGGTTACGACAAGCTCACTCATGCAGGACTTGCAGGTATCGAGTATTCTGAAAAGGCACTTAGTGAACTTTATGGAGTTCCAATTGACTTCTACATGAAGCTGAACTTCACAGGTGTTGTAAATGTAGTAGATTCCCTTGGTGGAATTACAGTTAACTCAGACGTTGAATTTACTAACGGAACAGATGCGGCACCTATCAGATATCACTTCGAAAAGGGTGAAAATGAGCTTGATGGAGCTATGACACTGGCATTCTGTAGAGAGAGACATAACTTCGCAGATGGGGACTTCCAGAGAGGAAGAAACCAGATGGCTGCTCTTGACGGAATTATTAAGAAGGTAACTTCTCCTGCAATTTTAACTAACTATTCAGGTGTTCTTGATGCCTTTTCAAACATGGTATATACAAACATGCCTGTGTCATCATTAACTTCATTAATCCGTTCACAGTTAGCAGGTGGTGAGCAGTGGCATATTCAATCATATGCTATTGAGGGTGAGCCTTCTGTAAGAAACTGTCAGGTATACGGACTTAAAAATGTTTCTGTAGACATTGTTGACAAAGATACAGTTGATATAGCTACAGAACTTATTAACAAAACTATAACCGGAGAAAAGGTTGATGTGGAAGAATTTGTTGCTTCTTATACAAGTACAAATTCAAGTACAACAGTTAACTCATCATCACTTTATTCGGATGACGACGAAGACGAATAAAACATAAAAGCAGGCTGGTATGTGGCAGGTATCCATTGGAACCCCATATATGGCCTGCTTTTATAACGGGTGCGTGGTATTTATGAATAAAGAATTTGACATAATCGAAGAAGAATTAAATAAGCTTTCGTTTTTTACAAATGTTGGAAAAGACCTTGTATATGGAAGGGACAGGATGGACATTTTCCTTGAAAAAGCAGGGCATCCGGAAAAAGCATACCGCATTATTCAGATTGCCGGAACAAATGGCAAGGGATCAGTATCTTCATATATAAGTGGTGGACTCCGTTCCTTAGGATTTAAGACAGGAACATTTACATCTCCTCATTTAGTGGATATACGTGAGAGAATTGTCGTGAATGGCGAATATATTCCTGTGGATGATTTTGTGAGATTGTATTATCAGGTAAAGGATATAATCGCTTCCATAGATAAAGAAATACATGGTTTTAATCTGGGATATTTTGAATATCTTCAGGCCATGACTCTCATTTACTATGTAGAGTGTGGAATAGATGTGCTCGTAATGGAAACGGGACTTGGAGGAAGACATGATTCAGCAACTTCCTTAGTTAATCCGGACGTATGTGTACTCGTATCACTGGGACTTGATCACACAGCGATACTTGGTGATACATATGAGAAAATAGCATATGAAAAATCAGGAATTATGAGAGACGGGGCAGATGTGGTATCCGTCTATCCTGATATAAATGAAGAAGTTAATAAAGCAATTGAAGACATATATATTAAAGAAGCTATAAATAATAAATGTAATCTGACATGGGTTTATAAAAATAATATTAAAAGCCTTACATTGAAGGGCGGTTCAATTGATTTTTCACTGCAAAATGATTATTATAAAAATGTTATTTTTAAATTGGATACACCTGCCATTTACCAGGCAGAAAATGCTTCTGTTGCCTTAACTGCAATCGCTGTATTTTTAAAGAGACTGGGCCGTAACCTGAATGAACAGGATATTCTGAATCTTCAGGATGCACTGTATAAGGTTCACTGGTCTGCGAGGATGCAGTGTATAGGTGATGGAATCTATCTGGATGGAGCTCATAATCCTGAGGGAATAAAGAGATTTGTGGAAAGTGCAGGAGCTATTACTGATGGAGCACATGCAACATTAGTATTTAGCGCCGTATCTGATAAGAATTTTGGGGGGATGATTAATACTATTGTTAAATCCCGTGTATTTAGTGATTATGTAATAACAGAACTTAATAATACATCAAGGGCTCTCGATAAGGATGTAATAAAAAATGCATTTATTTTATCGGGAACTGCTGATATAGAGAATCATTTAATTGTTGAAAATGATGTATATGCGGCAATTCGCAATGCAATTAAATATCACAACGAATTAAAGTGTGAAGAAAATAGATATTTATTCTTTGTAGGTTCTCTGTATCTGGCTGCAATAGTGGAAGATTTAATCCAATAGTGGAAGATTTAATCCAATAGTGGAAGATTTAATCAAGGAAGAAAAGCAATGATAGATTTAGAAGAAGAATTAAAGAAATTTCGTCCGAGCCTTGAAGTGGACGAAGCTGAAGCGGCTATATTTGAAGGTGACGCACCGGATATGACAGATTTATTCTATAAAATGTTGGAAGATGTAGATAAACATAACCTTATTAATAACGAGAATAAGTAAGTCAGGGGAAGAATAAATGAAATGTAACATTTGTGGTGCAGAGCTTTTAAAGGGTGATATTTGTCCGGAATGCGGGCAGAACATATCATTTTATAAAAAATGTGCTGCAAGATCCAATTCATATTATAATGCGGCTCTTGAAAAGGCTAAGGCAAGAAATTTAACAGGTGCAATCAGCCTGCTTAAAACAAGTCTTTTTTTAGATAAAAAAAATATAAATGCCCGTAACCTTTTGGGACTCTGCTACTACGAAAGAGGAGATGTAGTAGAGGGTGTCAGCCAGTGGATCATCAGCAGAAAATTTAAAAGCGAAAACAACAGAGCAATCGAATATATTGAATACATAGAATCGGATTCATCTAAATTTAATGAATATACGGCTATGGTCAGAAAATACAATGAAGTCCTTGAATATGCTCATCAGGGAAGTATTGATATTGCAATGATTCAGCTTAAAAATGTTGTTCAGAAGTTTCCTAAGTTTTCTAAAGCGCAGGCTCTCATGGGACTTTTCTATATGTATAAAGATGCATATATGAAGGGAGAGAAAGCCTTAAATCAGGCTTTAAGCATTGATTCAGGTAATACTGTGGCGGCAAATCTGCTTCAGAAATTACAGAAACTTAAAAAAACGAAAAAACAGCCAAAGACTCCGATAGAGACACTTCTTGCAGAGGATGACAATGTTAATGAAAGAGCACCTCTTAGTGGTGATGATGTAATTATTCCTGAATCAGCATTTAAGAAGACTAATATGGCTACATTTTCAATTATTAATATAATCATCGGTATTGCCATTGGTGCAGCGGTTATCTTTTTCCTTGTTGTTCCTGCAAAGGAAAGACTGGTTGTATCTGATTATAACCAGACAATTGAAGATTATAGTAAGCAGCTTTCAGAAGCTAATTCCAAGCTGACAGATGCTAATTCTAATATTGAATCAATCACAAAGGAAAGAGATGCATTAAAGACTCAGCTTGGTGAAGTAAGCGGTGATGGCGGAGTCAATAAGTACTTAACAACACTTATTCAGGCTTCTGAAAAATTTGTTGACAACGATATTGCAGGAACAGTGGAAGTGTTGACGGATTTAGACAGCGCTGATGTATTGCCAAATGATGCCGCAAAAACTCTCTATAATAATTTAAAAGAGAAGACATTTTCTCAGGGTTCAGAGCAACTTTTAACTAATGGTAAGAGCGCATATAATTCAGAGAATTATGAAACAGCAGCAAATCTCTGCTCTAAAGCCTATAAGGCAGACAATAAGTTAGAGGAAGCCGTATATTATGCTGCAAAATCATATGAAGCTCTGAACAATGCTGATAAGGCAAAGGAAAACTATAGAATAATTATTAATAATTTTGCTGACGGCCAGTATTTTAATGAGGCTACAGCATATGTGAGTACACATTAATGAATACAATCATAAAGAAACCGGGATTCGGTGAACTTGTTGAAAAAAAGTCAAAGTTTTTATCTGAGGCTTATCATATTGAAACTGTGGAAGAAGCGGAAGAATATATTGCCCAGACAAAGCATACACACTATGCAGCAAAGCATTGGGTGTATGCATATATTCTGGACAATGGTGCAAAGGTAAAATATTGCGATGACGGGGAACCTCAGGGAACTGCCGGAAGACCATTGCTGGATCTTTTGCACAACATGAAGCTTACTAACTGTATTGTTATAGTTACAAGATATTTCGGAGGTGTCCTTCTTGGAACTGGCGGTCTTGTGAGAGCATATACAGATTCTGCAAAACTTGCTCTGGAGAATTGTGAATTTTCTGTATTTACAGAGGGTGTCAGCATAGTTGCAGATGTGGATTATACTAATTTCGAAGAATTTAAGTATAAGGTAAATCAGTTAAATACAAGACTGGTAAATGAAATCTATGCTGATAATGATGAAATTCAGGGCATCACTTTAAATGATAAGTTTTTAAGAGTTTTAAGAATCACGGATATTGAATATACAGACATTTGCAGAATACATCTTATCTGTACAGATGAAGTAAAAGATATATTTGTATCTGAGATAACTGAAGGCTTTGCAGGTAAAATTGAGCTGGATGTTGGAGATACCGAGTTAATAGAGCTTATATATGAGTAAGGATAAGGCCTGCATATATAGGCTTAACTTGTTTTGTTGATTTAAATAAAACTGTATTTATCGATAATGATTACAGATAAAACTAAGATAGAAAAGAGGTAATGACATGAGCAGAATCTTAGAAGACGATAAGGAAAATGAAATATTGGTTGCAAGACGCCTTATAGAGGGCAATGCAAATCTTGACATTTCTTCTATTGCAGCCATTTCAGGACTCTCAGAAGAAGACATTGAACTTTTGATTGACGATATAAATAAAGAGAAAAACCAGTAATGTATGGATATATACGAACCAATGAACCTGAACTTAAAGTAAAGGAGCTGGCGGTTTACAGAAGTGCCTACTGTGGCCTTTGCGATTCGCTTGTTAAAAGACACGGCAGAATTGCGCAAATGACTCTCGAGCACGACATGACATTTTTAGTGCTACTGCTTGAGGGACTCTATGAACCTAAGGTTACACATATGCAGGGAAGATGTATTGTTCATCCGATTCAGAAGCACAGATTTGATAAATCTGAAATTACGGACTATGCCGCAGACATGAATGTGCTTATGGCATGGCATAAGATAAATGATGATGTGTATGATGAGGGTAAGTTTACATCTAAGGCCATGCGCAGGATGCTTTATAAAAGATTTAAGGTTGTAAATGATAAATATCCTGAAAAATCCAGGCATATCATGAAAGCTCTTTCCAGACTTAATACTCTTGAAAATAAAAAATCAGAGGAATTAGACAAGGTGACCGGAGCATTTGGTGAGGTGCTTGGAGAATGTTTCGCATATAAAAACGATCATTGGAAGGATGCACTTTATAATTTAGGATATGCACTAGGCGAATTTATATATATAATGGATGCATATGATGACTTGGAGAAGGATGAGGCGAAAAACGAATACAATCCTCTGAGTTGTAAAAAGAAAAGTTTTAGTAACAATACAGAATTCGATAAATATGTTGAAGCGGTTCTTAATATTTCAATGGCAAGGGTAGCGGATATTTTTGAGAAGTTACCTGTTATTAAAAATGCAGAATTGCTTAGAAACATAATTTATGCCGGTGTATGGCTCAGATGGGATGAATTACATACCGGCAAATGTAAAAAATAATGAGGTGAACATGGATCCATATAAAGTTCTTGGAGTTTCGCCGTCAGCTACTGATGACGAAGTGAAAAAGGCATATAGAAGACTTAGTAGAAAATATCACCCTGATGCAAATGTTAATAAATCAAAACAGGAGCAGGAGGCTGCTGAGGAGAACTTCAAAAAGGTTCAGATGGCCTACGACACTATTGTTAAAATGAGATCCGGCAAAGGTACATCCAACGGTTACGGCAGTAACGGTTATTACGGTGGATACGGCAATAGCGGTTCACAGGGTAACTATGGTGGCGGGTATTACGGAAATTCAGGAAATTCTGGTAATTCAGGCGGTTATGGCAATTCCGGCGGCTACGGTGGATTCGGTGGTAACTGGTGGGATGCTTTCGGATTTGGAGGAGGCTATTCAACAAACTATGCCGATGAAGCTCGTAAGTGGGGTGATGATCAGACTTCACAGAGACTTCGTGCCGCAATTAATTATACAAGTGCAGGAAGCTACAATGAGGCTTTAAACATTTTGAACAATATTAATGAAAGAGATGCCAGATGGTATTTCGTTATGTCATTTGTTCAGAGTGGTCTTGGCAACAATTCAGCGGCCTTAGAAAATGCTGCCAAAGCAAAACAGATGGATCCAGATAATGAAACTTATAATAACTTATACAGACAGTTATACGGAGGCGGAGCCGGTTATGCCAACACCGGCAGACAATATGGAAGAAAAGGCGGAATGAATCAGGCTTTTTTATGCCTTCCTGCTGCAGTATGTGTAGGTATTAATGCCTGCAGTATGCTGGGAGGCGGAAGAATGGGATATACATTTTGCTGTTAAATATAGGAGTGAGCAAATGTCAGAGAATAATAAAAAAGGGACATATTATATAACTACTGCCATTGCATATGCGTCAGGTAAACCGCATATCGGCAACACATATGAAATGATTCTTGCAGATGCAATCGTAAGATATAAGAGATTACAGGGATATGATGCAAGATTACAGACAGGTACTGATGAGCACGGTCAGAAGATTGAAGATAAGGCAACTGCTGCAGGTGTAACACCTCAGGAGTACGTAGATAAAATCAGTACAGAAATCAAGAGAATCTATGACCTTGTAGATATGTCATATGACAAGTTTATCAGAACTACAGATGATTATCACAAGATTCAGGTTCAGAAGATTTTCAGAAAATTATATGACAAGGGTGATATTTACAAAGGTGTTTACAAGGGAATGTACTGTAAGGCATGTGAATCATTCTTTACAGAGCAGCAGCTTGTAGACGGTAAGTGTCCTGACTGCGGCGGTGAAGTATACCCTGCAGAAGAGGAAGCTTACTTCTTCAAAATGAGTAAATATGCTGACAGCTTATTAAAGCATATAGAGGATAATCCAACTTTCATTCAGCCTGAATCAAGAAAGAATGAAATGGTTAACAACTTCATTAAGCCGGGCTTAAAGGATCTCTGTGTTTCAAGAACATCATTTAAATGGGGTGTTCCTGTAGATTTCGATCCTGATCACGTAATTTATGTATGGATTGATGCTCTTGCAAACTATATTACAGGTCTTGGTTACGATGCAGACGGTAATTCTGATGAATTATATAACAAGTACTGGCCTGCAGATCTTCACCTTATTGGAAAGGACATCCTTCGTTTCCATACTATTTACTGGCCTATTATGCTTATGGCTCTTGATTTACCACTTCCAAAGCAGGTATTTGGTCATCCGTGGTTACTTAAGAACGATGGTAAGATGAGTAAGTCAAAGGGAAATGTTATCTATGCTGATGATATCGTAGATATTTTCGGCGTTGATGCAGTAAGATACTTCTGCCTTCATGAGATGCCATTTGAAAATGACGGTGTTATTTCATGGGATCTTATGCTTGAAAGATATGATTCAGAACTTGCCAATACACTTGGTAACCTTGTAAAGAGAACTGTTTCAATGGCTAACAAGTACCTTGGCGGAGACCTTAAGCAGACAGGCGTTAAGTTTACAACACAGGAAGGTTTACTTTCAGCTGACGGTACAGAAATTGATAAGTCTCTTATTGATGTTGTTACAGCAGCAAAGGGTATTATCGAAGATAAGATGAAGGATCTCAGAGTTGCAGATGCTCTTACAGAAGTATTTAAGATCTTCAAGAGATGTAATAAATATATCGATGAGACAGAGCCATGGATTCTTGGTAAGGATGAGGTTTCCAAGGAAAGATTATCTGAAGTTTTATATAACTTAGCAGAGAGTATTACTATCGGAGCTAACCTTCTTGAACCATTTATGCCTTCTACATCTAAGGCTATTATGGGCGAGTTCTTCTCAAATCCTGAAGATGGAGTAAGAGAATATGACAGCCTCGGCGAATTTGGTTTAGTTAAGGAATACAAGGTTAACGAAAATCCTAATACATTATTTATGAGAAAGGATTTCGATGAAACAAAGAAACTTGTTGAAGAAATCGAAGCTAAGCAGAGACAGGCAGCAAAACCTGAATATCCTGAAGTTGAAATCAAGCCTGAAATTGGTATTGAGGATTTCGGAAAGGTACAGATAAGAGTTGGTGAAGTAATCAAATGTGAGCCTGTAACTAAGTCAAAGAAGCTTCTTGTATCACAGATCAAAATCGGTGATGAAGTTAGACAGGTTGTTTCAGGTATCTCAGAATATTACAAGCCTGAAGAAATGTTAGGTAAGAAGGTTGCTGTTGTAACAAATCTCAAGCCTGCAAAGCTCTGTGGAGTTGAGTCACAGGGAATGATTCTTGCAGCATCAGATGATAAGGGTAATCTTTCAGTACTTACATTAGATAAAGATATTATTGCGGGAAGTGAAATAAGATGAGAGGAATATTTGACACACACGCCCATTACGACGACAGAGCATTTGATGAGGACAGAGAAGAAATCCTTGCTCAATTAAAGGAGCAGGGATATTCAGGAATAGTCGATATCGGTGCAAGCTTTGAATCGTGTAAAAAAGCTGTGGAGATTTCAAATACTCATGATATTGTTTACGCTACAGTGGGTATTCATCCTGACTGTATAGAAGATTTCTTCGAAGGCGAGAACAATAGAAATACATCCGGTAACAGAGTTATCGAAGAGATGTATAACATGATTAAAAATAATAAAAAGGTCGTTGCGGTGGGAGAAATAGGTCTCGACTATCACAATATGACATGTGAAAAGGATTTACAGGAAATATGGTTCAGAGCCCAGCTTGATATGGCTAAGGAATTATCAATGCCTGTAGTTATCCACTCCAGAGAAGCGGAGAGAGACACAGAAGTTATTCTGAGAGAATATTTAGGAAAGCTTCCTCCAAGTATTATGCACTGTTATTCATATTCAAAGGAGAGTGCAAGGGAATTCGTTAAAATGGATTACTATTTAGGAATTGGCGGTGTTGTTACATTTAAGAATGCCAAAAAGCTTGTAGAGGCTGTTGAGGATACACCACTTTCAAAAATAGTTCTTGAAACAGACTGTCCATACCTCTCTCCTGAACCAAACAGAGGAAAGCGCAATTCTTCACTTAATCTCCCATATATAGTTGAGAAGATTGCACAGATTAAAAATGTTGACCCAGAGGAAGTAATAGAAGTAACAACTTCAAATGCAAAGGAATTATATGGCATACCTATCTAACCCTACGGAAACTAAAGCTGTACTTGATATGTTTGGCTTTTCATTTGCCAAAAAGTATGGTCAGAACTTCCTTATAGACGGCAATATAGTCAGTAATATTGTAAAAAATGCCGGAATTACAAAGGAAGATACGGTACTTGAGATTGGTCCTGGTATAGGAACAATGACACAGGTACTTTGTGAACAGGCAAAAAATGTAATAGCAGTTGAGATTGATAAGAGACTTATTGATGTTCTTACATTCACACTCAGAGATTATGACAATGTTACTGTTATTAACAGCGACATTTTAAAGTGTAATATCGAGGAACTCTGTAAGCAGTATTCATCAAACGGCCGCTTAAAGGTTGTAGCCAACCTGCCTTATTACATTACAACACCAATCATAATGGAATTACTTGAGAAGAATAACAATTCAGTTATTGAGTCCATTACTGTCATGATCCAGAAGGAAGTGGCGGAGAGACTTGGAGCAGAGCCTGGTAATAAAGACTATGGTGCAATAACACTGTCTATTAATTATTATTCAGATGCCAATATTGTTATGACTGTGCCTGCAAGCTGTTTTATGCCAAGACCAAATGTTGATTCTGCAGTTATAAGAATGGACATTTACGATAAGCCTCCTGTTGCAACTAAGGACGAGGTGAAAATGTTCAAGGTTATAAAGGCGGCATTTTCTCAGAGAAGAAAAACACTGGTTAACAGTGTAAGCAGTTCAACGGATATTGCAAAAGAAACTATTCTCAAATCTTTAAACGAAATGGGATTATCCGAAAGCGTAAGAGGAGAGACACTTTCATTGGAACAATTTGCAGAGCTGTCAGATAGAATTATCGAGAACAGTTGATGTGATTTGACCATGATTATGAATATTGAAATGAGATATAGTATAAGAATATTCATAATATATTAAGAAAGCGAGAAAATATGAAAAAATTTTTAGCTGTTTCAGTGGCGGCGGCAGGTATTGTATCAACAGTCTTTATGGGCGGGTGTGCAAAGTCACTATTTTATAAATTTGCAGTTGATATAGGCAGTGAGTGGACAGAGAATTCTACACCTATTATTGCACATATTACAGGTGATACTGATGTTTACTATGCCGTAGAACCTTCAAATATTGAGAATGGCGGACTTGAATTAGCAAGCGGTAAATACAATATTAGCTACATTAATCCTGTTAACGAGGATGGCTCTACATACACTTTAAGAGACTCCGAAGTTAAAAAGGAAAATGATACAAGAACAATTCATTTGTCATCAGATTTTGTTGAAGCTAAGGATGTTCCTTTAGAATATTTAGATAAAATCTATTCTGAAGTGGATGCAATTCCAACGGATAACAGCGGAATCTCAGAAGAGTACAAGAATGAAATAAAGGTTAAGCTTGAAAAAGTAATTAACGAAAAGAAAAATGCTACAGAATAATGTTCCGACTGACCGGAACATATATTGTTGGCATATACTGTTTATGTAATTTAACTTATATAATAAAACGCTGTAAATGATGCACCCATGAGGAAATGTATCATTTGCAGCGCTTTTATTTTGGCATTATGCTTACAATATATTTTAAATATATTATACTATAGGACACAATATTTTGAATCGAGGAATATATAATGGTACTTTCATGTCAGAATATCTCTAAATCATTTGGAGATAAGAAGATATTAGAAAATATAAGCTTTAACATAGACGATACTGAAAAAGTAGCGATTATCGGTATAAACGGAGCGGGAAAAAGTACACTTCTGAAGATTATTGCAAGAGAGTACGATGCTGACGAAGGCGTTGTTGCCGTTACTAAGGGTAAGAGAATAGGATATCTCTCCCAGGACAGTTTCGTAGACAGCGATAAGACAATCTACGATGAGCTTTTATCAATAAAAAAGGATGTTATTGATCTTGAGCATGCACTAAGAGCCTGTGAAGAAGAAATGAAACATGCTGAAGGTGCAGAGCTTCAGAAGCTGATGGACAGATATACCAATCTTACTCATCAGTTTGAACAGAATGACGGATATACATATGTAAGTTCAATTAAGGGAACTCTTTACGGTTTAGGATTCGATGATGAAGATTTTAACAGACCTATAAGTACTCTTTCAGGAGGTCAGAAGACAAGAGTGGCTCTGGCCAGATTACTTCTTATTAAGCCTGACTTAATAATCCTGGATGAGCCTACAAACCACCTTGATATAAAGTCCGTCGACCATCTTGTAAACTACCTTATCAGCTTTAACGGAGCTACACTTGTAGTTTCCCATGACAGATTTTTCTTAGACCAGATTACTAATAAAGTAATTGAAATAGAAAATGGAAAAGCTATTTCATTTTCAGGCAATTATACCGAGTACTCAAAGAAAAAGAAGCAGATGCGACAGGCTCAGATGAATGCATATCTCAACAACCAGAGAGAGATAGAGCATCAGAAGGAAGTTATAGATAAGCTTAAGCAGTTTAACAGAGAAAAAAGTATTAAGAGAGCTGAGAGCAGGGAAAAGGTTCTTGAGAAAATGGATAAGGTTGAAAAACCTGAGGAGCTCAATGCGGATATGAGACTTACACTTACTCCGAGAGTGATGAGTGGTAATGATGTTCTTACAATAAAAGAGCTTTCAAAGTCATTTGATGACGATGTACTCTTTTCCGATGTAGATATTGAGATTAAGCGTGGAGAACACGTTGCCATTATCGGTGCAAATGGTACAGGTAAGACAACTCTTCTTAAGATAATTAGAGGACTTGAGTCATATAACAGCGGAGATGTTAAGCTGGGAAGTAAGGTTGAGATAGGATATTACGATCAGGAACATCAGATACTTCACAGCGAAAAAACACTTTTTGAGGAAATTTCTGACGAATATCCTGAACTTAATAATACTGAAATAAGAAATACCCTGGCGGCATTTTTATTTACAGGGGATGATGTGTTTAAGCGCATAGGAGACTTAAGTGGTGGCGAGAGAGGCCGTGTTTCTTTAGCAAAGCTAATGCTCAGTAACGCCAATTTCCTTATTCTGGATGAGCCTACTAACCATCTGGATATTACTTCAAAGGAAATTCTTGAAGATGCCCTAGAAGCCTATGAGGGTACATTACTCTATGTATCCCACGACCGATATTTTATAAACAGAACTGCTCAGAAGATATTAGAACTTTCTGGTAAGAAGTTTACTGAATATCTCGGTAATTATGATTACTATCTCCAGAAGAGAGCTGAAAATATCATAGTGAACGATAATACAGGGAGATCTGCCATAGCCACTGAGGATAATCAGGGTAAGCTTGACTGGAAAGAAATGAAGAAGCAGGCGGGCGAAAAGAAAAAGCGCGAAAGAGAATTGGAGAAGTGCGAAGCACGTATCGCCGAAGTTGAAGAGAAAATAGAAGAGCTAGAGAGAGAAATGGCGGACCCGGCCATTGCAAGTAATGTTGCAAAATTACAGGAATTATTTAAAGAGCAGAGTGCATATAATGAAGAGTTAGTGGAATTATATGAAAAATGGGAAGAGTATGTCCAGTAAGACTTTTTAAATGAAATTACCGTGTTGAGACGGATGTTTTAAATGTTTTTTAGAATACATGTGAAATTTTATACATTTAAAAAATAAATTCGCTCTTATTGCAATTTTATTTTGTAGTATATATAATTATATTAACTGAAAAAAGTAATTAATCTTAATTATAGGAGGTATGCATAATGAGTGAAGAGAAGAAAGTGGTATGTAAACCTGGTTTCAACAGTTGTGAGGTAGTAGGCGAAGAAAAAAAGGTTGAAGTAAAACCTGTACCAGAAACAGAAAAGGTATGTAAGCCTGGTTTCAACAGCTGTGAAGTTCCTGAAAAGCCAATCAATGTTGAAGAAGAGAAGGAAGGCAAGAAAGTTTGCAAGCCTGGTTTCAACAGCTGCGAAATTCAGTAATTATTTAAAAAACGTGAAAGGGTCTGTTGCTTAGATGATGTAGTCATATGTGATTTATTCATACACGATTAGTCATTTGGGTGGCAGTCCTTTTTTTGTAATCAAAAAATGATTAGTTATTTATCAATTAGTCGGAATGCAGATTTAGTTCACATTCTGTAATCATAGTTTATTGACATTTGTTTACAATAAACTTATATTAACCGACAAGGCATAATATTTTATTAGGAGGAACTTATAATGAGCAGAGTTACAAAAGATACAACAATCGGAGAAGCTCTTCAGATTGATCAGGGACTTGTTCAGCTTTTCTCAGCAATGGGAATGCACTGCTTCGGATGTCATTTCTCAGCAGATGAGACAATTGAAGAAGCTGCAGCAGTTCACGGTGTAGATGTTGATGATCTTCTTGAGGATATCGATAACTACCTTACATACAACAATAAGTAATAAGCAGGCGGGAAACCGCCTGTTTTTTGTTTAGCCCGGTAATCCGTTTTATTTAGTGAATTAATCTTTTTCATTAATTTATATTGTGAAGATTTATACAAATCATTGACATAATATAAAAAAAAGTTTACCATATATCAAATTTTCATAAATTTTATTGCACATTAATTATTTTTATTTTGGAGAATCGCACATGAACTCTTTTAAAGCTTTCTTAGCAAAAAAAGACATTGAGATCTCCTTAAAGCGCTATGGCATTGATGCTCTTGGAGCCATGGCTCAAGGCTTATTCTGTTCTCTTTTAATTGGAACAATAATCAATACCATAGGCATGTTGTTTAATATAGGATTTTTATTAGAGCCTATAGCAACAATAGGAGGTGTCAATTATACGGTAGGCGGGCTGGCAACACTGATGAGTGGTCCGGCTATGGCTGTGGCAATAGGGAAGGCTTTAAAATGCCCTCCTTTAGTTCTGTTTTCACTTGTGACTGCAGGATTTGCATCAAATGCACTTGGCGGTGCAGGTGGCCCGCTTGCAGTATTATTTGTTGCAATTATAACTGCTGAAATCGGTAAAATGGTTGCAGGTTCAACAAAGGTTGATATCCTTGTTACACCATTAGTTACTGTAGGTGTCGGCGTATTTTTATCATGGCTTATTGCTCCTGCCTTAGGAAAGGCAGCTTCTTCCATAGGTGGAGTAATTATGTGGAGTACTGAACTCCAGCCATTCCTTATGGGAATTGTTGTATCTGTGATTGTTGGAATTGCGCTGACTCTTCCTATATCAAGTGCTGCCATATGTGCTGCATTAGGGCTTACAGGTCTTGCAGGCGGAGCTGCCGTTGCAGGATGCTGTGCACAGATGGTTGGATTTGCAGTTATGTCATTTAAGGAAAATAAATGGGGCGGCCTTGTATCCCAGGGCTTAGGTACATCAATGCTGCAGATGCCTAACATTGTGAAAAATCCAAAAATCTGGATTGCACCTATAATTACATCTGCCATAACAGGTCCTCTGGCTACATGTGTATTTAAATTACAGATGAACGGACCAGCCATTGATTCAGGTATGGGAACATGCGGCCTTGTAGGTCAGATAGGTGTTTTTCAGGGATGGATAAATGATATAGCAGCGGGAAGTAAGGCTGCCATTACAGGTTTTGACTGGGTTGGATTAATTCTTATATCATTTGTTTTACCTGCTGTAATTGCACCAATTATCAATATGATATGCAAGAAAATCGGATGGGTTAAGGACGGAGACTTAACTCTTCCAAAAGAACAGTAAGTTTTATATCGTTTCCGGGAGAAGGTTTAACATCCTTTCGGAAACGATATTTTTATATTTTCCTATTAATAAGTAGCTAAATAATGGCTACACCTTGATAGACAATATCAAATTTAGTAAAATAAAAAGTTGTAAAAGTTGAAATCTATTATTTATACGGATTAGGATATTGTATAAGAATAAGTATAATAAAAGAGCTATAGGACATAACCTGGAATTACTTGCAGGTGAATATCTCATAGAAAATGGCCTGGAAATTATTGAATATAATTATTTTAACAGGACAGGTGAGATAGATATTGTGGCAAAGGACGGCATGTATATAGTATTTGTGGAAGTCAAATACAGAAGCGGAAGTTCTTACGGAACTGCCGTGGAAGCCGTAAATGTCAGAAAGCAGAAAACTATAAGAAGAATCGCAGAGGGATATCTTATGGAGAGAGGACTGCGACAGGATTCATTTGTCAGATTCGATGTTATAGCCATAGACGGTACAACTGACCTAAATATTAAATGGATAAAAAATGCTTTTTGAAGCATTAAAGGAGTTATATGAGCAAACCAATAGTTGCAATAGTTGGAAGACCTAATGTAGGTAAATCTACATTGTTTAATGTTCTTGCCGGAAGCAGAATTTCCATTGTACAGGATACTCCGGGTGTTACAAGAGACAGAATTTATGCATCTTCAGACTGGAACGGAAGATCATTTACAATGATTGATACAGGTGGTATCGAGCCGGACAGTAAGGATATTATTTTACAGCAGATGAGAGAGCAGGCTCAGATTGCCATTTATACAGCTGACGTAATCTGCTTTGTTGTAGATGTTAAGCAGGGCCTTACAGACGCAGATGACAAGGTTGCCACAATGCTTAGAAAATCAGGCAAGCCTGTAGTTCTTGTTGTTAACAAGGTAGACAGCTACGAAAAGGAAATTACTGATGTATATGAGTTCTATAACTTAGGACTTGGTGATCCATTCCCTGTATCTGCTACAAGCAAGACAGGAATCGGTGATATGCTCGATGAAGTTGTGTCACATTTCCCACAGGAAACAGGTGAAGAAGAGGAAGATGACAAGCTTAAGATTGCCGTTGTTGGTAAGCCTAACGTAGGTAAATCTTCTTTAATTAACAGACTTGTAGGAAAGAACAGACTTATAGTTTCAGATATTGCGGGAACTACAAGAGATGCCATCGATACAACTGTTAAGCACTACGGTAAAGAATATACATTTATCGATACAGCCGGATTAAGAAGAAAGAGCAAAATTAAGGAAGATATTGAGAGATTCAGTATCATCAGAACTGTAACTGCAGCAGAAAGAGCAGATATTGTTGTACTTATGATTGATGCTACAGAGGGCGTTACAGAGCAGGATGCAAAGATTGCAGGTATTGCCCATGAAAGAGGTAAGGGACTTATTATTGCCGTTAACAAGTGGGATGCGGTTGAAGATAAGGAAACCGGAACCATGAAGGAAATGACAGAGAAGATAAAGTCAACTCTTTCATTCTGCCCATATGCTGAGGTTATCTTTATTTCTGTTCTTACAGGAAGAGGAATTGATAAGGTATTTAACCTTATTGATATTGTTAATGAAAATCAGAATATGCGTATTCAGACAGGTACACTTAACGAGATTCTTACAAGAGCTCTTGCAATGCAGGAAACTCCTCAGGATAAGGGTAAACATCTCCGTATTTACTATATGACTCAGGTAAGCGTTAAACCTCCTACATTTGTCATATTCGTAAATGATAAGAATTTAACTCATTTTTCTTATACGAGATATATTGAAAATAATCTCAGAAATACATTTGGTTTCAGAGGCACTTCACTGAGATTCATTTATAGAGAAAGAGAAGACAGTATTAGGGGTTAATAATGGTAGTAGTAGTTAAAATTCTTTGTGTACTTATAGGCTATGTTATCGGTATGGTCATACTTACATCACATTGGTACAGCCGTATCAAAAAAGTTGATATAAGATCAAAGGGAAGTGGTAATCCGGGAACTACAAACATGGGTAGAGTTCTTGGTAAGAAAGCAGCAATCATTACAATGATTGGTGATATTACAAAGGCATTTTTATCAGCGGTTATCTGCTGGTTAATCTTCAGTGTAGGACTGAAGGTGCCAATTGATACAGTTAATTTACTTTTATATAGCGGTTTAGGAGTTATCCTTGGACATAACTATCCTCTTATATTCGGATTTAAGGGTGGAAAAGGTATTGCAACATCAGCCGGTGTTTACCTTTCAATGGTATTCCTTCCTGAATATTTCTGGTTATTATGCCTTTTAGGATTAATTACATTTTTAGCAATGTTGTTTTTGACTAATTACATGTCAATTGCTTCATTGTCACTTGTAACAGGCTTTTGTATTGAGTTTATTATATTCGGTGCATTCGGCGGTCTTGGAATTTCAGGAGCTGCCCTTATAGAAGCTGACATACTTATGATCATAATCACTGTACTTGCCTTTATAAGACATCGTATCAACATTAAGAGGCTTCTTAATGGTACAGAGGCTCATACATTTGGAAAAGGGTGATTGATATGAAAATTATAACCGTAATTGGTTCAGGAACATGGGGAGGCGCCCTTGCAATGCATCTTGCAAAGAAGGGACATATCGTCTATCTCTGTTCAACAAATGAAAATAAAGCTGAAATTATCAGAATGCACAGAGAGATTCCTAATCTTCCGGGTGTAAAGTTAGATAACAATATTATTGTTACTTCAGATATGGAAATGGCTGCAAAGAAGGCAGAAGTAATTGTTCTTGCAGTTGCTTCCATTTATACAAGATCAGTTGCAAAGAAGCTGGCTCCATTTGTGGATGAGGGTAAAATCATCCTCGAAGTTGGTAAGGGCTTTGAGCAGGAAACACTTCTTACACTTGAAGATGTAATAAAAGAGGAAATCCCTCAGTCAAAGGTTGCCATTCTTTCAGGTCCTAACCATGCAGAAGAGGTTTCAAAGGGAATCCCTACTTCATGTGTTATAGGAACTAAAAAGAATGCTGATGCGGAATATTTACAGAGTATATTCAGCTCAGACATGTTTAAGGTATATGTAAATCCTGATATTTTAGGTATTGCCATTGGTGGTGCGGTTAAAAACGTAATCGCCCTTGCAGCGGGTATCGCTGACGGACTCGGATATGGTGATAATACAAAGGCAACTCTTATTACAAGAGGTATTGCTGAAATATCAAGACTTGGTGCTGCAATGGGAGCAAATGTAATGACATTTGCGGGTCTTTCAGGTATCGGCGATTTAATAGCTACATGTGCAAGTGTGCATTCAAGAAACAGAAGAGCAGGTATTTTAATTGGTCAGGGTAAAAGCACACATGAGGCAATGGACGAAGTCGGAATGGTTGTAGAAGGTGTTTATGCAGCCAAGTCAACATCTGCAGTTGCTAAGAAATTCGGTGTGGAAATGCCTATCGTTAACGAAGTAAATGCTATTTTATTTGAAAAGAAAACTGCAAAGCAGGCAATGTCAGATCTTATGCTGAGAGACAATATTATTGAAATCAGTAATATTCCATGGCCTGAAGAAGACATGTAATAGGAAGGCTTTTTTATGAGAGTTATTGCTGGAAGTGCAAGAAGTATACCTCTTAAGTCGGTTAAAGGGGATAAAACAAGACCGACAACAGACAGAATAAAAGAAACCTTATTTAATATCCTCAATCCATATCTCTATGATGCCTATGTTCTTGATTTATTTGCGGGAGCCGGCGGATTAGGTATTGAGGCATTAAGCCGAGGTGCAAAAAAGGCTGTATTTGTTGATAAGAGCAAAGAAGCAGTCAAAATAATCAAAGAAAATCTTAGTAAAACACATTTTTCTGATTATGCAGATATTTATACAGGTGATGTACTCGATATGTGCGCAACAATGAATATCGAAAAGCCATTTGACGTTATCATTATGGATCCTCCATATGGTAAGGGATACTGGAAAAATGTATTGAGCCTGTTGTCTAAGACAAGACTTGTGGATGAACATACACTTGTTGTCGTTGAGGAGGATTTATCCGACGACGTGGAAGAGGGTAATATATACGGAGGTTTTGAGTTAAACAGGATAAAAAACTATAGACATAACAGACATTTATTCTTTAACTTAAGTAAATAAATATATGAAAATAGGACTATATGCAGGAAGCTTTGATCCCCCTACATTAGGACACTTAGATGTTATAAAAAGAGCATCAAGCTTCATCGATCACCTCATTGTAGGTGTGTTTAACAATAGTGAGAAAACTCCATTGTTTACAACTGATGAGCGTGTTAATATGTTAGAGGATATACTGAAGGATTATAAAAATGTGGAAGTGGCCACATTTTCAGGGCTGTTAGTAGATTTTGCACGCGAAAGAGATGTGCATATCCTTGTAAGAGGTTTAAGAGCTGTTACGGATTTTGAATATGAAATTGCAATGGCTCAGACTAACAGAGTTATGGAACCAAGTGTTGACACTGTATTTTTAACAACTTCATTAGAGTACTCATACTTAAGCTCAAGTATTGTTAAAGAGATTGCTAAAAATGGTGGAGGGCTTGATGAATTTGTGCCACAGCAGATAATCCAGCGAATATATGATAAGTATGACATCGGTAAAAAAGCGTGATGTACTTTATATCCGATGATGTAAATTTGTTTTAATTTTATGAGGGAGGACCAATATGAGCCAGATAGAACAGACAATTGATGATATGCAGGCGTACATTGACGATTGTAAATCTCCAACATTTGGTGGTGGAGGAAAGGTTATCTGTGAGAAGGATGTATTAGAGAACTTTCTTGAGGATTTAAGAAGTGAAACTCCTGAAGAGATAAAGAAATACCAGCATCTTGTTGCACAGAAGGACAGCATCATTGCCAATGCTGAAGCTCATGCACAGGCTATCGTTGAATCAGCTGCAAAGCAGACTGAGAAAATGATTAACGATCATGAAATTATGCAGAAGGCATTTGAGCAGGCACAGGCTCTTATTGAAAGAGCACAGGCTGATGCAACTCAGATTATTGCAAGTGCACAGAATGATGCTGACAACGTTCGTGTATCAGCACTCAGATATACAGATGAGCTTCTTGGCAAGGTGCAGATTATTGCTCAGACTGCTCTCAGAGAACAGGAGATTCATCAGGCATCTGTAATAACAAGCCTTAAGGATGTGTTAGCTGTAGTTGCTGAAAACAGAGGCGAACTTGTTCCTGATGGAGTAGCTGTCGGACAGGCTCAGACTCCGGCAGAAAAAGAAGACAGCATTGGAACCGGAGACGAGTTATTTTCTGAAGTAGATATGTAATTATGGAATTACCTATAGAATTTGAGACCGAAATGAGAGAGTTACTTGGGGCTGAGTATGATTTATTCATATCCAGCCTTGACAGACCGCGTCATTTCGGTCTTCGTGTTAATAATTTAAAAATAAGTACCGAAGACTTTCTTAAAATCTGTCCGTTTACACTTAAAAAAGTGCCTTGGACGGACAATGGATTTTATTATATTGATGAGGAGAAACCTACTCATCATCCATATTATTTTGCAGGGCTCTATTACATACAGGAGCCATCTGCAATGACACCAGCAGCTCTTCTTCCTGTTAATAAGGGAGACGCTGTTCTTGATATGTGTGCAGCTCCGGGTGGTAAATCAACTGAGCTTGCAGCAAAGCTTGGTGGAACAGGTTTACTTGTAAGTAATGATATTTCAGCTTCAAGAGCTAAGGCACTACTTAAAAATATTGAATTATTTGGTGTCAGCAATTCATGTGTCATGTCTGAAGATACAAATAATATTTTGAAATATTCAGATATTCAGTTTGATAAGATCCTTCTTGATGCGCCTTGCTCAGGTGAGGGTATGTTCAGAAAGGATGCAAAACTACTGGACGCATGGAAAAAGCAGGGACCTGACTTTTATTCAAAGATCCAGAAGCAGCTCATTCTTATTGCGGCGGATCTTTTAAAGCCCGGAGGAGAAATTCTCTATTCTACATGTACATTTAACAGATTGGAAAATGAGGGCACTGTAGAATACTTACTTGAGAACAGAGATGACTTTGAAATTGTAGATCTTGGAGAGCATGAGGGATTTAAGTATGGCACAGGGAAAATGGCAAAGACTGCAAGACTTATTCCTTACATGATTGAGGGAGAAGGTCATTTTGTGGCTCTTCTTAGAAAAAAGGCGGCCAATAACATAATAGAAGATGTGGATTCTGATTTTAATAATTGCAATCAGGAGTCTGCAGATTTTGTTAATACGGAAAAAGCCGATTCATCCAGTAAAAAGTCAAGGAAATCCAAGAAAAAATCTAACAATAACCAGAATAAAGCAGCTTCATCTAAGCTTCCTGAGGAGCTTGAAGAATTTATTTCTTCACTTAACGGAACCGAACTTGGTGGAACAGCGGACGGTGAGGGAACATTTACCTTAAACAGAGACAGAATTGTCATAAGAAATGACAAGGTGTTTTTACTTCCTGAAACAGATTTTACAGATGGTAAAAAATACAGAGTTCTTAGAAATGGTCTCTACATGGGTGACATGAAGAAGAACCGCTTTGAACCGTCTACAACATTTGCACTGGCGTTATCCAAAAAGGATTACAACAATGTAATTGATTTAAGCAGCAGTGACCCAAGAGTGGACAAGTACTTAAAGGGTGAGACACTTGCAATGGAATCAGATGAAATTGAAGAAATGAATTTATCTGACGGAAATGTGCTTATAGCCGTTGATGGTTTTCCACTAGGATGGGGAAGACTTTTAAAGAGTACGATTAAAAATAAATATTTACCGGCATGGAGAAAGCTGAATTGAGAGAACTTAATGTCAATGAATTAACCGGCGGAAGTAAATTAATGAATATACTCAGAAAGTCACTTCCTGAGGCGAAGGATTCATTTTTTTACAAAATGCTCAGAAAAAAGAATATTACTCTTAATAACAAAAAGGCCACCGGTTCTGAAATTGTTTCAACAGGAGATGTTATCAAATTTTTCCTAAGTGATGAGACTTATGATAAATTTGCGGGGAAGGCATCAAAAGCTGTAGTCTGTAACGGGAAAGCAAATGGTAACAGGGCTGATGACAGCGGCGCAGGTGCTGATAAGTTAAATCACGGTAGTGTTGCACAGGTAGTTGGAAGAAATGTGAAGCCTAATGTCATTAATGGTAATGCAACTGATGGTGCCAAAAAAAGTGTCAATAATGGTACATCAAACAGTGCCGCAAATGCCACTGCCAAAGGTACAGGCAAGTCATCTTCTGCAAAAACTTTTAAAATTAACAAGAATGACATTGTCTACGAAGACAAAGACATCATTCTTATTAACAAACCATATGGCATCCTTTCTCAAAAAGCGGAGCCCGGAGATTATTCCATGGTGGAAGCATTGTATGATTACATGCTTGAAAATGGAATGTTATCGGCAGATGACATTTTCCGTCCGGCAGTAACAAACAGACTGGACAGAAATACGACAGGAATTATTGCAGGTGGAAAAACCACATCGGGACTTCAGTTCCTTTCAAATGCCCAGAAAAATGGAGATATAAAGAAGTTCTATATCTGTATAGTTCCCGGAGAAGTTAAGGAGACACGACTTCTTAACGGCCTCTGGAGCAAAAATACAAGAAATAACAGAGTTACTATTGAGATGGTGGAAAATATTCCCGAATCATATTCATTTCCTTCCAGGTATTGGACAAAGGGAAATGTTCCTGCACAGACTCTGATTGCTCCTGTAGTTACAAACGGCAGATACACTGTTGTTAAAATCGGACTTCTCACAGGTAAGAGCCATCAGATCAGAGCCCATATGAAAGCATATGGACATCCTCTTATCGGAGATTTTAAGTACGGCCAGAGAAATGTAAATGACTATTTTGCAAGAAAATACGGACTTACAAGTCAGCTCCTTCATGCCTATATGATGGATATTGAAGGTAAGGGAGAATTCGTTGCAAAGCTTCCAAAGCAGTTTATAAATATATTAAAGGGTGAAGGGCTATATTCT
The DNA here is from genome assembly GCA_900545225.1 of uncultured Eubacteriales bacterium. Classification (GTDB taxonomy): domain Bacteria; phylum Bacillota; class Clostridia; order Lachnospirales; family Lachnospiraceae; genus UBA4285. The sequence continues at coordinate 97,058 of UQXZ01000005.1, forward strand.
GATTCCATTGAAGAAATATATAAGAATATAGAGTTAAAACCATAATGGCTACATGGAATTCAAGAGGATTAAGAGGTTCCGGACTGGAATCTCTTATTAATATGACCATAGAAAAATATGAGCTGGCCGGACTGGCTATGATTCAGAAGGTCCCAACACCTATAACACCTATTAAAATCGATGACAGTACAAGGCAGATAACCCTTGCATATTTCGATAAAAAATCAACAGTTGACTATATAGGTGTGGTGCAGGGAGTACCTATATGCTTTGATGCCAAGGAATGTGCAGCGGATACATATTCCCTTGCAAATATTCATGAGCATCAGATTGACTTCATGAGAAAGTTTGAAAAGCAGAAGGGGATTGCATTTATTATTCTTATGTATACAGGGAAGGATGAATGCTATTACATTCCGTTCAGAGACATTGAAAAATTTTCTGAGAGAGCCAAAAACGGTGGAAGAAAAAGCTTCAGATATGATGAAGTGGACAAATCATATTTAATTAAACAGACCGGTGGTGTACCGCTTCATTTTCTGGAACAGCTGCAAATGGATTTAAGCTCAAGATAAAATGTAGTATAAAAATTGTTTACTTGCTATTAAAAATGTGTAATAATTTAGTGGCATTGTATTCGCGCTAAGGCGAAACGATAGCAGGAGGACAATATGAATACTACAGTAACAAAGAGAAGTAAGAATGCTAATATTGCGATAATGGCGATGTTTACGGCAATTATCATTATTATGGCATTCACTCCGTTTGGAATGATTCAGTTACCGCTTATTAAAGCGACTATTATCCACATTCCTGTAATTATCGGAGGAATTTTGATGGGACCAATGGGTGGCCTTTATTTCGGATCACTTTTTGGACTTGTTAGTTTTATTTCTAACACACTTACACCAAGTGCCCTTTCATTCGCATTTTCACCACTTGTTGCCGTTCCGGGAACAGGTGCAGGAAGCCCATTAGCATTATTAATCTGCTTTGGACCAAGAATCCTTACAGCGATTACACCATGGTTATTCTATGCAGCCATGAAGAAACTTATGCCTGCAATGAAAGAGGGCGTAAGAGCCGTTATATTGGTAATTTCAGGTGCAATCGGTGCCATTACCAACACAACACTTGTTATGGGACTTATTTATATTCTTTTCAAGGGTGCGTATGCAGGCCTTAAGGGAATACCTGTAACAGAAGTTAAGTCAGTTATTCTTGGCGTTGTAGCGGCAAATGGAATTCCGGAGGCAATAGTTGCGGCAATCGTAACACCTGTGGTATGTATGATTATTTTTAAAATAACAAAAACAAAATAATATAAGAGATCGGATTTAATATCTGATTTTCATATGAAAAGACTGTCTTAGATTATCCGGAAATATTCGTTTTTAACGAAGTATTACAGCCCGGATAATCAGGACGGTCTTTTTATTATTTTACATGGAAAATTTTAACGGACTGATTAATTAAAATGGTATAAAATCTGTTTACCTGTTATGTAAAATGTGCAATAATGAATTAATATGTAAGCACAGAGGTATTATGTCCGTAAAGCTTATAAACAGACATTTTATTAAATGGTTATACAAAATATTTATCATTAAGTAGAGGTATAAATATGGAAGCATATAAAGAGCAATTTATTAAGTTTATGGTAGAGAGCGATGTTCTTAAATTTGGGGATTTTACACTTAAAAGTGGTCGTAAATCCCCTTTCTTTATGAACGCAGGACTTTATGTAACAGGTTCTCAGCTTATTAAGCTTGGAGAATACTATGCTACAGCTATTCACGAAAACTTCGGAGATGACTTCGATGTTTTATTCGGACCTGCATACAAGGGAATTCCTTTAAGTGTAGCAACAGTTATTGCATACCAGAACAAGTATGGCAAGGAAATCAGATATTGCTCTAACAGAAAAGAGATTAAGGATCACGGAGATGCAGGTATTCTCTTAGGTTCACCTCTCAAGGATGGCGACAGAGTAATCATTATCGAAGACGTAACAACATCAGGTAAGTCTATTGAAGAGACATTCCCAATCATTACATCTGCTGCAGATATAGAGATTAAGGGTATGATTGTATCTCTTAACAGATTAGAGAAGGGTAAGTCAGGCGAGAATAAGACAGCCCTTACAGAGATTCAGGAGAAGTACGGATTCAGAGCTGAAGCCATTGTTACAATGGAAGATGTAATTGAATTATTGTATAATCAGGAATGTAACGGCAAGGTTGTTATTGATGATGAAATAAAGGGAAAACTGGACGAATATTATAAGCAATATGGTATTTAACAGATGAACCATGTAAATATTAATAGATTTATAAGGTTATTTGCAGGTATTGCATTTGCTATATATGCATCTTATCTGATTTATTACACATTCTTAGATCCATCACTGGGAAGAAGTGCCATAAGGCAGGAGATTATGCATAACACCACCGGAGTAGGTTATGTTAATCTTGTGCCATTTAAAGAAATAAACAGATTTGTAAGTAATATAGGCAATATTAGATTTAATATTATCCTGTTAAATGTTGTTGGCAATGTAGTTGCATTTATTCCGCTGGGCTTTCTGTTACCTGTTATTACAAACAGAAAGCTGGTTTGGTGGAGTACGATTTTAATCGCGGCGGGAGCATCAGCTCTCATAGAGGTTATGCAGTATGTGACTAAGCTTGGAACATGCGACATAGACGATTTCATACTCAATACTATTGGTGGAATACTTGGATATGTATTTTACAGAATACTGTTTTTAATAATAGATGTCATATATAGAAAAAGACAGAAAAAAGCTAATGAAGGTAGAATTCAAATCAAAGCCGAAGAGAACTATTTTCTTTGAAAGAGGACGAAATTCCATATGGGGTTTTATCTCCATAGGAGTATTTATCGCCTCTCTTATTATAGTTTTAGTAAGTGTAAATATTTCTCATGCCAATAATGGAAATGCTGGATATATAGTCGGAAGTCTTGGACTTACCGCATTATTTTCCAGTATTGCAGGAATATTTATCGGTCTGAGAGGCTTTAGGGATGAAGATAAGATATACTGGCCGATATTTGCAGGCTGTATAGGCAATGCGATTATTATGGTATTTATCATATCTTTGTATATAATCGGATTTTAATTTAAGTAAGTTAATAAGTTAATGAGTTATTAACTTATTAACATTAATAAATTAATATAATTAATAAATTAATAACATTAATATAGTTTATAGGAGTAAAGTTATGGCAAAAGTTGGTATTGTAATGGGAAGCGACTCAGATATGCCTGTTATGTCTAAGGCAGCAGAGGTTCTTGACGAATTAGGTATTTCATATGAAATGAGAATTATCTCAGCTCACAGAGAGCCTGAAGAATTCTTCGAGTATGCTAACAGCGCAGAAGACAACGGTTACAAGGTAATTATCGCAGGTGCAGGTATGGCAGCTCACCTTCCTGGAATGTGTGCAGCAATTTTTGATCTTCCTGTTATTGGAATCCCAATGCATACAACATCACTTGGCGGTAGAGATTCACTCTACTCTATAGTACAGATGCCTTCAGGTATTCCTGTGGCAACAGTTGCTATTAACGGTGGTAAGAATGCAGGTATCCTTGCAGCTAAGATTCTTGCAACATCAGATCCTGAACTTCTTGCTAAGTTAAAGGCAATGAAGGAAGGCATGAAAGAAGAAGTTATGAAAAAAGACACTAAGCTTGCAGAAGTAGGCTATAAGTCATACACAAAATAATTATAATTTATAAGATAAATAAAAAACCAACATTGTAGTTTTATGATGTTGGTTTTTGGCACGCAATGGTTAGTGTTTAATATGGAGGTTAATATGGATTATAAGAACGCTGGGGTAGATATTGAAGCAGGCTACAAATCAGTTGAATTAATTAAGAAGCACGTTGCAACAACAATGAGACCGGAAGTTTTCGGCGGACTTGGCGGATTTGCAGGTATGTTCTCTGCAAAGGCTTTTAAGGATATGGAAGAGCCTATGCTTGTATCAGGAACTGACGGTGTAGGTACAAAGCTTAAGTTAGCTTTTATTATGGACAAGCATGACACAGTTGGTATCGACTGCGTTGCCATGTGTGTAAACGATATTGCTTGTACAGGTGCAGAGCCATTATTCTTCCTTGACTACATCGCATGTGGAAAGAACTTCCCAGAGAAGATTGAACAGATTGTTAAGGGTGTTACAGACGGATGTAACATGTCAGGTGCATCACTTATCGGTGGTGAGACAGCTGAGATGCCTGGCTTCTACCCTGAAGACGAGTACGATATTGCAGGTTTTGCAGTAGGTGTAGTTGATAAGCCTAAGATGATCAACGGTGAAAGAGACATCAAGGCTGGCGATACATTAATCGGTATTGCTTCAAGCGGTGTTCATTCAAATGGTTTCTCACTTGTTAGAAAAGTATTTGATATGACTAAGGAATCATTAGATACATACTATGATGAATTAGGTAAGACTCTTGGTGAAGCTCTTATTGCTCCAACAGTTATCTATGTTAAGGCTATCCAGTCAGTATTAAACAGCGGTGTTGCAATTCACGGCTGTTCACATATTACAGGTGGAGGTTTCTATGAAAATGTTCCAAGAATGCTCCCTGAAAATGTTGATGCGGTTGTATTAAAAGATTCTTACGAAGTTCCTGCAATCTTCAAGCTTCTTGCAAAGAAGGGTAATATTGCTGAGGAAATGATGTACAACACATACAACATGGGTATCGGTATGATGCTTGCTGTTGACAGTGCTGATAAGGAAAAGGCAATCAAGGCTATCGAAGAAGCCGGTGAAAAGGCATTTGTTATCGGCGAAATCGTAGAAGGTAACAAGAACGTAAAGTTAGTATAATCCGTAACCCGTTAATTAGTTTGATATATCCCATGTCTGTTAAAGGAGAATAAGTTTGTTAAGAGTTGTTGTATTAGTATCAGGAGGAGGCACTAATCTCCAGGCTATTATAGATTCAGTAGAATCAGGCAACATTCCAAATACGGAACTTGTCGGCGTAATTAGTAATAATAAAGACGCATATGCCCTTGAGAGAGCTAAAAATCATAATATTCCTGCATTTGGAATATCTCCTAAGGATTATGAAACAAGAGAATTGTTCCATGAGGCATTAATGGAGAAGCTTGCAGAACTTAAGGTTGATTTAATCGTACTTGCAGGCTGCTTAATTAAGATTCCTGATGAAATGGTCAGAGAATATAACAATAGAATTATTAATATTCATCCTTCTCTTGTACCTTCATTTTCAGGTGTAGGCTTCTATGGCTTAAAGGTTCATGAAGCAGCTCTTGAAAGAGGAGTAAAGATTACAGGAGCAACAGTACATTTTGTAAATGAGATCGTGGACGGCGGTAAGATATTAAATCAGAAGGCTGTAGAAGTTATGGAAGGTGATACTCCTGAAGTTCTCCAGAAGAGAGTTATGGAGCAGGCCGAATGGGTGATTTTACCACAGACTATTGCAGATATCGCAACCGGAAAAATTAAGATAGGATAAGATGGGAAGGCATTGAGTATGAAGGTTTTAGTAATTGGAAGCGGCGGAAGAGAACATGCTATTTGTTATAAGCTTTCACAGAGCAAGCAGGTAGATAAGATTTATTGTGCACCGGGTAACGCAGGTATCGCCGGAATTGCTGAGTGTGTAAATATAGGTGCCATGGAATTCGATAAGCTGGCATCATTTGCAGAAGAAAATAAAATCGGTTTAACAGTAGTTGGAATGGATGATCCACTTGTAGGCGGTATCGTTGATGTATTCCAGGAAAAGGGCTTAAGAGTATTCGGACCTAATAAGGCAGCGGCTATTCTTGAGGGTTCAAAGGCATTTTCTAAGGATCTTATGAAGAAGTACAACATTCCTACAGCTGCATACGAAGTATTTGAGGACGCTGATGAGGCAATCAAGTACCTTGAGACATCAAAGTATCCAATCGTATTAAAGGCAGACGGTCTTGCACTTGGTAAGGGTGTTCTTATCTGTAATACAAAGGAAGAGGCTCTTGAAGGCGTTAACACAATCATGGTTGACAAGAAGTTCGGAGAATCAGGAAGCACATTAGTTGTTGAAGAGTTCATGACAGGTAGAGAAGTGTCTGTACTTTCATTCTGCGACGGTAAGACAATTAAGATTATGAGCTCAGCTCAGGATCATAAGAGAGCAGGAGATGGTGATACAGGTTTAAATACAGGCGGTATGGGAACATTTTCACCTTCACCATTCTACACAGATGAAGTAGATGAATTCTGCAAGAAGTATGTTTACCAGGCAAGTGTTGATGCCATGGCAAGCGAAGGAAGAGAGTATAAGGGCGTTATCTTCTTCGGTCTTATGCTTACACCGGATGGACCAAGAGTTCTTGAGTACAACTGCAGATTCGGTGATCCTGAAGCTCAGGTAGTTCTTCCAAGATTAGAAAATGACATCGTTGATGTATTTAATGCATGTATCGACGGAACACTTGACCAGATCGACTTAAAGTTCAGAGATGAGGCATGTGTATGTGTTGTTCTTGCATCTGACGGATATCCATTAGCATATGAGAAGGGACTTCCTATTACAGGATTTGAAGCATTTGCTGATAAGGATGATTACTTCTGTTTCCATGCTGGAACTAAGTTTGATGAGAATGGCAATATCGTAACAAACGGCGGACGTGTTCTTGGAATTTCAGCTTTAGGTTCAGACCTTAAAGAGGCAAGAGCTAAGGCATATGAAGCTACAGAGTGGATTCATTTTGACAACAAGTACATGCGTCACGATATTGGTAAGGCAATTGACGAAGCCTGATGTAAATATATTTTTAGGAGAACTGTTATGAAGATCAACCCGGTAAAAGGGACAAATGATTACTTACCTGAACAGGTGAGACTCAGAGATTATTTACAATCTCAAATTTTAAATGTATACGTAGAGAACGGCTTTGAGCATATTATTACACCTGTCATTGAAGATGCCGAAAACCTCGATAAGAGTGATGGTGGAGAAAACCTTAACCTAATTTTCAACATCCTCAAGAGAGGTGATAAGCTTGAGTCAGTTATCAATAAGGGCGTAACTGTAGAGAACCAGAAGGAATTAAGTGATTTAGGTTTAAGATATGACCTTACACTTCCTTTAAGCAGATATATTGCTAATAATCAGAATGAATTACTCATGCCTATGAAGTGTATTCAGATTGACAGAGTATACAGAGCCGAAAGACCTCAGAAGGGCAGACTCAGAGAGTTTATCCAGTGTGATATCGACATTATCGGTAGTGAATCATCTGACAGCGAATTAGAGTTAATCTTAACAACAGTTAAGGCTCTTAAGGCTATCGGACTTTCAGACTTTACAGTTAAGATCAATGACAGAAGACTCCTTACAAATGTCCTTACAAAGCTTGGCTTTGACAGAGATTTAGACAGCGTATGCATTTCCTTCGATAAGATGGATAAGATCGGTTTAGATGGTGTGTGTGCTGAACTTTCTGAAAAGGAATTTTCAGCTGAAGCTGTTGAAAACTTCAGAGAATTCCTTTCAAGAGATTCAATTACACTTGATTATATCGGTGAGCTCTTAACTGAAGAGGATGCAGAGCCTGTAGAAAGCCTTAAAAACATTATTGCAATGTGCAATGAGCTTTCTGATAATTCATTCAATATTGAATTTGACCTTTCATTAGTAAGAGGCCAGGGCTACTACACAGGAACAGTATTTGAAGTTGTAAGCAATGAATTCAAGGGTTCAGTTGCCGGCGGTGGAAGATATGATAAGCTTATCGGTAAGTTTATCGGAAGAGACATTCCTGCAGTAGGATTTTCTATCGGATTTGAGAGAATCTTCGCAATCCTTTCAGAAAATGGTGCAGCATGTGCCGAAACTAAGAAGAGAATTGCTCTTTTATATGATGAAGGTCAGGTTGCTGAAGCTGTTAAGGAAGCTGACAAGCTCAGAGCAGAAGGATTAATCGTAAGCTTATTTGTTAAGCCTAAGAAGACAGGTAAGTTTATTGATAAATTAGAAGAAAAAGGCTTTGCCGGATTCATCAATTTATCGGTTAAGCCTGATGTGGTATATTTCGAAAATTAATTTTTGCCTGAGTATTTTCAGCATAAACACAAAATAAATATCTACAGTAAGCATTGATTCTGTAGTAAAATAATAAACACTAAAAATAGCATTTTCATTGTATACACTAATTAATGGATGTATATAACGAAGATGCTATTTTTGTTGTAGTATATTTATGTATGTATAATTGCTTTTGATATAATTGTACAACATATAAAAAGTACTATACTGATTGATAATACATATAATTTATGTGAAACAAAGGAGCCGGTTTCGTGTCGGAGAATATAAATGAAAAGGCTGATTTAAGTAACAATCAGAAACTTAAATTAGCTAAGAAGATAATAGATTATGTACGCGATGAGCTTATTATTTCACTACCGTATTTTAACAGAGCCATTCTTAAAATGCCTGTGGAATTTTATGAGCCAAAGAAGTTTGTTGCAGATGATTTCGGTGGATTTGCAACTGACATGAAAAAGATCTATGCAGACATTAATCTTCTAATTAGTGATTTCAAAGCCAACAGAATCACAATTGCCAGAAAAATGCTGCATTCAATTTTCCATTGTCTCTATAAGCATCCGTTTAACTACAACAGACTTAATACAAAATATTGGGATTTCGCCTGTGACGTGGCAGTAGAACTTGCCATTATGGATCTTAATATAGATGCATTAAAAGAGCCTCAGGATACAGAGCGTGAAACTGTATGGCATCTTATTAATAAAAATGTAGAGCATCCATATGCAGAGAAAATATATGAATTTATGATGTCATCAAAGGCCCATGCCAATGACTGGATGCAATATGCCAGATTATTTAAAAAGGATCACCATGAAATTTGGAAGAAATCAGGCCTTGTGGAGCAGGAGGGTAACTTCCTCTTACCTATGGCTTCTAATGAATTAGACCAGCTTGGAATGGAATGGGAAAGAGTCTTCAGAAATGTAAAGAAAGACAAGGAAACCGTTGAAAAGGGACAGGGAAGATCCATTGCCTCAGTTACGGATGTACTTGGAAGAATCGAGGGAGACAACAATGACTACACAGATTTCCTTATGAAGTTTGCTAAGCTTCAGGAAGAAGTAAGAGTTAATGATGACGAGTTTGATTACATTTACTATACATATGGTATGCAGCTCTATGAGAACATGCCTTTAATAGAGCCGTTGGAATACAAAGAGACTCTTAAGATATATGATTTTGTTATCGCCATAGATACTTCAGGATCATGTAGAGGACGAGTTGTTAAGAACTTCCTTAGAAGAACATATTCAATTCTGAGAAATAAGACTGTATTCGGAACAAGAATAAATGTACACATTTTACAGTGTGACAATACAATTCAAAGTGAAACGGTTTTAAGATCGGATGAGGAATTTGAGCGTTATATAAGTAATGTTGAGGTTGTAGGTTCAGGTGGTACTGATTTCAGACCTGTATTTGAGAGAGTAAATGAGCTTAAGGATATGGGAGAATTCTCAGACTTAAGAGGTCTCTTATATTTATCAGACGGACTTGGAATATTCCCAAGTCAGATACCTGAATACAAAACAGCATTTATCATAATGCCATATGAGGACATGATACCAAACTTACCTGACTGGGTTATAAGTAAGGTTGTAAGCAGAGAAGATCTTGACAGATAATAAATTTAAACGGAGGATATGGGGTTATCCCTTATATATATTATGAATATTAGAGAAGCTAAAAATCAGATTAAACAGTCAATCGATATTTATCTTGCAAAAGATAATCTTGGAAATTACAAAATTCCAATTGAGAAGCAGAGACCAATTTTCCTTCTTGGTGCACCTGGTATTGGTAAGACAGCCATCATGGAGCAGATTGCAGATGAGCTTGGCATTGCAATCGTATCTTACTCAATGACACACCACACAAGACAGTCAGCACTTGGTCTTCCATTCATCGTAAAGAAGAACTATGACGGTGTAGAGTACAGCGTATCTGAGTATACAATGTCTGAAATCATTGCATCTGTATACGAGACAAGAGAATCAACAGGAAAGCTTGAAGGTATCCTTTTCTTAGATGAAATTAACTGTGTATCTGAGACGCTTGCACCTTCAATGCTTCAGTTCCTTCAGTACAAGGTATTCGGAAATCACAGAGTACCTGAAGGCTGGGTAGTAGTTACTGCAGGTAACCCACCTGAATACAACAGATCTGTTCATGAATTTGACGTGGTTACTCTTGACCGACTTAAGGTTATTGAAGCTGAACCGGATCTTGAAACATGGAAGCTATATGCAAAGAAGAAGGGTATTCACAACTCTATCCAGACATATCTTGATATTAAGAGCAGTGACTTCTATGTTATCGAAACAACTGTAGACGGTAAGTCATATGTTACAGCCAGAGGATGGGAAGACCTTTCAGAAGCTATATTCCTTTATGAAGAAAAGGGATATACAGTTGATGAGGCACTTATCAGCCAGTACATCAGAAATAAGCGTGTAGCAGGCGAATTTGCAACATATTACAGCTTATATCTTAAGTACAAGTCAGATTACGGTATTATGTCTATTCTTGAAAATGGCGCAGATGAGAAGGCTGTTTCAAGAGCACATGACGCTGCATTTGATGAGAGAATCACTGTTGTAGGACTTATGATTGAAGGCTTAATTCCTATGATGCGTGACAATACAGAAGTATTTGAAAGTCTTAAGAAGTTATTCGGCTACGTTAAGGAAACTAAGGCGGATGACAATATTATCAGCAAGCTTACAGAGATTGACGAAGCTCTCCAGAAGGAATATGAGCAGAGACTTGCAGGCGGCGTATTAGATCTTGAAGGCAAGAGAGAATACAAGTATGCAATGGCATTTGTTGAGGAGCTTGTACAGGCATTAAGAATTGATGTAGACAGCTCAGTTGCATTCAGTTACTTACAGACTCAGTTCAATGAGAAGGTTAAGAATGTTAAGGCAAATGCTGTTGATATTAAGAACATGCTTAACAATGCATTTGAATTTATTGAAAAGGCATATGGCGATGGCAATGAAATGCTTCTCTTTGTAACAGAGCTTACAATCAGCAGATCTGGTGCAAGATTTATTGCTGAAAACGGATGCGACAAGTACTACCAGTACAACAAGAAGCTTATGCTTGATGAGAGAAATTCTGCATTACTTGAAGATATCAAAAACTTTGAAAAGATGATTGATGAATCTGAAGAAATCGCAGACATTTAATTATAAACAGAATTAAAAAATCCCCTTTATCAAAGACTGATAAAGGGTATTTTTTAATTTTTTGCGATATATGCTTAGTTAAGTTCACGAGTTATAGATGGTATAATCAGAAACAGAAATAAATTTAGGAAGATACAAAAAGATATATGAATAACATAGAATTTGATTATATAGATTTAAATGACAGAGAAATCTGCGTAAACGGTATTAAGACAGAGGAAGTGCCGGAAGAGCTTAAGGTATTGGAAATTCCGGGAGAAATAGATGGTAAGAAGGTTACTTCCATAGCATCCGGTAATTTCAACCTGAGAGGTCTTTTTATTGAAGAAATAGTAATTCCTGACACTGTTGAAAGAATTGAGGAATTCGCATTTGCATATATGGTCAGCTTACATGAGATAACAATTCCAGACAGTGTTAAATACATTGGAGAGGGCTTTATTACTGCCACATCCATAGAAAGTGTAGAGATACCTGAGGGCATAGAAGAGCTTGTAAGACCTGACTTAATCGAGTGCGCCATTTATGCAAGCGGAAACAAGCGCTATAGTGCAGACGGCTATGGCATTTATGAAAATGACTATATTTCCGAGAGCGGTGAACATATAGGCAAAGTTCTCATAGGTGTAAATGTTTCAGATACGAGAACTGAGTACATATTAAATGATGATGCTGTCGGAATAGCGGAAAATGCTTTAAGAGTTACAAAATATTTAAAGACTCTTATTATTCCGGAGAATACTGTATTTATCGAAGAGGGTGCACTTTCATATAACGGAAATGTTGCAGGCGGAGACACAGGTATAGAAGAAGTCATCATAGATGAGAACAACCCTGTTTTTTTTGCGGAAAATAATGCGGTATTTAAGAGACTTGAAGACAATAAATATTTACTTGTAAGATCATTTGCAAAGACAAAGGAATATACGGTTAAAAAGGGAACTGCCATACTGGGATACAGATGCTTTGCAGATTCTGTTGTAAATGAACTTACACTTCCTGTGTCAGTTATTGAAATCCATAATGAAGTATTTGACGGATCATATATTCACGACTTTTATCTTAATGGTGGAGATGTGAGAATATATTTCTACAAGGATAACAGATTTGAACTTGAGGATATGCAGGAAGGTTTTGGTAAGAATGGCAAAATGTATGATTATACATTTATGGATAATTTCTTACTGAAGGAGTCTCTTACAGGGGAAAGAGTTAAGATGATTGCTATAAGACTTACATATCCTGTGGATATTGAAGAGTCTGTGGATGCAGGTCTTAGAACTAAGATAAAAGAAAATATATTTGACATTGTGGATATGCTTGTGGAAAATAAGGATATAAAAACAGTGAAAATGCTTGGTGACTTAGACATTTTCGATGAGAAAACAGTGGGTAAAATCATCGATATTCACAGCAAATTGGGGCATGAGGAAATTACGGCATGGTTTATGGAATTTCAGAATAAACTCCGTAACAAATGTCCTAAGGAAGACTTATTTTGTAATGGATTTTTAGAGATTTAAGGTAAATTTGAATGACATCATCTTTGGGTTCGTTAAGAAAATATTATTGGTTATGTGCTATATTTGCATCATTTTTTGCAGCAGCACTTATACTCAGGGAAATTGATTTCAAGGACAATTCGTATCATATTTTTACGTCACTGCTGATTACAATAATTTTAGAGAGCCTTGTAATATGGTGGGGAATACTGACATACAGCCGTATAACGGACCGATATATAAAAAAATGGATAGCGGTTATATGTGTATTGCTGGTTTTCTATTTATTGCTGAGACATCTGAAATATAATGTTTTTGATTCCTATACGGATGCCGTCAGAATAACGTGGTATATGTACTACATACCAATGCTGCTCATAGTGGTATGCTGTATCTATGCTGTTTACCATCTCAATAATGACAATACAAAAGATATTCAGACACCAAAATCATTTGTTGTACTAATGATTATCAGCATTATTTTAATATTGGCGGTATTAACAAATGATTATCACCAGCTGGTATTTAAATTCCCGGATGATGGTTTTGTTAACAGTGATAAAAATTACAGCAGGGGAATTTTATACTTTGTAATTTCTGCATGGTATCTGATATGCAGCATTATATTTATCTGCATGGTAATTAAACGAAGCAAAATGCCTGGAAAAAATAAATTTATCTGGGTTCCTACTGCCATACTGGCCCTGGCTTATCTGTATCACGTACTTTATACATTAGGTATAGTGCCTTATTTTTTCAGGGATATGATTATAGTAAATGCATTTTTTACTGTTCTTATCTTTGAATCAATGTTGCAGACAGGAATAATTAAGTCCAACTTATTTTATTCATATCTGTTTAAGCAGTCATCAATTCCAGCCATGATATTAGATGACGATAGAAATGTAATATTTAGCAACAGGGATGGAAAAATATGCGATGACAAAATCATTGACATGCTATGTGAAGAAAATGTTATTGTGGATGAAAATATCCGCTTTAATATACTTCATTTAAGCAGCGGCTATATAATCTGGAAGGATAATATTTCCAGACTGGTATCTTTAAAGAAAAAACTGGATTCTTCCCGAAGTTATCTTGAGGGTAAATATGTTGCTGAAAGTAATATGCAGAATACCAATATTGTCAGAAGAAGATTACGGGAGCGAAATCTTTTGTATGATGAAATGAGAAGCTACACTTCTCAGAAAGTGCAGCAGATCAGACAGCTGACAGAGGAATTTGAAAAGGCGGCAAAGGAAGATGAATGGAAATATTTATTCCTGATAGGCGCACTGTCCATTTATATTAAGAGAATAGATAATCTGATATTTATCGAAAAGGAAAATGGAATGATTCCTCCTGAAGAGATAAATAACTGTATCTCTGAAATAGAGAGACATTTAAAGGTGTTTGGCATATTGTGCCATTCATCGGTTTATTTAACAGGTAATTTAACCATCACTGAAACAGCCCGGCTGTATTATGAGATTATTGAGATAATAGAGCATACGGAAAGCGTGAAACCGTCATACTTTATATCTTTAACGGAAAAGAAATATACATATGAGCTCAGAGTCAGAATATCCGGCATAGATGATATTCCTAAGTTTAATATGGATAGATATTCAGTTGAGCAGGAAGATGATGAGGAATTTATTCTGATAAAATTATATGATAAGGAGAGCAATATTGTTTAAAAAAGATAAATCTCTCTTTGTGGGGCCGAATGCGGTAAAGGAAGCATTTGATAAGTTTCTAACCGGAATTTGTTTTTTTAATTCCAAGGGACTGCTTATTATTAGCAACAATACTATGAATGCAATATTGTATGATCAGATTCATAAGGAACTGCAATACGAATCAGAACTGCTGAATGTACTTGCAACATGTTGTGACAATACACTTATTTCAGAATCCGGTACCGTATGGCAGTTCCAGAGAAAAAAGATAAAGAAAAACTGGACCGAGTATGTTGCTTTTGATATTACAGCAATATATAAAAAGAACAGGGAACTCAAAAAAAATAATGAAGAGCTTAAAAATATGCTTGATAATATCAGGACAACCAATAGAAATATTGTGGAAATAGCAAGAGAACAGGAGATTTTATCCATGAAAATGCTTATCCACAACGATATGGGAAGAAATATTCTGAGCTTACAAAGGTATTATGCAAACGGATGCAATCCTTCAGAAAAGGAAGATATTATCAGGCAGATTAATAAGACCATTTCCGTATTAAACTGGGAAGATGATGAAGAGGATGAAGTTGATGACATTAAGGAATTGACTGAAATCGCTGATTCCATAGGTGTTAAGCTGGAAATAACCGGTAAAATGCCTAAGAATAAAGACAGTCTTATGCTTGTTGCCGATTCCTTAAGAGAATGTATTACAAATGTTGTAAAGCATGCGGGAGGAGACAGACTCTTTGTTAATATAACTGACACAGATACAGAGCATATACTTGAAATCACCAATAATGGAAATAAGCCAAAGTGTGAAATTGTTGAGGCTGGCGGACTTAAATCACTTCGCAAAAAAATAATTAACGAAAACGGAAAAATGGAAGTAATTTCAAGACCGGAATATAAGTTAATAATAACAATACCGAAAAAGGAGGATGAGCTGCATGACTAATGTTCTTATTGTGGATGATGAACGAATTGTTCAGGAACTGTTTACATACTACATAGAAAAGACTGATGGTAAATATGCACTTGCCGGTGCAATTAAGGATGCAGCCAATGCTGAGATATACTGTGCAAGCGGTAAGGTGGATCTGATTATAATGGACGTCTGTACTGTAAATGAACACAGTGGAATTGCTGCTGCAAAAGAAATAAAAAGCAAATATCCGGATATAAAAATAATTATTGTAACAAGTGCTCCTGATTACCGTTTTATCGAAAAGGCAAGGGAAGCCGGGGCAGACAGTTTCTGGTATAAGGAATTCGGTGATGAAGAGCTTATTGATGTTATGGATAAGACAATGAATGGGGAAAATGTATATCCGGATTCCACACCAGATGTACAGATTGGCAATATCAGCAGTGACATGTTTACTCCTAAGGAACTGGAAGTGTTGTCATATCTTGTACAAAACATGGGATTACATGAAATAGCGGATAAAATGGGTGTTGCTTATACAACCGTCAGAAGCCATGTTAAGAATTTAAAGGAAAAAACAGGAGAAAATAACCTTATAGGGCTTTGTTACCTTGTTACAAAGAACAGACTTATTCTTCCTGAGTACTAATTTATATTATTAAGATTGATATATAAGTTAAATTTGTTAAGTAAATCAAATTGATAGTTTCGATTTGATGGAAATGCACCATCCACTACCTTGGTATGATAGAAAAAATATTATATAAATATATAATTAATTCAGAGAAATGAACATTGAGAATGTTTGTTTAGTTTGTTTTATATATAGAAAGGGTAGGGATTATTATGTCATTAAAGAAGGTTATAGCTATTTCATCAGTTTCATTAGCTTCAGTAGGTATTTTAGCAGGTTGCGGAAGCAGTGAGGCTTCAAATGCAGGTAAGTACACAATTACAAGCTTATCAGCAAATGGCACGGAGCTTAATCTCCAGGATTTAGCAAAGGCTACAGGCTCTAGTCTTGATGAATTTTATATTGAATTAAAAGAAGACGGAACAGGTTCAATCAACGCTAACGGTGAAGCTCAGAACCTTACTTGGGATAAGAAAAATATCACAGTGGATGGTGAAGCAGCTCCTTATACTGTAAAAGGTAATGAGCTTTCAATCGTTCAGGAAGGAATAACCATCAAGGCTGAAAAGAAATAATTTTCAGATCAGGATTTAATATTCCAAATTAACAGGCTAAAAGTAACTATCTAAAAAGACCACCTATTGAGGTGACCCCCAAAAGTTAGACTTTATTGCGAAGTGGATTTTCCACTTCGCAT